>NZ_LNSB01000038.1 GCF_001468285.1 Sphingopyxis sp. HIX | reverse complement strand
CACCATCGGTAGGCGGTTAAGGCCGATCCCCATGTCCGCCACCCCGCCCCCCGTCCGCATCGCCCCTTCGATCCTCAGCGCCGACTTCGCGAAGCTCGGCGAGGAAGTGCGCGCGATCGAGAGTGCGGGGGCCGACTGGGTGCATATCGACGTGATGGACGGCCATTATGTGCCGAACCTGACGATCGGCCCCGCGGTGGTGAAGGCGCTGCGCCCGCATTCGACCCTGCCCTTCGACGTGCATCTGATGATCTCGCCCGTCGACCATTTCCTCGACGCCTTCGCCGCGGCGGGGGCCGACATCATCACCGTCCATCCGGAAGCCGGGCCGCACATCCACCGCACCGTCCAGCACATCAAGTCGCTCGGCAAGCAGGCGGGCGTGTCGCTCAACCCCGCGACCCCGGCGAAGATGCTCGATTACCTCATCGACGACATCGACCTGGTCCTCATCATGAGCGTCAACCCCGGCTTCGGCGGGCAGAGCTTCATCTCGAGCCAGCTCCGGAAGATCGAGGCGGTCAGGAAGATGATCGAGAAATCGGGCCGCGACATAAGGCTCGAGGTCGACGGCGGCATCGACGCGGGTACCGCGCCGCTCGCGATGGCGGCGGGCGCCGACGTGCTCGTCGCGGGGACCGCGACCTTCAAGGGCGGACCCGACGCTTACGCCGACAATATCCGGCGGCTGCGCGGCGACGCCTGAGGCATGGCGGTGCGCCCCGTGACCACAGCGCCCGACGCCCCCGATATCGGCACCGACATCGACGACACGATCGAGCCGGGCAAAAGGCTGATCCGGCTGCCCGCGGAGAAGGGCCTGTCGCTCGGCGACCGCATCGCCAACCATATCACGCGGCTGACCTGGCGCACGCCGCTCCACGCCTTCCGGCTGAAGGGGCGTTTCCCGCTGAAGCTGCTCGGCGTGCCCGACGATCCGGTGCCCGGCGACACGCGCGCGGGTACCGCGATCCGCGCCGGCCATTTCCTCCACCGCGGGCTCAAGCTGCCGCTCGGCGAATGCGATTTCGCGGATCTGAACGTCGCGCCCGCCTTCGCCGATTATCTCCACAGCTTCGCCTGGCTGCGCGACCTCGCCGCGACGGGCAGCCGCGCCGACGGCGCGCCGATCGCCGAGGCGATGGTGCGCAATTGGCTCGCCGCGCATGGCGAGACGGTGAGCGAGCCCGCGTGGCGCGCCGACAATGCCGGCTGGCGCATCCTCTATTGGGCGTTCCACGCGCCGCTGATTCTCTCGTCGAGCGACCTCATCTATCGCTCGGCGGTGCTCAACCATCTTGCGCGCGCGGCGCGCCACCTCGACCGCGTCGCCGACAAGACGCGGCCGGGCGTCGGCCAGCTCGTCGCCTGGACCGGCATCGTCGCCGCGTCGCTGCTGATGCCCGGCGGCGAGCCGCGGCAGGTGTTCGGCGAGGCGGGGCTGCGCAAGGTGCTCGAGACGAGCTTTTACGCCGACGGCGGCAATATCGCGCGCTCGCCGCAGGCGCAGCTCGACGCGATCATGGCGCTGGCGATGCTCGCGCGCATCTACGACATGCGCCGCATGGAGGTGCCGCCCTTCGTCCAGGAAGTGCTCGCGCGCGCCGTTCCTGCCCTATTGGGCCTCGTCCACGCCGACGGCGGCATGGGCAGCTGGCAGGGCAGCGGCGCGACCTCGGCCGAGCATATCCGCGCGATCGTGACCGCGAGCGGCGTGCGCACCCGCCCGCTCAAGCAGGCGCGCGACTGGGGGTATCAGCGACTCGTCGCGAACAAGGTCGTGCTGCTCGCCGACGCCGCACCGCCCCCCATCGCCCGCGTGACCGAGGCGGGCTGCGCGTCCACCTTGGCGTTCGAGCTCAGCGACGGTGCCGACCGGATCATCGTCAATTGCGGCGGCGCCGCGCTCTCGGGCGCGACGATCCCCGAGGAGCTGGCACGCGGCTTGCGCACCACCGCGGCGCATTCGACCTTGACCATCGCCGACAGCAATTCGACCGCGATCCTCGCCAGCGGCGCGCTCGGCAAGGGCGTGACCGAGGTCGAGCTCGACCGCCACGAGACGCCGCAGGGCAGCCGGCTCGAGATGAGCCACGACGGCTATGCGCGCCGCCACGGGCTGATCCACCGCCGCCTGTTGATCCTCTCGCCCAACGGCCGCGAGCTGCGCGGCGAGGACCAGCTGCTTCCCGCCCCGCGCAGCCGGCGCAAGGGCGACAAGTCATTCGTGCTGCGCTTCCACCTCGGTCCGATGTTGCAGGCGAGCATGACCGCCGACAAATTGGGCGCGCTGCTGCGCATCCAGGGCGGGCCGCTGTGGCAGTTCCGCACCAGCGAAGGCGCGCTCGCGGTCGAGGAGAGCCTGTGGGTCGACGGCGACGGCCGCCCGCACCCCTGCGAGCAGCTCGTCGTCACCGGCACCGCCCCCGCGGGCGGCGCGAGCATCGGCTGGATCTTCAAGCATATCGGCTGACGGCGGGAGCCGGGATCGGCCCTCCCAAAACACGTCACCCCGGACTCGACCCGGGGTGACGGTGAATGGACTATCCGTTCCATCCAGGCCGGCAACCGGCGCCCCAGGGACTGGGCGCCGGCCGCCGCAAACTCAGAAGGCGTAGCGCGCCATGATCTGGAACACCGGACCCGCCTTTTCGCTTTCGAGCTCATATTCGTCGAAGCTGCGATCGAGCTGGTCTTCGACCGTGGTGAACTTGTTGAACGTCTCGCGCTTCGCGCCGTTCAGCAGGTTCGATCCCACCGCGCGGATCGTGAACTTCTTGCCGAAACGCTTTTCGACGAAGATTTCGAGGTCGGCGCCATAGGTGGTGAACACCTCCTCGCCGATCACGCGGTCGAACGCGCCGCCCTGCTTGCGATAGGTCGCGCCGAAGGCCGCGCCGAAGGACTTGATGTCCTGGATGAAGCCGACATTGTAGACATAGTCCGACTGGCCGTTGAAGCGGCGCTCGCCGAACAGGTCGGTGATCTCGCTGTCGAGGAACGAGACGTTGCCGAAGATGCCGGTATCGGGCAGGCCGATGAAGCCGAGGTCGGTCGAAAGATCGAACTCGATGCCGTAAACCTTGCCGTTACCGACATTCTGCGGCTGGAAGACGAAGGTGCCATCGCCTTCCGACCCTTCGTCGCCGGTGTTGGTCAACTCGATGAGGTCATTGACCTTGCGATAGAAGACATTGACCCCCGCGATGCCCGAACGGCCGATGCGCTGTTCGTAGCCGAGGTCGAAGCCCCACGCGGTTTCGGGGTCGAGCAGCGGATTGCCGAGCAGGTCGTTGTCGCCATATTCGGCCTCGAGCAGCGCGGGCGACAAGAAGTTGAACTCCGGGCGGCGGCTGGTGCGCGCGACCGAACCGGTGATGCGACCGCCGCTGCCGATGTCGAACTTGAACGACGCCGACGGCAGGAACTCCTCGTAATCATTGGTGAAGCGCGCGCCCGGCGGGGTCAGGTCGTCGATGGTGAGGTCTGTCGTCTCGTAGCGGACGCCGGCTTCCCACGCAAAATTGTCCGTCTTGCCTTCGAGCACGACGAAACCGTCGAGCCTTTTTTCCTCGATGCTGTTCAGCCCGCCGGTCGCGGGCGCGAAGGCGCCGAAGGTGCGGACGAATTCGGTCGGGTTGCGGCTGAACTGGTCATAGCCCTGGCGATCGGCGACGGTCAGGTCGTAGCGGTCGCGCGGCGCTTCGAGGATCGCCGTCGAACGATCCTTGTCCTGCCAGAAACCGCCGAAGATCAGCTTGGTGTCCTCGCCCAGCTTGAACTCATGCTCCAGCTTCACCGACAATTCCTTGTCGGTGATCGCGCTCAGCGTCTGGTCGCCGGTGAAGCGCGGGCGGGCGCGGTCGAACTCGACCTCATATTCGGTCTCGAACCGGTCTTCGTCGAACTCGGACAGGCCGACCTTGATGCTCGTTTCCCCGAGCGACCAGCGATGCGCGAGCTTCGCGTTGACGCTGTAATTGTCCTGGTTGATCTTCGCGACATTGGCATTGTCGACGGTCAGATTGCCCGGCGGGGTCGCGCGGACCGGACCGTTGATCGCGGTCGGGTCGTTATATTCGAAGCTACGCTCGGTCTCGGTGCGGTCGGTGTGAACGTAAAAGCCGTTGATCGAGACATCGGTCGTGTCGCCCTTGATGTCATAGGTTGCGTTGAACGAATAATCCTTGCCGTCGCGGGTGTCGCGCTGGTCTTCGCGATTGTCGAAATCGTCGGTGGCGAAATTCGGGTTGTTCTCCGGCGAATCGCCATAGCGGAGCGAGAATTTCTTCTTCGGATTGTGCCGCCCCTGGAAATTGGCGCCGATCAGGAAGCGGCCCGGGCCAAGCGCCCCGCCGAAAACGCCGCCGACGCTGGGTTCCAGTTCCTTGTCGTCGAAATAGAGGCCGCCCGCGCGCAGATAGCCGCCGTCGAGCTCGTAACCGTCGCGCAGCTTGATGTTGAGCGTGCCCGCGACCGCGTCGCCGGTGCGGCGCGCCGACGAGGAACGGACGATCTCGACGCGGTCGATCAGTTCGGCGGGGATGCGGTCGAGAAAGAAGCTGCGGTCGGCGTTCGACCCCGGCACCTTCTCGCCGTTGATCAGGATCTGCGTATAGCCCGGGGGCAGGCCGCGCAGCCGCGCGCCGTCGCTTTCGATGACGTCCGACAGGAAGGTCACCGACGGCACGCGCTTCAGCGCGTCGCCCGCGGTCAGCGGCTCGAAGCGCTGAAAGAATTCGCTGTCATAGGTGAGCACGGGCTCGGCGACGTCGTCGCTGCGGTTGCGATAGCCGATCGTGCCGAGCACGACGATGTCCTGCGCGCTGGTGATCGTGCCGTCGCTACTTTCATCGACGGGCAGCGGCGCGTCCTGCGCGGCGGCGGGGGCGGCGATCATCGCGGTGGCAAGCGCGAGCGCGGCGGCGGATTGCAGGCTGATTTTACGAATCATGATGGACAGACCCCCTTTGTGGTTGCCGGGCCTCTAGGGGCGGTCTGTGACAGTTTGCGGCGAGGCGAATGACGCTTTGATGACAGTTAAGTGACGGAAATATTGTGGGATTGACGCCGCGCCGCTTTGCTGAAAGGGCGCGCGGCCAATCGCGCAGGGCGCGTCTGGAACGGGGAAAATCGCCATGGTCGCACGCGGCACGGACAAGCTGTTGATTTCGCTGGCGTTAGGTGCCGCGGCGATGGCTTCCACGTCCGCGCTGGCGGCGGAGCCCGCGACCGCCGGCTTTCCCATCGTCACGCGGACCGAGGACGGTCAGCCCATGCCGCGCTCGGCCGGGTTGCCCTATGCGCCCAAAAATCTCGCCGACCGCATCGTGCTGACCGCGGGCGCCGACCCCGCGCGCGAAATGGCGGTGGCGTTCCGCACCGACCCCGCGCAGGCGACGGCGGAGGCCGAGATCGCGCCGTCGGTCGACGGCCCGACGCTCGGCGAGAAGGCGAAGCTGGTCACCGGCAAATCCTATCCCGTCGACAGCAGCTATGGCCGCGCGCTCTATCACCAGGTGCGTTTCGAGGGGCTGTCCCCCGACACCGTCTACAGCTACCGCGTCAAGGGCGCCGCGGGGTGGAGCGAATGGTATCAGTTCCGCACCGCCGCCGCGGCCGACGAGCCCTTCCGCTTCCTCTACCTCGGCGACATCCAGAACGGCATATTGACCTATGCCAGCCGCGTGATCCGGCAGGCCTTTCATGCGAACGGCGACATCCGCCTCGTCGTCCACGCCGGCGACCTCGTCGGCCAGCGCGACGACCTCGACCATGACGACGAATGGGGCGAGTGGAACCAGGCCGGCGGCTATAACTACGCGATCGTCCCGCAGCTGCCCGCGACGGGCAACCACGAATATGTCGACACGATCAAGCCCGACGGAACCGAAAGCCGCCGCCTCGGCCCCTATTGGCCCGCGCAGTTCGCACTGCCGAACAATGGCGCGAAGCCGGTCGAGGCGACGACCTATTATGTCGATTATCAAGGGGTGCGCTTCATCATCCTCGACGGCACCGCCGCGATCGACCTCGGCTCGATGCAGGCGCAGACCGACTGGCTCGACCGGACGCTCGCGTCGTCGAAGGCGAACTGGAACGTCGTGCTCTTCCATCAGCCCGTCTTCACCTGCGCGCGCCCGAACGACACGCCCGAGATCAAGGCGGCGTGGAAGCCGGTGTTCGAAAAGCGCAAGGTCGACCTGGTGCTGCAGGGCCACGACCATTGCTACAGCCGCCTGACTTGGGAAGCGGGCCGCGAGGCGAGCGCCAGGGCGCGCGCCGACGGCATGGTGCAGGGGCCGGTCTATCTGGTCTCGGTCACGGGGTCGAAGATGTATCGCCTCAACGAACGCACGCCGTGGCAGCCCGACAAGGTCGCCGAGGCGACCGAGCTCTACCAGATCGTCGACGTCGAGCCCCAGCGCATCAAGTTCCGCACCTTCACCGCGTCGGGCAAGCTCTACGACGGTTTCGACCTCACACGCACCGACCAGGGCAATCGCCTGTCCGAACTCGCCGAACCGACGCTTGCCACGCGGCGCTGTTCGGGCGAGGTCGGACCCGACGGTGGGGCCTGCGTCGCATCGGGGAAATGACATGACCAAGACCGTGAAATATTTCGCCGCCTTCGGCCTCGCCTCCGCGCTCGCCGGTTGCGGCGCCAAGGAGCCCGTCTTCTTCGGCCTGCCGCCGGTCCCGGTGACCGCGAGCGGCGAGACCGACCCGGTCGGCACCGGCCGCGCCGACGCCGCCGACGACCCGGCGATCTGGGTCGATCCCGCGAACCCCAATCGCGCGCTGATCGTCGCGACCGACAAGAAGGCGGGCATCCACGTCTATGACCTCAGCGGCAAGGACATCGCCTTCATCAAGGGCGGGCTCGTCAACAATGTCGACGTCGTCGGCAATATCGTCGCCGCGAGCGACCGCAACGACGGCGTCAACGCGCATATCGCGCTCTTCCGCCTCGACCCCGACAAACCCTCGCTCACCCCGCTCGGCCGCGCCGCGGCGGGGACGGGCGAGGCCTATGGCTTCTGCCTCAAGAAGACCGGGCCTGGCGAGCCGCTGGTCGCGGCGCTGATCATCAAGGACGGCACGGTACGCGTCGGTCCGCTGACGATCGACGGCGCCGCGCCGACCTTCGCGGTCGACTGGGAAGCCAAGGTCCCCACGCAGGCAGAGGGCTGCGTCTTCGACGACGACACGCTCTATGTGGGCGAGGAAGACGCGGGCATCTGGCGACTGACACGGAACAGCGCCAGCCTCGTCGCGCGGATCGACAACCAGCGCCTCGTCGCCGACGTCGAGGGGCTCGCGACGATCGATCACAAGGGCCAGCGCTACCTGCTCGCCTCGTCGCAGGGCGACAACGCCTATGCGGTCTTCAAGCTGCCCTCGATGGACTATGTCGGCCGCTTCGCGGTAACCGCGGGCGCATTCGGCGCGACGAGCGAGACCGACGGCATCGAAGCGGTCGCGGGCAATTTCGGCGCCGCCTACCCCGACGGCATCTTCTTGGCGCAGGACGGCGACAACGCGCCCAAGGCGCAGAATTTCAAGCTCGTCCGCTGGGACGAGATCGCGGCGGCGTTGGGGCTGTAGGGCTTTCGGAAGATTCGCGCAGAGGCGCAGAGGGCGCAGAGATTCTGTTCACGCGGAGGCGCGGAGGCGCGGAGAAGGAAAGATTGGCGGCTTTGCCGCCCTTATTCTTCTTTTCTCGGCGTCCTCTGCGCCTCTGCGCGAGAATCCTTCTTCCTTTTCTTCTCCGCGTCTCCGCGCCTCCGCGTGAACCCTTCAAAACTTGCCCTGAGGCCGCCACCCGCCTAGGGGGGCCGCGTCTTTTCCATCCCTGCAAAGGCCGCCCCTTCCCATGACCGACCTGATTCCCGTCCGCCGCGCGCTCCTCTCAGTCAGCGACAAGGCGGGGCTGACCGAGCTTGCCGCCGCGCTCGTCAACCATGGCGTCGAGCTGGTCTCGACCGGCGGCACCGCGAAGGCGCTGCGCGAGGCGGGTCACAATGTCCTCGACGTCTCCGACCTCACCGGGTTCCCCGAGATGATGGACGGCCGCGTCAAGACGCTCCACCCGACGGTCCATGGCGGCATCCTCGCGGTCCGCGACGACGCCGCGCATGTCGCGTCGATGGAGGCGCATGGCATCGGCGCGATCGACCTCGTCGTCGTCAACCTCTACCCCTTCCTCCAGACCGTGATGAGCGGCGCCGACCGCGACACGATCATCGAGAATATCGACATCGGCGGCCCCGCGATGGTGCGCTCGTCGGCGAAGAACCACGCCTTCGTCGGCATCGTCACCGAGCCCGAGGATTACACCGCACTCATCGAAGAGCTGGACGCCAATGGCGGCGCCACCACGCTGGCGCTGCGCAAGCGCCTCGCCGCGACCGCCTTCGCGCACACCGCGACCTATGACAGCATGATCGCGCAATGGTTCGCCTTCGCCGACCAGGGCAAATTCTTCCCCGACACGCTGCCGCTCACCGCCAAGCTGTCGGCCGAGCTGCGCTATGGCGAGAACCCGCACCAGAAGGCCGCGCTCTACCTGCCCGCCGGCCCCGCGGGCCGCGGCATCGCGCAGGCCGAACAGGTCCAGGGCAAGGAGCTCAGCTATAATAATATCAACGACGCCGACGCCGCGCTCGAGCTTGTCGCCGAATTCCGCGAGGCGGGGCCGACCTGCGTCATCGTCAAACACGCCAACCCGTGCGGCGTCGCGAGCGGCGCGACGATCGCCGAGGCCTATGACGCGGCGCTGAAGTGCGACGATGTCTCGGCCTTCGGCGGGATCATCGCGGTCAACCGCCCGCTCGACGGCGCGACTGCCGAGGCGATCAGCACCATCTTCACCGAGGTCGTCTGCGCCCCCGACGCCGACGCCGACGCGCGCGCGGTGTTCGCGAAGAAGAAGAATCTGCGCCTGCTGCTCACCGGCGAACTGCCCGACCCGGCGCGCGGCGGGCTGATGCTCAAGACGATCGCCGGCGGCTGGCTCGCGCAGAGCCGCGACAATGGCCGCATCGGCCTCGGCGACCTCAAGGTCGTCACCGACCGCGAACCGACCGAAGAAGAGCTGACCGACGCGCTGTTCGCTTGGACCGTCGCCAAGCACATCAAGTCGAACGCGATCGTCTACGCCAAGGGCGGCTCGACCGCGGGCATCGGTGCCGGCCAGATGAACCGCCGCGACAGCGCGCGCATCGCTGCGGTCAAGGCGCGCGAGGCCGCCGAATCGCACGGCTGGGCACAGCCCCGCACCGTCGGCAGCGCGGTCGCGAGCGACGCCTTCTTCCCCTTCGCCGACGGGCTGCTGGCGGCGGTCGAGGCCGGGGCGACCTGCGTGATCCAGCCCGGCGGCTCGATCCGCGACGACGAGGTGATTGCGGCGGCGAATGAAGCGGGGCTCGCAATGGTCTTCACCGGGATGCGGCATTTCCGGCACTAAGATTTCCACCCCTCCTCTTCAGAGGAGGGGCAGCGAGACTTGGGCGCTTGCGCCTTAGTCGCAGCGGGGTGGTGTTCCTTCACCGGCGTCCACCACCCCAACCCCTCCTCTGAAGAGGAGGGGCTTTGTTGTCGACTTCCCGTCATGCCCCCGGCATAGATGCGCCCGCCTGACCCCTCGCAGCCAAGGACCAGCATGACCGCCACCCCGCGCAACAAGTCCATGATCCAGAATCTCTACAACTGGACCATGGAGAAATCGGCGCACCCGCACGCCGAATTCTGGCTGGCGCTGGTCTCCTTCGTCGAGGCGAGTTTTTTCCCGATCCCGCCGCACCCGCTGCTCGGCCTGATGTGCCTCGCGAACCCGCAGAAGGCGGTGCGCTATGCAATCATCTGCACGCTCGCCTCGGTTGCGGGCGGCATCTTCGGTTACGGGATCGGCTTCTTCCTCTACGAGAGCGTCGGGCTGTGGCTGCTCGGCGTTCTGGGGCTCACCGACGCCTTCCCGCCGGCGGCCTGTTACCTCCGCGAATTCGGTGCCGAGATCATATTGATCAAGGGCGCGACGCCGATCCCGTTCAAGCTGCTGACGATCACCGCCGGCTTCATCCACATGAATTTCTTCACGTTCCTGTGGGCAAGTCTCGCCAGCCGGGCCTTTTCCTTCATGCTGGTGGGCATATTGTTCCGGCTGTTCGGCGCCCCGATCAAGGCGTTCATCGACAAATATCTGGTGTGGGTCACCGGCGCCTTCCTGGTCGCGGTGGTCGCGGGGTTCCTGGTGATCGGCGCGCTGTCGGGCAACGGCGAGAGCAAGGAAGCCGACAAGTGCAGCGGTGCGACGCTCGAGAGCATCGGCCTCGATCGGAAGTAGGTTTTCTCCCCTCCCGCTTGCGGGAGGGGTCGGGGGTGGGCGCGAGCGAAGCGAGCTCTCGACCGCGCTGTAAAAGGCCCACCCCGCTGCGACTAGGAAACAAGTTTCCAAGTCTCTCTGCCCCTCCCGCAGGCGGGAGGGGATAGGAAGTCATTCGTTCGCCATCGTGTGCAGCCAGTCCGCATGCCGCGGCGCCTTCTTCGTCTGGCTCCACTCCTCGAGCATCAGCGGCGCGACGCGTTTCAGCTCGGCATATTGCTCGTCGGTGCCGATATCGCACGCGAGTTCGACGCGGTGCCCGTTGGGGTCGAAGAAATAGATCGACTTGAAGATGCCGTGGTGCGTCGGGCCGAGCACGTCGACGCCTTCGCTTTCCAGATGCGCCTTTGCCGCGACCAGCTCGTCGAAGCTGCCGACCTTGAACGCCAGATGCTGGACCCACGCCGGGGTATTCTCGTCGCGCCCCATGACCGGCTGGTTGGGCAGCTCGAAGAAGGCGAGGATATTGCCGTTCCCCGCCTCGAGGAAGACGTGCATATAGGGATCATATTCACCGGTCGACGGCACATGATCCTCGGCGAAAGCGGTGGTGTAGGTCATGCCGAGCATGCGCTCGTACCATTCGACCGTCTCTTTCGCGTCCTTGCAGCGATAGGCGGCGTGGTGGACGCCGCCCAATTTGATCGGGCTCGTCATTCGGCGGGTTCCTCGACAGTCAGCGCGCCGCGGCGAATCTGGTCCATTTCCATCGATTTGAACAAGGCGGTGAAATTGCCCTCGCCGAAACCCTCGTCCTTCTTGCGCTGGATGAATTCGAAGAAGACCGGGCCGATCACCGTCTGGCCGAAGATCTGGAGCAGCAGGCGCGGGTCGCCCTGTTCGGTCGAGCCGTCGAGCAGGATGCCGCGCGACTGGAGGCCCTCGACCGATTCGCCATGGCCCGGAAGCCGCTCTTCGAGCATCTCGTAATAGGTCGCCGGCGGTGCGGGCGCGAAGGGATTGCCGAGCGCCTTGAGCTTGTCCCAGGCGGCGTAGAGATCGTCGCAGCTGAAGGCGATGTGCTGGATGCCCTCGCCATTATAGGCGCGCAGATATTCCTCGATCTGGCCCTTGCCGCCCGCGCCTTCCTCGTTGAGCGGAATGCGGATCTTGCCGTCGGGGGCGGTCATCGCCTTCGAGGTCAGCCCGGTATATTCGCCCTTGATGTCGAAATAGCGGATCTCGCGGAAACCCGCGATGCGCTCGTAGAAGGCCGCCCAATGCGCCATGCGGCCGCCATAGACATTGTGCGTCAGGTGATCGATCAGCTGCATGCCCGCGCCGACCGGATGGCGATCGACGCCTTCCTCATAGACGAAGTCGATGTCGTAGATCGAAAGGTCGTCGCCCCCATTTTTCCCTTCATACCGGTCGATCAGATAGATGATCGAGCCGCCGATGCCGCGGATCGCGGGCAGGCGGAGTTCCATCGGCCCCGGGGTGACCTCGACCGGCTCGGCGCCGCGCGCGACGGCCTCTTCATAAGCCTTGGCGGCATCGCGGACGCGCCAGCCCATGCCGCACGCCGACGGGCCATGCTCGGCGGCGAAATAGGCCGCGGGCGACTTGGGCTCGTAATTGGCGATCAGGTTGATCCCGCCCTGGCGCCACAATTGCACGTCCTTCGAACGGTGGCGCGCGATCATCGCGAAACCCATCGCCTCGAACACGGGTTCGAGCATGCCCTTTTCGGGCGCCGAAAATTCGACGAATTCGAAACCGTCGAGGCCCAGCGGATTATCGAACAGGTCGGCCATGATCATCTTCCCATTTGGTTTCAATTGAAACTATTATCGCGATCTGCGTCGCCGGAGTCAAGCGCGCGGACTCGGCCGCGGCGCGCAGGATATCATGGCGCGGCCCTATGGCTCAAATCACTGCGGCGCGGCGGGCGATGGCTATGGTAGGATGATCGAAGCAGAGGGGGCAAGGGACATGCCGCAAACATCATCGCTGCGTTTCTGGCTCGCGCTCGGCTGGATGGCGCTCGTCGCCGGCTGGGCGTGGTGGGAATATAGCCATTACAGCGGCCTCTACCGCTGGCTCGCCGAGTGGCAGATCGCACGATGGGGCGGCTATGAGCAGGTCTGGACCGCGCTCGTCCCCGCCTTCATCCTGGCCATCCCGTCCTTGCGCGTGCTGCGCGAGCGCGAACTCCTCAACCAGGCCGCGCTGGTTGCGGGCGACGATCCGGTCCCGATCCTGCGCCGCGTGCGCACGGGCATGCTGCTCTGCGGCGTCATCCTGACGCTCGTCGCGGGCGGAGCCTATCTCTGGTCGCAGACACTGCCCGATCCGTCGGACCCGCCGGTAACGGTCGACCTCGCCCGGCTCGGCACCGCCGCGCCGCCCACCGGCTCGGCGATCTTCGCGGGCGCGGTGCCCGACACCGGCCGCGCGCTGCAGCAGGGCGAGGCCTTCCGCTCGCGCTCGGCCGATATCGACCATCAGACCATTTACGTTCCCGTGGTCGCCAAGGGCGCAGCGAAAGATGCGCCGGTGCGCTTCCTGATCGACCGCGCCAGCTATGCCTTCACGGACAGCGGCGAGGCGCCGCGCACCAACATCTTTCTCGCCGACCATATGCAGGGCGTGCTCGTCGAGAACGGCCTGCCCGCCGAAGTCGTCGCGGCGTTCGAGAAGCAGGGGGTGACGATCGCGTCGCCGCATTATCTGATGACGACCAATTCGGTCGGCGGGCGGCAGACCTATTATATCGTCGCGGCGCTCGGCGGCTTCATCGCGGCGATTCTGTTCCTGATGGCAGCGATCCAGAGCGTGTCGATCGCCCGCGCGCGGCGGCGAAGTACATAAAAGCGGGCATCACCCCAAAATCGTCATCCCGGCGGAGGCCGGGGATCTCGACCTGGCGTCCAAACGCGACGATGAGATCCCGGCCTTCGCCGGGATGACGGATTGAAAGGCGGTAATCGATCAGACGGTCTCGCGCTCGAGCGCTTCGAGCGCCTCACCCGCCTCGACCCAGCGCGCCTCGGCGGTTTCCTGCGCCGCGACGATCTTGCCGCGACGCTGCGACAATTCGCTCATCGTCAGCCCCTTATATTCGTTCGCCGCCCCCGCCGGATCGAACATCGCGCGATCGATCGCGGTCAGCACGACCTGATATTTGGCGAGATCGGCCTCGGCATCCGACACCGCCTTCTTCGCCTTCGCCACGGCTTCGCGCGCCGCGGCGGCGGCCTTGCGGTCGCCCTTGCGGTCGGTCTTCGACGGCGCACGTTCCTTCTCGGACGATTTGCCGAGGATGAAGGCGACATAATCGTCCATGCTGCCGTCGAAATCGCGCGCGGTGCCATTGTCGACGAGCACCAGCCGGTCGGCGGTGAGTTCGAGCATGTGGCGATCGTGGCTGACCAGGATCACCGCGCCGTCGAAACCGTTGAGCGCCTGCACCAGCGCCTCGCGCGCGTCGACGTCGAGGTGGTTGGTCGGCTCGTCGAGGATGAGGAGATGCGGCGCCTCGCGCGTGATCAGCGCCAGCGCGAGCCGCGCGCGTTCGCCGCCCGACAATTTGCCCACTTCGGTGGTGGCCTTGTTGCCCGAGAAGCCGAAGCGCCCCAATTGCGCACGCACCGCGCCCGGCGTCTTGCCCGCCATCACGCGCGTCATATGGCCGAGCGGCGTGTCGGCGCCATCGAGTTCCTCGACCTGATATTGGGTGAAATAGCCGACGCGCATCTTGCCCGTCGCCGCCATCGCGCCGTCCATCGGGGCGAGCTGCGCCGCGAGCAGCCGCGCGAGCGTCGTCTTGCCGTTGCCGTTGCGCCCCAGCAGCGCGATGCGGTCGTCGGGGTCGATGCGCAGGTTGAGCCGCGACAGGATCGGCTGGCCCGGCGTGTAGCCGACGCTCGCGAGGTCGAGCGTGATCAGCGGCGGGCGCAATTCGTCGGGGCTCGGGAAATCGAACGCCAGGCTCGGATCCTCGGCGAGCGCGGCGATCGGCTGCATCTTGGCGAGCTGCTTGGCGCGCGACTGCGCCTGTTTCGCGGTCGAGGCGCGCGCGCTGTTGCGCGCGACATAATCCTGCAGCTTGGCGCGCTGCGCGTCCTGCGCGGCCTTGGCGGCGGCGAGCTGCGCCGCGCGTTCGGCGCGCTGGCGCTCGAAATCGTCGTAACCGCCCGGATAGAGTGTCACCTTGCCGCCCTCGAGGTGCAGGATATGGTCGACGACATTGTTGAGCAGGTCGCGCTCGTGGCTGATCACGACGAGCTGGCCGGGATAGGATTTGAGGAAACTCTCGAGCCACATCGTCGCTTCGAGGTCGAGGTGGTTCGACGGCTCGTCGAGCAGCAGCAGGTCGGGATTCGAGAAGAGCAGGGCGGCGAGCGCGACGCGCATCTTCCACCCGCCCGAGAAGCTGTCGAGCGGGCGCCCCTGCATCTCCTCGTCGAAGCCCAATCCGATCAGGATACGCGCCGCGCGCGCCGGCGCGGTATAGGCGTCGATCGCGATCAGCCGCTCGTGGATGTCGCCCAGCCGGTCGGGGTCGGTCACCGTCTCCGACGCCGCGAGCAGTTCGGCGCGCTCGGTGTCGGCGGCGAGTACGGTCTCGAACGGCGTCGCGGTGCCGCTGGGGGCTTCCTGCGCGATATAGCCGATGCGCGTCTTGCGCGGCATTTCGATGCCGCCCTCGTCGGCCTCGAGGCTGCCGATCATCACCTTCATCAGCGTCGACTTGCCCGCGCCGTTGCGCCCGATCAGCCCCGTCCGGCTCTTGCCGGGCAGGCTCGCGCTCGCGCGGTCGAGGATGGTGCGCCCGCCCAGGCGCACGGTAAGGCCGTTGATCGTCAGCATGGCGCGCGCCCCTAGCATGGCCGGCGGCGAAGCCCAAGGGGGTGGGATAAAGCGTCGCCCCCGCGCAGGCGGGGGCCGCCGTCGGTTTACACGGCGATGGAGGGTTGGAGCCCCAGCGGCCCCCGCCTGCGCGGGGGCGACGACCCGATTTCTCAGCTCAGCGCCTTGTACAGCCCGAACGTGCTCGTCGCGATCAGCACGACGCCGACCATCACCAGCATCACCTTGGGCGAGAAGCGCTTGGCCATCATCGCGCCCAGCGGCGCCGCGGCGACGCCGCCGATGATCAGCCCCAGCGTCGGCCCGAGGATTTCCTCGAAGCCGAGGTTCGCGATAAAGGCGATCGACACCGACACCGCGAGGAAGAATTCGACGCTGTTGACCGTGCCGACGACCTTGCGCGGCTCGCCGCCCTGGACGAGCAGGTTCGAGGTGACGACCGGGCCCCAGCCGCCGCCGCCCGCGGCGTCGAGGAAGCCGCCGACCACCGCGAGCGGGGCGACGACCTTGGGCTTCTCGAACTTGGGCGGATAGAGCAGGCCGCGGATCAGCAGCCACACGCCGATCAGCACCAGATAGCCGAGCACGAAGGGCTTCACGACATCGGCGTGCAGCGAGGTCAGCACATAGGCGCCGAGCACCCCGCCGATCACCCCGGGGATCAGCAGCCGCCAGAACAGGGGCCAGTCGATGTTGCGATGGAAGAGGTGGCTCAGCCCCGAGGCGCCGGTGGTGAACATCTCGACGACGTGGATTCGCGCCGACGCGGTGGCTGGCGGCACGCCGAGCACCGCGACGAGCAGGGTGTTGCAGATCACCCCGAACGCCATGCCGAGCGCGCCGTCGACCAGCTGCGCGGCGAAGCCGATCAGGATGAACGGCAGGAGCGCTGCGATGTCGATGGACGCCAGATCGATCATAAATGTATCCCAACCCCTTTAGTTGACAACTCGCTGCCGCGTTTCGCGGCGAATCGCGAGTCCAATTTTTCTGCGCGCGATGAAGGGATTTGTTTGCACGCCCAAACGAAGCGGGTGCGCACGCGGTCAGCCGGTCACATCGTCGGGCAGATAGTCGCGCACATAATCGATGAAGGCGCGCAATTTGGGCATCACCTGCTTGCGGCTGGGATAATAGAGGAACAGCCCCGATGTCGAGCAGGCATAGTCGCCGAGCACCAGTTCGAGCTGGCCCGCCGCGACCTGCGCCTTGACCACCGGCTCGGCGGTCATGCCCATCGCGACCCCCGCGTTCACCGCGACCATCATCGCGGTGAAGTCGTTGACGATCACCGGGCCGCTCACGCCGACCTCGAACTCGCGATTCCCCTTCTCGAAGGTCCAGGGCATCAGCGCGCCGCTGCCCATCCGCATGCGCACGCAGCGGTGGTTGCGCAATTCCTCGGGCTCGCTGGGCCGGCCATGCTTCTCCAGATAGGCGGGCGCCGCGACCGCGACGAAGCGGAAGGGGCCGGTCAGCCGCACCGCGATCACATCGGCGTCGAGCGATTCGCCCATGCGCACCCCGGCATCGAAGCCGTTGGCGCTGAGGTCGGTCAGCGCGTCCTCGGCATAGATTTCCAGCTCGATCTCGGGATAGGTCTCGCAAAAGCCCGCGATGATCGGCTCGAACAAGGGCTGCACCGCGCCGCGCATCAGATTGATGCGCAGCCTTCCTGCGGGCCGGTTGCCCAGGTTGCGTGCCGCCTCATAGGCATCGCCGAGCCCGGCATAGGCGGGTGCCGCGCGCTCGAAGAACATCTCGCCCGCCTGCGTCAGCCCGACGCTGCGCGTCGTGCGCATGAACAAGGGCGCGCCGACGCGCGCCTCCAGGCTCTTGATCGTCTGGCTGATCGCCGAGGGCGAGACCCCCAGGTCGGCCGCCGCCGCGGAAAAGCTCCGCCGCTCCGCGACACGCAGAAACGCCTCGATCCCGTCGAGGACCCCATGGGGGATTGTTAAATCCTGCTTCAAGGCACTTGCAGATTATAGAGGATTATCTATTTGCGCAATCGCGCCTAAAAAGGTTGCACAACGAAACGAAAGGAACCTCTCCCATGGCCTATCAGCTCTCCAACTTCCGCCGCTTCCCCTCGGCTTTTGCCATCGTCGCCGCTTCGGCCCTGGCCTTTACCGGCCTCGTCGCGACGACCTCGCCGGCTTATGCCCAGTCGGGCGGCGATTATCGCTGCGCCAGCCTCGCCGAACAGGCTTCGACCGCCGCCAGCGGCGCCGAAGCCGGCAAGCAGGCGAATGCCAAGCGCTTCGTCTCGACCGGCAAGAAGCTCTGCGAAGCCGGCAACGAACGCGCCGCTGCCAAGCAGTTCCGCGCTGCGCTCAAGGTCGCCGGTGTGAGCGAAGTGCAGGGCGACGCGCAGGTCGCGGCCGCCAACTAAGACCAAGCCAGACGACACCAATCTCCGATCCGCCCTCTCCCTCTCCAAGGCGGATCCACTGACTGGGGCGGTACCTGATACAGGGCCGCCCCGTTTTGTTTGTGTCGGCTTCCCGATAGCGATTTTTCGGAAAACCTCCTCCCTTCGCGGGGAGGGGGCGGGGTGGGCTGCGGCCGGCGCGTCTTTCCTTTCGTTCCGCGCCGTCCGGGCCCACCCCAAACCGGCTCCCCCTTTGGCCCTTGCCCTCCCTCGTCCGGCACGCCACGATGGCGCGACAAAGCAGGGGAAATCGGATGCGTAAACTCGGACTCGTCGCCGCGGCGACGCTCGCGCTCATGGGCGGCACCGCCTACGCCAAGACCATAGTCATCTACGCCGGGCGCGTCATAACCGACGCCGACAAGCCCGCGCTCGGCGCCTCGACGGTCACCGTCGCCGACGACCGCATCGTCTCGATCGTCGAGGGCCGCGCGCCCGCGCCGGCCGATGCCGCGATCGTCGATCTCGGCGACAAGACGCTGCTTCCCGGCCTCATCGATCTCCACGTCCACCTGACCGGCGACCCCGGCGGCGACTATCGCAGCGAGGCGGTCGATCCCGACGAATGGGGCGTCGTCGTCGGCGTCAAGAACGCCGGCATCACGCTGCGCGCGGGCTTCACCACGGTGCGCGAGGCGGGGTCGGCGCAATATACCGCCTTCTCGCTGCGCCGCGGCACCGCCAACGGCTTCATCCAGGGGCCGCGCATCATCGCCGCGGGCCCGGCGCTGTCGATCGTCGGCGGCCACGGCGACGTCACGGGCTTTCGCGAGGATGTCCACGGCGTGCTCGACCAGGGCTATACCTGCACCGGCGCGACCGAATGCGCCGAAAAGGTGCGCAAGGCGTCGCGCGCGGGCGCCGACATCATCAAGATCACCGCGACCGGCGGCGTGCTGTCGCAGCAGGGCCGCGGGCTCGAAGGGCATTTCAGCAAGGCCGAGCTCGACAGCATCGCGGCCACCGCGCATTCGCTGGGCCTCAAGGTCATGGCGCATGCGCACGGCGCGCGCGGGATCGAGGATGCCGCCGCGGCGGGCATCGACACGATCGACCATGGCACTTTCGCCGACGACGCCGCGCTGAAGGTGATGAAGGCGAAGGGCAGCTATCTCGTGCCCACGCTGATGGCGTTCGAGGGGGTGAAGGCGCGGCTCGGCAAGGGCATCTACACCCCGACGGTCGAGGCCAAGGTGCGCATGACGATGGGCAGCGTCGGCAAGGCGGTGACGCGCGCCAAGGCGCTCGGCGTCCCCGTCGCCTTCGGCACCGACGCCGGGGTGTTCGAGCACGGCCTGAACGGCGGCGAATTCGCGCTGCTCGTCGCCAACGGCCTCACCCCGCGCGAGGCGCTGGCGAGCGCCACGACCGTGGCGGCGAAGGCGCTGTCGATGGAAAGCGAAATCGGCCGCATCGCGCCCGGCATGTCGGCGGACCTGATCGCGGTGTCGGGCGACCCGCTCGCCGACGTGCGCGTGCTGGAAAAGGTCGACTGGGTGATGGCGCGCGGACGGATCGCGGATTGAGGGGAAGGGGCGGAAACGGGCGGTGGCGGACATCCTAATCCTCCCTGTCGCGAAGCGATGGGGAGGGGGACCATGCGAAGCATGGTGGAGGGGTGGCCGCCCCAAACACTAACGCTTATGAAATCGACCCCTCCACCACCCTTCGGGTGGTCCCCCTCCCCACGGCTTCGCCGCAGGGAGGATTATTGCGCCCGCTCTCCACTCCAAAAGCCGCCCTTCCACCATTGCTTGCCGCCGACAGGGATTGCACCCACGCTCCGCCCCGCTATGCCCCGGTCTTCGCTTAAGGAGATCGCGATGACCTTGCCCCGCACCTTGTCCTTCCTTGCCGCGCTCACGCTCGCCGCCCCCGCCGCGGCGCAGGGCGAGCCGCCGGCGCAGCAGGTGACCACCGCCTGGCTCAACCGCCAGTCGGCGGCGCTCGCCGAGCGCCATGCGGGCAATGGCTGGAACGTCATGGAAAGCGGGCTCCGCTGGCGCCGGATCGCGGGGACGGGCGCGGGGCCGCGCCCCGGCGCGGACGATGCGGTCACCGTCCATTATGTCGGCACCTTCGTCGACGGGTCGGAATTCGACAGCTCGGTCGCGCGCGGCCAGCCCGCGACCTTTCCGCTCAGCCGCGTGATCAAGGGCTGGACCGAGGGCGTCCAATATATGGCGGTCGGCGACAAGGTCGAATTCGCCATCCCCTACGACCTCGGCTACGGCATCGGCGGCCGCGGCCCGATCCCCGGCGGCGCGACTTTGCTCTTCACCGTCGAATTGTTGTCGATCGGGGGAGGGGCTTGATCATGGATTTCTCGCGCCTCGAAACGTCGAGCAAGATCGGCCACGGCTGGGTGCATCCCGCGACGCCGGCGCTTCGCACCGGGCATCTCGCGGTCGACAGCGACCCCGACCACCGCCTCTATTGGGAGGAATATGGCAATCCCGCGGGCGAGCCGGTGATGTTCCTCCACGGCGGGCCGGGCGGCGCCTGTTCGCCCGAAATGGCGCGCTTCTTCGACCCCGCGCGCTACCGCGTGATCCTGTTCGACCAGCGCGGCTGCGGCAAGAGCGAGCCGACCGTCGCCTCGGCGGGCCCCGCGGTCGCGCTTGCCAAAAACACCACCGCCGACCTGATCGGCGATATCGAGAAATTGCGCGATGCGCTCGGCATCACGGGCCGGATGCACGTCTTCGGCGGCAGCTGGGGCAGCACGCTCGCCATGGCCTATGCCATCGAACATCCCGGCCATTGCGCCAGCCTGATCCTGCGCGGCATCTTCCTCGGCGCGGCCGAGGATCTCGACTATCTCTACCAGGGCAATGCCGCGACCTGGCACGCGGCGCCCTATGCGCTCACCGCGCCCGGCGCGTACATCAGCTATCCCGCGGAATGGGGCGAGCTTCTGTCGGTGCTGACCGTCGAGGAACGCCGCGACGTCATGGCGGCGTACAAGCGCATCTTCGACATGGTCCCGGCGAGCGACGCCGAGCGCGACAAGCAGCTCCACGCCGCGGTCACCTGGTCGCTCTGGGAAGGCGTGATCTCGAACATGATCCCCGAATCGGCGGCAACGGGCAAGTTCGGCGACGCCGATTTCGCGCTCTGCTTCGCGCAGATCGAGGCGCATTATTTCGCGAACAATCTGTTCATCGAGCCCGGCCATCTGCTGGGCAGCGCCGATGTGCTCGCGAAAATCCCGGTGCATATCGTCCACGGCCGCTTCGACCAGGTCTGCCCGCTGACGCAGGCCTCGCGGCTGGTCGATGCGCTGCGCCGGGCGGGGGTCGAGCCTGCGACCTATGTGGTGACCAACGCCGGGCACAGCGCGATGGAGCGCGAAAACGCCCTCGCGCTGACCGCGATCATGGACGGGCTGCCAAAGCTTACGGGCTGATGGGCGTCCGCTACCAGCGCGTCGGCATTGCCGGATCGGGCCGCGTCGCGCGCGCGTTGGCGCTGGCACTCGCACCGCGCTCGGCCGCGCCGGTGCTGCTGTGGGGACGCTCGCTCGACCGGGTGCACGAGGCCGCTGCTACGGTTGGCGGTGCGGTCGCGGATAACGGCGCCGACCTCATTGCAAGCTGCGACCTGATCGTCATCGCGGTCGCCGATGCCGCGCTCGCCGAGGTCGCGACCGGGCTCGCCGAAGCCCTCGCGCCCGGCACCGAACCCTTTATCTGCCACGTCAGCGGCGGCAGCGGCGCCGCGATCCTCGCACCGCTCCACGCCCGCGGCGCGCTCACCGCGGCGGTGCACCCCGCGATGACCTTCACTGGCGATCCGACGCAGGAAGTGGAGCGCATGGCCGGCGCGCGCTTCGCGATCACCGCGCCCGACAGCGAAGCCCTCGCCGAAGCGCGCACCCTCGTTTCCCTCCTCGGCGGCATCGCGGTCGAGATCGCCGAGGACCGTCGCGCGCTCTACCACGCCGCGCTGTCGCACGCCGCGAACCATCTGGTCACGCTGATAAGCGGCGCCGCGCACGCACTCCGCGCCGCGGGCGCCGACGAGCCCGAAGCCTTGCTCGCCCCGCTCGTCCGTGCGGCTCTGGAAAATAGCCTCGAACACGGCTTCGACGCGCTGTCGGGCCCGCTGCTGCGCGGCGACGCCGACACGATCCGCACCCATCTCGACGCAATCGCGCGCGACTGTCCCGACCTGCTCCCCGACTATCGCGCGATGGCGCTGGCGACGCTGGACGAACTCGCCCGATCCGGAAAAGCCATATCGCCCGACCTGCGGGCGATCCTGACCGGCTAGGTCTCAGCGCCGCCGGTAGCGAAAATACCAGACCTCGTGCCCCAGGGTGCGCGCCTTGGCTTCGTAGCGCGTCTCGGGCCAGCCCGCGGGGCGGGTCAGGAAGTCCTTGGCGTCCTTCGCCAGCCATTCATATTGGTGGCGGTGACGCCGCATCACCATCAGCGCATGCTCGAGATAGACGGGATGGTCGGTGCCGAAACGGAACTCGCCGCCGGGCTTCAGCTTCGCCGCGATCAGGTCGAGCGGGCCGTCGTTCATCATCCGCCGCTTCGCATGGCGCGCCTTGGGCCAGGGGTCGGGGTGGAGCAGATAGGCGAAGGCGAGCGCGCCGTCGGGAATGCGGCGCAGCACCTCGAGCGCGTCGCCATGGTGGATGCGCACATTGCCCAGCGGCAGGCTCTTGCCATGGTCGCCCGCGACATGGACCAGCGCCTGCGCCACCCCGTTGATGAAGGGCTCGGCGCCGATGAAGCCATGGTCGGGCAGCATGTCGGCGCGCCCCGCCATATGCTCGCCGCCGCCGAAGCCGATTTCGAAATGCAGCGGGCGTTCCTCGCCGAACAGCCGCGCGGCGGTGACCTCGCCCTCGGCGGGCACCGCGATCTGCGGCAACAACGTGTCGACCAGGTCCTGCTGCCCCGCGCGCAGGGGTTTGCCTTTCGAACGGCCATAGAGGCGGTTGATCGTGGTCGGATCGCCGGGCTTGTACGCAGTCATGCCGCGCGCGTTAGCGCGGCGCGGCCGCGCGCGGAAGGGCTTTATGGCCGGACGGGCGCCGGTTGCACCGGCCAGGTCGGGATCGCCGTGACCATGCGCTTCGCCTCGGCCATGTCGAGCACGCGCTGCGGTGAGGGCAGGCGGCTTTGCGCGGGCATGATCGTCGCCTGGTGCGCGGTCAGGAAATTGACCGAATGATAGCGCGCGCGGCCGCTGCCCTGCGGCTGGACGAGGAAGGCCTTGCCATTGTCGCCGCTCGCCAGCAGGTAGCGGTCGCGCGCGCCGTCGGGGCGATAGACCGCGAAATTGCCGCGCACCACGCGCTCGAGGCACCAGAGCTTCGCCTCGATCCGCGCCGCGGGGCTCTTCACGCCGGCGGTCAGCGCCGCGACGGTCAGCGTCGAATTGCCGGCTTCGGCGGCCTTGGCGAGCTTGGGCTTGCAATCGGCGACTGGCACCGCCGCGGCCGCGCTGCCGGGGGGCAGCGTCAGCTCGGCGATGACGCCCTCCATCCAGTCGGCCATGTCCTGCGGCGTCAGCGTCGCGCTGTTGGCGCGCAATTTGACATACCAGTCGCCGACCTCGAACAGCGCGACCCCGGTGCTCTTGATGCCCTCGACCTCGGTCGGCGCATAGACCGCCTTGAGGCCGCTCGCCGCGCCCTGCCCCGGCGGGGTGAAGGCACGCGGCGGCACCGCGAGCACGGGGTTCTTGAGGTCGGCGCGCAGTATGATCGCGCGCTGCGCCTGCGCGAACCACAGGGGCACCGCGCCGTTGGTGTCGCGAAAGATCGACAGCGTCAGCGACTGGCGCCCGTCCTCCGACGCGAAATTCTGGCTGATCTCGAGCTCGGGCGCGGCGAAGCTCGTCGCGCGCACGCGGGGCAGCTCGTCGAGCGCCGCAGGGATGGTGATCCCGCTATGCGCATGCGTCCAGGGCTTGCCCGGCTTGACCGGCAATCTGTCCTGCGCGGCGGCGGGCGCCATCGCGGCGACAAGCGGCGCCAGCAAAAAAACCATAAGATGCCAGCGGCTTGCCATCGCGCATCCTTCCCGACCCCACAGCTAGCTGTCAGATCGGCGCGGCGATGGCAAGCGCCTGCAAAGGCTCAGCCGGCGAGCGCGGCCTTGAGCCTGTCGACCAGGTCGGTACGCTCCCAGGGGAAGGCTTCGCCCGTCGCGGTGCGGCCGAAATGGCCATAGGCCGCGGTCTGCTTGTAGATCGCCTTGTTGAGGCCGAGGTGGGTGCGGATGCCCTTCGGCGTCAGGCGCACGAGTTGCGGGATCGCGGCTTCGAGCGCGGCTTCGCTGACGCCCTCGGCGGCGGTGCCGTGCAGGTCGACATAGATCGACAGCGGCTCGGCAACGCCGATCGCATAGGAGAGCTGGATCGTGCAGCGGCGCGCGAGGCCCGCGGCGACGATATTCTTGGCGAGATAGCGGGTGATGTACGCCGCCGAACGGTCGACCTTGGTCGGGTCCTTGCCGCTGAACGCGCCGCCGCCGTGCGGGCTGGCGCCGCCGTATGTGTCGACGATGATCTTGCGGCCGGTGACGCCCGCGTCGCCGTCGGGCCCGCCGATCTCGAAGCGGCCCGTGGGATTGATGTGATAGACGGTGTTCGCGGTCAGCAGCTCGGCGGGCAGCACGTCGGCGATCACGCCGAGCACATATTTGCGCAGCTCCTGGTACTTCGCCTCGTCGCCTTCGCCATTGTGCCAATAATAGCCCGGCGCATGCTGGGTCGACACGACGATCGCGGTCGCCTCGACCGGGCGCTCGTTGGCGTAGCGCAAGGTGACCTGGCTCTTGGTGTCGGGCTCGAGGAAGGGCGCGGTGCCGGCCTTGCGGTCGGCGGCCATGCGCTCGAGGATCTTGTGGCTGTAATCGAGCGTCGCGGGCATCAGGTCGGGGGTCTCGTCCGACGCATAGCCGAACATGATGCCCTGGTCGCCCGCGCCCTCGTCCTTGTCGCCGCTCTCGTCGACGCCCTGCGCGATATGCGCCGACTGCGCGTGCAGGTTGTTCTCGAAGCGGAAGGTCTTCCAGTGGAAGCCGTCCTGCTCGTACCCGATTTCCCTGACCGTGTTGCGCACGGTCGCCTCGATTTCCTCGAGCGCGCCCGGCGCCCACTCGTCATTCTCGAACACGCCCTTGCAGCGGATCTCGCCCGCGAGCACGACGAGCTGGGTCGTGGTCAGCGTCTCGCACGCGACGCGCGCCTCGGGGTCCTTCGACAGGAACAGGTCGACGATCGAATCGCTGATCTGGTCCGCGACCTTGTCGGGATGGCCTTCGGACACGCTTTCGGAAGTGAAGAGGAAGCTGTTGCGCATGGGAGCCTTCTTGGAACGAATATAAAGGAAGCTTTATGTCGGGGGCGCTGTTAGCGCCCGCGCCGCCGAAAGGCAATGGCGGCCGCGAGCAGCAGCAGCGCAAAACCGACGGGCAGCGCATTGCCGTAGCGCGCGAACAAGGTCGGCGCGTGCGCGGGCGGCACCACCGTGTCGATCCGCCCGGGCTGGTGCATCGGGACCGAATCGAGGATGCGGCCGTCGGCGTCGATCACCGCGCTGATCCCGGTCGGGGTCGATCGGATGACGGGCAGCCCCTCCTCGATCGCGCGCAGCCGCGCCTGTGCCAGATGCTGCGGCGGGCCCCACGAGCCGAACCAGGCGTCGTTCGAGGGGTTGAAGATAAAGTCGGGGCGATGGGCGCGGTCGACGACCTGCCCCGAAAAGATGATCTCGTAACAGACCTGCAGCCCCGCCCTCCCGAAGCGGCCGAGGTCGAGCGTCCTCGGCCCCGGTCCCGGCCAGAAATCGATGTCGCCTGGGGCCAGGCGCGAAAGTCCGATCGCCGACAGCAAGGGCCGCATCGGCAGATATTCGCCATAGGGGACGAGGTGCGCCTTGTCGTAGCGCGGGCCGAGGCTGCCGTCGGCGTGCACCGTCAGCACCGCGTTGCGCGCGCCGATGGCGTCGCCCGTCTTGTCGAATTCGAGCTTGAGCCCGCCGAGCAGCATCAGGTCTTGCGCGTTCATCAACGCCACCAGCCGCGCGCGCGCCGCGGCGGGCGAGCGGTCGTAATAGACGAAGGGATAGCCGGTCTCGAGATAGTCGGGGATCGCCGCCTCGGGCCACAGGATCAGCCGCGGGGTCTCGCTCTTCGCCGCGGTCAGCCGCGCGAGCTTGGCGAAATTGGCGTCGGCCTTTGCGCCGACCCATTTGTCCTGCTGCCCGACATTGGGCTGGACGACGGTGATGGGGATGTTTTTCGGTCTTGGCGCGTCGGCCGAGCTGACGGCGGTGTGCACCACATTGCCGACCGCGCTGGTTTGGACGAAGATCCCGGCAATGAGCGCAACGGCGAGCAATATGCCGCCAAGGAAGATGGTCGGAAACGTGCCGTCCTTCAGCGAAGGGCCGAGGGCCCGCCGCCATGCGGGCAGCCATTGCACCGCCTGGACAATGATAAACCCGGCGGCCAGCATGACGATCGCGGACATGCCGTAAGTGCCGACCAGCCGCGTCGGCGAAAGCAACGGTGACATCGGGGTGACGCTGGCGCTCAGCGGGTTCCATGCGAAACCGGTGAAGACCCAGCTGCGCAGCCATTCGGTCAGCGTCCAGAGCGCGGCAAAGGCGAGGATGAAGGACAGCGTGGGTGCGGCGCTCGTTCCGCTCCCGAACCGCGCGACCATCCACGCCCCCCACGCCGCGAGCGCGGGATAGACGGCGAGATACAGCGCCAGCAGCACCACCGCGATCCACCCGAGCCACGCGGGCATCGCCGCCTGATAGGTGAAGGCGGTCGCGATCCAGTTCAGCCCGATCGTGAAATGCCCGACCCCGAAGGCCCAGCCGATACCGAGCGCGCGCCAGCCCTTCGGAGCGCGCGCCACCAGCGCCATCCACCCCGCGAGCGCGATCAAAGTCAGCGGCCACAGGTGGAGCGGCGCGAACCCCGTCGCCGAGAGGGCGCCGAGCAACAGGGCCAGAAGCTTGGGCCAGCGGTCGGCGAAAGCGGCGATGCGGGAGGAGAGCGCGGTCACGCGCGCTGCTTTAGCGGGGTGGCGATGTCCCCACAATGGCGCTTGCCAAGCCCCGGCGATTTCGCCAGCATTCGGGCGGGGTCGCGCCTTCACGGGAGGCGCATATGTGGTGGGCGATGCTCGCGCTGCTGTCGGGCAGCCATGTCGACCTGGTCAATAATCCGGCGGAGCTGCGCGTCTGTGCCGCCGCGGCCGAACTGTCGGCGCAGCAGGCCGAGCGCAAGGGCGTCGACGCTTTCGACGTCAAGCTGAACCGCATGGTGGCGAAAATCTATGTCGACCGGCTGCGCGAACTCGGCGCCGGCGATGCCGCGGCGCTGGCCGCGGTGCAAAAGGGGCTCGGCGATTCCCCTGCCGAAATGGCGCTTTACGACAAATGCCAGACGATCGTGATGGCGATGCCCGCCGACGGATCGCTGCTGGAGGGCGCACAAGCCGCCGATGCGATAGCCAGCGCCGCCGGCGACGCATCGGCCGCCGCCGCCGAACCCGAGGAAGCGGTGCATGACGGCGATGCCCTGCTCGCCGGGCTGTCCGAGCCGCGCCGCGGCGAAGTGCGCTGCGCGACGATCGCCAGCGCGCTGATGTACGATGTCGGGCGCGGCGTGTCCGACAAAAGCTATGGCCTGACCGCCGCCGGCGCCGAGACGCTCGCCGGGCGGCTGGCCGAGGCGATCATGACCGAAACGGGAATGAGCGAGGCCGAGGTCCGCGCCGCCTACAAGGCCGATTTCGAGGAATTCACCGCCGCCATGCTCGGCGAGGAGCAAGACGAAAAGGCCGCACTGGCGATGGTCGAGGCCGGGGTGGCGCAATGCCGGCCGCTCTATGACAGCATCGACCTGTCGGGCGACGGCGACGGTGCGGTGACCGGGCTGACCCCGGCGGCGATGCTGGGCGGCGCCGCGGCGCCCGATGCCGCACAATGCTACGCGATCATGGCGCGCTTTTTGCCGGGCATGCCGAAGGAGAGCAAGGAGGCCAAGGCGTTCGGCGACATCGTCGCGCGGCTCGAACAACGCCATTACGCCGACCATGGCCAGACGGCCGAAGCCGCCGCCGATCTCGCCGCCGCTGTCGCGGGCTTCGACGATGCCGCGTTCGAAGCCTTGCCCGAGGCGGAGGCCGAAACGCAGATGGGTCATTGCATGGACCTGGCGGGCCGATAGCCGCGCCGCCTACAGCATATATTTCATCTTGATCGCCTGCGCGGTGTCGCCGCTCACGGCGAAGCTCGCCGACTTGAAGCTCGGCGCCCCCACCGTGATCGTCGGGTTGCGCGAGAAGCCGAAGCCCTCCTTCGGCAGGAAGATCGCGAGGTCCATCTTATTGTTGCTGTTCTCGTCGTGGACGACCGCGATCGCATAGGTCCCCGCCGCGGGCGCCGCGACCTTGAAATGCGCCGCGTCGGCGGCCTTCACCGCCAGCTTCACCGACGCCTTGTCCTTGCTGCAGTCGGGAAAGGCCTTGGCGTTGGTCGTCAGGCAGACGAGCACCTGTCCCTTGGTGTTGCGCAGGCCCGTCAGGCTGACGTCGATGCTAGGCCTGCCGGATTCAGGAGGGGGGGCGCTCGCCGCGGTCAGCGACAGCAAAACTGCCCCCAAAACTGCCCAACCCCAGATCGGTACCGCATGCCTTGTCCCAGAAGCGGAAATAAAGCCCATAATTCCCCCGGTAAGCGGCGTGATGCTGCTGATGGTGCGTCGCCGTTATCAGCCAGCGCCCTGCCGGTCCATGAACAAGCGCGCGCGGAAACATCTCCCACCCCATATGATTGCCGACCCCCATCACCGTCATGATCGTCAGCACGAGCCCCAGCACCACGACATGGATCGGGATCAGGAAGACCAGCGCCGGGATCACCACCGCGCCGGTGATCGCCTCGACCGGGTGAAAGCTCATCGCCGCCCAGGCGGTGGGCGGGCGGCTGTCGTGATGCACCGCATGCGCGATGCGGAACCACTTCGGCCGGTGCATCCAGCGGTGGGTCCAGTAAAACCATGTGTCGTGGATCAGCAGATAGGCCAGCAGGCTGACCGGCAGGTACCAGAGCGGAAAGGCGCCGACATCGGTGTAGATCCGCGTCCAGCCATGCGCCTGCCACCCCCAGGCGACGACCCCCGCGGGCACGCCATAGATCGCCGCGCTCGCGAGGCTCCAGCCGATCTCGCGCTTCATCTGGCCCTCGAGCCCGCGATAGAGTCCCGGATGCCGGATCCGCGTCGCGAGTGCGAAGCCCCCGCTGCTGATCAGATAGCGCACCCCGACGATCGCGGTCATCGCGAGCGCCGACAGCAGGATGGCGAGCGTCGTGGTCATGCCGGCGGACTCACCATGCCGTCGCCCAGGCTGCGCTGCATATAGACGGTGTCGAGCCAGCGCCCGTGCTTCCATCCCATGCCCGCGAGCCGGCCGGCATGGACGAAACCGCACGCGGCGTGGAGCGCGACCGAGGCGGGCTCGGCGCCGCCGATCACCGCGACCATCGTGCGGAAACCGCGCGCTTCGGCGGCGACCAGCAGCGCTTCGAGCAAGGCGCGCCCGACCCCGCGCCCCTGCGCGGCGGGTGCGACATAGATGCTGTCCTCGCACGCCCAGGCATAGGCGGCGCGCGGGCGGAACTGGCTGGCATAGGCATAGCCGAGCAGCGCGCCATCGGCATCGCGCGCGGCGAGGAAGGGCCAGCCTCGTTCCAGATGATCGGCGATCATCGCCTCGGTCGCGGCGACGCTGCGCGGCTCGGTGTCGTAGCTTGCGGTGCCGTGCGCGACATGATGCGCATAGATTGCGGCGATCGCGGCCGCGTCGTCGGTCGTGGCGGGCTGGATGCGCGGGTCGGGCATGGATTCGGGATAGCGCGTGCACGCCATGGCGCAATCGCTTTGCGCCGTCCGCCAAGCGCGGCTAGGACCGCAGGATGACCAGCGCCGCCCCTTCCTGCGACATTGCCATCGTCGGCGGCGGACTCGCGGGCGGGCTCGCGGCATTGGCGCTCGCGGCAAAGCGGCCCGACCTCGACATACGGCTGGTCGAGCCCGAGGCGATCGGCGGCAATCATATCTGGTCCTTCTTCGACGGCGACATCGCCGCGCAGGACCGCTGGCTCGTCGCGCCGCTCGTGCGCCATTATTGGCACGGCTACGACGTGCGCTTCCCGCACCACGCGCGCACCCTGCGCATGGGCTACAAGAGCATCACCGGCGAGGCGCTGGCCGAGGCGGTCGCCGCGGCGCTGCCCGCCGATCGTATCGTCGCCGACCGCGCCAAGCATGTCGCCCCCGACCATATCCTCTTCGGCCGCGGCGGGCGGCTCGATGCGAAGCATGTCATCGATGCGCGCGGCGCGGGCAATCTCGCGGGCCTCACCTGCGGCTGGCAGAAATTCGTCGGGCAGGCGCTGACCGTCAAGGGCGGCCACGGCCTCGCGCACCCGGTGGTGATGGACGCGCGCGTCGCGCAGCTCGACGGCTATCGTTTCGTCTATCTGCTGCCGCTCGACGAAGCGACGATCTTCGTCGAGGACACCTATTACAGCGACAGCCCCGATCTCGACGCCGACCTGGTCCGCGAACGCATCGGCGCCTATGCCGCCTGGCGCGAGTGGGAGGTCATAGGCCATACGCGCGAGGAAACCGGCGTGCTGCCCGTCGTCATCGCGGGCGATTTCGACCGTTTCTGGCCCGCGGGCGACAAGGTCGGGCGCATCGGCACCCGCGCCGGGGCGTTCCACGCGACAACCGGCTATTCGCTCCCCGACGCGGTGCGCACCGCCGCGGCGCTGCCGGGGCTGGTCGACGGCGCCGATCTCGGCGCGAAGCTGCGCGAACGCGCGGCGCGCGGCTGGCGGCGCCAGCGCTTCTACCGCCTGCTCGACACGATGCTCTTCCGCGCCGCCGAACCCGCCGAGCGCGTGCGGATCTTCGAGCGTTTCTATCGCCTCTCGCCGCGGCTGATCGCGCGCTTCTACGCCGGGCAATCGACGCGCGGCGACAAGCTCCGCATCCTGTCGGGCAAGCCGCCGGTCCCGGTCGGCCGCGCGCTCGGCGCGATCCGCAAGTTCGACTGGAAATGAGCCGAAAAGCCATCGTCATCGGCGCCGGTTTCGGCGGCCTCGCGCTTGCGATCCGGCTGCAGTCGGCGGGGGTCGCGACGACGATCGTCGAGGCGCGCGACAAGCCCGGCGGGCGCGCCTATCACTGGAAACGGGACGGCTTCACCTTCGACGCCGGGCCGACGGTGATCACCGACCCGCCGTGCCTGCACGAGCTGTGGGCCTTGAGCGGGCAGGACATGGCCACCGACGTCGACCTCGTCCCGGTGATGCCCTTCTACCGCCTCAACTGGCCCGACGGCACCAACTTCGACTATTCGAACGACGAGGCCGCGCTCGCCGCCGAGATCGCGCGGCTCAATCCCGCCGATGCCCTGGGCTACGAGAAATTCCTGACCTATTCGAAGGGCGTCTACGAACAGGGTTATGTGAAGCTCGGCGCGGTCGCCTTCCTCGACTTCGCGTCGATGATCAGGGCGGCGCCCGCGCTGATGAAATATCAGGCGTGGCGCAGCGTCTATTCGATCGTCTCCTCCTATGTGCAGGACGAAAGGCTGCGCCAGGCCCTGTCCTTCCACACGCTGCTGGTGGGCGGCAACCCGATGACGACCAGCAGCATCTATGCGCTGATCCACACGATCGAAAAGGACGGCGGCGTCTGGTTCGCGCGCGGCGGCACCAATGCGCTGGTCGCCGGCATGGTGCGCCTGTTCGAGCGGCTCGGCGGCACGCTCCGCCTAGGCGATCCGGTGACGCGCATCGAAACGACCGGCGACCGCGCGACGGGCGCGACGACCGCGAGCGGCTGGCGCGGCACCGCCGATATGGTGGCGACCAACGGCGACCTGATGCACAGCTACCGCGACCTGCTCGATCACCAGCGCGGGCCCAAGGTCGCGAAAAGCCTTGCGCGCAAGCGCTGGTCGCCCTCGCTCTTCGTCGTCCATTTCGGGGTGAAGGGCGACTATCCCGATATCGCGCACCACAGCATCCTCTTCGGCCCGCGCTACAAGGGCCTGCTCGACGACATCTACCGGAACGGCGTCGTGCCGCAGGATTTCTCGCTCTACCTCCACCACCCCAGCATCACCGACCCCGGCATGGCGCCGCCCGGCCATGCGAGCTTCTATGCGCTCGCCCCCGTCGCGCATCTGGGCAAGGCGCAGGCCGACTGGAACGGCGATTTCGGGCGCCAGTTCGCCGATGCGATTTTGGACGAGGTCGAGGCACGCGTGCTTCCGGGCCTTCGCGCCAATCTCGTCACGCGCTTCCACTACACCCCCGCCGATTTCGGCCGCGACCTCTCGGCGCATCTCGGCAGCGCCTTCAGCCTCGAACCCGTGCTCTGGCAGAGCGCATATTTCCGCGCGCACAACCGCGACGATGCGATCGGCAATCTCTATTTCGTCGGCGCGGGGACGCATCCCGGCGCCGGGATTCCGGGCGTAGTCGGCAGCGCCAAGGCAACCGCTGCTCTAATGCTCGAATCCCAAAGCCGTTCGCCCTGAGCTTGTCGAAGGGCCGTTCTTCCTTCAAAGGCGCAGGAAGAAGTACAGGGCTTCGACAGGCTCAGCCCGAACGGAATTTGTGAAAGCAACCCAGCAATGAAACGCCTCGCCGTCTATTGTGGCTCCGCCACCCCCGCCGACCCGATCTATATCGACACCGCGCGCCATGTCGGGCGCACCCTCGCCGAAAAGGGCATCGGCGTCGTCTATGGCGGCGGCCGCCTCGGGCTGATGGGCGCGGTCGCCGACAGCGCGCTCGAAGCCGGCGGCGAAGTCATCGGCGTGATCCCCGACGCGCTCGTCGGCAGCGAGGTCGCGCACCGCGGCTGTACCGAGCTGCACGTCGTCAGTGGCATGCACGAGCGCAAGCGCATGTTCACCGACCTCAGCGACGGTTTCCTCACCATCCCCGGCGGCGTCGGCACGATGGACGAACTGTGGGAAGCGATCAGCTGGGCGCAGCTCGGCTATCATGCGAAGCCCGTCGGGCTGCTCAACGCCGCGGGTTTCTACAACGACCTCATCGCCTTCAACCAGCATATGATATCGGTTGGCTTCATCCGCCCCGCGCACGCCGGGATCATGGTCGTCGACGCCAGCCTCGAGCCGCTGCTCGACAAGATGGCGGCCTATCAGCCGCACGCGCCGATCTTCGCGATGAAGGCCGACGATTTGTAATGGAATGGCCGGGGGGCCATTTTCTCCCCTCCCGCTTGCGGGTGGGGTCGGGGGAGGGCCTGTTGGTCGGCTCTCGCTCCGCGACATGCCCTCCCAGTTTCAGGTTGATCAGCCCCCGGCTGATCAAGAATGTGCTGGGGGCACATTCGACCTGGAACTCCCCTCCCGCCTGCGGGAGGGGAATTTGACGTACGACCCACACGACCTGCACGGCTTCGCGCACGACAGCATCGCGCAGGGCTCGAAAAGCTTCGCGCTCGCCAGCCGGTTGTTCGACCGCGAAACGCGCGAGCGCGTCTGGCTGCTCTACGCCTGGTGCCGCGCCGCCGACGACCTGACCGACGGGCAGGACCATGGCGGCGCGATGACCGTGGGCCACGACGCGAAGGCCGCGGTCGCGCGCATCCGCGACCTCACCGACCGGGCCTATGCGGGCGAGCCGACCGGCGAACGCGCCTTCGACGCGCTCGGCTATCTGCTCACCGAAGTCGCGATCCCGCGCGCGGTGATCGACGATATCGTCGCGGGCTTCGCACTCGACGCCGCCGACTGGCGTCCGCGCAGCGAGGCCGACCTGCTGCGCTATAGCTATCATGTCGCGGGCGCCGTCGGCGTCGCGATGGCGCTCGTCATGGGCATCGATCCCGCTGACGAGACCACGCTCGACCGCGCCTCCGACCTCGGCATCGCCTTTCAGCTCGCCAATATCGCGCGCGACGTCGCCGAGGATGCCGCCGCCGACCGCTGCTATCTGCCCGTCGAATGGATGGTCGAGCTCGACATCCCGCCGGGCCAGCATATGCACCCCGCCTTCCGCCCGCGGCTGTCGATCATGGCCAAATGGCTCTCCGAAATGGCCGAGGAATATGAGGCGTCGGCGCGCTGGGGCGCGCGCAAGCTGCCGCCGCGCAGCCGCTGGGCGGTGCTCGCCGCGGCGGGCATCTATGGCGACATCGCGCGCGAGGTGCGCGCGCGCGGCGACCATGCATGGGATCACCGCGCGGGCACCTCGCTCGTCGCCAAATTGGGCTGGGTCGCGCGCGCCGGCTGGTCGGTGCTGCGCCGCCCGCCGCAACGGCGGATCAGCCGCGAGGGCCTCTGGACGCGGCCGCGGATCGGCGCGGCGGCATGACCGAATGGGAATGGGTGGCGGCGGGCTTCGTGCTCGTCAACGTCGCGCTCGTCGCGCGGCGCAGCGTCTGGAACTATCCCTTCGCGCTCGTCGCGGTCAGCCTCTACGCGGTCATCTTCTACGAGCAGCGCTTCTATTCGGACATGCTGCTCCAGGGCTTTTTCTTCGCGCTCAACATCTATGGCTGGATCGGCTGGACGCGCGCGCGCGGCGACGACGGCGTTCCCGTCGGCTGGCTGCCACCGGTGCAGCGTGCGCAATGGGCCGCGGGCATCTTCATCGCCTGGGCGGGGTGGAGCTTCGCGATGGCGAGCTATACCGACGCCGCGGCGCCCTGGGCCGACGGCGCGATCGCGATGACCAGCGTTGCGGCGCAATGGCTGCTCGCGCGCCGCCGCGTCGAAAGCTGGATCTTGTGGATCCTCGTCGACCTGATCGCGGTGCCGCTCTTCGCCTCGCGCGGCCTCTATGCGACGAGCGCGGTCTATCTGCTCCTCCTCGGCCTCTCGGTCGCCGGCCTCATCGAATGGCGCCGCGCCGCGCGCGCGGGCGTATCGGCATGACCCGCCACATCTGCCTCCACGGCGCCGAAAGCACCGGCAAGTCGGCGCTCGCGCCGCGGCTCGCCGCACGGCTCGGCGCGCTGGTCGTCCCCGAATATGGCCGCGCATATTGCGAAGCGAACGGCACCGACCTCGACGCCGCCGACCTGCGCGCGATCTTCGAGGGCCATGTCGCCGCGACGCAGCTCGCGCTCGCGCAGCGGCCGGCATGGCTCGTCTCCGATACCGATCCGCTGATGACGCAGGCCTGGGCGATCATGCTGCTCGGCCGCCGCCTGCCCGAGATCGACGAATGGGACGCGGTCGCCGACCTCTACCTCGTCCCCGCGATGGACCTGCCCTGGCAGGAGGACGGCACGCGGCTCTTCGGCAGCGATTCGGCGCGCCGCCAGTTCATGGACGTCGCGCTCGCCGAACTCGACCGCCGCAAGCTGCGCTGGGCGTGGGTCGAGGGCACGGGCGACGCGCGCCTCGCCAGCGCGCTCGCAGCGATTCAGGCGGCGGTGCTCGGCGACGGGTGAGGGAATATCCGACCGCAAAATGGGATGTAATTGCCGCCGATTTATTCGATGCTTCTTGTAGAAACTCATAATTAGATATTTAATAGGTCCATTGTTTCGAAAGGACGAATCGATGGCCAGCGAAGACGATGCTCTTGTCGAACATCCGACTTTCATTGATCACATTAAGTTTTTTTTTGATGACGATGATGCAGCTTGCATGAAGGAAGAGCGCGGCATCGATTTAAAGAGCTATGAGAGCGTTAAATCAAACGCTTCCAACATATATTTTCAGGTCAAGTCCGGCCACATGCCGCCGCAAGAGGAGCGACGCTGGTCGGAAAATCGTGTGAAGACCTTCCGTAACTGGATCATCGACAAACATCCGCGCGGTATCGAGCCTTTTGACGCCGGCCGGTTCGAGGTCGCGTTTGCGCGCGCCGATGCGCCTGTGCGGCCGAACGCGGCGAGTTTGTCAGGCGACGAAGTAAAGCGTTTGGCGGAAGCCTTCAGCACGCTAATGGCGCGCGAACCCGACGATCCAAACAGCTATTTCGCGCTCGCTGGCATACACTGGTTCCCGGCACCGACATACTGCATCCATAATCAGCCGCAATATAATCCTTGGCACCGCCTTTACATCGATCGTTTTGAAGCCGGCTTACGGACCGTGCCGGGATGCGAGGATATCTGCCTGCCCTATTGGGACATAACCGAGGAGCCCCCGGCATGGCTCTTCTCTCCGCCTTTCGACAGCTATGTCCTGCAGGCCGACGCTTCGGATGCTTATCCGGCGGGAACGGCAACGAAGCACAATTCTTCCGACTTCATCGCCCAGGAAGTGGCCAATTTCAGAATTTCTGAGCAGATTCGTAGCGCATTGAATGCGCCATATTTCGAGAGCTTCGCAGTTCTGATCGAAAACGCCCATAACGATGGCCACGGAGCCTGCGGGCCCAGCATGAGTGCGACCGACATCGCTTCCTTCGATCCGTTGTTCTGGTTCTTTCACTGCAACTGGGAACGGATGTGGTGGGCATGGCAGATTCGTTTCAAGGCGGGCACGTTGGAAGGCTTCCGCACAGCGCTGGCCACGCCGTCGGACGCTGATTGGCTGGACCACGAGGCTTTTAACGAATTGCCTCCCTTTGGCGCACGTACGCCCGCGACCATCGCCATCGACGGTTATAATTATGAAACAGCGCCTATTTCGATGTTCGCCGATAACGCCGAAAATCCCGCCGGGTCTTTGGCGATGGGGCGTCGTTTCTCGCTTGATCGATCACCACGCGTTTCGCTTAGGATCAAAGGAATTGAACGATTGCGGATCCCGGGCAGTTTCCGCGCAACCATCATGGCTGACGGAAAACCTGTGGCTGAACGCTTCTTTTTTCAATCTACCCAGCCCGAAGCCTGTCCGAATTGCGCAAATCAGCCGACGGTAAATCTGGATTTCCGTCTCGATCCTTCGCTTCTTGCCGGCAAGACCATCGATGTTGCGCTTCGGCTGGTGACGCCGAATGGGACGGACGAAGAAATTGATCCTATGAAAGTGGGCAATCCCACGGTCAATATCCGCGAACTGCTACAAGGCGAGTGAAGTGTCTCAGGCGGCGGGGCTCACCGCGTAGCGATCGCGCAATTCGCGCTTCAGCACCTTGCCGATCGGGCTGCGCGGCAGTTCGTCGACCACGGTAATCGCGCTCAGCCGCTGGGTCTTGCCGACCTTGGCGTTGCAGTCGGCGCGCACGCTTTCCGCGTCGGCGCCGTCCTTCAGCACCACGAACGCCACCGGCGTCTCGCCCCATTCCTCGCTCGGCATGCCGACCACCGCCGCCTCGACGACGCGCGCGTCGGCGAGCAAGATGCCTTCGAGGTCGCTCGGGAAGATGTTGAAGCCGCCCGAGATGATCATGTCCTTCGCGCGGTCCATCAAGGTGAGGAAGCCGTCCTCGTCGATCCGCCCGATGTCGCCGTGGCGATAGAAGAGGCGGCCGTCGGCGTCGTACCAGTGCATCGCCTTGGTCGCGTCGGGGCGGTTGTTGTAGCCGGTCATCATCGCGGGGCTGCTGCCGACGACTTCGCCGACCGAGCCCTGCGGCAGCTCGTTGCCCGCCTCGTCGATCACCTTCGCGATATGGCCCGGCGCGGGGCGGCCGACGGTGTGGAGCTTGTCGGGGAATTGATGCGCCTCGAGGATGAAGGCCGCGCCGCCCTCGGTCATGCCATAGATTTCGACGAGCCCGCCCGGCCAGCGCTGCAGCACATCGGCCTTCAGCGTCGCCGCGAAGGGCGCGGAGGTGCAATATTTCATGATGAAGCTCGTGAGGTCGAACGAATCGAAATCCTCGAGCGCCATGATCCGGCGATACTGCACCGGCACCAGCATCGTGTTCGTGGCACGCTCGCGCTGGGCGAGTTCGAGGAAACCGCGTGCGTCGAATTTCTTCATCAGCACGACCTGCCCGCCCGACCCCACGGTCGGCATGAAGCTCGCCATCGTCGTGTTCGAATAGAGCGGCGTCGAGAGGATCGTCACCGCGTGCGGCCCATAGGCGGGCGCGCCGCGGACGATATGCTGCCAGCGCATCGCATGGCTGTGGACGATGCCCTTGGGCGTGCCCGTCGTCCCCGACGAATAGATGATGTTGAAGCCGTCGCCGGGCAGGATGTCGACCGGCGCCGGCTTCGCGCCCGCGAGCGACAGCCAGGCATCGAGCGGCGTGCCCACGTCGCTGCCGTCCATCGCGATCCGGTCGCTCGCGGTGACGACCTGGCCTTCGAGGCTGGCCGACGCCGCCGCATCGAGGAACAGATGCCGCGCGCCGGTGTCGGCGATCATCGCCGCCATCTGCTCGCCCGTCGCGCTGTTGGTGATGAGGCCTGCGACCCCGCCCGCGCGCAGCGTGCCGAGGATCGCCGCCATCTGCTCGACGCTGTTCAGCCCCGCGATCGCGGTGCGGTCGCCCTTGGCAAAACCGTCCTGCTGCAGCCGCGCGGCGATGCGGTCCATCAATGCGTCCAGTTCGGACCAGCTCAGCCGCCGCACCGGATCGGCCGCGGCTATGGCGTCGGGACGCTCGCTCGCATGGACGCGGATCAGGTCGGGCAGGGTGGCGAAATCGCCGGCGAGCAGGTCGGATGCGGTCATGGACGATTCGTTAGCACAGCCCGCGTAGCGTGCAACGCATCGAAGGGGCCGGCCGAAAAGGAGTCGAGGCGCCAAGGGGCGTCGAGGGGAAGGGCGATGGAGCAGATCGACGCCCGCGCCGCAACCGGGCCCCCGCCACTCGTCGGCATCAGGCACGCGCGTGCCGTACGCGCGATGCGCCTCGCCGATGCGCTCGCCGCCGCGGGCATGCGGACGATTCAACTGCCACCCATCTGGGACGAGGCCGGGCTGTGGCGCGACGCCGGCCTCGACCTGTTCGCGATCGATCCCTTTCACGACGGCCCCGACCCCGCCGCGGTCGTCACGCTGGCGCGCGGCATCGCCGAACGGCGGCCTTTGCTCGTGCTGACCGACCGCGACAGCCGCGCCGACCGCCTGCTCGCGCTTGCGGCGGGGGGCGACGATGCGGTCGGCTGGACCGGGGAACCCGCCGAGGTTGTCGCGCGCATCGCGGCGCTGCTGCGGCGCAGCCGGATGGCGAAGGGGCAATTGGGAGAGGGCGAGCTGCGCATCGACCTGATCGACCGCCGCGTCGAACGCGCGGGGCGGCTGATCGCGATGCCGCTGCGCGAATTCGACCTGCTCGCCAACCTCGCACGCATCCCCGACCGGCCGGTGTCGCGCGCCGCGCTTTTGAAGGCGGTGTGGCGGATCGACTTCGACCCCGGCACCAACCGCGTCGAGGTCCATATGTCGCGGCTCCGCGCCAAGGTCGACCGCGGCTTCGCCTGGCCGATGCTGCGCACGGTGAAGGGGCAGGGCTATGCGCTACGCTCGCGGCCGGAGGGGTGAGGGGCAATAATCCTCCCTGCGGCGAAGCCGTGGGGAGGGGGACCGCCCGAAGGGCGGTGGAGGGGCCGATGCCTCAAACAATTGTGTCAGGCGGCCGCCCCTCCACCATGCTCCGCATGGTCCCCCTCCCCATCGCTGCGCGACAGGGAGGATTAAGATGTCCGCCCCCCAATCTTGCCGCACCATTTCACATATCCTGCCCTTCTCCCGCCCTCGCTTGACCAAAAGTTTCAGCTTGCTACTGACTTCGGACATAAAGAAACCAATGACCCCTGTTGGAGAGAAGCCCCGATGCATCCGTCCGTCCACGCGCGCACCCATCCCGACAAGCCCGCGATCATCGTCGCCGAAACGGGCGAGGCGATCAGCTACGCCGAGCTCGACGCCGCATCGAACCAGGTCGCGCAGCTGTTCCGCGCGCACGGGCTGGGGCATGACGACGTCGTCGCCTACATGCTCGACAACACGCCGCATTATTACGGCCTGACCTGGGGCGCACAGCGCGCGGGGCTGCGCTATGTCTGCATCTCGTCGCGGCTGACGCAGGACGAGACCGACTATATCCTCGAAAATTCGGGCGCGAAATTGCTCGTCGTCTCGGCGAGCCTCGCCGACGCCGCGCAGGCGCTGACCACGAAAATCGAACGCTTCGCGATGGGCGGCACCATCCCGGGCTATGGCAATTGGGAAGCGGCGGTCGCCGCGATGCCCGCCACCCCGGTCGCCGACGAGCGCGCCGGCGTCGACATGCTCTATTCGTCGGGCACCACCGGGCGGCCCAAGGGCGTGCGCGTCCCGCTGCCCGAGGATCCGGCGATCGACGCGACCAACAGCCTCGTGATGCTCGCCTCGGCGGTGTTCCAGATCAATGCCGACAGCGTCTATCTCTCGCCCGCGCCGCTCTATCACGCCGCGCCGCTGCGCTGGTCGATGACGATCCACCGCCTCGGCGGCACCGTCGTGCTGATGAAGAAATTCGACCCCGAAGCGGCGCTGGCGCACATCGAAAAATATCGCGTGAACGCCAGCCAATGGGTTCCGACGCATTTTGTGCGTATGCTCAAGCTGCCCGACGAGACGCGCGCCAGATATGATCTGTCGTCGCTCAAGGTCGCGATCCACGCCGCGGCGCCGTGCCCGGTCCCGGTCAAGCAGGCGATGATCGACTGGTGGGGCCCGGTGCTCTTCGAATATTATGCCGGCTCCGAAGGCAATGGCATGACCTTCATCTCCAGCGCCGACTGGCTGACGCACAAGGGCAGCGTCGGGCGCCCGATCCTCGGCACCGTGCACATCATGGGCGAGGATAACGAGACCGAGCTCGGGGCGAACGAGGAAGGCTGCGTCTTTTTCGAAAGCGAGAATGTCTTCGAATATCACGGCGACGACGAAAAGACGGCGTCGAGCCGCAATTCGAAGGGCTGGTCGACGCTGGGCGACGTCGGCAAGCTCGACGACGAGGGCTTCCTCTATTTGACCGACCGCAAGAGCTTCATGATCATCACCGGCGGCGTGAACGTCTATCCGCAGGAGATCGAGAATCATCTCGTCACGCACCCCGCGGTCGCCGACGTCGCGGTCGTCGGCGGCCCGCACGACGATTTCGGCGAGGAGGTGATCGCGGTGATCCAGCCCGCGAACATGGCCGATGCCGGCGATGCGCTGCGCGACGAACTCATTGCTTATGCGCGCGAAAAACTGTCGGGCGTAAAAATCCCCCGCCGCATCGATTTCATGGAGGCCTTGCCGCGCCACGACACGGGCAAGCTATACAAGCGCCTGCTCCGCGACCAATATTGGGCGCGGACGAATTGACCGCGCGAGTCGGCAGCCGTCCGACGGCCTGCCGCCCGCTCCGGATGCAGGAGGCTGAACGATGAACAAGGCAATGATGACGGCGGCGATCGCGCTGGCCGTGGGTGTGGCAGGCTGCGGCAAGAAGGAAACGCCGCCGCCGACCGAAACCGCCGCCGCCGATACGGCCGCGACCCCGGCGACCCCTGCTCCGGCAGCGGCGCAGACGCCGATCCCGATCGATCCCGGCAAACCCAACGCCTGCGACAAGCTGACCGACGTCAAGCTCGCCGCGACGATCGACGCCGCGACCAAGACGCTCAAGATCAGCGGCACCGCCAACGCCCCGGTCGCGGGCTATGCCACCGCGCTGCAGGCCGGGCCGCTCGACAAGATGAATCCGCCGAACCAGGTCGTGCTGCTGCGCGCCAACGCCCCCGATGGCGCGACGCCGCAGGTGGTGACGAAGGTAGACCTCAGCCTCGACATCCCGAACGCGCTGCCCGCCTACAAGTCGGTGCGCGTCGCCTGTCCGAACGCGCCCGACATCGAACTCAAGGTCGGTTAAGCCATGCAGGGAGGTCCGGGGTGAACGACCGCGTCGAATTTTTCTTTGACCTGTCCTCGCCCTGGACCTGTCTCGCCTTCCACAATCTGCCCGCGGTGCTTGAGCGCGCCGGGGCGAGCGCGCGCTACCGCCCGATCCTCGTCGGCGGGGTGTTCAACGCGGTGAACCCCGCGGTCTATGCCGCGCGCGAACAGGCCGACAACCGGCGCCTCCAGCACAGCTGGAAGATATTGAAGGACTGGGCGGCGCTCGCGGGCGTGCCGATGAATTTCCCTTCAGAGTGGCACCCGGCGAAGAGCATCGCCGCGATGCGCTTCTGCTGCGCGCTCGAGGACGATCAGGCGGCGCTCGTCCGTTTCGCGCGCGCGGCCTTCGCCAGCTATTTCGACCGGCAGGAAAATCTCGACGATCCCGCGGTGCTGACGGCCGTCGCCGACGCCGAGGGGCTCGACGGCGCCGCGCTCGCGGTCGCGGCGGGCAGCGACCCGGTCAAGGCGCGGCTGCGGACCAACACCGAGGAGGTCATCGCGCGCGGGGGCTACGGATCTCCGTCCATTTTCGTCGACGGCGACGACATGTATTTCGGAAACGACCAACTGCCGCTCGTCGCAGCGGCGCTCTTGAGGAACGCTGAATGAAAGACCGCATCTCGATCACCATGCTGGAAAACGGCATCGCCGACGTCCGGCTGATCCGCGCCGACAAGATGAACGCGCTCGACGCGGCGATGTGGGCGGCGCTGGCGGAGGCGATCGACCAGCTCAAGGCCACCGCGGGGCTGCGCGTCGTCGTGCTCTCGGGCGAGGGCCGCGCCTTCTGCGCCGGGCTCGACCTGTCGAGTCTCAGCGCCGACCGCGATCCCGGCGCGAGCAGCGCGGGGGGCACCTTGTCCGACCGCACCAAGGGGATTTCGAACAACGCGCAATATGCCGCCTGGGGCTGGCGCGAACTGCCGGTGCCGGTGATCGCCGCGGTGCACGGCGTCGCCTTCGGCGCGGGCAGCCAGATCATGGCCGCCGCCGACATCCGCATCGTCCACCCCGACACGCGCATCGCGATCATGGAAATGCGCTGGGGCCTCGTCCCCGACGTCGCGGGCATGGCGCTGTGGCGCACGCAGGTCGCCGACGACGTGCTGCGCGAGATGATCTACACCAACCGCGAATTCAACGGCTCCGAAGCGAAACTGCTCGGCTTCGCGACGCATGTCTCGGACGATCCGCTGGCGAAGGCGATGGAACTCGCCGAGGTGATCGCGAACAAGAATCCCCACGCGATCCGCGGCGCCAAGCGCCTCTGCAACATGCTGGCCGACGCGAGCGATGCCGAGATATTGCAGGCCGAAAGCGACGAGCAGGTGCTGGTGATCCGCACGCCCAACCAAGTCGAAGCGGTGATGGCGCATATGGAAAAAAGGGCGCCGAAGTTCGCGGATTGATCCGTCGCCTTCGCGGGGGCGACGTTGTTATAATAGACTCAAAAACCGCACCGCATTGTCCCAGTCGGCGCGCTTCTTCTCGCGCGCGGTAATCGCCAACTCGTCGGCGCCCCAGCGCCGTTCCTGATACAACTCGTCGAGGCTCACCGCCTCCCACAAGGCATCGGCATCATGCGCCGCCTCGATCAGCGCCAGCCCGGCCACCAGCGAGCCGCCGATCGTCGTCAGCGGCGTCAACGCGGTCAGCCGCCAGGCATCGAGCGCCAGCACCGCGCCGCGTAGCCCCGCCACCGTCGCGCGCGGCTGGTCGACGGGCAAGATGCCCTGCGTGATCGCAAATTCGACCCCGTAGCGCACCTCGGCCCACGCCAGCAGCGGGTTCCACAGCGCCGCCTGCTCGCCCATCAGCGCCGCATCGCGGTCCTCGCGGTAACAGAATAGCTCGCTTTCCGCATAAGCCGCCACCGGCTCGGCAAAGGCCGCAAGGTCGGGCGCCGCGATATCGATCGCCGCATTGCTCAGCCCCGTCATCGGCATCGCCGCGGGGTCGATCGTCTCGCCCACCGCGGCCCATTCACCGGCGATCGCCTCGGCCAGCGCTGTGCTCGTCACCGCGAGCGGCGCGCGCTGCGGCGTGCGCACCGGCCGCCCGTCGAGCGCGATGCCCCAGCCGCCGCCCTCGGGGACGACGGCGACTTCTTTCCAGAACCGCCTCACAGATCGCGCGGCGAACGCCAGCGCCGCGCGAGCAGCATCGGGAAGACCGCGAAATCGAACGCGCCGATCAGCACCAGCGCGATCCCCAGATAGCGATCGGTCGGCTGCCCCACGAGCTCCCAGCGCCCGGCGATCAGGATGAAGCCCGCCATCAGGAAGGCGATCCCCATCACGCGCATCAGATTGATCGCAAAAAAGCGTTTCTTGGCCAGCGCCTCTTCGCTCGCTCTCATCCCCTGCCTCCCAATTGCTCCATCAGATGCGCGAGCGCGCCATGGCCCTGCGCCTTCATCCCTTCGATCACGCGTTGCCGCTCTTCCGCGGGCTTGTTCTGCGACAGCTTCAGCGTCGGGCGCCACGCGCTGATCGCCAGTTCGAAGCCGATGATCGCATCGGTCATCTTGCCGAAGATCGCCGCGCTCATCTTGGCGCGCGTCCAGGGCGGGTCGATGCCGGCGCGCGCTTCATGATCCGCCGACAGCATATCGAGCTGCGCCACCAGCGCGTCGCGGTCGAGCCTCCGGACCGTGCCCTCCATCTCGACCGCGACATAATTCCACGTCGGCACCTGGTCGGCCGCCGTATACCAGCTCGCGCTGACATAGGCGTCGGGGCCCTGCACCACCGCGATCGCCTGCGCGCCGCCCAGATGCTTCGTCAGCCCGTTGCCGCGCGACAGGTGGAATTGCAGCGTGCGTTCGTCCGCGCCGAGCACCACCGGCGCATGCGCGACGCGCGGCCCGTCGGGGGTGTTCGCGAAGATCGCCGCAAAACCGATTTCGCGCACCAGCAACGCCGCGAGCTCGGCATCCTTCGGCCGGAAGGACGGATCGGGGTGCATCAGCGCGGCTTGCGCGGCGACGGTTTACGACCGCCGGGCGCAGGACCGCGCTTCGCCGCCGGCTTGCCGCCCTTCGGCTTCGGCTTGGGCTTGCCGACATGGTCGGTGGGCTTGCTCGTCGCGGTGCGCCCGCGCCGCTCGCCGCGCCGCGCTTTGCGGATCGCCTTGCTATGCGCCTTTGCCGCGGCTTTCTCGGCGGCCTTGGGCGAGGGCCCCTTGGCGACGTCGTCGGCCCCGACCTCGCCGAGCAGCAAATCGAACCCCAGCGCGTCGAGGCTCGCGGCGAAATGTTCGGGCACCGCGGCGCTGATGTCGATCGCGCCGCCGTCGGGATGGTCGATGCGCAGCCGGCGGCTGTGCAGGTGCATCTTGCGGCTGATCGTCCCGGTCAGGAACGCGCCCTTGCCGCCATATTTGCCGTCGCCGACGATCGGGTGGCCGATCGCCGCCATGTGGACGCGCAGCTGGTGCGTGCGCCCGGTCAGCGGCTGCAGCTCGACCCACGCCGCGCTGTTCCCCGCGCGCTCGATGATGCGGTAGCGCGTCTTCGACGCCAGCCCCTTGTCGTCGACATGCATCTTCTCGCCGCCCGACCCCGGCTGCTTGGCGAGCGGCAGGTCGATCTCGCCCTGCGCGATGTCGGGTACGCCGACGATGATCGCCCAATAGGTCTTGCGCGCGCTGCGGTTCGAGAAGCTCTTGGCGAAATAGGCCGCGGCGCGCGGGGTGCGCGCGATCAGCAGCGCCCCCGACGTATCCTTGTCGAGCCGGTGGACCAGCTTGGGCCGCACCGGCCCGTCGAACTTCAGCGCATCGAGCAGCCCGTCGACGTGGCTCTCGGTCTTGGTCCCGCCCTGCGTCGCCAGCCCCGGCAGCTTGTTCAGCACGATCGCGCTGGCGTCGCGGTGGATCACCATCCCCGTCGCCAGCTCCACATCGGCGTCGGTCAGCGGCCGCCCCTTGCGCGCCGGCCGCGCTTCGGCCTCGACCGGCGGGGTCGGCATGACCAGCTTCTGCCCCGTCGCGATGCGGTCCGACACATCGGCTTTCTTGCCGTCGAGCGTCAGCTGCCCCGAGCGCGCCCAGCGCGCGAGCAGCGCGTGCGGCGTGCCTTCGCGATGGCGCTTGAACCAGCGGTCGAGCCGGATGCCGTCATCCTCCTCGGCAATCGTGGCGCCGTCCATCTTGGGCTTGTCGCTCATGCCGGCACCTGCCGCATCATCAGCAGCCCGAGCCCGCAGGCGGCGACCGCGCCGATCACCGAGGCGGCGACATAGGCAAAGGCCTGCGCCGACTGCCCGCGCTCGAACAGCGCCCAAAACTCCATGCTGAACGCCGAAAAGGTCGTGAAGCCGCCGAGCACGCCGACCCCGAAGAAGAGCCGCGCCGCCTCGCCGCCGCCGCTCCGCGCCAGCCAGCCGACGAGCAGGCCCATCAAGAGGCTGCCGGCGATATTGATCGACAAAGTCCACCAGGGAAAGCCGGGACCGAGCCGCGCGAGCATCGCGCCGCCGACAAGGTGCCGCGCGCCGGCGCCGAGCGCGCCGCCGATCATCACAGGAAAAAGGCCGTTCATCCGCCCGCCCTAGCCGCAAAAGCGCGGCGCGGAAAGCAAGAGCGGTCGAAAACCGCTCTAGTGGTCGGCGAGCACCGCCGCCTGACGGACATGCGCCGCGCGCCAGTCGGCGGGGCGCTCGAAATCTCCCGCCCAGATGCCGCGCCGCGCGCGCTCGGCTTCGCCCTCTTCGGGCAGCAGCGCATCGTCGGTTGCCACGGCCCAGCCCAGCCGGATCATCTCCGCCGCCAGGTCGACGCCCTCGGGCTCGGGCCGCGTGCGGCACGCCGCGAGCGTGCGGCCATATTTGTCCTTCGCCGCGAAGCTGCAGAAGAGCGGCCCGCGCCCCGCAAGCTCCACCAGCACCGTCCGCGCCTCCTCCCCGCACGCCCAGCCGCTGCCGTCGGCGCGTGCACAGCGTTGGCGATATTCGACCGCGTCGAGCCCCCGCAACCGAATCGTTTGCACGACGCCCTCGTGGCGCACCGACAGGCTGTCGCCGTCGATCACCTGCACCAGCGGCACCGCCGCGGCGGGCACCGGCTGCGCCAGCCACAGCGCGCCTGCCATTGCCGCGAGCAGCAGCAGCGCGCCGAGCGAGCGGAGCCGCCGCCGCCAGCGCGGCCGCGTCGACAGGGAAGGGCGCCACGCCATGACGCCGACCATCGGCGGGTGCCGCCAAGCTGGCAAGCGCGAAAGGGGATTGACGGCGAGAACAAAACATGTCCAAAATGGAGGCAATTCCCGAGCCTCCCGTCCGGTCGAACATGGGCCTCTTGGCATCAATGTCCGGATCGGCGGCAGTCCGGAACGAACAAAAGGTGAATATCGCCATTCTGACGGCATAAGGACGCCAGGGTGGCGCGGCGGCGAGGAAAGGGCGGCACGATGGACCAGTTGATCGATACGAACCTGCGGACCGGGGCTTTGCCGTCGCCGCGCTTCGATGCGGCCGCGCCGTGGCAGGCCGCGGCGGATGCCGGCGACCGCACGGCGTCGATCCTGTTCACGGGCCCCCGCGCGATCGGCGCCGAGCTGGCACGCGCAGGCCGCGCGCGGGTGATCGACCAGGTCGCGCCGGCGCGCGTCGCGGCGCATCTGCGCGACATGGCGCTGCCCGACATCGTCTGGCTCTTCGACGCCGAAACGATCGAGGAGGCGAGCTTCGCCGACATCTGCGACGCGGTCGCCGCGATGGAATGCGGCCTCGTGTGCGAAACCTCGCTCGGCGCGCTCGACCGCGTCGCGGCGCAGGTCCCCGAAACGATCCGCACCGAATGGCTGGTCGACCCCGACCCCGCCGACCGCATCGTCGCGCTCGCATCGGCGGCGCGCCCGCCGGGGCATGTCGTCCACGACGCCGCGCGCGACGAGACGATGGAGCGCATCGACCGCCTGCAGGACGAGGTCGCGCGCATCTCGCGGTTGCTCGGCGACCTCGCGGGCCAGCGTGCGCTGCCGGGCACGCCCGCGGCCTATGCGCCGCCGGGCGAGAGCGGCGCCGATGCCATGGGCCAGGTCCGCTCGCCGATCCGCGACTTTTCGGGCGCGCCGCGCAGCTTCGAGCCCGAGGAGCGCACGATCCAGCGCCTGCGCGCCAAGGCGGTGCGCCGGATGCTGCGCCAGCGGCGGATGCGCGAACAATATTTCCCCGCCGACCTCTTCGCCGATCCCGCGTGGGACATGCTGCTCGACCTCTATGCCGCGCGGCTCGAACGCCAGCCCGTTTCGGTCTCCAGCCTGTGCATCGCCGCCGCGGTCCCCGCGACCACCGCGCTGCGCTGGATCAAGACGATGACCGACGCCGGGCTGTTCCTGCGCGAGGCCGACCCGCACGACGGCCGCCGCATCTTCATCGGCCTCGCCGAATCGGCGCACGACGCGATGGGCCGCTATTTCGAGGCGCTCGAGGAATAGGCGCCGAGGGTCCGAACCCAAGCTTGCCCCCGCCACGAAGCTGTGGCAGGGGCGCGCTTCTCCGCCTATGGCGACATTGGGGGGCGATTAGCTCAGTTGGTAGAGCGCCTCGTTTACACCGAGGATGTCGGCGGTTCGAGCCCGTCATCGCCCACCAGATACCGCCCGCCTCAGCCCTCGGCGGCAAAGGCGGCGGGATCCATCCACGCCGCTTCCCACACATGCCCGTCGGGATCGGCGAGGTTGCGGTTGTACATGAAGCCCAGGTCCTGCTTCGGATTGATGTCGGCGGTGCCGCCGTGCGCCGCCGCGGCCTCGTTCATCCGGTCGACGTCTTCGCGGCTGTCGCACGAGAGCGCGATCATCACTTCGCTCGCCGTCGCCGGCGGGATCGGGCGGTCGGTGAAACCGCGCCATTTGGCGTGGGTCAGCAGCATCACATGGATCGTCTCGCTCACCACCATGCACGCGGTGCCGTCGTCGCTGAACTGCGGGTTGTTGGTAAAGCCCAGCGCCTCGTAAAACGCCTTGGCGCGCGCCAGGTCGGTCACCGGCAGGTTCACGAAAATCATCTTCGACATCGTCGGTCTCCTCTAATCGGAAGCCCCGCCATGACCGTCACGGCGGCTGCTTGCCCGCTGGGTAGAGGGGGCGGTCGGCCGAAGAATTGATATTTGGTAGGAAATCGCCTCAGCGCTTGTCGGGCCGGGTCATCGCGATCGTCCGCCGCAGCCGGCTCAGGCTTTCGGGGGTGATGCCCAGCCAGGCGGCGATATGATGCTGCTTCAGGCGCTTGTGCAAATCGGGCTCGGCGCGGATGAAATCGACATAGCGCTGCATCGCGTCGTCGTGGCGAAAGGCGATCTCGCTCGGCTCCTTCTCGATGATCCAGTGCCGCTCCATATAGGCGATATAGATCGCGGCGAGGTCGGGAAGGCGGCCGACGAGCGCCCTGAACGCCGCAAAATCATATTCGAGGACATGGCTCTTCTCGATCGCGGTGATCGCAAAGGCGCTCGGCGTCCCCGTCAAGGTCGCGCTCACCGACGCCGCGATGCGGTTCTCGGGGAAAAAATGCTTGGCGATCAGGTCGCCCTCGGGACCGATATAATGCTGGTAGAACAGGCCCTCGACGACGAAGGCATAGCGGGTCGGCACATCGCCCGCGCGGATGAAGGGCTCGTCCCTCGCATAGTCCCGCGGCCGCAGCAGCGCCGCCCAGGCGCGCTCGGCCTCCGCCGACAGATCGCCATAGGTCCGAACCTTCGTGAAAAAATCTGCCGTGTCCATGGGGGTGATTCGCCTGTCGCCGGTGCTTCGCGTTCATCCCGGCTTCGCCGCAAAAGGGCAACCGGCGCGGCGTTCGCGGACGAAAAAATGCCGGCGGCCCAAGGGGGAAAGCCGCCGGCATTTCTGAAGCGCGCGAACGCGCTGGATGGCCGTGCCTAGAGCGTGCGTCGCCCGCGGCCGAACACGAAGGCCACGACGAACAGGATCACGCCGACGATCAGCAGGATCTTCGCGAAATCGGCCGACAGGCCGGCGATTCCGCCAAAGCCGAGCAGCGCGGCGATCAGCGCGATGACGGCGAAGATGATGGCATATCTGAACATGGTCTCACTCCTTCCCGAACGCACGACCTCGCACGCTCCCGCGCGCGCCATGCGCCGGGCCAGTCTCGCTTCGTCATGCATCGATGAGCCGTTAACGCGCCTTCGCCGACAAGGTTCCTGTCGCCGCAATCCGCGCGCCGGAGAATATCGAAGCGCTAGGGCAGCGCTTCGCGCGCGACCTGCCGTGCGCGCCACACGCTCCACAGGGTGAACAGCCCCATCGCCGCCCAGATCACGTTGAGCACCGCCGACGGCAGCGCGCCATTATAGCCCGAATTGATCACGAAACCCCCCGCGCCGATCACGTTCATCCACTGATAGGCATAGCCCCGCGCCTCGAGCTTGCCGAGCGAGAGCAATATGTAAGCGGCGAGGATCAGCACCGCGGCGCTCCAGCCGGTGGCTTCGATCGCGATGGTGAAAGCGTCCATATCCGTCCCTTCGTGGGCAACCGGCGCCCCCGTTGCCGGAGACGGCGGCTCAGCGCATCGCGTCTTCCATCGCCTCGACCGCATCCTTCGCCTCGGCGAGGCCCAGCCCGGTCTTCTGGCGCATCAGCTTGATCGCGTCGATCTTGCGGTTCTGGCGGATGAGCTCGCGGATCGCCTCGTCGTCGATCCGCTCGTCGCCCACGCGCCGCAGCGGCGGGCGCGCGGGCGGCGGCGCGGTGAGGTCGCGTCGCCCTCCGCCGCCGCGCAGGAAACGCGCGAGCAGCAGCCCGATCAGCAGGCCGACGGCGAGGAAGAGCAATTTGCCGATCATCGCCGCCGCTCCTTACCGGTTACGCCGCGAGCTTGCGGAGCACATAGTGCAGGATGCCGCCGTTCATATAATATTCGACCTCGTTCGCGGTATCGATGCGGCAGAGCGTATCGAAGGCGAAGGTCGAGCCGTCGGGGCGCGTGACGGTCACCGTCACCGTCTGGCGCGGCTTCAAATCCGCGACGCCGGTGATCGTGAACTGGTCGTCGCCCGACAGCCCCAGCGTCTCGCGGCTCTGGCCGTCGAGGAACTGCAGCGGCAGCACGCCCATGCCGACGAGGTTCGAGCGGTGGATGCGCTCGAAGCTCTCGACGATCACCGCGCGGACGCCGAGCAGGTTCGTGCCCTTCGCCGCCCAGTCGCGCGACGAGCCGGTGCCATATTCCTTGCCCGCGATCACCACCAGCGGCGTGCCGTCGGCCTTGTGGCGCATCGCGGCGTCATAGATCGGCATGACCTCGGCGCCATAGCGCGACATGCCGCCCTCGATGCCGGGGACCATCTCGTTCTTGATGCGGATGTTGGCGAAGGTGCCGCGCATCATCACGTCGTGGTGGCCGCGGCGCGCGCCATAGCTGTTGAAGTCGGCCTTGCTGACCTGATGCTCCATCAGCCACTTGCCCGCCGGCGAGTCCGCCTTGATCGAGCCCGCGGGCGAGATGTGGTCGGTCGTGATGCTGTCGCCGAGGATCGCGAGCGGCTTCGCCCCGACGATGTCCGACACCGGCGCCGGCGTCATCGACATGCCCTCGAAGTACGGCGGGTTCGCGACATAGGTCGAGCCCGCGCGCCACTGATAGGTGTCGCTGCCCTCGACCTCGATCTTCTGCCAATGCTCGTCGCCCTTGTAGACATGCGCGTAGCGCGCGACGAACATGTCGCGATCGACCGCGCCCGCCACCGCATCGGCCACTTCCAGATTGGTCGGCCAGATATCGGCGAGGAAGACGTCGTTGCCCGACTGGTCCTGCCCGATCGGCGTGGTGGTGAAATCCTCGATCACCGTGCCCTTCAGCGCATAGGCGACCACCAGCGGCGGCGAGGCGAGGAAGTTCGCGCGCACGTCGGGCGACACGCGCCCCTCGAAGTTGCGGTTGCCCGAGATCACCGCCGCGGCGACCAGCCCATTCTCGTTGATCGCCTTCGAGATCGGCTCGGCGAGCGGCCCCGAGTTGCCGATGCACGTCGTGCAGCCATAACCGACGAGGTTGAAGCCGATATTGTCGAGATGCTTCTGCAGCCCCGCCTTCTCCAGATAGTCGGTGACCACCTGGCTCCCCGGCGCGAGCGAGGTCTTGACCCACGGCTTGGGCTTCAGCCCGAAGGCGTCGGCCTTTTTCGCGACGAGCCCCGCGGCGACGAGCACCCCGGGGTTCGACGTGTTGGTGCAGCTCGTGATCGCGGCGATGGTGACGTCGCCGTCGCCGATGTCGAAATCCTTGCCCTCGACCGGAACGCGCGCCTGTTCCTTCTTGTAGGTGTCCACCATGTCGGCGTTGAACACATCGTCGACCTCGGGCAGCGAGACGCGGTCCTGCGGCCGCTTCGGCCCGGCGAGCGACGGCACGACGCTGCCGAGGTCGAGTTCGAGCGTGTCGGTGAACACCGGGTCCGCCGCGCCCTCGACGATCCACAGCCCCTGCGCCTTGGCATAGGCCTCGACCAGCGCGATATTCTCGTCGCTGCGCCCGGTCAGGCGCATATAATCGAGCGTCTTGTCGTCGACGCCGAAGAAGCCGCAGGTCGCGCCATATTCGGGCGCCATATTGGCGAGCGTCGCACGATCCGCGAGGCTCAGCGAGGCGAGGCCGGGGCCGAAATATTCGACGAAGCGGCCGACGACGCCCTTGGCGCGCAGCATCTGCGTCGCGGTGAGCACCAGGTCGGTCGCGGTCACGCCTTCCTTCAGCGCGCCGGTGAATTTGAAGCCGACGACCTCGGGGATCAGCATCGACACGGGCTGGCCCAGCATCGCGGCCTCGGCCTCGATCCCGCCGACGCCCCAGCCGAGCACGCCCAGCCCGTTGATCATCGTCGTGTGGCTGTCGGTGCCGACGCAGGTGTCGGGATAGGCGACGGTTTCGCCCGACCCGTCGACGCTCGACCACACCGCCTGCGCGATATGCTCGAGGTTGACCTGGTGGCAGATGCCCGTGCCCGGGGGCACCGCCTTGAAATTGTCGAGGCTCTTCGACCCCCATTTCAGGAAGTCGTAGCGCTCGCCGTTGCGATAATATTCGATCTCGACATTCTGTTCGAACGCCTTGGGGTGGCCGAATTCGTCGACCATGACCGAATGGTCGATGACGAGGTGGACGGGGACCAGCGGGTTGATCTTCGACGTGTCGCCGCCGAGCGTCGCGATCGCATCGCGCATGGCGGCCAAATCGACGACGCAGGGAACGCCGGTGAAATCCTGGAGCAGCACGCGCGCCGGGCGATACTGGATTTCCTGGTTCGAATGCGGGTCCTTCTGCCAGTCGACCAGCGCCTTCACATCATCGGTCGACACGGTGAAGCCGCCATCCTCGAAGCGCAGCAGATTTTCGAGCAGCACCTTCATGCTGAACGGCAGCCGCGACACGTCGCCGAACTTCGCCGCGGCCTTGTCGAGCGAGTAATAAGCATAGCTCTTGCCGCCGACGTCGAGCGTCGAGCGGGTTCCCAGCGTGTCGTGGCCGGTGGTGGTCATAGGCTTGCAGTCCCCTGTTTGGGCGCGGCGGGGAAATGACGCCCGAAGCCCGACCGGGAGAGCGGGGCAAACGGGAGTCGCACGCGCGGTTTTGTTGGGGACGCCTTACGCCGGGGCGGGGGAATTGCAA
>NZ_LNSB01000037.1 GCF_001468285.1 Sphingopyxis sp. HIX | reverse complement strand
CCGCGTCGGCGAGGTCGCCAAGCTGATGACCGACGCCGGGCTGATCGTGATCACCGCGTTCATCAGCCCGTTCAAGGCCGAACGCGACATGGTCCGCGCCATGCTGCCAGACGGCGAATTTATCGAGATCTTCGTCGACACGCCCCTGGCCGAGGCTGAGAAGCGCGACGTCAAGGGCCTCTACAAGAAGGCCCGCAGCGGGCAGCTCAAGAACTTCACCGGCATCGATAGTCCTTATGAGGCGCCCGAAGTACCCGAGGTCCGCATCGATACCACGGCCTTGACCCCGGACGCGGCGGCCGAGATCATCGTCGACAGGCTCATCGGATGAACGCCGGCCTCGACGACGCCGCGCTCGCGGCGCATCTCGCCGAGACCGCGGGGCGCATCCTGCTGGCGGTGCGCGACTCCGGGCTGTTCGCGGGCAAGGCGCTCGGCAAGGCGGGCGATCAGGTCGCGAACCAGTTCCTGATCCACGCGCTCACCGAACAGCGCCCCGACGACGGCATCCTGTCGGAGGAAAGCAAGGATACGCCAGATCGGCTCGGCAAAAGCCGCGTGTGGATTATCGACCCGCTCGACGGCACGCGCGAATATGGCGAGGGGCGGAGCGACTGGGCGGTGCATGTCGCGCTCGCGATCGACGGCGCGCCCGTCGCCGGCGCCGTGGCCTTGCCCGGCCTCGACGGCGGCATCGTGCTTGCGACCGACCGCGCCGGCCCGCTCCCCGCTGTCGCCGCGCGCCCGCGCCTCGCGGTCAGCCGCACGCGCCCCGCCGCCGAAGCGCTCGCCGTGGCCGAGCAACTCGGCGCCGAGCTCGTGCCGATGGGCTCGGCGGGCGCCAAGGCGATGGCGGTGGTGCGCGGCGAAGTCGACATCTATCTCCACAGCGGCGGCCAGTACGAATGGGACAGCGCCGCGCCCGCCGCGGTGGCGCTCGCGCACGGGCTCCACGCCTCGCGGATCGACGGCGCGCCGCTCGTCTACAATCAGCGCGACGTCGCGATGCCCGACCTGCTGATCTGCCGCAGGGAGATGGCCGAGAGCCTGCTCGCGGCGTGCCGGACATCATCGAACAGGGGAAAAGACGCATGACGGGTTTCGACACGGCGGACGGTGCGCGCGCGCTGGCCGCGGCGCGCGCGGAGAGCGGCATCGACCGCGAGGAGCCGGAGGATTTCCGTGCCGCGCTCGACGCCTTCTATCATTTCGCGCGCCGCAATACCCCGACCGACGAAGGCTTCGCGCAGCTCGATACGATGGTCCAGCGGCTGCTGATCAACCGGCTGCGCTTCGCCGAGGATGTTGCGCGCCATCCGGAAATCCTGACCGAAAATGTCGCCGACCCGATCGTCGTGCTCGGCTTCCCGCGCAGCGGCACCACCGTGCTGCAGCGGATGATGTCGGCCGACCCCGCGATGCAGTCGCTCAAATTCTGGCGTCTGCTCAACCCCGCGCCTTTCCCGGGGGAGGCAGCGCATATGCCCGGCGGGCGGCTGGCCTATGCCGAGGCGGTCGCCGAAGCGATCCGCATCCATAACCCCGCGCTGCACGCGGCGCACCCCGCGGTCGCCGACGACGCCGACGAGGACTGGAACCTCCATCATCTGAGCTTCCAGCATGTCGGCCACATCTACACCGGCGTCCCCGATGCCGATTATCTCGACTATCTGCGCAGCCTGCCGCGCCGCCCGAGCTATCGCTATGTCGCCGACCTGCTGCGTTATCTGCAGTGGCAGGACGGCGGGCGCCGCGGGCGCAAATGGATCCTCAAGAGCCCGGTGCACGTCGGTCATCTCGAGGAGATGCTCGCCTTTCATCCCGGCGCAACCTTCGTCTATCCGCGCCGCGATTTCAAAACCGTCGTCGCCTCCTTCTGCAACGCCCTCGAAGCGGCGCAGCAGCCTTATCTTGCGCGCTCGCCCGCGGCGATCGGGCGTATCGCGCTCGAATATTGGGTGCCCGAGATGCACCGCTTCCAACAGGCGCGCGCGCGGCTGGGCGCACGGCTCAAGATGATCGAGGTCGATTACCGCGACCTGCTGTCCGACCCGGTCCCGCATATCCGCGCCTTCTACCTGCAGGCCGGGACGCGGCTGTCGGACGAGGGCGAGGCCGCGATCCGCGCGTGGATCGCCGACAACCCCGCCGGCAAGCACGGCGTCAACCAATATTCGCTCGACCGCTACGAACTGACCGAGGCGATGGTCGACGACGCTTTCGGCTTCTTGGGCGCAGCACCCAGCCAGGAGACCCAAGCCCATGTCTGAACCCGCCTCCGGCTACGCCCAGTTCATCGAGGCCGCGCGCGAGGTCGAGGCGATCATCCGCGCGCACCCCGGCACCACCGACGCCGATCTCGCCGAGGGCTATCAGTATCTCGCCGGCATGTGGATTTTCCACCTCGAGCGCGCGTTCAAAAGCTATGATCTCGACCGTCCCGCCTTCGTGCGCGACATGGACAATGTCCGCACCTGGGGCCTGCCGACACCCGACCATCATTATTACAGCGCGCAGATCGACGGCGGCGGTGTCTATCGCGTGCTCGGGCATCGCGGGAACACGGTCGATTATTGTTTCGAGCTGGTCTCGGGCCTCGCGGGCGACGACGGGGTGGTCGGCGACCGCATCGGCGCGCTCGAATCGCGCCGGCTGACGATCGAGGCCGACGGGCGTTTCGAATTGTGGATCGGCGGCCCCGAGCGCCCCGGCAACTGGATGAAGAGCGACGACCGCGCGCGCTGCCTGTTCGTGCGCCAGACGGTGAACGACTGGCTGACCGAACAGCCGACCCCGATGCTGATCGAGCGCATGGACCAGCCGGTTCCCGTGCCGCGCCGCCCCGCGCTCGCCGATATCCAGCAGCTCTACAGCATCGCCGCGCGCAACATGGTCGACCAGGTCAAGTTCCTCGACGATTTCGCGCGCAACTGGACCAAGGTGCTGCCGCTTAACGATTATCCGGCGCCGACCGTCGGCCCCGCCGATGCCGGCTATTTCCCGGGGCAGTTCAACACCAAGGGCCGTTGGCAGGTGCCCGCGGGGCAGGCGCTGGTGATCACGATCGAGCCGTGCGACGCCAAATATCAGAGCCTCGCGCTCGCGCATCCGCGCTGGTTCAACAGCTTCATCCCGCGCTCGGTCCAGTCGAGCATCACCGGCGCGCAGTCGCGCGTGTCGAGCGACGGGCGCTTTCGCTACGTGCTCGCGGGCGAGGACCCGGGGGTGTGGAACTGGCTCGACACCACGGGGGTGGAATCGGGCTTCATCTTCATGCGTTTCCAGCAGCTCGCCTCGGGCGTGCCGCCGCAGAAGCCGCTGACGAAGCTCGTACCGCTGGCCGCGGTGAAGGGCGAATTTCCCGGCGACGAACCGCGCGTGACGCCCGAGGAGCGGCGCGCGACGTCGCGCCTCCGCCGGCTTGCCGCCGACCGCCGCTATTTCTGAAGGGCCGCCGGGGGGCTGCGCCCGGACCGTAGAATGTCGATGGATAACAGACAGATATGGGGAGAGAGAAGATGATTGTTTCGCACAAAATCTTATATGGCTCGACCGCGATGCTGATGGCGATGGCCGCGGTGCCCGCCGCGGCGCAGACCGATCCGGCCGCGCCCGCTGCCGAGGAAAATGACGGCGGCGACGGCATCATCGTCGTCACCGCACAGCGGCGCGAGGAGGCGCTGCAGGATGTGCCGATCGCGGTGTCGGCCTTCCAAGGCGAGCAGCTCCAGTCGACCGGCATCGATGGCCTTCGGCAATTGTCGCAGATGGCACCGTCGCTGGTGGTGCCCGAGGGGGGCAGCCAGTCGGTGCCCTATATCCGCGGCGTCGGCGGCCGCAACATCACCCCGGGCAACGAATCGACCGCCGCGGTCTATGTCGACGGCGTCTATCAGACCGACAAGACGGGCATCCTGCTCCAGACCTTTCCCGAGGTCGAATCGATCCAGGTGCTGCGCGGGCCGCAGGGGACGCTGTTCGGGCGCAACGCGACCTCGGGCGCAATCCTGATCTCGACCAAGAAGCCGAGCCAGGATTTCGGCGGCATGGTCGAAGGGACCTTCGGAACCGACGACCGCGGCGCGCGCGCCTATCTGACCAGCGGTCTCGGCGAAAACCTCGCGTTCAGCGTCAGCGGCTTCTACCGCTACGAGACGCCGTACATCGTCAACCGCAACCCCGAGAACGGCATCGGAAAGCGCACGGGCGAGGAGGAAACCTATGGTTTCCGCGCCAATCTGCTGTTCGAGAGCGGCGATTTCTCGGCGCAGCTGCAGGGCAATTATATCAAGGGCTATACGACCCCGATCATGGCGATGCAGCCCGCGCCGGGATCGCCCTTCTCGATCGGCGAGGCGGTGTCGGGGGTCGATATCCGCAATCCCAAGCGCGCCTATTATGGCGAGGTGCCGCCCGAGGTGCGCTACGACAGCTGGGGCGCGTCGCTCCATCTCGACTATGATCTGGGCGATGTCGCGATCAGCTCGACCAGCGCCTATACGCGCAGCGGATCGGGGGTGCAGCTCGACCTCGACCTCTCGCCGGCGTCGGTCTTCTGGTTCGACACCGATCTCAACGGCCACACCTGGCAGCAGGAATTGCTGGTCTCGTCGGAGGGCAGTTCGCCGTTCCAGTGGCTCGTCGGCGGCTTCTACATCAACTACCGCGACGGCTATTCGCAGCTCGACCAATATGTCGGGCTGCCGGTGCCCGATCCGCTCGAACCGCTGACCGTCCCGCGGCGGCTGCTCGAGCTGTCGGCGCTCGGTCTCGGGCCGACGTCGGGGCTGGCCTATATCGATCTGAGCACCTTCGTGACGATCGAATCGGTCGGACTTTTCGGCGAGGCGTCCTACGAGTTCGGGCAGGGGACGAAGATCACCGCGGGCCTCCGCTACACCGACGAGACCGCGACGCTCGACGCGGATAATGGCAAGGTCACCTATGTGCCCGACGGCACCGGCGGCGTCATCGCGATCCCGCAGACGATCGGCGATGTGTGCACCGCCGATCCGCAGTGCGACGGGCTCAGCACGGGCTTCTCGGAGCTCACCTACCGCGTCGTGCTCGATCATAAATTCTCGGACGATCTGCTCGTCTATGCGAGCTACAATCGCGGCTTCAAGAGCGGGGTGTACAACATCTCGTCGCTGTCGGCGCGCGCGACCGAGCCCGAGACGATCGACGCCTTCGAGGTCGGGCTGAAGTCGCAATTGTTCGACCGCAAGCTGACGCTCAACCTCGCGGGCTATTATTATAAATACGACAATCTGCAGGTGCCGGTGGTCGATCCCGCGACCAACACGCAGATTTCGATCAACGCGGCGAAGGCGACGATTTCGGGGATGGAGGCCGAAATGTCGTTCCGCCCCGACGACCGGCTGACGCTGAACACCAGCTTTTCGACCTATTTCCAGTCGGAATATGACAGCTTCCCGAACTGCGAAATCTATCGTCCCGCGGGGGTCGGGCTGGCGCTGGCGACCAATGCCGATTGCTCGGGCGAGGATCTGCCCGTCACGCCGAACATCATGGCCAGCCTGTCGGCGAACTACAGGCTGCCGCTCGGCCGCGACGGCGAACTCGAACTCGCGGGGCTGCTCAGCTACACCGACGCGTTCGACCATGCGACGCACGGCTTCTATCCCGCGGGGATCGATGCCGGCGGCAATCCCTATCCGGCGGGCGAGGGGCGGGCGCCGATCCAGCGGTCGCTGACGACGCTCAACCTGTCGGCGACCTTCCGGCCGCTGAAGGACAATCTTTATGTCACCGTCTGGGGCCGCGACCTGCTCAACCAGGGCGACCGCGTGTTCCGCAACATGCAGACGACGACATTCGGCTATTCGACGGCGCTCGGCCGCGGGATCACCGGGGGCGTCACGATCGGCTTCAAATTCGGTTCGTGACGGCGTGACGAGGCGGTGGGGCGGCGAAAAGGCGGTAAGGGCACCGCCGGCCGTCCCGCCGCCTTAGTCGTCAGGCCGCAGGTGCATCGCGCAGGATGATATCCGCGCCGCGCCACGCCATTGCCATCGTCGGGCCGTTGGTGTTGCCCGAGGGGATCGCAGGCATGATCGAGGTGTCGATGATGCGCAGCCCCTCGACACCGCGCACGCGGAGCGCGGGGTCGACGACCGAGGCGGCGTCCTTGCCCATGCGGCAGCTGCCCACCGCATGATAGCCGCAGGTGCCGAAGCGGTCATAGGCGTCGAGGATTTCGGCGTCGCTGGCGAACGCCGGGCCGGGCAGCGTCTCCTCGGCGATCATGCCCGCCAGCGGTTCTTGCCGTGCATAGTCGCGCATCACGCGCACCGCGCCGGCCATCGCGGCGCGATCCTCTTCGGTGTCGCGGTAATTGGGCTTGAAGCTCGCCGCGGCGTCGGGATCGCGCGTCGCGATATGGATGCTGCCGCGCGACGTCGGGCGCAGCGGATAGATCACCGCGTTGATGCCGGGGTGCTTTTCCAGCTTGGTGCGCTGGGTCGCCATGTCGAAGCTGAAAGGGGCGATCAGCATCTGGACGTCGGGGCGGTTGAGCCCGGGGCGCGACTTGAACCAGCCGCCGATCTCATAGGCCGCGGCCGACATCGGCCCGTCGCCGGTCAGATAATATTGGAGCGTCGCGAGCAGCAGGCGCCAGCCGCCGAAAACGCGGTTCTGCGACAGCGCTGCCTTGGTCAGCTTCCACTGCATGATGATGCCGCGATGCTCGATCAGCCCTTCGCCGACCTGGCTGTTATGATGGACGAGCGGGATGCCGAGCGCGGCGAGGCGGCTCGCATCGCCGACGCCCGAGCGTTCGAGGATCGCGGGGCTCGCCATCGCGCCGCCGCAGAGGATCACTTCGTGCGCCGCAGCGATCGTCTCGCGCGCGCCGTTATGGACGACTTCCACGCCCACCGCGCGCGTGCCGTCGAAGATCACCCGGTCGACGGTGCGTTCGGTCAGGACGGTGAGGTTGGCGCGCTTCTCGGCTGGTCGCAGGAAGGCCTGCGCGGCGCTCTGGCGCTTGCCCTTGAAGATGGTGCGCGGCGCATAGCCGATCGCCACCTGGTCGTCGGGGGCGTTGATGTCGCGCTTGTTCGCCCAGCCCATCGCCTCGCCCGCCGCGACTTGCGCGTCCGAAATCGGCAGGCGCTGCGTCGGCATCGAAATCTTCATCGGCCCCGCGTCGCCGCGCGTCTCGTCACCGCCCAGTTCGTGATTCTCGAACGCGCGATAGGCCGCGCCGATATGCTCCCAGCTCCAGTCGTCGCTCGACTGCTCGGCGATCGCGTCGAAATCGGCGGGCTGGCCGCGGACGTACATCATGCCGTTGACCGACGACGATCCGCCGAGCACGCGCCCGCGCACCCAGGCCTCGGACTGGCCCGCGGTCGACGCCTCGGGGTCGCTCATATGGACCCACAGATGCTTCGGGTCCTGCATCACCTTGGCGAGTCCCTTGGGCATCGAGATGAAGGGGTGGCGGTCGCGCGGACCGGCTTCGATCAGCGCGATCTTCAGCCGCGGATTCTCCGACAGGCGATAGGCGAGCACGCATCCCGCCGCGCCCGCTCCGCAGATGACATAGTCGAAGTCCATAGCCTTATCCCCTCGATTCCGGCGCTTTTGCAGCGCTCTCACCCGCTTCATAAAAAACTATTGTCATTAGGTAAAGGGTCGAATAGGCTGAAGCCAACGAAAAGGAGAGGATTGCGATATGAGTGACGTTGCAGAAGTTGCACGCCCCGCCCGCAAGCTGACCACGCTCGCCGACCTGACGCCCAGCCAGATCGAGGCCATCCGCAAAATCCCCGCCGAAAAGGACGCGGTGGTCACCCCCTTCGGCTCGACGCGCCCCAATGCGATTTTCACGGGCCAAGAGCGCTACGACCGCGAGCAGGAGCGGATCTTCCGCCGTTTCCCGGTGCCCGTGACCTGTTCGGCGCTGCTCGAGCCCGGCAGCATCGTCGCCAACGACAGCTATGGTTTTCCGATGCTCGTCTCGCGCACCCGCGACGGCACGATCAAGGCCTTTGTCAACGCGTGCCAACACAAGGGATCGAAGATCATCGAGGATTGCGCGGTCCACAAGCAGGGCCGCATGACCTGTCCCTATCACGCCTGGACTTATGGCATCGACGGCAAGCTGATCGGCGTGTCCCGCAGCGAAGCCTTCCAGGGGCTCGACAAGAGCCAGCGCGGGCTGATCGAGCTCGAGGCACGCGAATGGGGCGGCATCGTCTATGTCCAGCTCGATCGCAACATCGTCGCCGACTGGTCGAACCTGTCGCAGCAGGTCGCCGACGATTTCGACGCGCTCGGGATCGGATCGGCGCATGTCTATGGCCGCAAGACCTTCGACCTCGCCGCCAACTGGAAGGTCGTGCTCGAACCTTTCCTCGAAGGCTACCATGTCCAGCGGCTCCACGCCGCGTCGATCGGCGACCGGTTCCAGGATGCGCCGAACATCGTCGACATGTTCGGGCCGAACATCCGGCAGGTGTCGGGGCGCATCGGCTATGTCCCCGAAATGCTCGACGAGGACCCGGCGGCGAACGTCCACAAGCTGGTGACGCACGCCTATACGGCGTTCCCCAACTGCGTCGTGGTGACCAGCCAATATTACACCAGCGTCATGCTCCTCATGCCGCGCGGGCCCGATCGCACGACGGTCGAATATTTCATGCTGACCCCCGAGGCGGCGGCGACGCCCAAGGCCGAGGAGGTGTTCGCGCGCTCCTACGAACTGATCCTCAGCGTCTTCGGCGGCGAGGATTTCCGGGCGGCCGAGATCAGCCAGCAGGGACTGAACGCGGGGGTGCCCGAAGAGACCATCTATTGCGGGCTCGAGACCAATATCATCCGCTATTATGAAGCGATCGAAGCACTGCTGTAATTGACGAACCGGCACGAGACCGGATGGAGAGGGACTGAATGGCGCAGACTTTGCCGGGCGCGATGGATTGGTGGGCGCGGATGCGGCCGGGGCAGCCCGCAGTGGTGCTCGGCGGTGACCGGCTGAGCTATGCCGACTACAAGAACTGGTCCGACCGGGTGGCGGCGATGCTGGAGGCCGACGGGCTGCAGCCCGGCGACCGCGTCGCGATCTGCTCGACCAACAGCCTGGCCTATTGCGCGCTGATCATGGGGATCATCCGTGCGGGCGGGATCGTCAATCCGGTCAATTTCCGTTTCACCCCGCGCGAAATCCGCGAGCTGTGCGAGACCACCGAGCCGCGCTTCGCCTTTGCCGCGCCCGAATTCGCGGCCAATGTCGAGGCGGCGGGGCTGGTCCCACGTGCGATGGCCGAGATCGAGGCGTTGCGCCATGCCGCGCCCGCCCTGCCCAAACACGATCCTCTGCCCGATGCACCGGTGGTGATCATCGCGACGAGCGGATCGACCGCCAAGCCCAAGGGGGTGGTCTTCACCAACCGCTCGATGACCGCCTACGCCGCCTGCTGGGCGGTCGAGGAGACGTCGTCCTCGCCGGGATCGCGCGTGATCACGCTCGCGCCGCTCAACACTTCGGCGGGCTTCGTCCAGCTCGTCCATTATACCGTGCAGGGCTGCACCGTTTATATGGAGCCGGCCTTCGTCCCCGACGCGATCCTGCAACTGATCCAGGACGAGAAGATCAGCTGTTTCGGCGGTGTCCCGACCTTCTTCGAGGCGATCACGCGCTGCCCCGGTTTCGCCGGCGCCGACCTCTCGTCGATCCGCCTCGCGACCGCGGGCGGGGCGCGGGTCAGCCGGCAGTTGCTCGACACCTGGAAGGCGAAGGGCATCACGATCCGGCAAATCTATGGCCAGACCGAGGTCGGCGGCAATGCGACGATGATGCCCGAGCATCTGGCAATCGAAGAGCCCGAGAAATGCGGCTGGGGCGGGGTCTTCATGGACCTGCGCGTCGTGCGTGCCGACGGCAGCGATTGCGACCCCGGCGAGCCCGGCGAGATTTTGATGCGCTCGCCCGGCATGATGCAGGGCTATTGGCGTAATCCGGAAGAGACGGCGAAGGCGATCCGGGGCGGATGGCTCTATTCGGGCGACATCGGCACGCTCGACGAGCGCGGGCTGCTGACCTTCGTCGACCGGATGAAGGATCTGATCATCTCGGGCGGGCTCAACATTTCGGCGGCCGAGGTCGAGCGGGTGGTGTGCGAATTTCCGGGCGTGATCGAGGCGCTGGCGATCGCTGCCCCCGACCCGAAGTTCGGCGAGACGCCCTTCGTCGTCTATCATGGGCCCGCCGAGGTCGATGTCGCGGCGCTGATCACCCACTGCAACGCCAATCTCTCCAACTACAAGGTGCCGCGCTACGTCGCCTTCTCGGCCGATCCGCTGCCGCGGCTCGCGACCGGCAAGCTGTCTAAGCCCGCGGTGCGCGAGGCCTATGCCGGCGCGCATGAAACCATGGAGCGCGTCAGATGAGGAGCCTGACATGACCGCCGCCCAGCTCGCCACCGCGCCGGTGCCGCCGCATATCCCGGCGCATCTGGTGTTCGATTTCGACATCTATGCCGACCCGCGCATCGGCGAGGATGTGCAGGGCACTTATGCCGCGGCGCTCTCGGATGCGCCGGACATTTTCTGGAGCCGGCTCAACGGCGGGCACTGGATCGTCAAGAGCTTCGACGCGATCAGCCAGGTGGTGCTTGATCCCGAACATTTCTCGGTGCGCGAGATGCAGATCCCGCGCGTCAAGAACCCGCCTTTCATGATTCCGCTCAGCCTCGATCCACCCGAGAACCTGCCCTATCGCCGCGCGATGATGCCGATGTTCGGCCCCGCCGCGATCAAGGCGCTCGAACCGCGCATCCGCGAGTGGGCAGCCAAGTTCGTCGAAGCGGTTGCCGACAAGGGCGCATGCGACTTCCAGGCCGATGTGTCGAAGGTCTTTCCGGTCAGCGTGTTCATGGAACTGATGGGGATGGACCTGTCGCGGCTGCAGGACTTCCGCCACCTCGCCGAGGATTTTTTCTCGGCGCAGAATGACGAAGCCGAGCTCGGGCGGCTGAGCGCGCTTATCCTCGGCGAGCTCAAGGGCCTGATCGCCGAAAAGCGCGCCGCGCCCGACGGCAAGCTGATGTCGCATTTCATCACTGTCGATATCGACGGTCGGACGATGAGCGACGACGAAATCCTCGCGATGAGCTTCGTGCTTTTCCTCGGCGGCATGGACACCGTCACCAACGTCACCGGTTTCGCCTTCCAGCAGCTTGCGCAGATGCCCGAGGTGCAGGCGCGGCTCGCCGCCGACCCGTCGCTGATCCCGGCCTTCGCCGACGAGGCAGTTCGGCTCTATGGCGTCGTCAACACCCCGCGGCTGGTGGTGCAGGACCAGAAAATCGGCGAAGCGCAGTTCCGCGCGGGGGAGATGGTGCTCAACGTCCTCTGCCTCGGCAGCCGCGATCCCGCGAAATTCGAGCGGCCGAATGTTTTCGATCTCGACCGCCGGAAGACGGCGCATCTGACCTTTTCGTCGGGCCCGCATCTGTGCGTCGGCCATGTGCTCGGCCGCGCCGAGCTGCGCATCCTGACCGAGGAATGGGTCAAACGCATCCCCGCCTTCCGCGCGACGCCGGGCGAACGCCATGCCTTCCGCATCGGCACGGTGATGGCGCTCGAGGCCCTCCCGATCGAATGGGACGCCTGAACTAGTCGGTGTCGCCGAGCGGGGCGCCGATCGTGTCGGTGCCGAGCCGGCGCCTCACCCCGACGAGGAACATGCGCAGCGCCTCGACGAACATCTCCTCGTCGCCGAAGGGATTGTCGTCGACGGCCTTGGCGAAGTTCGGATATTTGGCGGCGTCGACCGGCGGGATCACCGGGATGCCGCGCACCTGCGCCGACGCCTCGAACAGCGCGGTGCCGAAGGTATATTTTTCGATCGCGTCGATCACGGTCAGGTGGATCGAGGGCGGGTAGGGTTCTTCGGACGCGGCGCGTTCATAGGCGGCGAGCAGCAGGTGACGCGGGAAATAGCGCAGCATCAGCGGCGCGGCATTGGGGTGCTTGAGCAGGGCGCGGCGGGTGACGACGCAGCGCGCGATGATCTGTTCCTCGAAGGACAGCGCGGGGTCGTTCACCGTCGGGATGCGCACGAACATCATGCGCGCGACCTCCTGCAGCAGCTCCGACTTGTCCTTGAAATGATGGTAGAGCGAGGGCGGGCGCACGCCGAGCTTTTGCGCGACGAGGTTGAGGCTGAGTTCCTCGAGCCCGGCCTCGTCGATGACCTCGAGCGCCGCCTCGGCCGCATTGGCGCGCGATATCAGTGGTTTGGATGGCCGTGCCAATGAAATGATCCCCTTGCCCAAATTGCTCATGGCAGCGCGGCGCCACGCGTGCCAGTGCAAATTTGCCGCCGCATTGGACGGCTAGTTCAATCTATTGACGTTAGATAAGCGCGGAGTCATTGTCGAGTATGAGGAGAACTGGTCGATGACGGATCGCTTGCACAGCTGTGTTTTTACGTCTTCGGACGGCGTCGAGCTGGTCGGCGATCGTGGTGGTTCGCCCGACGCGCCCTGCGTGATACTGCTCCACGGCGGCGGGCAAACGCGCCATAGCTGGAGCCGCGCGGTCGACAGCCTGATCGATGCCGGACTGCAGGTGATCAATTTCGACGCGCGCGGGCATGGCGACAGCGACTGGTCGCCGGCGGGCGCCTATGCGCTGAGCGACCGCGCCGCCGATTTGCGTGCGGTGTTGGCCGATTTGCGGGTGCCTTTCGTGCTCGTCGGGGCCTCGCTGGGCGGGGCGACCGCGATCCAGGCGGTGCACGAAGGGCTGCGCCCCGCGGGCGTCGTGCTCGTCGATATCGTACCCGAGCCCGATCCGCGCGGGATCGAGCGCATCGTCGGCTTCATGCACGGGCACAAGGACGGCTTTGCGAGCGTCGACGACGCCGCGGCGGCGGTCGCGGCCTATAATCCGCAGCGCGCGCGACCGAGCGATACCAGCGGGCTGATGAAGAACCTCCGCCCGCGCGATGACGGGCGGCTCTATTGGCATTGGGACCCGCGCATCCTCGATACCGCGCCGACGACGCATCATATCGTCGTCGAGCACGCGACTGCGACGCTCGGCGATCTCGTCGACATGCCGGTGCTGCTGGTCCGCGGGCTTTCGAGCGATGTGGTGAGCGAGGCGGGAATCGGGGCGTTCCGGCGGCAGGTGCCGCGGCTCGAAATCCTCGACGTGGCGGGCGCGGGCCATATGGTCGCGGGCGACCGCAACGACGCGTTCAACGACGGCGTGATCGCCTTCGCCAAACGGCTGCTGATGCCGGTGCCGTGACGGCGCACCTGTCCTGAACCCACTATTTCAATCACGATTACATAAGGTTGGCGAAAACCTTATGGCGTTAAATTTGCGATTGACTTTAAATCTAATGACTGTAGGTTAAATCCCACAGGGCCGCAGATGACGGCCCGATCTTTGGGAGGAGACGGTCATGGATCGCACGCTTTCGCGTCCTGCAATTCGCTATGCTTGCCTGGCATCGGTTATCGCGCTCGCGGCGCTGGCTGCGCCCGCTTCTGCGCAGGACACGCCCGCCGCGCCGCCTCCCGCCGACGAAGCCGATAGCGGCAGCGACGCCGAAATCATCGTCACCGCGCGCCGCCGCGACGAGCGGCTGATCGACGCGCCGGTCGCAATCACCGCGCTTGGCGGTGCCGCCCTCGACAATTATGCGGTCACCGACTTCAACGATATCGCGCAGCTCGTCCCGACGATGGTCGCGGGCAAGGCGGCGTCGGGCTCGTCGGCCAGCATCTTCCTGCGCGGCGTCGGGTCGACCGCGCTCAGCGCGGGCTTCGACCAGTCGGTCTCCTTCGTCGTCGACGGCATGCCGATGAGCCGCGGGCGCGAGATCGGGCTCAGCCAATATGACGTCCAGCGCGTCGAGGTGCTCAAGGGGCCGCAGGCGCTGTTCTTCGGCAAGAATGCCACAGCGGGCCTGATCGCGGTCACCACCAACAATCCGCGCGACGTGTTCGAGGCCGGATTCAAGGCGGGTTACGGCTTCGAGGCGCAGGAGAAATATGGCGAGGGCTATGTTTCGGGTCCGCTCGCCGAGGGGCTGCGCGCGCGCCTGGCGTTCCGCGTTTCGGACAGCGAGGGCGCCTTCACCAACACCGCCGCCGAAACCTACACGGATCCTTTCGGACTGCAGCGCCATCGCAACAGCAAGAATCGCGGCTATGGCCGGACCTACAGCGGCCGCGCGACGATCGAATGGGACGCGACCGACAATCTCAGTTTCCAGGTCAAGAGCGGCTACACCGACCAGAAGGACGGCGGCCCGACCGACATCATCGAGCGTATCTGCGGCGGCGGTCGCACGGTGCCTTTCGCCGCCAACGGCATCCCGCCGAGCCCCAACGCCGATTGTTTCATCAACGGGCGGTCGGACAGTTCGACGATCCCGGTCGAGGTCGCGAACCTCAACTATCGCTATGCCGGCGACGGGCGCATGTACTCGCGGCTGAAATCGGGCTTCGGCATTTTGACTGCGAAGCTCGAAAGCGATGTGTTCGACGTCACCTCGATCACCTCTTACTACCGCTTCAAGCAGACCGACCTTAACAATGTGTCGGGCGAGGCCTATCCCGCGACCTTCTCGCAGCTCGCCGACTATCGCCAGACGGCCGAGGAACTGCGCTTCCAGTCGAAATGGGACGGGCCGGTCAATGTGCTGTTCGGGCTGTTCGCGTCGAGCAACAAGTTCATCTTCAACACCGACGCCTATATCTTCCCGCTTCCCGCGGTCGCGGCGAGCACGACCTATGTCACCTTCAAGCGCGACAATGGCTTTACCGGCAGCTCGATGTCGGCGTTCGGCGAAGTCACCGCGAACCTGTCCGACGCGATCGAGCTCGCGGCGGGTGCGCGCTACAGCTATGAATCGCGCGACAGCTTCCAGCAGTCGCTCGCGGCCAACCCTGCGTTCGGCGCGGCCTTCCCGGGCGGGCTGCGGCTCGATGACCGCTACCGCGAATCCGACGTCTCGCCGCAGGTGACCTTGCGCTACAAGCCCTCGCGCGACCTGACCTTCTATGCGGCCTATAAGGAAGGCTTCAAATCGGGCGGGTTCAACATCTCGCAGACGCTGACCCCGGCCGCGACCGTCGCGGCGGGCCAGTTCGGTGCCGAGCGGGCGCGTGGCGGCGAGGTCGGCGCGCGTGCGATCCTGATGGGCGGCGCGCTGTCGCTCAATGCCACGGCCTATTATTACGACTATCTCGACCTGCAGGTGCAGAATTTCGACCCGGTAACGATCGGGCAGGTCGTGGCCAACGCTGGTACGCTGCGCGTCAAGGGCATCGAGGGCGATTTCAACTGGCGCTCGGGCGGCTTCTCACTGCGCGGCGCGGCGGCGTACAACAATGCGACCTACAAGGATTATGTCGGGCAATGCTATGGCGGTCAGACGATCGCGCAGGGCTGCAACCTACTCCGCCCGTCGCCGGCTGCGGCCTTCACCAGCCAGGACTATGACGGGCTGACCCCGCCCAAGGCACCGCGCTTCGCGGGGCGCCTCGGGGCGAGCTACGAGGTCGAACTGTCGGACTCGGGCATGACGCTCGAGGCGAGCGGCGACATGAGCTATTCGTCCAAATATAATTTCTCCGACACGCTGCGCCCCGACGCGATCCAGCCGAGCTTCACCAAGTTCGACGCCTCGCTGCGGCTGAAGGGCCCCGACGACCGCTGGACGCTGGCGCTGATCGGCCGCAACCTCAGCAACAAGTTCGTCGTCACCGGCGGGTCGGAAATTCCGTTCACCGGCGGCACGGGCACGGGCACGGCCGGGCCGGGCGTGCTGAGCGACCTGTCGGCCTTCGTCGACAATCCGCGCGAATTCTACATCGAAGCCTCCGTGAAATTCTGATGCGCCGCCGCGTTTTGCGGGTTGCAACGCTGCACCCGGCGCCGCGCAAGCGGGCCGGGTTCATGCTGTTCGCGCTGCTGGGTTCGGCGATTCCGGCACCGGCCAAGCCGTCCGATGTTGGCGACGGCGGGGTGCCGGCTTTCTACGACTGGTCGGGCGCCGTGCCGGGCAAAGCGGGCGTGGTGCTGGCCGAGGAAACCCTGCCGGCCGAGTTTTCGGTCGCGGCGGGGAAGGCGGTCCGTATCCTCTACACCGCGCGCGACGGGATCACCGACAGGGGCGTGGTGGCGGTGTCGGCGGCGGTCTTCCTCCCGCGCGGGGCGCCGCCGAAGGGCGGCTGGCCGGTGATGGCGTGGGCGCATGGCACGACCGGCATCGCCGATATCTGCGCACCCTCGGCGCGCCCGCGCGGCGAACGCGACAGCCGCTATATCGCCAGCTGGCTCGACGCCGGTTTCGCGGTGGTGGCGAGCGACTATCAGGGGCTCGGCACGCCGGGCATCCATCCCTATTCCAACTATCGCGCGAGTTCGTACAGCCTGCTCGACAGCGCGCGGGCGATCATCGGCGAGCGTTATGGCGCGGCGAACAATGTCGTCCTTGTCGGGCAATCGCAGGGGGCCGGGACCGTCGTTGCCGCGGCTGGCTACGCTCCACGCTATGCGCCCGACCTGCAGGTTCGCGGCATCGTCGCGACCGGTGCGCCAAACCTGTCGCGCGCGGCGATCGAGAGCGGGCTCGCGTCGAGCGCGACCGATGTCATGGTCACCGGCGCCTATGCGATGATCGGTTACGAACTGACGCGCACCCATGCGGGTCTCGATGCCGATGCGGTGTTCACCGAAGCGGGGCGCGAGATCGAGGCGATGGTCGGATCGGCGTGCCTGCCCGAGCTGATGAAAGCCGCCGCCGCACGCAATCTCGATCCGTCGAAGGCGTTTCGGCCGGGCATGCTCAAGCGGCTGTGGGATACCGATATCGAACTGCGGTCGTTCCCCACACTCGACCTCAAATCGCCGGTCTTTTTCGGCATCGGCGCTGCCGATACTGCAGCACTGCCGATGACGACGCTGACCCTGGTCAACGACCTGTGCAGCCGGGGGAATGTCGTCGAGGCGCGTATCTACAGGGACAAGGATCATTCCGGTGTAGTCAACGCTGCCGCGGCCGATGCCATCGCCTTTGCGAGGGCGGCGATTGCAGGAACGCCGGTCGCGGCGACCTGCAGGCCCTGATACTCAGCCTGCGTCAGCGGTGCGCCGGTGCGCGGTCATCGCGAGCAGGATCAGGCCGACGGTGAGCGGCAGCATGGCGAGCGCGAGCAGCGACAGGCTCTGGCGCAGCGCGTCGGGGCCGGCGAAGACCGCGTCGGACATCCACGCCGACAGTGCCGGGCCGCATGTGAGGCCGACGAGGTTGCCGACGAGGACATAGAGCGAGGTGATCTTGGCGCGCATGCGCGGCGGGGCGATATGCTGGACGATCAGCACCGCGAGCCCGCCCGCGGCGCCATAGCCGAAGGTGGCGATGGCGATGATCGCGATGGCGCCGTCGATGTCGCTGGCGAGCAGGAAGGCGGCGACGGCGGCATGACCGATGCCGAGGCCGACGGCGAGCGCGAGGACGGCGAGTTCGGCGCGGTCGCGCTTCATCACCCAGGCGCTGACCGCGGGCCAGAAGAAGGCCGCGATGGCGGCGGCGATGACGCCGACGAGGCCGAAGATCGCGCCGGCCCCGGCGACGCTCTGGCCATAGCTGCGCGTCAGCATCGTCGCGGTCCAGGCGATGAAGCTGTAGCTGGCGAGCGCCGACACCCCGAAGCTCAGATAGAAGGGTAGGTAGAAACGCCAGTGGCGGCGCAGATAGGCGAAGGCGACCGCGATGCTGCTCTGGTCGGCCTGGCCGGGTTCCTCGATGCGGGCGGGCTCGGCGACGGTCAGCAACCAGAGCGGGCCGAGCAGCAGGCCCGGCACGCCGACAATGACGAGCGTCAGCCGCCAGGGGCTGAGCCCGAGGTCGGGCGACAGGAACGTCGCGAGTTCGAAGGCCCAGGCGCCGATCAGGAAGGCGCCCGACGCCATCAGGGTCGATACCGCCATGAACAGTCCGATCGGCAGCGCGCGTTTTTCGGGCGGGAAGAGGTCGGCGACGATCGACACCGTCGCAGGGACCAGCACGGCCTCGCCGATCGCGACCCCGGCGCGCGTCGCGAGCAGGGTCTCGAAATTGGGCGCGAAGCCCGAGGCGACGGTCGACAGGCTCCAGACGATCACCCCGATGCCGACGATTTGCACGCGCGTGCCGCGGTCGATGAGGTACGCGACGGGGACGCCCGACAGCGCATAGAGCAGCCCGAAACCGAGGCCGATGAGCAGGCCGATCGCGGTCGCATCGATCCCCATGTCCCGGATGATCGGGTCGGCGAGCAGCGCGATGATATAGCGGTCGAGATAGGACAGGGCCGCGATTAGACAGAGCAGCCCGGCGACATACCAGGCGCGGCCGAGTGGCGGCCATCCGGTCGCGGTCATGCCGCGCAAATCTCCACCGGGAAGCCTTCGAGCCAGCTCATCCCCGACACCTGCTCGGCCTGATCGGGGGTGGCGGGGGTGATTTCGTTGAGGTTGCGGCCGGGCTGGGCATTGGCGCCCTGCCAGCCGCCGCGATGGCCCCAGCCGTGCGGATATGCGACGCAGCCCGGGCGCACCTCGTCGGTGACTTCAGCGACGACTTCGATCGCGCCCCATTGGGTCGATATCTTCACCGCCATGCCGTCGTCGATGCCGCGCGCCGCGGCGTCGGCCGGGTTGATCAGCAGCGCGGGCGAGTCCGAGCGCACCAGCTTGTCGACATTGTGCATCCAGCTGTTGATCGATCGCAATTTGCGCAGGTTGATCAGGCGCAGCGCATTGGGGTCGGGCTCGGGTTCGGCGCGGAGCCGCGTGACTTCCTCGCCCGCGATCTCGTCCCACAGATGGATTTTGCCGTCGGGGTGGCCGATGCGCTTTTCGAAATCGAAGGCCCAGCGGCCGCGTTCGATCATCACGCCGTGGGGATTGGCTTTGAGCTTGGCGAGCGACAGTCCGTCCTGTCCCTCGATCCCGGCCTGCAGCGCACCGTCGGCCATTTCGAACGGGGTCATGTTGCCGAAGGCGCCGTTGCGGCCCATGCGTGCGGCGAGGTCGCGTAAGATTTCATACTCGCCGCGGGCCTGGCCGGTCGGCGGAACCACCGCGGGGACATATTGGGCGAAGGGGCGGACCATGTGGTTCATGAAGAACTGGTTGATATCCTCACGCTCGAGCGCGGTGGTCGCGGGCAGGATATAATGCGCGTGGCTTGAGGTTTCGGTCATGTAGAGATCGACCGAGACCATCAGGTCGAGCAAGGCGAAACCCTCGGGCAGGCGCGGGCCGCCGGGCATCGACAGCACCGGATTGGCGCCGACGGTGAGCAGCGTCCTGATCTGGCCCTCGCCGGGCGTCGTCATTTCCTCGAGGAAGGTCAGGCTCGACTGGGTGCCCCAGACCGAGGCCTGGCCGCTGACGCGCGAGCTGTGGCGTTTGTGGCGCGCCTGGCCGGGGCCGGTCGACTGCGCCTCGGTCGCGGTGCCGCCGTGGCCCCAGCCGACGCCGCCCGGCTGGTGGAACTTGCCGCCGAGCAGGTTGAGCAGGTGGAGGAAATAGTTTGTGAGCGTCGAATAGCTCGCGCGGCAGATGCCGATGCGACCCATCGCGGCGGCGCGCGGTGCGGCGACGAAATCGCGCGCGAGGGTGCGGATTTCGTCGGCCTCGATACCGCAACGCGGCGCGGCCAGTTCGGGGGTGATCCCGTCGACCGCCGCCGCCAGTTCGGCAAAGCCGGTGCAGTGGCGCTCGACGAAATCCGTGTCGCTCAGCCCCTCGGCGATGACGGTCCGCACCATCGCGCCGAGCAGCCAGACGTCGCCGGCGGGGATGATCGAGACATGTTCGAACTTGCGCGCGGTTTCGGTGCGGCGCGGGTCGACGACGATGACGCGGCCGCGCTCGGCGATCTCGGCCAGATCCTCCTTGAAGCGCGGCGCGATGAGCAGCGAGCCATGGCTGACCAGCGGGTTCGAGCCGAAGATCAGCAGATGGTCGCACGCTGCGAGGTCGGGGAAGACAAAACCGTGGGTGCCGAAGATCAATTCGGTCGCGAGCACGACCGAGGTGATGTCCTCCGACGACGGGGTGAACAGCTTGGTGCAGTCCATCGCACGGCTGAACAGGTAATTGCCCATCGAGCTCGGCCAGCCCATGCTCGGCGGGTTGCCGGTGTTCATCGCGAAGCTCTGGCTGCCGTGCTTGTCGATCGAGGCCGACAGGCGCGCGGCGATGTCGTCCAGCGCCTCGTCCCAGCCGACGGGTGCGAACTCGCCCGGGCCGCCGACGCGCTTGAGTGGGGTGGTGACGCGGTCGAGATCGTAGGTGACCTCGGCGAGCGCGGGTCCCTTGACGCAGATATGGCCGCGCGAATGCGGATTGTCGCGGTCGGGGCGGACCTTGACGATCTTGCCGTCGGCGACGGTCGCGACCATGCCGCACAAAGCCTCGCAGACGCGACAATAGGTGATGTGGTCGCCGTCGGCGCCGGGGATGGTGGTGAAGGCCATGATCGACTTCCTTCCTGTGTCAGCGCGCGGGCGGGGTGATGCGGACGTTCACGGTGCGGATGCGGCCGTCGAGCGCGCCCGCACTCTTGCCGCCCTCGAGCGGGCCCGATCCGTTGTCCTGGCCGAGGTCGAAGGTCTCGGTCGGCGAGAAGGACAGGCGGGGCAGGGCGCCCTTGATCGGGCCGCTGGCGATCTCGCTGCCGTCGGCGAGGATATGGACGACCGCCTCGCTCTCGCCGCGCCGCTCGAAGCGGAGCATGATCGTCGCGGGGCCGCGGCGGAGGGTGCGGTCGGCGGCGATCTCGCTGAGTTTCAGGTCGAGACTGCGGTAGCTGAACATCGGGCGGCCCTTGCGCAGGTACAGCGCGAAGCCGCCATGGCGCCCGCCGATCGCAGCGATGGTGCCATTGGCGTCGGCGTCGAGGTCGACATTCGCCTCGATCGCGAAGCTGGTCGAGGGGAGGGGCGGGGCGAGCGCCTCCGGGATGCGCGACGTGGCGCCGGCGTAGGTCCAGAGATAGCCGCGCCGCGCCATGGCGGCGGCGGCGGTCTGGCGCACGAAACCCCAGGCGTCGCTGGCGTTGGTCAGCGGATAGACATTGTTCGCCTTCGCCTCGCGGTCGAACAGCGCCTTCATCTCGGCGAGCTTGCGCGGGTTCGACGCGGCGACATTGCGCTGTTCGCCGGGGTCCGTCGCGAGGTTGTAGAGTTCCCATTGGTCGTCGCTGAACACCGGCCGGTTCATGAAATCCCAGACGTCGAGCCGGTGCGGGACGACGGCTTTCCAGCCGCCCGCGTAGATGGCGCGATTGCCGTACATCTCATAATATTGGGTCGGGTGCCGCGTCGCCGCAGCCGGCGCGGCGAAGCTGTATTTCATGCTGACGCCGTCGAACGCCATCTGGCGCTGGCCGTTGACCGACGCCGCGGGGGCGATGCCCGCCGCGTCGAGGATCGTCGGGGTGATGTCGGTGACATGCTGATACTGGTCGCGCAGCTCGCCGCGCGCGGCGATGCCGCCGGGCCAGGACAGGATCAGCGGCACGCGCGTGCCGCCTTCATAGGCGGTCTGCTTGTAATAGCGGAACGGCGTGTTGCCCGCGACCGCCCAGCCATTGGCGTAATGCGGATAGGTCGAGGGGCCGCCCCAATCGTCGTAATGACGTAGATTTTCCGCGAGCGTCGCGAAATAGGCGTTGGCGAAATAATGCTCGCTGAAGGTGCCCTGCGGTGCGCCCTCGGCGCTGGCGCCATTGTCGGCGGTGATCAGGATGACCGTGTTGTCCAGCTCGCCGCGGGTTTCGAGCGCATCGAGGATACGCCCGAACTGCTCGTCGGCGTGGCTGAGCTGGGCGGCGAACGCCTCCATCTGGCGCGCGAACATGCGCTGTTCGTCGCGGCTGAGCCCGGCCCAAGGCTTCACCCCGGCGGGCAGCGGCGGCAGCGCCATGTCGGCGGGGACGAGGCCGAGCTTCTTCTGCCGGTCGAGCACCTGCTGCATCGCGACGTCCCAGCCCGCGTCGAAGCGGCCCTTATAGTGGTCGAGCCAGCGCTGCGGCGCGTGGTGCGGCGCATGGACCGCACCGGTCGCCCAGTACATCATGAAGGGCCGCTTCGGGTCGGTCGCATCGCGCGCACCGATCCAGCCGATCGCCCTGTCGGCCATGTCGGCGCTCAGGTGATAGTCGGGGCGCGGCGACAGTGCGACGGGATTGTGGTCGGACCAGAGCGTCGGGTCGAAGTTGTCGGCGTCGAAGGCGAGGAACCCATAATAGCGGTCGAAGCCCTGGCCGCTCGGCCAATAGGTGAAGGGCCCCGCGGCCGAGGCGTCGGCCTGCGGCAGATGGTCCCATTTGCCGATCGCAAAAGTGAGATAGCCCGACTGGCGGAGGTTCTCGGCAACGGTGCCGGCATTGCGCGGGACGAGCGCGTCCTGCCCGGGGAAGCCGACGGCGATCGCCGAATGGCCGCCGATATGGACGCGGTGCGAATTGCGGCCGGTGAGCAACGCCGCGCGGCTCGCCGAGCAGATCGGGGTGGTGTGGTAATTGGTGTAGCGCAGGCCCTGCTGCGCGACGCGGTCGATGTTCGGGGTTTCGACGAGGCCGCCATAGCTGCCGAGCTGGCCGAAGCCCATGTCGTCGATCACCCACACGAGGACATTCGGCGCACCAGCGGGGGCGGTCGTGCGCTGGATCTTGCCGGGCGCCGAATCGGCGAAGGTCTTGCCGATCTTCGGCTGGTCGCCGGGGGCCGCCGACGCCGGACCCGCCAGCGCCGCGGCGCCCAGGCAGGCAGCCGCGACGTTGAAAAAGCGGTAGTTCCTCATTCCCATACACCTCGTGCCTGTCGATCGCCGGATGCTTGACGACGCACTATAGATGAATTACATTCTTCGTAAAGTGTAAACATCGAGATTGGCGAGGGACAGGGTATGAAAATCGAGCTGGATACGATCTATCGCCGTATCGTCGACCATCTGGAAAATGGCACGACCGACATGGCCGAGGATTCGATCGAGGTCCCCGCCGCGCATTTCACCGATGCCGACCATCTGGCGCGCGAGCTGGAGGTGTTTCGCCGCCAGCCGCTCGCCGCCGCAACGAGCATGGAGATCCCCGAGCCGGGCAGTTTCGTGACGCGCGACATCCTGGGCGTGCCGCTGCTGATCGTGCGCCAGAAGGACGGCAGCGTCGCCGTGTTCCGCAACATGTGCCGCCACCGCGGCGGCAAGGTCGAACAGAGCGAGAAGGGCAAAAAGCCCTTCTTCGTCTGCGCCTATCATGGCTGGAGCTTCAAGGGCGACGGGAGCCTGCGCGGCGTGCCGTTCGAGGAGCAATATGGCACGCTCGACAAGGGCTGCCGCAACCTCTTCTCGGTTGCGGCCGAGGAACGCCACGGCCTGATCTGGATCAAGCTGCCGCAGGCGCCGCAGGACCTCAGCATCGGCGATTATCTGGACGAGGCCGACGAGCGGCTCGCGGCCTATGACATCGACCAGCTTGTCGTGTTCATGGACCAGAAGATCGACCTCGATATCAACTGGAAGCTGGTGATGGACGGTGCGATCGACGTGCTGCACCCGCAATTCCTGCACGCCGAAGGCGTCGGCAAGCTGATCCAGACCGGCGCCGCAGTGTGGCTCGATCTCGGGCGGCACGGCCAATCCTATTCGGCGCGCAAGCGGCTCGCGCGCAAGCTGAAGGCCGGCGAGCCGATCGAGGGCGGCTGGCGCTACCTGACCGGCAACCTCATGATCTTCCCCAACATGAGCGTGATCCCGACCCCCGACCATATCGAGCATTGGACGGTGTGGCCGCACCTCACCGACCCCGGAAAATGCCATGTCCATATCCGCTTCCTGACCGACCCCGCCAAGCTGACCGACGAGGTCGCGGCGCGGATCAACCGCAGCTGGGATATCCTGCGCCAGGCGGCGACTGAGGAGGATTTCCCGATGGAGGAAATGATCCAGGCCAATGCCGCGGCGCTGCCGACGACCGATTTCCTCTATGGCGCCAACGAAGTGCCGACGCAGCATCTGCACCTGCAGATGGCGCGCGAGTTCGAGGCGCTGGCCTGACATAAGAGACTACCGGACGCAGAGCCGGACCCCGCGAAAACCCCCTCGGGAGAGACTGCATGAATATCGCCGAACTCGTTCGTTACTGGGCGCGCTGGAGGCCGGATCACAGCGCGGTGATCGCCGACGACGTCCGCACCAGCTGGGCCGAGTTCGACGCGCGCAGCGACGCGATCGCGCGGGGCTTGCGCGCCGCGGGGGTGGTCAAGGGCGACCGCGTCGGCATGCACCTCGACAACCGGATCGAGGCACCGCTGCTCACCGTCGCAAGCCTCAAGCTCGGCGCGATGATCGTGCCGCTCAATTTCAAGCTGACGGCGAGCGAGATATTGCCGCTGCTCGAGGATGCCGACTGCAAGCTGGTCGTCACGCAGGCCAAGCATCTCGACCGGCTCGAACGGGCGGCGGCGAAGCTGTCGTTCAAGATCTATAGCCTCGACGGCAGCGATGTGCCCCGCTTTTCCTCGCTGCTGATCGACAGCGGTCCGGCGCCGGTCGAGGCGATCGGGCTCAACGATGCCGGGTTCCTCTGCTACACCTCGGGCACCACGGGGCGGCAGAAGGGCGCGCTGCTGACGCACGGCAGCGCCATGTATCCGGGGCTTGCCAAGAATATCGCCGAGGGGCTGACCTGGCGCGATTCGATCATGGTCGCGGTGCCCTTCGTCTTCACCGGCGCGATCGTCTCCTGCTTCATCCAGTTCGCGGTCAACGCGGGGGGCACGATGGTGCTCGAATCCGATTTCGACATCGACCGCTACCTCGATGTGATCCAGCGCCACCGGGTGAGCGCCGCGACGACGGTGCCGGTCGTGTGGGAACGGCTGATGCGCTCGCCGGGGTTCGAAAAGGCCGATCTGTCGAGCATGATTTCGGCCGCTGCGGGCGGCGCGCCGGTGAGCGTCGACCTGATCGAGGCGTACCGCGCCAAGGGCATTTCGCTGATCCAGTCCTATGGCCTGACCGAGGCATCGGGGCTCGCCGCGACGATGCATGGTGAGGATGCGATCAAGCATATCGGCTGGGCGGGGCGCCCGATCGTCGGCAGCGAGATGAAGATCGGCGACGCCGACGGCAACGCGCTCGCCAATGGCGAGGTGGGCGAGATCATGGTGCGGGGCCCGCATGTGATGCGCGAATATTGGCGCAACCCCGAGGCGACCGCGGCGACCTTTGCCGGCGACTGGCTGCGCACCGGCGATACGGGGATGATGAACGACGAAGGCTTCGTGAAGGTCGTCGACCGCTCGAAGGACATGATCATTTCGGGCGGCATCAACGTCTATCCCGCCGAGATCGAGAAGATTCTTTCGGCGAACCCGCATATCGCCGAACTGGCGGTGATCGGCGTCCCCGACCGCGACTGGGGTGAAGTGCCGATGATCGTCGCGAGCGGGGTGAAGGACGAAAGCGCGGCGGTGTCGGCAATCGAAAGCGACGGATCGGCGCAACTCGCGCCGTTCAAGCGCCCGCGCCGCGTGGTGTTCATCGACGAACCGCTGCCGCGGACGCTGTCGGGGAAGATCTCGAAGCCGACGTTGCGGGGGTTGTTCCCGGCGGTGCCCGAGGGGGCGACGGCATTGTTCGGGAAATAGGGGGCGGGTTTCGGGTGAACCTTGCCGTTCCCCGGCCCAAAGCCGGCATTCGCTGCGCCGTGGTAGACGTTCTACGGCGCCATCGTCGCCGTACAGCTCCAGTTGCGCGCATCGTTGATGTCGCTGCCCGCTGCGCCCGTAAACCGCGCCACCTTCGGAAAGGCGCAGATGCGGTAGGTGCGCTCGGGCGGGGCCTCGGTCATCACCGCCTTTTCCTTGCTCATCCCCGACACATACATCGCGGTGTTCGATGTCGAGTTGAGCTCGAGCTCGCGCGGCGCGTTGGTCATCAGGATTTCGGTGGGGCGCTCGCCGCCTTCGACCCAGCGCTGCATCGCCTCGAGCAAGGCGCGCGAGCTGTCGGTCGGCGTACCTTCGCCGCCGCGGCAATGGTACATGCCGGGGACGAAGAAGCCCTGGAAAAAATCCTCGCTCGCGGCGCCGTAGCGCTCGCGGACGCCGGCGCTGTAATGGGCGGTGTAGGCGGGCGGCACCGCCTCGTCGGAGGCGCCGGTCCACATGATCATCTTGCCGCCCGTGCGGGTCATGCCTTCGAGCCTTTCGGGCGCATAACCATAGCCGCCGACCCTGTCCCAGATCGCGGCCTCGGCATTGCGCTGGCGCGCGTCGGCGAAATCCATCTGGGTCAGCGCGTCGAAATTGTCGCCGCGCAGCGCCTTCATGCTGAGCACGGTCGAGCCGAACAGCGGCGGCCGCGTCGCGTCGGTCCAGGGCGGCGCGGCCGTGCCGAGCCCGATCGGGCCGAGCAGCGCCGGGTTGGCGAGCCAATAGCCGGGCGCCGACAGCTCCGACCCCTTGATCGCGGGGAGCCCGCCGGCGAGCAGTCCGAGCGTCGAATATTGCGCGTCGCTGAGGAAGGGGAAGAGGCCTCGCGCAAGCTTGATCCGCGTCGGGTCCCAGATGAGGCCGTCGCGCGCGCCGTCGCTGTCGTCGAAACGCGCCATGATGACCTGGCCGACGCGCGCCATCTCGGCGGGCGAGATCCATCGCTTCGGGTCGCGCGCGACATGCTGCGCAATATAGACCCAAAAGGTCTGGACATAGGCGCTGGTCGGCGCGCCGCCGACGATGAAGCCGTCGGCATCGTCCGGGTAGCGCTCGGCCTCCATCAGCGCGCTGACCCCGCCGCCCGAGCAGCCCATGATATAGCGCGGCATGCGCGGGCGGTCGTAGAAGCCGCGTGCGATCGCCTGCGTGGCGAGCGCCGCGACATGCGCGCCGCGATGGGCATAATCCTCCGACTTGCCAGGGTCGGCGCGGAACGACATGTCGAGCGCGCCCGCCGAATGCGACCCCTTGTCGGTCGACGCCACGGCATAGCCCGCGGTGATATGCTCGCGCGACGGGTCGACGATATAGCCCGCCGATCCGCCGGGGATGACCATCAGGTAGCGGCCGTTCCAGCTCTGCGGCAGTGCAATCATGAAGCCGACGCTGTTCGGACCGGGATTGTCGGTGCGGACGATGCCGTCGATGCGGCAATAGGGCGCGGGGTCGGATAGCCATTGGACCGAGCGGATTTCAACATCCTTGCCGGCCCACGCGATCGCATCGCGCACACAGGCGGCGGGTGCGGTGCCGGGGATCGCGACAGGGCGATCGCCCTGCGCCGCTATGGTCGGCGTGGCCCAGATCATGCCGGCTAACATCAATGCCGCGCGATACCGCATCGGTCTGTCCTCCACCCATTGTGATTTTGCCGGATCCGCGAATCCGGTAAGGCATCAAATAACAAAAAATGGAAAATGTAAATATTGCTGCTATGGTGACGCGATGCTGCGGAGTCGGCTAGCCGGTTTTACCGGCCGCCGGCGGTTACAAGGTCCGGTGCGAAGCCGGCCGGGGAAGGGTGGAACAGGCATTGGACGATCCGGCACAGAAGGCGATGCCCGATATCGGCAAGACCGGCGCAAGGATCGTCGACGGGGCGCGACGTTGTTTCGAACGTTACGGGATCGAGAAGACGACGATCGAGGATATCGCGCGCGCCGCGGGCGTGTCGCGTCCGACCGTCTATAAATTTTTCGGCGGCAAGATGGATATCGTCGACTGCATCGGCTTCGCCGAACTCGACAAGATCCAGGAGGTCGTGCGCGCGCGCGTGCAGCGGCACCAGGGTTTCGCCGATACCACGACCGAGGCGATCGTCGCGTCGGTGCAGGTGGCGAGCGGCAATCCCTATATCCGCCGTTTCGTCGAGGACCTCGAAGTGTCGGCGCAGAGCCAGCTGCCGACCAGCCCCTATCAGGAGCAGGCGCGGCATCGCTGGGAATCGGTGATGCAGCGCGCGCAGGCGAGCGGCGAACTCGCCGCCGACCTTGACCCAGCCGACGTCGTCAGCTGGCTGTCGCGCAACCAGGTGATGCTGCTCCGCGTGCTCGACCAGTTCGGCGGCGACGAGGCCAAGCTGCGCCATATGGTCCGCCGCTTCGTGGTCGAGCCCCTGCTTGCCAATCGGTCCGGTCCGTCAAGCTGAACGGTTGCCGCGCGTTTCGCGCGATTCGCGACTTGCACGCGCGAATCCCAAGCAGGTTCTTCGCCGAAAAATTCGGCGTCGAAGCTTAGCGGATGCAAAGAATCCCAAGCATTTCTGCGCATTAAACTACACAGTATAGATTGTGCACCGCAACAGGGGGCTTGCGCCCGGCAACAGAGTTGACATTTTATCGAATCTGTTGTCTGTAACTTGCGGGAGTGATGCACGGCAACAGGACCGGCCGACACGATCTGCCCTGATCGTGCGAGCAGCGCGCCTCCCACAGTTATGGACTGCGCGGCACTGCCCCAACGACGGGCGGGCGCCGTATATGGGAGGATGCTATGCGCTTTTCTTACAAGCTCGCTACCTGCACGCTGGCGATCGCGGTTTCGACGATCTCGACGGCGGCGCTGGCGCAGGATGCCGGGGATGCCGTCGACGACAATTCGGGCGCCAATGAAATCGTGGTGACCGCGCAGAAGCGCGACGAGCGGCTGCAGGACGTGCCGATCGCGGTGACCGCCTTCACCCCCGACCAGCTGACGCAAAGTGGTATCTCCGACGTGCTCGAACTCGCGGCGGTCACGCCGTCGCTGCTGATCACAGAAGGGTCGAGCGCGGCGCAGCCCTATATTCGCGGCGTCGGCGGGCGCAACATCACCCCGGGCAACGAAGCGACGACCGCGGTCTATGTCGACGGCGTCTATCAGACCGACAAGACCGGCATCCTGCTTCAGGGCTTCCCCGACGTGCAGTCGGTTCAGGTGCTGCGCGGGCCGCAGGGGACGCTGTTCGGGCGCAACGCGACTTCGGGCGCGATCCTCGTCACCACGCAGAAGCCCGACACCGAATTCGGCGCGATGCTCGAGGGCACCTATGGCACCGACGAAGAGGGCGCGCGCGGCTTCGTGACCGGCGGGTTCTCGGACACGCTGGCGCTCAGCGTCAGCGGCTTCTATCGCAACGAGCGGCCTTATGTGCGCAACCTGACGCAGTCGCTGAACGGCGCGGGCAAATATGTCGGCGGCGACAAGAGCTTCGGCTTCCGCGGTGCGCTGCTATGGGAGGCGACGCCCGATTTCACCGCGACGCTCGCGGGTTATTATTCGAAGGGCGAGACCAACGCCGTCGTCGCGCTGCAGCCGGTCCTGGGCGAAACCACGACCACCGGCCAGGTCGCGTCGGGGATCGACATCTCGCGGCCCGAACGCTCCTATTATGGCCAGATCGATCCCGAAGTCCGCTTCCAGGGCTATGGCGCCTCGCTGACGCTCGATGCCGATGTCGGGCCGGTCAATATCAAGTCGATCTCGGCGTACAGCCACAGCACCTCGGGGGTCGAATATGACCTCGATGGCTCGCCCGCGAACGTCTTCTGGTTCGATACCGCGCTCAAGGGGCGCAGCTATCAGCAGGAAATCGACATCACGTCGATGAACGACGGGCCGTTCCAGTGGATTCTCGGCGGCTTTTATCTGAACTATCGCGATGGCTATGCGGGGCTCGATCAATATGTCGGGCTGCCGGTTCCGGCGACCTTGACGCCGAACACGATTCCGCAGGCGCTGCTCGATCGCTCGGCGGCGGGCGCGGGTCCGGCCTCGGGCCTCGCCTATATCGACCAGAGTGCTTTCGTGACGGTCAAGTCGCTCGGCATCTTCGGCGAAGTCTCCTACGAGTTCAGCGACGCCGCCAAGCTGACGCTCGGCCTGCGCTATACCGACGAGAAGCACACGCTGGACAAGGACAATGCCGGCACGACCTATGTGCCCAACGGCACCGGCGGGGTTATTGCGATCGCCAGCAACTCGGCGGCGATCTGTGCGGCCAACCCCGATTGCGATGGCCTCAGCGCGCCCTTCTCGGAGCTGACCTATCGCGCGGTGTTCGATTACAAGTTCAGCGACGATGTCCTCGGCTATCTGAGCTACAACCGCGGCTTCAAGAGCGGCGTCTATAATATCTCGTCGATCCCGAACGTCATCCCGACCGAGCCCGAGACGATCGACGCGTTCGAGGTCGGCCTGAAGACCAGCCTGTTCGACCGCAAGGTGACCTTCAACGCCGCGGCTTATTATTATAAATACGACAATCTGCAGGTGCCGGTGGTCAACCCGGTGACCAACACGCAGCAGTCGATCAATGCGGCGAAGGCGACGATCTCGGGTCTCGAAATCGAGACCAGCTATCGCCCCAACGACCGCTTCTCGCTGTCGGCGGGCTTCTCGACCTTCTTCAAGTCGGAATATGACGAGTTCAAGAATTGCGTCATCTATCGCCGCCGCGCCTCGGGTCTGGCGATCCCGCCGAACGCCGATTGCTCGGGCTTCGACCTGCCCGCGACGCCCGATGTCACCGTCAGCCTCCAGGCCAATTACGACATCCCGCTGGCCAACGGCGGGACGTTCGAGCTGAGCGGCCTGTTCAGCTATGTCGACTCGTTCGACCATGCGACCTACGGCTATTATCCCGCGGGCGGGACGGGCGCCGGCGCCTATCCCGAGGGCATCGGCCGCGCGCCGGTGCAGAAGGCGACCGAAACGCTGAACCTGTCGGCGACCTTCCGCGCCCCTGACAATCGCTTCTATGTGTCGGTGTGGGGCAAGGATCTGTTCAACCAGAACGATGTCTTCCGCAATGTGTCGACCACCTCCTTCGGCTATTATTCGGTGCTGTCGCGCGGGATCACCGGCGGCGTGACGATCGGGACGAAGTTCGGATCGCAGCGCTAAAAGGGGGTCGGCCGCCGGCCCGGGCACGGCCGGCGGCCGCATTTTTCGGCAGGAGAGCGATGTGACGAGCTCCGCAGGCGCCGCCGGCGACATGCTGCCGCCCGACCTTTCCGCGCATTGGTATAATGCCGCCGACTTCGCGCCCGGCGATCCGTGGCGCGATTTCAACGCCACTCGCGCCGCGCTCGTCCTCGTCGACCTCATCAACTGGCAGGTCGATCCCGACGGTCCGTCGATCGCCGCGATGCGCGCGGCTGGGCATGACGAGCGGGCCGATTATCTGCTGGGGCGCTTCGCCGATATCATCGCGCCCAATCTCAAACTGCTGCTGCCGGCTGCGCGCCGCGCCGGGGTGCGTATCGTCCATGCGCGGCTCGCGAGCCGGCATCCGGACTATGCCGATATCGTCCCGGCGCTGCGGCCCTATGTGAAGGCGGCGGCGGCCCTCGACGGGTCGCCTGCCGCGGCGCCGATCGCCGAGGTCGGCGACGCACCCGGCGACCTGTCGGTGGTCAAATCGGGGGCGGGAGCGTTCGGCGGGACCGAACTCGACTTCCTGCTGCGGCGCGAAGGCGTCGACACGATCCTCTATGCCGGGGTGGTGACCACCGCTTGCGTGTTGCTCAGCATTGCCGCGGGGTTCGACCTTGGATACCGGCAATATCTGGTTGCCGATTGCACCGGCACCTTGTCGGCGCGCGACCAGGAGGATGCCGAACGGCTGATCGGCAATTATCTCGCCGAGATCGTAACCGCCGCCGATGCCGTGGCGGCGATGGAGACTTTCAGCGATGCCCTATGATTTCCTGACCGATCTGCTGGTGCTCGAAGTTTCGCATTTCGGCCCCGACGCGCTCGGCGGTCGCCTCGCCGACATGGGGGCGCGGGTGATCAAGGTCGAGGATCCCGAAGGCGGCGATCCGCTGCGCCGTGCCGGCCCCTGGTCGGTGGGCGACGAGACGGGTTTTTCCTACATGCATCTGCGCTGGAACCGCGGCAAGGAGAGCGTGATCATCGACCTTGCGACCGAGGCGGGCCGCGCCGATTTCCTGGTGCTGGCGGCGAAGGCCGATGTCGTGATCGAGGGCATGCGCGCGGGCGTGATGGCGCGGCTGGGGCTCGGCTACGAGGTGCTCAAGGGGGTCAACCCCGCGATCATCTTCTGCTCGCTGTCGGGGCTGGGGGAGACCGGGCCCTATGCCAAGCTCGCCTCGCACGGGCCGTCGTTCGACGCCTATGGCGGGCTCGGCACGCCGGTGGGGGAGAGCATTTCGCGCTACGACGGGCCGCAGGCGCCGTCGATCGGTATGTATGCCTATGGGCTGGAGGCGGCCTTCGCGGTCGTCGCGGCGGTGCACCGCGCGCGGCGGACGGGCGAGGGGGCGGCGATCGAGGTCGCTGCGGCCGATTGCTCGGCGCATTGGCTGCCCGAGGCGCTCGATCCGCTGCTCAATCCCGATACGACCTTTGCACGGCCGGGTTTCCTCGACGCGAGCGGCAAGATGCGTTTCTGGGCTCGGATGGAAAATTACCGCTGCGCCGACGGCAAGCTGATCTTCCTGATGACCTTCACGCCGAAGAGCTGGCAGGCGTTGCTGGGGCTCGTCGGGCGCCCCGATCTCGACGCGATCTATACGCGCGAGCCGCAGACGGGGACCGAGGACGCCGAGGTCAATGCCGCGCTGATCCCGATCTTCGCCTCGCGCCCGCGCGCAGACTGGCTCGCCGATTTCGAGCGCGACAATGTCGCAGCGATGCCGGTGAACAGCTTCGAGGACGTGATCGCCGACCCGCATTTCCGCGCGCGCGACAACACGTACCAAGCGTCGCTGCCCGACGGGCGCAAGCTGACTTTGACCTCGACCGCGATCCATGTCGCGGGACAGCATTTCGGCATGCCGCTGGCGCCCGAAGTCGGCGAGGACGACGCCGCGATCCGCGCCGAATTCGGGTTGGGCGGGGGCTGACGTCTCAGCCCCGCGCGGCGCGGGCCTGCATCGGCACCACGCTGGGGCCCGCCATCACCCGGTCGTAGCTGCGGTGGAACTGCTGGTTGATGACCTCATTGTGCGCGAGCAGCATGGTGCCGGTGTTCGGCATGTTCGCCGAGCGCTGGATGCTGTCGCCGATCGGGACATCCTCGTTGAGGATCGCCGCCTCGGCGATGTCCCAATTCTTGGCGAGGATGCTCTGCCCCTTTTCGTCATAGTCGGCGGGCGCCTTGGGGGTCAGGAAGCGCAGGTGGACGCGCGAGCGGCCCGGACTGTCGACGTCCTGGTACATGGTCCAGAATTCGGCATGGTGCGGATGCAGCTGGATGCTGACGTTCGGGAAGACCATATTGCCGTAGACGACATAGGGATCGAGGTCGTGCTCGCCCGGCTTGCTGCCCAAAATCTCGTCGATCTTGCGCCGCGGCGTCGTGGTCACCGCATGGTCGCCGGTGCCTTCGACGCGCGCCATCATGTTCATGTAGAAATAGGGGCGGATCGTCGGACCGTGGACCCACTGGACATGATAGCCGTCGGTCAGCCCGTCGACCATGATCTTCCAATTCTGGTCGAAGGTGAAAAAGGCCTCGCGATAGAAATGTTGGCGGTCGAGCCCGTAATTGGCGAGCACGCCGTCCATCACCGGGCCGAGATGCGCGGCGACGTCGATCGATCCTTCGGGGTTCTCGACGATCCAGATAAAGCCGTGGCGCTCCTCGCAGGGTAGCGCGATCAGATTGCGCTCGCGGCACGGCAGGCTGATCCCCAGCGTCTGCTTGAAGGTCAGCCCGATCAACTCGCCCTCATTGGTGTAGGTCCAGCCGTGATAGGGGCAGGAGAAGCGCCCCTGCTTGCCCTCGGCCTGCGTCACCAAGGTCGCGCCGCGGTGGCGGCACATGTTGAGGAAGGCACGGACCTGCCCGTCCTTGCCGCGCGTGACGAGCGCTTCGCTGCGGTTGAGTTTTACGGTGACATAGCTCCCCGATTCGGGAAGCTGGCTGCCGTGCAGCGCCATCATCGGATAATGTTCGAAGATCTTCGCGCGCTCGGCGACCGCGATGTCGGGATCCGAATAGACCGACAGCGGATATTCGTAGCTTTCCTCGATCATGTCGGTGCTGTTGTCGCGGATATGGCGGAACAGTTTTTCCGCGACCTGCCGGTTATGTTCGGGGCTCAGATACATTCGTCTCTCCGTAGGCGCACGCGACGCGAGCAGTTTCCTTTACACATATGTAGCATTGTAAATGGCAAAAACCTATATAAAAAGGGCTTTGCAGAAAAATGCGACTTTACGCAGCCGTCAAACGGCAAGGCGAAGCGCGGGGAGAGATATGGTCGATACGCTGAAGATGCCCTCGGTCCCGGTGTTGATCCGCACGCGTGCGGCACTCGATCCCGATGCGCCATTCCTCACCGACGTCGCGGGCGGGACGATGAGCGGCGGCGAATTTCACACCGCCGCGCTGCGTGTTGCCGATGCGATGGCGGCGATCGGAGTGGCGCCGGGCGACTGTGTTGCGACGATGCTCGACCCGTGCCTGACGGCCTATGCGGCGTGGATCGGGCTCAGCTGGCGCGGCGCGCTCGAAGTGCCGATCAACCCCGAATATAAGGGCAATCTGCTCGCCTATGCGCTGAACGACTGCCGCGCGCGGGTGCTGGTCACCAGCAATGCCTGCGTCGATCAGGTCAACGCAATCCGCGATCGGCTGGAGACGCTCGAGCGCATCGTCACGATCGACGATGCGGTGTGCCGCAGCGCCATTCCCGTCGCGACGCTCGCGTCGGTCGAGATGGGGGCGCCGCCGATCGATCATGCCGAGCCCACGCTCGCCGATACCAATGCCGTCATCTACACCTCGGGCACCACCGGGCCGTCGAAAGGCGTGTTGCAGGCGTGGGGTTCGATCCAGCAGATCCAGCATAATTTCAGCGGCGAGGTCATCGATCCCGATCAGGTACCCATCTATTATTCGCCCTGGCCGACCTTTCATTCGTCGGGGCGCGTCGGCTTCGTCTTCGCGGCGGTGCGCGGCGGGCATATGGTGTTCCGCAGCCGTTTTTCGGTGAGCCCACTATTGGGACGATGTGCGGACGCATGGCTGCACGCATACGCAGCTGATGGGCATCGCGGGTTTCCTGATGAACGTCGAGCCGCGGGCCGAAGACGCCGACAATCCGTTGCAATGGGTGCTGATGAACCCGGTGCTGCCTGACTATCGCGAATTCGAGGCACGTTTCGGGGTGCAGATCTGCACGGGCTGGGGGATGACCGAGATCGGCTTTCCGCTCAACGCGTCGAACCTGCCCAACGCCCAAACCTGCGGCAAATTGTCGCCGCTCTATGAGGTGCGCATCGTCGACAGTGAGGGCCGCGACCTGCCCGACGGGGAAGCGGGCGAGTTGTGGATCCGCGGCAAGGCGCCCTTCCTGATCACGCAGGGCTATCTCAACAAGCCCGAGGCGAATGCCAAGGCGTGGCGCAGCGGTTGGTATGCCACGGGCGATATCCTGCGCCGCGATCCCGACGGCTATTTCTACTTCCTCGACCGCGCCAATGATTATCTGCGCGTGCGCGGCAACAATGTCTCGTCGCTCGAGCTCGAGGGCGAGGTGCGCGCGCATCCGGCGGTCGCCGAAGCCGCGGCGATCGCGGTCAAGGCCGCCGACGTTCCGGCGCTGCCCGGCAATGCGCGCGCGAGCGAGGACGAGATCAAGATTGCGGTGCAGCTGAACGGCTCGGCGCCGCTCGGCGAAGGCGACCTCGTCGACTATCTCGCCGAGCGGTTGCCGCGCTATATGGTGCCGCGCTTCGTCGAATTCGTCGCCGAGCTGCCGCGCACGCCGACGGGCAAGATCCGCAAAGCGGGGCTGCGCGAGGCGCCGGTCAACGCCGCGACCTGGGACCGGCTCAGCCGATCCGTTCCCGCCGCAACCTGATCCCTGCCGCCTCGCGGTCCCAGGTGTCGGCGGTCACGCCGTCGTCGCGCAGCGCATATTTCTGGATCTTCTGCGTGGGAGTGCGCGGCAGGTCGGGCATCAGGCGGAAATAGCGCGGCACCATATAATGCGGAAGCCGCGTCGCGAGGAAGCCGGTGAGGGCGAGCAGGTCGATGTCGGCGCCTTCGGACGGCATGATGCACGCCATCACCTCGTCCTCGGTCTTGTCGCTCGCGACCCCGATCACCGCGGCTTCGCGCACCCCGTCGAAGGCGCGGATTTCCTGCTCGACTTCATAGGCCGAGATATTCTCGCCGCGGCGGCGGATCGCGTCCTTGCGGCGGTCGACGAAGAAATAATCGCCGTCGGCGTCGCGGCGCAGCAGGTCGCCGGTGTGCAGCCAGCCGTTGCGCCAGGTCTCGGCGGTCGCTTCGGGGTTCTTGTAATATTCGGTGAACATCGTCCAGGGCTGGTCGCAGCGCAGGATCGCCTCGCCGACCGCGCCCTCGGGCACCTCCATGTCATGTTCGTCGACCAGCCGCAGATGCTGCCCGGCGCGCAGCCGCCCCGCGACACCGATCTTCTCGGGATTGAGCGGGCTCTGCACCGGATTGGCGAGTTCGGTCATGCTGTAGGCGGCGAAGGCGCCGACCCCGAAGCGGGCCGAAAAGGCCTTCACATCGGCGGTATAAGGCACCGCGCTCACCGATATGAGGCTGTGATTACGGTCGTCGTCCGACGGCGGCGCGCTCATCAGGAAGGGGATCATCGCGCCGATCAGCGTCGTGGTGCTGACGCCATGCTCGCGCACGATCTGCCAGAACTGGTCGGTCTTGAAGGATTCGACCAGCACCACCGCGCCCGCGTTCGAGAGCTGGCCATAGAGGCAGCCGAAGCCGCCCGAATGGAAGATCGGCAGATGCGCGAGGGTGCGAAACTCGCGCCCGATCAGCGCGGGCATCGCGGCGTGGTAGAAGGTCCACATATGGGCATAGGAACACATCACCGCCTTCGACGGGCCGGTGGTGCCCGAGGTGAAGATGATCGTCATATTGTCCCACGGCGCGAGCGGGCGAGCGAGGTCGCCGGCCGTGCCGGCCTCCTCGAGCATCGCCTCGCCATGGAGTTCGAGGCCGTCGAGAGGCTCGGCATCGCCGCCGACGACGATGACCTTTTCGAGCAGGAAGCGCTCGACCTCGGCGAGGCGCGGCAGCAGGTCGCGATGGACCAGCCCGACCTTGGCGTCGGCAAGCCACAGCACGTGACGGAGCAGGCTGCCGCGATAGGCGAGGTTCGCGGGGACGAAGACCGCACCCAGCATATGCGTGCCGAGCCAGGCGCGCACCGCGGCCTTGCCGTTGGGGAGCCAGTTGAAGACATGGTCGCCCTGCTGCACGCCGAGCTTCTTCAGCGCCGCCGCCGCGCGGTGCGCCTGATCGAGCGCTTCGGCGAAACTCCATTCGCTGCCGTCCTGGAAGCGCATGTAGAGATCGTCCGGATGCTCGCGCGCCTGACGTTCGAGCAGGTAGCGGGTGACGGCCTGTTCGGGAGTGGGGAAGGGCATCTCGGACATCGGCGTCATTCCTGTTCTGCACGGGCGAAGGGGAAATTTGCAGCATCCTCGCGGCGGAGGCCGGGGCGCGCGTTGGCGAGGCGGAGCGAGGTGGCGTAGCGTTCGGGCTGCGAGCCGAAGCAGGTCGCGGGCAGCGGACCCGACAGCGCGCCGTCGCGGCCATAATATTGGGTGATGTCCATGCGCTGGCCACGCCCGACGAAGGTACCGCGCTGGATCAGGAACAGGCGTTCGAACTCCTCGGCCGAAAGCCGCTCGGTCGCCCAGCGCGCGAAGCCATTGAGGAGCGGCGCGCCGGCATAGGCGCGCGGCGCGGTGATAAAGAAATCGGCGTCGATCTGGATTTCGAGTATGAGCGCACTATCTTGGAACAGCTGCACCGGCTGCGCATTCTCGTCGGCATCGGGCAGGACGACCTCATATTGTCGATCGTTGCGCACATCCGCGATGTGAAGCGCGGCGAGGCGCAGCGTATCGAACATATGCGTGCAATGCAGCGTGGCCTCGGCCTGCAGCCAGCGCGTCCGCAAATCGTCGATCAGCGGCAGGCCCGCGAGAACCGGCAGGGCACCGCCCGCGCCGGCACAGCTGGTCAACGGATGGCGCTCCCAGCGCGCCTCGACCTCGGTCAGCCTGTGCTCGTCATGACGGATCATCAGCGCGAGCGCGTGAAAGGCGTCTTCCATGATCGCCTCGACGCGCTCGGGCCCCAGCCGGCGGAAGCGCGTCGTGCGGACGAAATAGCCGTCGCCATAGGCGGGGTTGGCGGGCCTCAGGAGCGCCGGATCGTCGGTCATCGCTCGATCGGGCCTCCCATGCTCCGTCGCCGCGAACACGGCTACTTAATCGATTGATTAAATATCTGTGTCAGCTTGTGGGAGGGGCGTCAAGCCGCCTGTGGCGGCGTCAGCGGATTTCGCTGCCCGCGAGCAGGGGCTGGACGATGAAGCGCCGGATGAAGCGGCGCTTTTCGGCGTCGTCGATCGCGGGCGACGCGACCTGGAGCATCAGCATCGACTGCGCGCGGCCCAGCCAATAGATGATCTCGTCATTCTCGAGGTCGGCGGCGATCTCGCCGCGCGCGCGCGCCTGTTCGAACAGGTTCGACCACCAGGTTCGCTGCAACTGCTGCATCAGGCTGCCCGGCGAAATCACCGATTCCTGATATTCGATGCTCTCGACCATGCGGCGGATATAGACATTCTCGTTCGCCAGCCGGATGACGAGCAGCAAGGTGTCCGACAGGAAATCGGCGAAGTCGTCCGAGCGGACGAGCCGCCGCCGCACCTCGCTGTTGACGCGCCAGGTCTCGCGCACCGAAATCTCGTCGAGGATGGCGTCCTTGCTCGGATAATATTTATAGACGGTCGGGCGCGACACCTTGGCGCGGCTCGCGATATTCTCGATCGTCGTCTTGCCGATCCCATATTGTTCGAAACAATCATAGGCGGCGCGCAGGATGCGCTCCTGCGTCGAATTATCGTCCGTCCGGGCTGCCGCCGGGCCGCTGTCCATGAACTATTCTCCTGCCCCGCACGGGGAATGCTGTATCGCACCGTCGTTAGCAAGGCCGGTATCGCGAACAAGTCGCAAATTTCTCACGCCGCAGCGGCGATCTTGCGGATCGATACTTCCAGCCCGTCCATGATCGTCGTGCCCGAGATCGCCTCGACCGCCTCTGAGCCCACCGGCAGCAGCCAGTTGATGTTGCTGCCGCCCTGCGCATTGGCGTGCTGCCAGCCGCCATGATGGCCCCAGCCGTGCGGATAGCTGACGGTGCCGGGGCGCATATCCTGGGTCACCGCGATGCAGACGGTGACGGTCGCGGCACCGGTCGACAGGTCGACGGTCTCGCCATCGGCCAGATCGAGCCGCGCGGCGTCTTCGGGATGCATCAGCAGTTCGGGATGCTGGCTGCGGACGAGGCGCGGGACATTGTGCAGCCAGCTGTTGAGCGAGCGGATGTCGCGGTGGGTAATCAGGCGCAGCGTGTCGGCCGGGGCGGGCGTCAGGCGGGCGAACTCGTCGGCGATCATGGCGTGCCAGAGCCTGGCGCGCCCATCGGCGATGCGCGGCCAGGGATCATAGGGGTCGGGCAGGTCGACCATCACGCCGTGCGGCACGTCGCGGAGCTTGTCGAAACTCCACCCCTCGCGCGCGCCCATGTCGTCGCCGGCGGGGCCGAGGCGGAAGGCCTTGTCGAGATCGTCCATCGGCCGGCCGTGCGTGGGCTTGCCCATGCGCGCCAGCAGGCCGTTGAAGATTTCCCATTCGGAGCGGGTCTCGCCGACCGGCGGGATCACCGCGTCGGTGACCTGCACGAAGGGCCGGATCATCGATCCGAGCCCCGCCATCGGATAATCGTCGCGCTCGAAAAAGGTCGGCACGGGCAGGATATAATCGGCGTAGCGATTGCTCTCGGTCTGGTAGAGGTCGAGCGCGACGATCAGGTCGAGCTGCTGGAGCGCGTCGACCAGCGCCTGCCCGCCGGGCGCCGACATCACCATATTGCCGCCGGTCAGGATCATCGCGCGCACCCGTCCCTCGCCGGGCTCCAATATGTCGGCGGGCAGCATCGCCGAGGCGAGGAATTGTGCGACGCTGGGGAAATCGCCGACACGGCTGCGCGTATCGCCATAGCCGCCGGTCAGCACCTTCTGCGATCCGCCGAGGATCGTGCGGCTGAAGATCGCGCCGCCCCGCCGCCCCAGCTTGCCGCAGAGCAGGTTGAGCGCGATCAGCAGGAAATTCTCGAGCGTCGCATGCGGGCCGCGGCACACGCCGAGCCGGCCATAGGCGACCGCGCGCGGGGTAGCGGCGAAGCTGCGCGCGAGATCGCGGATCGTGTCGGTATCGACGCCTGCCCGCTCGGCGCAGTCTGTCAGTTCATATTGCTCGATGGCGGTCGCGAGGTCGGTGAAACCTTCGGTATGCGCGGCGACATAGTCGGCGTCGTAGAGCCGTTCGTCGATCAGCACGCCGAGCAGCCCGAGCAGCAGCCAGATATCGCCATTGGCGCGGACCGCGACATGCTGGTAGCGGCGCGCGGTCTCGGTGCGCCGCGGGTCGACGACGACGACGCGCCCGCGTTCGGCGATCGCGTCGAGGTCGTGGCGCACGCGCGGCGACCAGACCATCGATCCGTTCGAAACCAGCGGGTTGGCGCCGAACATGAGCAGCATGTCGTTATGCGGCAGATCCGGAATCTCGTAGGTCACCGCAGACCCGAAGGCGAGGTAGCAGGCGGTCAGCCGCGCATTGGTATCCTGCGACCCCGCGCCATAATATTTGGTGATGCCCAGCGTCTTGAGGAAAGCCTTGAGGCTGAACGACACGTCGATGCCGAAGGCGATCGGATTGCCCTTGTACGAGGCGACCGCGTCGGGGCCATGCGTGTCGATCACGCGGCCCATCCGGTCGGCGATGTCGTCGAGCGCTTCGTCCCAGCCGACGGGCGCGAACTCGCCCGGCCCGCCGACGCGCTTCATCGGGATCAGGATGCGGTCGGGGTCGTAGGTGACATTGTGGAAGGTGATGCCCTTCAGGCAGACATGGCCCAAGGAATGCGGATTTTCCCTGTCGGGTTGGACGTCGGCGATCCGCCCGTCTTCGACCTTCGCCGTAAGCCCGCAATGGGCCTCGCACAGCCGGCAGAAGGTGACATGCACCCCGTCCTCGCCCGGTTGGAGCCTTGCTGCGGGGGACTCGGCCATCGCGTCCTCGATCCTAGAGCCCGGCGATCCGGGCGAGATGCCAGTCGCTGTCGGCCCACAGCACCTCGATCGCCATCGCACGTTTGACATAATGGCCGACCGGCAGTTCGTCGGTCATGCCCATGCCGCCGTGGAGCTGGATCGCCTGCTGCCCGACGAAACGGCTGGCGCGGGCGATATTGACCATCGCGCTCGACACCGCGCGGGCGCGCGTCGCTGGCGCCTCGGACATCGCCTCGACCGCGAGCCACGCCGACGAGTGCGCGAGTTCGCATTCGAGATACATGTCGACCATGCGGTGCTGGAGCGCCTGGAACGCGGCGATCGGCTGACCGAACTGGCGGCGCTGGCCGGTGTAGGCGATCGTCTGTTCGAGCAGGCTGTCGAGCAGGCCCACCGCCTCGGCGGCGAGCAGCGCGAGCGCGCGGTCGCGGGCTTGCTCGAGCAGGGCGAGCGCGCCGCCTTCGCGGCCGATCAGCGCATCGGCGGGGAGCGCGTGGTTCTCGAAGACCAGGTCGGCGGCGGGGTGGCCGTCGATCGTCGGGTAGGGCGACAGGCGGAGGCCGTCGGTCCGGGCGGGGTCGATCCGGAAGAGCGACAGTCCGTCGCCGTCGGCGTGCGCGGCGACGATGATGGCCTCGGCCTCGGCGGCCCAGCCGACGACCGCCTTGGTTCCGTCGAGGCGCCAGCCGTCACCTTCGCGCCGTGCCTGCGCCGCGATGTCCGCAAAGTCGAAGCGCACACCCGGCTCGGCCCAGGCGACGGTCGCGATGGCCGTAGGTGGCAGGGCAGGGGCGTGGCAGCGATCGAGCAGCCACGCCGTGGTTGCGACCTCGGCGAAGGGCAGGCGCGCCCGCGCGCGGCCGATCTCTTCGGCAATGATGACGCCCGGCTGCACGTCGAGCAGCGTGGTGCCAAGACCCAGCCGATCGGCGAAGTCGGACCAGCGAGGCGCGCCGCCCTTGGCCAGATACGCGCGGACCGTATCGCGCAGCATCGCCTGCTCGGCGTCGGCCAGCGCGCCGCTCATCGCGCCATCCCCGCGAGCGCGCGCCAGATGATGTTCTTCTGCACCTCGGTCGATCCGCCGTAGATCGTCTGCGCGCGCTCGAAGAGATAGGACTGGACTGCGACCGGGCCGAAGGGCGCGGCCGCCGGCGCGGCATCGGCCCAGTCGGCGCCGGTCCGGTCGAGCATCGGCAGGCGGTTGCGCCCCGCGAGGTCGATGGCGAGCTCGGTGATCGCCTGCGCGCATTCGGTGCAGGCGATCTTGAGCGCCGCCGCGGTGGCCATCGAAATCTCGCCGCGCAGCGCGCGCAGGATCGACGCTTCGATCGCCGCGAGCCGGGCTTCGACGCGGGCATGGGCGAGGCGGAAGACCGGGTCTCGGTCCATCGTGCCGCCGCCGCGTGCGGGCAGCTTTGCGGCTTGTTCGAGCAATGCGGCAAGGTCGCGCTTCTTCGAGCCGATATGCGCGTAGGACAGCCGCTCGGTCTTGAGCAGGACATTGGCATAGTGCCAGGCCTGCCCTTCGTCGCCGATGCGGTTGGTGACGGGCACGCGGACATCGTCGAATTCGATGCGGGCGAGTTCGTCCGACCCGTCGATCAGGCGGATCGGGTGGACGCGGATGCCCGGCAGGCCCAGCGGCGCGCAGATCAGCGAAATGCCCTGCTGCTTGCGCTCCTCGCGGCTGGTGCGCGCGAGGCAGAAGATCCAGTCCGCCCAGCGCGCGCCCGAGGTCCAGATCTTGGTGCCGTTCAGGATATAGTCGTCGCCGTCGCGCACGGCGGAAAAGCGCAGCGAGGCGAGGTCGGAACCCGCTTCGGGCTCCGAATAGCCCTGCGCCCAGAAGGCGCGCGATTCGAGGATGGCGGGGAGCCATTCGGCCTTTTGCGCGTCGGACCCGAAGGCCGCGATGATCGGCCCGATATAGATGACCGCCATCGGGATGACCCCCGCGGCGTGCGCATATTCGAGTTCCTGGTCGAAGATATAGCGCTCGATCGGGGTCCAGCCGGTGCCGCCGACCTCGCGCGGCCAGCCGACGCCGAGCCAGCCGCGCGCGTTCAGCGCTCGCTGCGCGTCGATATGGTCCGCCTTGGTGAGTCGCTGCCCCGCCTTGTTCTTGGCGACGACGTGCGCGGGATAGTCGCGGGCGAAAAATGCCCGCACCTCGTCCTGGAAAGCGGCTTCGTCGGCGGTCAGTTTCAGCACATCTTGATCCCGTCGGCAGGGTGGGAGCCCGACCCTAGACCATGGTCAGGATGCGCGGAAGGTGACCGGCAGCGTCTTGAGCACCCGCGATTCCCCGACGGCGAAGTCGGGCTTGAAATCGGCGCGGATCCGGAGGTCGGGCAGGCGCTCGAAGATCGAGCGGATCATCATTTCGAGCAGCGCCTTGGCGAAATGCTGGCCGATGCAGATATGCGCGCCGCCGCCGAAACCCAGATGGTCGTGCTCGGTGCGCACCGCGCGGTCGAAGCGGACCTCGTTCGGATCGACGAAATGGCCGGGGTCGTGGTTCGCGGCGCCGTTCATCGCCATGATGTAATCGCCGGCCTTGAGCGGACAGCCCTCGAGCTCGGTGTCGCGCGTGACCGTGCGGCGCAGCCCCTGGATCGGCGAGGCGTAGCGCACGAATTCCTGCAGCGCGGTCGGGAAATCGATCTCGCCGCCGAGCAGCTTCGCGCGCTCGTCGGGGTGCTCGATCAGATACCAGAGCGACATGCCCGCGACCGCGCTCGTCGTGTCGAGCCCGCCGAACAGCACGAGCGTCGCGATGCCGACGATTTCGTCGTCGGTCAGCGCCTCGCCGTTGATCCGGGCGTCGATCAGCGTCTGCATCAGATCGTCCTCGGGCGGCGACTGGCGGCGGCGCGCGGCGAAGTCGTAGAGATATTGGCTGAGCTCGAGGCCGTACTGGCCGCAGGTTTCGGGGTCCTCGACGCGCATGCGGGTCAGGAAGTCGATCTTGTGTGCCAGCGTGTCCCAATCGGCGCGCGGCACGCCGAGGAAGGGCATGATCACCGTTGCGAGCGTCGGGCGGACGAGCTGTTCCTGCAACTCGGCCCCGCCCGTGGGGGCGATCGCGTCGAGCAATTCGGTGATGATCGCCTCGAAGCGCGGGCGATATTTCTGGATCGCGTCGGGCAGGAAGATCGGGTTGAGCAATTTGCGCATCCGCGTCTGCTGCGGCGGGTCGAGGTCGATCGGATAGAGCGGCAGCGGCTGCTTGGGCAGGGCGGTGCCGTCGGCCGAGCTGAAGGTGCGGAAATCGTCGTAGACGCGTCGCGTCGCGGCGTAGTTGGTCGTGTACCAGAAGCCGCCGAGCTGTTCCGAGCGGGCGACGGGGCAGCCGGTGTCGCGGACCTTGTCGTAGAAGTCGTAGGGACGCTGCATCAGCGTGCGGTCGTGCTGGCTGAACTCTTCCACCGCATAGTCTTTGACGTCCGCCATCGCTCGATCCTCTCGCTGGGCCGCCTTCGGGCCACTTCGCGATGCAATTTCGATCAAATGACAAGCCGTGTCAACCAATCGATTAATTGTTTTGTGCGCCGATCGTCGGGAAATAGGCGCTTTTCGGCGATTTGTGGCATCGAAAACCGACTTTACATTTTGAAGAATCTGGACAGTCGGTGGAAAAGATGAAAGGTTCCAATCGAACGACTAACTGGAGCGACTCCAATGCGACCAGCCACGGGTGAGGACGGCGATCATGTCACCTTCTGCCGCATCTGCACGGCGGTGTGCGGGCTGGTGGCGACGGTCGAGGACGGCAAGGTCGTGCGCGCGCGGCCCGATCCCGACAATCCGTCGTCGCAGGGCCATGCCTGCGTCAAGGGCATCGCCTATCACGGCGTGACGCACGACCCCGACCGGGTGACGCGGCCGATGAAGCGCGTTGCGCCCGGCCGCTTCGAGCCGGTGAGCTGGGACGAGGCGCTGGACGATATCGCGGCGCGGCTGTCGGCGATCATCGCCGAGCACGGCCCCGATGCGGTGGCGAGCTACCAGGGCAATCCGCCCGCCTATGCGACCGACGGCATGACGGGGTTCCGCATGTTCCTGAAGGCGCTGGGCACGACGAAGATTTACGGCGCGGGGTCGCAGGACACCAATGCGCGCTTCACCGCCAACTGGATCCTCTATGGCAGCCCGCTGACGATCGACGTGCCCGACGTCAACAATGCTGATTTCATGCTGATCTTCGGCGCCAATCCGCTGATCTCGCACGGCTCGCTGATCTTCACGCCGCGCGTGCGGCACCAGCTCGACGCGGTTGCGGCGCGCGGCGGGGTCGTCGTCGTCGATCCGCGGCGCAGCGAGACCGCGGCGCGCTACGAGCATGTCGCGATCGAGCCCAATTCGGACTGCTGGCTGATGCTCGCGATGCTCAAGACGCTCGCCGACGAAGGGCTGGCCGATGAGGCGTTCCTGGCGGAGCGGTGCGCGGGTTGGCCCGAATTGCGAGCGGCGCTCGCGGGCATCGATCATGACGATGCGGCGCGGCGCACCGGGATCGACGTCGCGACGATCAAGGGGCTTGCGCGCCGCCTGACCGCGAGTCCCAAGTCGGTGTGCTATGGCCGCGTCGGTATCTGCCGCGGGCCGCATGCGACGCTTGCGAATTTCCTGCTCTCGGCGCTCAACATGGTCGGCGGGACTTTCGGGCACGAGGGCGGCAGCACCTTCGCGACCCCGGTTTTGGCGGGTAGCGACCGCGCGACCACGGGCGGTTATGACGAGGTGCGCAGCCGCGTCGGCAATTTCCCCAGCGTGACGCAATTCCTGCCCTCGGCGGTGATGCCCGACGACATCCTCGAACCCGGGCCGGGCAAGGTCCGCGCGCTGCTGTCGCTCGGCGGCAATGTGCTGCTCGCGGCGCCAGGCGGCGATCGGCTGCGGCGCGGGCTCGAACAGCTCGAGCTGTCGGTGTCGTTCGACCTCTATATCAACGAGGCGGGCTCCTACGCCGATTATGTGCTGCCCGGGCTGACCTTCTACGAGCGCGCCGACCTGCCGATGGTGCCCTTCATGAGCATGGTGCAGCCGTTCCTGCAATATGCCGAGCCGGTGATCCCGCCCGTCGGCGAGGCGCGCAGCGAGTTCGACACCTTCTGCGAGATATTGGCGCGGATGGGGTTGCGTATGCCGGCCTCGTCGCCCGATGAGGTCGCGGCGCAGGCGGCGGGCAGGCAGATGCGCCCGCTCGAAGTGCTCGACGGCGCGATCCGGCAGGGGCCTGCGGGTCAGCACGGCGACTGGTCGATCGACAAATTGCGTCAGCATCCGCACGGGGTGATGCTCGACATCCCGATCCCCTGGGGCAATCAGGAAAAGATCGCGCACGCCGACGGCAAAATCCACCTGTGGGACGATATGGTCGCCGCCGAACTCGACCGGCTGTTCGCGGCGGCGCCCGTCGAGGGGCTGAAACTGCTCTCGCGGCGCGACATGCGCTCGCACAACGGCTGGCTCCACAATGTCGACCGGCTGATCCGCTCGCAGAAGCCGACGCTGCACATCCACCCCGACGATGCCGCCGAGCGCAGGCTGGCCGATGGCGACCGCGCGACGCTGTCGAACCGCTTCGGTGCGATAGAGGTCGAGGTCGAATTGAACGACGATCACCGGCGCGGGACGGTGTCCTATCCGCACTGCTTCGGGCACAGCACCGGCGGCTGGCAGCGCGCCAACCGGGCGGGCGGCGCGAACGTCAACATCCTGCTCGGCCATGGCCCCGATGTCGTCGAGGCGGTGTCGGGGACGACGCTGATGGACGGGATCGCGGTCGAGGTGACCGCGCTACAACCGGCGTGAGCAGGGCAGGGTCAGGGGGCGAGGCCGCGCAGGTAGATGTCGCAGACCATTTCGGCATATTTCTGCTTGATGCCGTCGTCGAGCTTCGCGACGCCCAAAGTCGAGGGCACCGAATAGCCCGCGTGGAAGATGTGGTCGGCGGCGCCGACGAGGCAATAATAGAGCAGTCCGGGGTCGACGTCCTTGAGCACGCCCTCGCGCACCCCCTGCGCGACGATGTCGCGATAGACGTCGATCATCGGCTCGATGAAGATCTGCGCAACGCGCTTGCTCGCCGCGGGGCTGCCCGATTCGACCATATAGTGGATCAGCCGGTTGATGTAGGGCGAGCGATAATAGGCGTTGATGATGCCGTTGATGTGGATCTTCAGCTTCTTCTGCGCGGGAATATCCATTTCGCTCAGCGCCTTGAGCGCGGTCATCGCGGTCTCGGCATCGCGTTCGAGCACCGCGAGCAGCAGCCCTTCCTTGTTGCCGAAATAATATTTGATCATCGCGCTGTTCACCGACGCGCGCTGCGAAATCTCGTTGAGCGACACGTCGATCGTCGTCGCCTCGGACAGAAGCTGCGCGGTCGCGTTCAAAAGCGCTTCGGCCGACGCCGATCGTTCCTCGCGCCGGGCTGCCTTGATCGTCGAGCCGCTTTCCTGGTCCATGTCGATGTCCGTTATCTTCGCCCCGCCTATCGTTGGGACTCGGGCAGGAAGACTGTCAAGCCCTCCAGTTCCGCGGTCATCGCGATCTGGCACGACAGGCGGCTGTTCGGGCGCGGGTCGTTGGCGCAGTCGAGCATCTCGCTTTCGTCGGCGCCGGCGGGTCCGACGCGCTCGACCCATTCGGGGGCGACATAGATGTGGCAGGTCGCGCAGGCGCAGACGCCGCCGCAATCGGCCTCGATCCCGTCGACCATATTGTCGCGCGCGCCGCGCATCACCGAATCGCCGACCGCGACCTCGATCGTCTCGACGCTGCCGTCGGCTGCATGGAAATTGACGCTCGGCATATGTTTTTCCCTGTCCCGGCCACCGTGGTTCAATCCACTTTCAATCGATCAATTAATATTCCATGGTGACGGTGTCAACGAAGGCGGTTATGCAGCGCAAAATTAATTAGTCGATTGATGGAGAGGTCATGGCGGGCGAGGAAGCGGACTATATCGTCGTGGGCGGCGGCAGCGCGGGCTGCGTCCTCGCGGCGCGGCTGAGCGAGGATCCGTCGGTCCGCGTCGCGCTGGTCGAGGCGGGCGGCGAATCGACCGGGCTGATGGTCCAGATGCCCGTCGGCTTCGCCAAGATGCTCGTCGACGACCGCTACGACTGGAAATATTGGCAGCTGCCCGATCCATCGATCAACGGGCGGCGCTTCATCTGGTCGGGCGGGCGTATGCTCGGCGGCGGCAGTTCGATCAACGGCCAGGTCTATATCCGCGGCACGCGCGCCGATTTCGACGCCTGGGAGCGGCTCGGCGCGACGGGGTGGAATTTCGACGGGGTCTTTCCTTATTTTTTGCGCAGCGAAAGCTGGGCGGGGGCGCCGAACCAGAATCACGGGTCGCAGGGGCCGCTGTCGGTGTCGCCGATGCGCGACCCGCATCCCTTGTGCGACCTGTTCCTGCGCGCGTGCGAGCAATATGGGCTCGCGCGGCTCGACGATTATAACGGCGGGCAGATGGAGGGCGCCTACCTCACGCAGGCGACGCAGCGCGACGGTTGGCGGTGCAGCACCGAAAAGGCCTATCTGCGCGATGCGCGGAAGCGGCCCAATTTGATGACGATCACCGACGCGCATGTCGAAACGATCCTGATCGAACAGGGCGAGGCGGTCGGCATCCGTTATCGCCAGGGCGGCGACGCCAAGATCCTGCGCGCGCGGCGCGAGGTGATCGTCGCGTCGGGATCGATGGGCTCGCCCGCGCTGCTGCTGCGCTCGGGGATCGGCGCCGGCGCCTATCTGCAATCGCGCGGCATCGCGGTGCACGCCGACCGGGCCGAGGTCGGTCATAATCTGCAAGAGCATCCGGGCATCACGCAGAACAAGTTCGTCAGCGTGCCGACGCTCAACAGTCAGGTCGGTCCGCTGGACATGATCCGGCATCTGACCAAATTCTTCTGGAACAAGCGCGGGCCGATGGGCGCGCCTGCGGTGCAGGCGATGGGGCTCGCGCGGACGCGCGACGGGCTCGACGAACCCGATGTGCAGCTCCACTTCATGCCGCTCGCTTACAATGTCGAGCCCGAGACGGTGTCGTCGGCCGAGGCGGTGATGCCCAAGGAGCCGTGCATCAGCATCAACGTCTCGCTCACCCGCCCCAAGTCGCGCGGGCGGATCGAGCTGGGCGATGCATTGGAGCCGGTGATCAACCACCAATTGCTCGGCGAGCGCGCCGACGTCGACACGCTGATCGGCGCGATGAAGCTGGTCGACCGGCTGTTCGCGATGCCGGCGCTGAACGCGATCACGCTCGGCGACCGCTCGCCCGACCCGGTGCCGACCGACGATGCGGGCTGGGAGGCGTATGTCCGCGCCAAGACGATGATCACATACCATCCGGTCGGCAGCTGCCGCATGGGGTCCGATGCGGCGTCGGTGGTCGATCCGCAGTGCCGCGTGCGCGGGGTCGGGCGGCTGCGCGTCGCCGACGCGTCGATCATGCCGCAGATCACCAGCGGCAACACCAATGCCGCGACAATCATGATCGGCGAGAAGGCGGCCGAGATGATCCGCACCACCGCATGAGCAGCGCCGCGGCCTATGACTTCGAGCATATAGCGGTCGAGCGGCCGGCCCCCGGCATCGTGCTGCTGACGCTGAACCGGCCCGAGCGGATGAACGCGACGAATGATAGGCTCCATTACGAATTGGTGCGGCTGCCCGCGCTGATCGATGCCGATCCCGAGGCGCGTGCGGCGGTGGTCACGGGGGCGGGGCGGGCCTTTTGCGTCGGCGGCGACTGGGCCGATATCGCGAGCGACGGCAATGACCATGCCAACAAGATCCGGATGATGCGCGAGACGTCGCAGATCCTGACCGCGCTGGTCGAGATGCGCAAACCGCTCGTCTCGGCGATCAACGGCCCGGCCGCGGGCATCGGGCTCGCGCTCGGGCTGCTCGCCGATATTTCGGTGGTGAACGAGGACGCGAACCTCTCCGACGGGCATCTGCGCATCGGGCTCGCCGCGGGCGATCATGCCGCGATGGTGTGGCCCTTGCTCTGCTCGATGGCGAAGGCGAAGCGCTACCTGCTCACCGGCGACAAGCTCGGCGGGCGCGAAGCCGAGCGCATCGGGCTCGTCTCCGATGCCGTGCCCCCTGCCGAGGTGCTGCCGCTTGCGCTGCGCTATGCCGCGACGCTGGCCGAGCGCTCGCCGCTCGCGGTCGAACTCAGCAAGCGCGCGCTCAACCATTGGTTCCGCACCGCCATGCCGATTTTCGAGGCGTCGCTCGGTTACGAGATGGTGACCGCCTTCGACCCCGATCAGACCGCCCATATGCCGTCCAAGAGCTGAGGATATGCCGATGACCACCGAACCGACGCTGATCGTCGCGACCCCCGCGCCGGGGGTGCTGCACCTGATCTTCAACCGGCCCGACGTACACAATGCCTATGACGTGCCGACCTTTGCGGCCTTTGCCGAGCAGCTCGACCGCGCCGCGACCGACCCCGACATCCGCGCGATCGTGATCAGCGCGCGCGGGGGCAGGGCGTTCAGCGCGGGGTTCGACATCCACGAAATGGCGGGCTTCGACGCCGACACGATGCGCCGCGCGTTCGAGACGCGCGATCCGGTGTTCGGGCGCGTCGCCGCGCATCCCTTGCCGATCATCGCCGCGATCGACGGCATTTGCTTTGGCGCCGGCGCCTTGCTCGCGCTCGCCTGCGACATGCGCATCGCGACCCCGGGCTTTCGCTTCAAGGTCACCGCGGTGGGCTATGGGTGCGCCAATGCGACCTGGTCGCTGCCGCGCGCCGTCGGTGCGCCGCGCGCCAAGGCGATCCTGATGACCGGGCAGGTCGTCGAAGCGGAGGAGGCCGAGCGCATCGGGCTGGTCAACGCCATCGTCGAAGCGTCGGAGCTCGACGCGCGCGCCGTCGCGCTCGCCTCGGCCATCGCGGCGCATCCGCCGCAGGGGATCAAGGGCATCAAGACGCTCGTCGACGGCAGTCTGACGCGCTCGCCGGTCGAGGGCTGGCAGGCCGAATATGACTGGATGATCGCGAGCATGGTGGGCGCCCCCGGCGGCGACGAGACCTTCGGCAAATTCCTGTCGGACCACGACCACCACAAACGCTGACTATCAGAATCAGGAGACAGACATGATCGGCCAAGCCCAGGCGCAGGTGGCGCATCCCGACAAATTGTTCATCGGCGGGCGCTGGATTCCCGTCGAGGGCAGCGGGCGCTTCACGGTCACCAACCCCGCGACCGAAGAGGCGTTCGGCGAGGTCGTCGCGGCGGGCGCACCCGAGGTCGGGCGTGCGGTCGCCGCGGCGCGCAAGGCGTTCGACGAGGGGCCGTGGCCGCGCATGCCGGCTGCCGAACGCGCGACCTATATGCGTGCCTTGTCGCAGGCGCTGCAACGCCGCGGCGCGGCGCTCGACAGCGCGTGGATTTCGCAGGTCGGGGTGCCGATCTGGATGGCGCAGGGATCGGGTGCGGGCACCGCGGGGCTGCTCGACTATTATGCCGGGCTCGCCGAATCCTATCCGTTCGAGGATGTCCGGCCGTCGAACGGCATGATGTCGAAGGTCGCGGTGGTGGTGCGCGAACCCGTCGGCGTCGTCGCGGCGATCGCGCCGTGGAACGGGCCGCTCGCTTCGCTGCTGATCAAGCTGGCGCCCGCGCTCGCGACGGGCTGCACGGTGATCCTGAAGCCCGCGCCCGAGACCCCGCTCGAGGCGTTCATGCTCGCCGAGGCCGCCGAGGAAGCGGGATTCCCCGAAGGCGTGATCAACCTGCTGCCCGCCGACCGCGAGGCGTCGGACCTGCTCGTCCGCCACCCCGGCGTCGACAAGGTCGCCTTCACCGGCTCGACCGAGGTCGGGCTGCACATCGCGCAGGTGTGCGCCGGACGCATGGCGCGCTTCACCATGGAACTCGGCGGCAAGTCGGCGGCGATCGTGCTCGACGACTTCGAACCCGAGGCGATGGGCCCCGCGCTCGCGCCGATGATCACTTTGCTTTGCGGCCAGGTGTGCATCAATTTCAGCCGCGTCCTCGTCCCGCGCGCGCGCAAGGACGCCTATGTCGAAAGCCTCGCCGCGGCGATGGCGGCGACCAGCATCGGCGACCCGCTCGATCAGGCGACGATGATGGGTCCGCTCGCGATGGCGCGGCACCATGCGAAGGTGTCGAGCTATTTCGACAAGGGCCTCGCAGAGGGCGCGCGCATCGCGACCGGCGGCCGCCGCCCGCCGGCGCTGAACAGCGGCTATTATGTCGAGCCGACGGTGTTCGCCGATGCGACCAACGACATGAGCATCGCGCAGGAGGAAATCTTCGGCCCGGTGACCGCGGTCATTCCCTATGACAGCGTCGAGGAAGCGATCGCGATCGCCAACGACAGTCCGTTCGGCCTGTCGGGCGGCGTCTACACCCACGACACCGACCGCGCCTATGGCGTCGCACGGCGCATCCGGACCGGCCATTTCACCCAGAACGGCCGCGATTTCGACCTGACCAATCCCTTCGGCGGCTTCAAGAAATCGGGCGTCGGCCGCGAGGGCGGACCCGAGGGGATCGAGCCTTTCACCGAAGTGAAGACCGTCTTCCTGCCGCAGGCGCCCGGCGCGCTCGCATGAGCGCCGCCTACACCGCCGGCCTGTTCGACGTCGCGGGCAAGCGCGCGCTGGTCACCGGCGCGACCTCGGGCATCGGCCGGATGATCGCGCGCGGGCTGGCGCAGGCCGGGGTCGAGGTCTGGGCCGTCGCGCGCGGCGCGGATGACGTCGCGGCGATCGTCGCCGAACTCGGCGGCAGTGCGCAGGGCGTCGCGGCCGACGTCGCGACCGAGGAGGGGATCGCGCGCATCGCCGCGGCGCTGGGCGTGCGCCCGCTGCATATCCTGGTCAACAATGCGGGGACCGACCGCCCGACGCCGCTCGATGCCGAGGGGCGCGAGGATTTCGACGCGGTGCTCGGGCTCAACCTCACCGCGCCCTTCCTGCTGACGCGCGCGTTGCTGCCGCAGCTCGAGCGTACCGCGAGTGCGGGCGATCCGGCGCGGGTGATCAACATCGCGTCGATCGCCGCGCTCAATCCCGGGCATCTCGAAAATTTCGCCTATGCGTCGAGCAAGTCGGGGGTCGCGATGATGTCGCGCCACCTCGGGCGCCATCTCGCCAAGCGCAACATCAGCTGCAACGCGATCGCGCCGGGGCTTTTTCCCTCGCGGCTCACCGAGCAGTTCCTCGGCATGGGGGAGAAGGACAAAGTGCCCAAGGCCTTCGTCTCGCCGCTCGGCGCGCGCGCGGGCGAGATGGACGATATCGCGGGTGCGGTGATTTACCTGTCGTCGCGCGCGGGGGCGTGGGTGACGGGGGTGCTGCTGCCGGTGAGCGGGGGGATATCGACCGT
>NZ_LNSB01000036.1 GCF_001468285.1 Sphingopyxis sp. HIX | reverse complement strand
GGGGGGCGGACCTCTTAATCCTCCCTGCGGCGAAGCCGTGGGGAGGGGGACCACCCGCAGGGTGGTGGAGGGGTCGACGCCATAAACGTCGGCTCAAGGCCGCCACCCCTCCACCATGCTTCGCATGGTCCCCCTCCCCATCGCTTCGCGACAGGGAGGATTAAAAGGGCAGCAACCGCCCGAAAGCAGCCGTGATGGCGCCGCGATCCTGTAAAAGAAAACGGGCCGTACGGGGTTTCCGTACGGCCCAGTTCGGCATGAAAGCCGTTAGGGAGAAGGACACACATCGGTGCGTCGTTCGCTCTTCCTACCAGCCTATGGTTAACAAATTGTTGCGCCCGTTCAGCGTCCGCCGCCCGCGGCGCAGGCGCCGATGCGGCGTGCCTCGATCGCCTGCGAGAAGGGCTTGCCCTCGGCGATGCCCTGCGTGTCGATCTGGACGAGGCGATTGGTTTCGGAACGGATCGTCGTACGGCCGTGCCCGGCGCCGGGGCAGGTATATTGGACGGTCACCGACTTCGCGCCGTCCTCGATCACGAAGCGCGAACAGGTACCGCGCGGGTGATAGAGTTGGATCATCCGCCGCGCGTCGCCGACGCACATCGACTGGACGATCGTGTCGCTGTCGCGTTCCTTGAGCTGCCACTGGCCCTTTTCGAGCCGGTCGAGCATCGCCAGCGACGGCGCCTGCGCGGGCACGGCGGTCGCCCCGGCGAGCACGCACGCCGCCAGGCCATATTTCGTCATGGGAGAGAAGATCGCCATTTCACCCTATCCATCGGCTGCCCTTATCGCGGGCAAATGCGACCCTGTGGAAACAAGGTAGCGATTCGGCCGCGCGATTTCAACCATTTGGCGCTGAAACGCTTCGCTTCGTCGTCGATGGCTTCAGTTCGGCGTGGCGATCTCTTCGAGCGGGATCGGGAAAATCCGCGAGCAGAAGGCGCAATCGACGACGATATTGCCCGCCTCGTCGGCCATGTCGATCCGCTCGCTCTCGGGGAACTGGCGCAGCACCCCGGCGTAATAATCGGCGCTGCAGCGGCAGCCGCGCGACACGCGCGCGCCGGGTTCGATCCGCACCTCGTCCTCGTGGAACAGCCGCCATGCGAGCGTTTCGAGCGAATTGGCCGGGTCGGTCAGTTCCTCTGCCTTCAGCGTCGCGGCGATGGTGCGCGCATGTTCCCATTCGGGATGGTCGTGGCGCGTGTGCAGCCGGTCGCGGCCGACCTCGCCCTCGGGCAGATGCTGGAGCAGCAGCCCCCCCGCGACGCAGCCCGCTTCGGCATCGTGCCGCGCCGCGAGGCGGACGAGGCTCGGGATCTGCTCGGACTGTTCGAAATAATGCTCGGCGGCGTCGGCGATCGACGATCCTTCGAGCGGCACGATGCCCTGGTAGCGCTCCTCGGTCGCGGGCTGGTCGAAGGTGATCGCGAGGAAGCCTTCGCCGAACAGCGCGAACAGCGTCGGGTCGGGGCCGACCTCGACCAGTCTTTCGGTGTCGAATTTGAGATAACCGCGCAGCTCGCCGCCGCGATAGTCGCACACGAGCAGTTCGACCGGCCCGCCGCCGGTCTGCGCCTGCAGCGTCAGCTGCCCGCCCTCGGCCTTGAGCGTCGAACCGAGCAGCACGGTGAGCACCAGCGCCTCGGCGAGCAGTTTTTCGGCCACCGGCGGATAGCTGTGGGCGCTGAGGATCGTGTTCAGCGTCGGCCCGAGGCGCACGAAGCGCCCGCGCACATGGCGCTCGGCGATGGTGAAGACCAGCGGCTGGTCGAACCAGGTTTCGACGGTGTCGCTCATAACTTCCCCAGCGCCCAAAGCAGGACGGATTTCTGCGCATGGACGCGGTTCTCGGCCTCGTCCCAGACGCGCGACTGCGTCCCGTCGATCACCGCGTCGGTGACTTCCTCGCCGCGGTGCGCGGGCAGGCAGTGGAGGAACAAGGCGTCGCCCTTCGCCGCGTCCATCAACCGCTCGTCGACCTGATAGGGTGCCATGGCTGCGACCTTGTTGTGCGCATGATCCTGCCCCATCGACACCCAGGTGTCGGTGACGACCAGGTCGGCGCCCGCGACGGCTTCGCGCGCGTCGCGGAGGATGTCGATACGCGCGCCTTTCGCACGCGCCGCCTCGACGAAGCTCGCCTCGGGCTCATAGCCCTGCGGCACGCCCGCGCGGACGTTGAAGCCGAACAGCCCCGCGGCCTCGATCAGCGAAGCCAGCACATTATTGCCGTCGCCGAGCCACGCAAGTTCGAGCCCGGGCAGCGCCTTGCCGCTTTCGACGATCGTCAGCAGGTCGGCGACGATCTGGCAGGGGTGCGACAGGTCGGTCAGGCCGTTGATGACGGGCACGCTGGCATGCTGCGCCAGTTCCTCGATCTTCGCATGATCGTCGGTGCGGATCATGATCGCGTCGGCGTAGCGCGACAGCACGCGCGCGGTGTCGGCGATCGTCTCGCCGCGGCCGAGCTGGGTCGTGCCCGCATCGAGGATCATCGGCACGCCGCCGAGCTGGCGGATCGCGATGTCGAAGGAGGCGCGGGTGCGCGTCGAATTCTTCTCGAACACCATCGCCAGCACATGGTCGGCGAGCGGTGCGTCGGCGTCGGGCTTCGCCTTCGGCCAGCCGACGCGCGCGGCCTTGCGGTCGATCGCGTCCGACAGCATCGCGGCGATCGCATCCCCGCCCGCGTCGGACAGGTTGAGGAAGTGCCGCATTACGCCCTCCGTTCCACAGGAACGGAAATCATCAGGACTCGGGCGGCGTATAGCTCGCCGCGCCTGCCGACAATTTTTCGATGCACTCGTTGATGTGCGCTTCCTCGATGTTGAGCGGGGGCAGGATGCGGATGACATTGTCGCCCGCCGCCACCGTCAGCAGCCCGTGATTGTCGCGCAGATGCGCGACGAAGGCGCGACTGTCGCTCTTCATCTTGACGCCGAGCATCAGCCCCATGCCGCGCACGCTCTCGAACAGATCGTCGTGGTTCGGGATCAGCTGTTCGAGCGCGCCGCGGAGGCGCTCGCCGGTCGCCTTGACGCCTTCGAGGAAACCCTCTTCGAGCACGACGTCGAGCACCGCCTGCCCCGCCGCCATCGCAAGCGGATTGCCGCCATAGGTCGAGCCATGGGTACCGATCACCATGCCGCGCGCCGCCTTTTCGGTCGCGAGGCACGCGCCCATCGGGAAACCGCCGCCGATGCCCTTCGCGCTGGCGAGGATGTCGGGGACGACGCCGAACTGTTCATAGGCATAGAGCGAGCCGGTGCGCGCGACACCGCACTGGACCTCGTCGAACACGAGCATCAGGTCGCGCTTGTCGCAGATGTCGCGCAGCGCCTGGAGGAAGGGCTGCGACGCCGGGCGGATGCCGCCCTCGCCCTGCACGGGTTCGAGCAGGAAGCCCGCGGTATTGTCGTCGACCAGGTCGAGCGCGGCATTGACGTCGTCGAACGGCGCATAGGCAAAACCGGGCAGCAGCGGGTCGAACCCCTTGCGCAGCTTTTCCTGGTTGGTCGCCGAGATCGTGCCGAGCGTGCGGCCGTGGAAGGCGTTGTTGAAGGTGATGAGCGTATGCTTGTGCGCGTTGCCCGCGCTCGAATGATAGGCACGCGCGGTCTTGATCGAACATTCGACCGCCTCGGCGCCCGAATTGGTGAAGAAGACCGTGTCGGCGAAGGTGTTCTCGACCAGCCGCGCCGCATAGGCCTCGCCCTGCGGGCTGCCGTACAGGTTCGACACGTGCATCAGCGTCGCGGCCTGGTCCTGGATCGCCTTGGTCAGATGCGGGTGGCCGTGGCCGAGCAGGTTGACCGCGATGCCGCTCGCGAAATCGAGATAGCGCTCGCCGCGCTCGCCGATCAGATAGGCGCCCTCGCCTCGCACCGGACGCACACCGCACCGGGGGTAAACGGGCATCAGCGGCGTGATCGACATGTCGGGCACCTTTCCAAAAGACAAAAGAACCGGCCAAAGCAAAAAGGCGACCCCGTACGGGCCGCCCTTGGGTCGGGCGGCCCCTATACTGCCGCGTGCTTGGCCGCGTCAACACAGCGCGACCGCCCGCAACCAAGGCTACGGCGCGGCGTATGAGCGAGGATGCGATACCCGTTCGCCCTTCCGATCCTGGCGCTGCTGCTCGCCGGCTGCGACGGCCTCCCACGCGACGCGGCGGGCACGACCGAACGGATCGAGCGTACGCACGCGGTGCGCGTCACGGTGCTGCCGGGAACGCCCGATGCGCACCCGGCGCTGGCGCTGCTCGACGCCTTTGCGCGCGAGCATGGCGCGCGGCTGACGCTTGTCCCGATCCACGGCGAGCATGCGCATAAGGCTTTGGAGGACGGCGAGATCGACGCGCTGGTCGGTCATTTCGCAAAAACCTCGCCGTGGCAGGCCGATATCGCGCTGTCGAAACCCGTCGCGCGCGGCGAACCCGACGACAAGCATCATCCGGTGTTGCGCATCGCGCGCCGCAATGGCGAGAATGCGCTGATCCTCGCCACCGACCGGCTGGTCGCCGGGAGCGCGCGATGAGCCTGCATGGCGGCATCCCTGCGGCGATCGAGGCCGACGTCCGGCACGGCGAGCGGCTGGAATGGTGGACTTTGCTGTGGATCGGCAGCGTCGTCGTCGTGATGGCGCTGGTGATGGGTGCGAGCCAGGCGATGAAATCGGCGGTGATCGAGGATATGCTGAGCCTGATCCCGGCGATCGTCTTCCTGCTGTCGGTGCATTGGGAGCGTAAGCGCGCGAACCCCCGTTTCCCCTTCGGCTATCGCCGCGCCAACAGCCTCGCCTTCCTCGTTGCGGCGACCGCCTTGCTCTCGGTCGGCGGTTTCCTCGTCTATGAGAGCGTCACGACGCTGGTGCGGCAGGAGCATCCGACCGTCGGCGGGATCACGCTGTTCGGCCACACGATCTGGCTCGGCTGGCTGATGATGGCGGCGCTCGTCTATTCGGTGATCCCGCCGCTGGTCCTCGGACGGATCAAGCTGCCGGTGGCGAAACGGATCAACGACAAGGTGCTCCACACCGACGCGCTGATGCAGAAGGCCGACTGGCAGACCGGCCTCGCCGCGATTGCGGGGATTACCGGCATCGGGCTCGGCTGGTGGTGGGCCGACGCCAGCGCGGCACTGTTCATCGCGCTGTCGATCATCAAGGATGCGGTCGGCGCGCTCGAACAGGCGGTTGCCGAACTCCTCGACGGGACGCCGCGGGCGCTCGATTCGAACGAACTGGCCGACGACGCGCAGGCGCTGATCGCGGCACTCAAGGCGCGCTTCGGCGACGTCGAGGTGCGGCTGCGCGAAACCGGTCGCTATATCGCCGCGGAGGTCGACTGCCGGCCGCCTGCGACAATCCCGACTGGTGCCGAGTTGATGGGCGACAAGGCTTGGCGGCTAGCGAGCCTCAGCTTTCGACCGGAGTAACCATAGATCCGTTCGTGTCGAGCGAAGTCGAGACACGCGAAGGCACGTGCTCCCCATGGTGTCTCGACTTCGCTCGACACGAACGGGAATAGGGGTGGTCCCTTGAACTAAAGCGACTTCGCCGCTTCCATCGCCAGCGCCACCGAATGCTTCCGCGCGCCGTGATCATACATCGACGATGCCACGACGACCTCGTCGACCCCGGTGCGCGCCACGAAGGCCTTGAGCCCGTCGCGGACGTCGTCGACGGTACCGACGGCCGAGCATTGCAGCACATGGTCGAGGATCGCGCGCGCGTTGGGCGGCAGGCTGTCCTTGTAGCCCGCGAGCGGCGGCTTCATCTTGCCGGGATTGCCGGTGCGCAGCGCGACGAAAGCCTGCTGCTGCGAACTCGCGAGCAATTCGGCCTCCTCGCGCGTGTCGGCGGCGAAGATGTTGAACGCCGCTGCGGCATAGGGTTCGGCGAGCTGCTCCGAAGGCTTGAACTGGCGACGATAGACGTCGAGCGCCTCGTCGAGCGCGTCGGGCGCGAAATGGCTGGCGAACGCATAGGGCAGCCCCAGCATCGCCGCGAGCTGCGCGCCGAACAGGCTCGACCCCAGGATCCAGATCGGAACGTTGGTCCCTTCGCCCGGCACCGCGCGGATGCCGAGCCGCTCGTCGCCGGCGAGGAAGGCCTGCAGCTCGACGACGTCCTGCGGGAATTGCCGCTCGTCGCTGGCGAGATTGCGACGCAGTGCGCGCGCGACGACGCCGTCGGAGCCCGGCGCGCGGCCGAGGCCGAGGTCGATGCGCCCGGGAAACAGCGCCTCCAGCGTGCCAAACTGCTCGGCGATCACCATCGGCGCGTGGTTAGGCAGCATGATGCCGGCCGAGCCGATGCGGATGTCCAACGTCGCATGGCCGACGTGCGCGAGCACGACCGCGGTCGCGGCGCTCGCGATCCCCTGCATGCCATGATGCTCGGCAACCCAGTAGCGGCCATAGCCGAGCGCCTCGGCGTGCTGTGCGAGGTCGGCGGCGTTGGCGAGCGACTGGGCGATCGATCCGGTGTCGGTGACGGGGACGAGGTCGAGCAAGGAGAGTTTCAGCATGAAACCGATATGCGGTTGCGCGTCGCGCGGTTCAACCGCAGCGCTTCGCGGACCTGCCCAAGAAATTCTACGCCCGCTCGTCCTTCGGCGAATCCATCAGCACATAGGTGGTGATCGAATGCACCTGCGGCAGCACGCCGAGCACCTCGGTATGGAAATGCTTGTAGGCGGCTAGGTCCGCCGCCTCGACGCGCAGCAGATATTCGATCGCGCCGGTGATATTATGGCATTCGCGCACTTCGGGCGCCTCGGCCATCGCCGCTTCGAAATCGGCCTGCGCCTGCTTGGTATGCGTCGACAGGCCCACCGTGACATAAGCGAGAAAGCTGTTGCCCAGCTTCGCGGGATCGATCACCGCGCGATAGCCCTTGATCACCCCGTTGCGTTCGAGCTCCTGCACACGGCGCAAACAGGCGGAGGGCGACAGCCCGACGCGCTCGGCGAGCTCGAGGTTCGAGATTCGCCCGTCGCGCGACAGTTCGTGCAATATCTTGCGGCCAATGGCATCGATCTTGGTCATAGGTTGCAGAATCTAGCCGATGACTAGGTATCTTTGCAATCCATCGCGCATCGAAACGCATTATGTTGTGCCGCATGGAACAGACCACCCTCGCCGCGCTTTCCGCCTTCGCGCTCGTCTCGTCGATCACGCCGGGGCCGAACAACATGATGCTGATGGCGTCGGGCGCCAATTTCGGCCTTCGCCGCACCGTGCCGCACGCGCTGGGCGTCGGTTTCGGCTTCACGCTGATGATCGTGCTGGTCGGGGTCGGGCTGATGGGGCTGTTCGACCTCTTCCCGGTGCTCAACATCATACTCAAGGTGGTGAGCGTCGCCTATCTGCTGTGGCTCGCGTGGAAGATCGCCAATGCCGCGGCGCCCGGCGAGGGCGAGAGCCCGCGCGGCAAGCCGATGAGCTTCGTCCAGGCAATGCTGTTCCAGTGGGTCAATCCCAAGGCCTGGTCGATGGCGCTGACCGCGATCGCGCTTTATGCGCCCGACCGCAATTTTGCGGCGGTGCTGCTCGTCGCGCTGATCTTCGGGATCATCAACCTGCCCTCGACCAGCCTGTGGGCGGTAATGGGCCAGGTGCTGCGCGGCTGGCTGTCGAGCCCGGCGCGGCTGAAGGCGTTCAACTGGACGATGGCGGCACTGCTCGTCGGATCGCTTGCGCTTCTGATCTGATCGCCTATGCACCGGCGCGACCCTCCCCCGCGACCGGAGAAAGAAGCGATGCAAAGCCGCCGCCTTGGCAAGAGCGCCATCCATGTGTCCGACATCTGCATGGGAACGATGACCTTCGGCAGCCAGACCGACGAGGGCGAAGCGTTCCGCGTCCTCGACCGCTGCTTCGACGAGGGCATCAATTTCTACGACACCGCCGAGGGTTATCCGGTGCCGCCCGACACCAAATGGGTCGGCCGTACCGAGGAGATCGTCGGCCGCTGGATGAAGACCAAGCCGCGCGACGCGATCATCCTGGCGACCAAGGTGTCGGGACCGAGCCATGTCTGGTTCAAGTCGCCGTGCCGGAACGGCATGACCGCGCTCGACCGCAAGAATATCTTCCAGGCGATCGACGACAGCCTGGCGCGGCTGCAGACCGACTATGTCGACCTCTACCAGACGCACTGGCCCGACCATGACGCCCCTTATGACGAGATGATGGATGCGCTCGACGAGCTCGTCCGCGCCGGCAAGGTCCGCATCCTCGGCTGCTCGAACGAGACGAGTTGGGGGTTGATGAAGTCGATCGCGGCGTCCGAGCGGCTGGGCGGCGCGCGTTATCACACGATCCAGAATAATTTCAGCCTCAACAATCGCCGCTTCGAGGACGAACTCAAGCAGGTGTGCCGGCAGGAAGGCGTCAGCCTGATCCCCTATTCGCCGCTCGCGGGCGGGGTGCTGTCGGGCAAATATCAGGGCGGCGCGACCCCCGACGGCGCGCGCTTCTCGCGCTACCTCAAGATGGAAGGTCGACAGGCCGTGATGGGCCGCCGGTTCGTCAACGACAAGAGCCTCGCCGCGACCGAACGCTATCTCAAGATCGCCGAGGAGGCCGGGCTGCATCCGGTGACGATGGCGACCGCATGGTCGAAACAGCATGATTTCGTCGCCTCGACGATCGTCGGGGTCAGCGCCTATGACCAGGTCGACCCGATCCTCGCGGCGAAGGATCTGGTGCTGAGCGACGAGGTGATGAGCGCGCTGCACCAGGTGAGCCGCGACATCCTTTACCCGATGGGCTGATCGAGCCGCCGCAGCGTCGGCCATTCGAGGACCAGCGCCTCACCGGTGCCGAGCGCGCGCCAGTCGGCGGCGAGCCGGTCGAACGCCGCAAACACCGCGGGTCGAGCGGCGTCGATGGCTGCGCGCTCTTCGGGACTGAGTGTCGCCCGCACCCGATCGGCCTCGCTGAGCGCGGCGCGCTGTTCGGGGCTGTCAGGGCGGTGCCCGCTGCGCCAGGCGATGTCGAAGAGGAAGGCGGCGAGCTCGGACAATTCGCCCTCGCGGCCTTGTGCCTCGATCAGCTTCTTGCCCCTGGCGACCTGCTTGCGGACGGTCCGGCGCTGCTCGCGGGCATCGACCTTGCCGCCCGCCGCTTCGACGTGGAACGACCCCGCGGTGCCCCCCGCGGCGATCTGGCCGAACACCCCGCCCTTCAGCCCGAGCACGGCCTCGACGACGAAATGCACCATGTCGTGCGGCACGTCGGGGTCGAAGCCCGGTGCGGGGTCCATGGCCAGCACGGGCAGCCCGGCGCGCTCGATGCGCATCGAATAGCGGCGTTCGCCCGAGCGGATGAAATGGACTTTCATGGGCTTAGCCTATAGGTTTCGGTCCCGAAAGGAACCCCGCCATGTCGCTCGCCCGCCGCACATTCTTCGCCTTCGCCGCCTTTGCCGGGATCATCGGCACCGCGCAGGCCGCCGACCCGACGATGTTCCGCGACGCCGGCTGCGGCTGCTGCCTCAAATGGCTCGAGCTGGTGAAGTCCTCGTTCGGGGCGAAGGTCACCGTGGTCAACGCGGCCGACATGGACGCGGTCAAGGACAAGCAGGGCGTGCCGCAGGCGCTGCGGAGTTGCCACACCGTCCTCGTCGGCGGTTATGTCATCGAGGGCCATGTCCCGGCGAAGGAAATCGCGCGGCTGCTCAAGGAAAAGCCCAAGGGCGTCAAGGGCCTCGCGGTCGCGGGCATGCCGACGGGCTCGCCCGGCATGGAATATCGGAATATCCGCGAAGCCTATAAGGTCATGACCTTCGGCCCCGGCGGCCAGCGCGTCTATGCGAGCTACGCCGCGAGCGGCGCGCGCTGAACGGCGTAGCCGGCGATGCTGATCCGCATGGCCCTGCTCGAGCGGATCCGATGCGGCGAAGTCAGCCTCGCTTTCCGCCGCTGGCGCAAACCGACGGTCAAGGCGGGCGGGCGGCTGCGCACCGCGATTGGCGAGCTTGCGATCGACGCGGTCGAGCCTTGCGATCCTGCGGGGATAACCGATGATGAGGCGATAGCCGCGGGCTTTGCCGGACGCGAGGCGCTGCTCGCCGAATTGAACGGACGCGGCGAAGGCGAAGTCTATCGCATCGCGCTCCATCATGCCGGCGAGGACGGGCGGATCGCGCTGCGCGAGCAGGGGGCGCTGACGCCGGACGCGCTCGACGCGCTCCGCCAGCGGCTGGGCCGCCTCGACAAGCCGCGCGATACGCCGTGGACCGCCCGCGTGCTGCGGATCATTGCCACGAACGAGGGCCTCGCGGCGCGCGAGATCGCCGCGATGCTGGGCACCGACAAGCTCGACCTCAAGCGCGACATCCGCAAGCTCAAGGAACTCGGCCTCACCGAGAGCCTCGAGACCGGATACCGGCTGTCGCCGCGCGGCAGGGCGCTCTTGCAGGCGATGTGACAGCGGCGGCGAAACGCGCTATCGTCGCATTTCGCCACAACAAGCCCCGGGTCGCACTCATCGGGGTCGCCGGCCATCATCTGCCCGCGCTCCCGCATCCTTGGGGGACTTCCGCATGACACCGAGCCAGGCCGCCGCCGCGAAGAGCGCAATCAACGCCAGCATCTGCGCCTATCAGATCCACCCCAAGGGCTGGGTTCCCGATCCGCCGACGCCGCCGGTGACGCGCACCATCCCGGGGCCGGGCGGCGCCTATTTCTACAATGTCGTGCCGACCTATCAGGACCAGGTCGGCTTCGTCGGCACCGCGGCGAGCGGCTATGCCCCGCTCTTCGCCTCGACCGGCAAGGACGAGATCAACGCCGCGCTGGTCGGCGCGCTCGCCAATGGCAAGCTGCTCGTCGCGATCCGCGGCACCATCCCGCCGACGCTGCACAACAACGACATCTTCGCCTGGATGGCCGACTGGATGAACGACGCCGACATCCCGCAGACGCATTGGTGGGTGAAGCAGCTGCCGGTGATCCGCGACTGCCGCGCCGAAACGGGCTTCGTGAAGGCGATGCTCAGCCTCTGGCCCAGCATCGGCCATATGATCGACACGGTGCTCGCGACGACGCCGTGCACCGGGGTGGTGGTCACCGGCCATTCGAAGGGCGCGGCGATGACCTTCCTCGCGGCGCAGCTGATCGAGGCGGCCTTTCCGCAGTTCAAGAATGCGATCGAGGTCCACGCCTTCGCCCCGCCGCCGGTGGGCAACAAGATCTTCCAGAGCTTCTACGGCAGCCTCGCCGCGACCACGCATCGCTACCAGGTCGAGAATGACGTCGTCCCCTTCCTGCCCTTCTGGGCCGAAGCCGATTTCTTCCCCTTCATCCATTTCCCCAAGACGTGGGAGGAGCTGGCGTGGGCGGCGCTGATCCTGGGGATCATCGTCGATACCGACGGCGGCTATTATGCCGTGGGCGACTTCACCTATTTCGACGCCAACCATCTGTGGGTGCCCGGCGCCGACGTGCTGACATCGGCGATGCCCGCGGTGGTGAACGCGCTCAACAGCGAGCAATTCTCGACCGTCGCCGACGCGCATTCGGCGGTGAGCAGCTATTTGCCCTGCTTCCCCTGAGCCGGCTCGCCGTCAGGCGAGCTCGGCCTTGAACAGCTCGAGCATGCGTCCCCACGCCTTTTCGGCGGCCGCCTCGTTGTAGGCGCGGCCGTCGGGCGGGCACCAGCCGTGCATCGCACCGGCATAGACCTCGACCTCGTGCCACTGCGGGCGCGGCTTAAGGGTTTCGGCCAGCAGGACTTTCTCGTTCGGGGTTTCCTTGTCGTCATTGTCGGCGATCGCGAAGAGATAGCCGGCGTTGGTGCCGTCGATCAGCAAATGCGGGCTGTCGGGCTTGTCGGTGGCGACCCCGCCGCCGTGGAAGCTCGCCGCCGCGCCGACGCGGTTCGGGCCGAGCGCCGCGGTGTAGATCGTCATCGCGCCGCCCATGCAATAGCCGGTGGTGCCGATCCGCCGCCTGGTGTCGACCTCCGCCTGCGCGTCGAGGAAGGCGAGATGCGCCTTGGCGTCGGTCTCGACGATCGGCCGGGTCAGCTGCTTGAGGTAACCGAACAATTTCTCGCGCACCGCGGGATCGCTCCAGTCGTTGGCGGCGTCGACGACGGGCGACTTCTGCCAGCGGTAGAAGGGGTTCACGGTGAGCACCGCATAGCCCTCGCCCGCGAGCCGGTCGGCCATCTGGCGAAAGGCGGGGCGCAGGCCGCGGATGTCGGGCCACACCAGGACGCCGGGGTGCTTGCCCTCGGCGGGGGCGACGAAATAGGCATCGCAGGTGCCGTCGGCGGTGGCGATCGTCACGTCGCGGCGAACCAGCGCCCTTCCCTCGATCGCGCGCGCGGGCAGCGCCGCCATCAGCGCGCCCGCCCCCGCGAGCGCGGTAAAGCCGCGGCGCCCGACGGGCAGCCCGGCGCGGTCGAGATCGGCTTCGGTATCATGGGTGCACATGGCGTCTCTCCTTGGGGGGCTTTTCGAAAGCGACGGAAAACCGCCGAACTTAACAGTGGACTCGCATAACTATCATGTGTTCCCCGGCGAAGGCCGGTGCCCATATAGGCGAAGGCTCGACCAGCGCGACTGGACCCCGGCTTTCGCCGGGGAACACGATATTGCCCGCGAAAAAAATGGCGGAAAACTGCGCAACTTCATTCGCGATCGGCCTTTTCGGTGCTGCCCGTGACGGGTGCAGCATGGAGTCGCCATCACGCTAATATGGCGATGTTTTTTAGGACAGCGCTTTTTGTCGCCTTGCCAGCCGCGGCTTGCTGCCTGGTGCCCTCTTTGTGGCTTCGTGGCTTTGTGCGAGAAAAATGAGACTCGCACAAAGCCACGAAGCCACAAAGAAATCCGGAAGTCGGGCGCGTCGCGCTCACGTCACGCCGGATTGGCGTCAGGCGACGGCAGCGATATCGTCGAAGCTCAGCGCCACATGATGCACCCCCACCTCGCGCAGCATGGCGCCGTGCGCGGCGCGGTCGACGATGTGGCCGGCACCGCAGAAGCCGATGACGGTCATCCCCGCCGCGAGCGCGGCGCGGGCGCCGGTGGGGGAGTCCTCGATCGCGAGGCACTGCGCCGGATCGACGCCGAGGCCCCTAGCGGCGGCGAGGTAGATGTCGGGAAAGGGCTTGCCGCGGTCCCAGCCGTCGGCGCTGTAGATATGCGCGCCGAAATGATGGCCGAGCCCGAACAGCCCGAGCGCCCAGCCGATATATTCGGCGCGGCTCGACGAGGCGATCGCGCGCGGCGTGGCGCCCAGCGAGTCGAGAAAAGCGGGCGCGCCCGGCACCGCGTCGAAGCCTTCCATGAAGCGCGCCCTTGCGCGCGTCCGGTGTTGCTCGCGGAAATCGGCGGGCAGCGGACGCCCGAAACGCGCTTCGATCCGCCGCTGCGTCTCCTGCCAGTTGTGGCCGTAATAGTCGCGCAGGCTCTCGTCGTAGGTGGTCGGCATGCCGACCGCGGTCAGGCTTTCGGACAGCGACAGGTTGGCGCGCACCTCGCTGTCGGCGATCACGCCGTCGAAGTCGAAGATGATGGCGGCGGGAGTCATCGAAGCTTGTCCTGTTTATGCGAATGCAACCTGTCGGCGCTAAAGGCCAAGGCGACAGGAGACGCAATCATGAAGTTCATCGAGCTCAAATCGCGCGGCGGCAATTATCTGGTGGTCGCCGACAATGTCGCGTGGCTGCGCGACTATGAGAATGGCCAGGTGCAGGTCGGCATGGTCGGCGGCGCGCCGCTGCTGATCGTCGGCAAGCTGGAGGAAATCGCGGCGTCGATTTTGGAGCAGGCGAATTCGGGGGAGTGAGACGGTCGAGTATCTGGTCCGATCCGGACCTACATTAACAAATGCTTCGACAGAAACTGGCATTCTTCTTCCTTCAGTCCATGCAGGAAGTGCCATGTTCCATATCTTCAATATGCCACGCGAATATCCCAAGGCGATCGATCCCTATTGGGACCAGTTCAACTTCTACGACGGGCGCGACGCTTGGCTGGAATCGATAGCCGATATCCCGGAAAAGATCGTGAACCTGTTCGCCGTTCACTGGGCGCATGCCGAAATCGAAAATGGCGGCCACTGGCAATATTTCTTCAATTCGACTGGCACGACCTGGCCAGAAGCCATTCGCGGCTTCGACGCGATTGGCATGCCCGAAGTCGCCGATATATTGCGCCGCGCCGGGGCATTGCTCGGCGATAGCGTTCCCGGCACGCAGACGGAACGCCGCGAAATCGTCGGCTATCCCGAAGAGCGCCAGGATTTCGACGAACTCGATAGCGAGTTCTGGTCGCTGGTCTGCGCCGACACCTTCTTCCGCAAGCGGCCGAAATTCGTTCCCTTCGCCGACGCCTACGCCGCCACCATCTAGGCGCGCATCACTCCACCGTCACCGACTTCGCCAGGTTGCGCGGCTGGTCGACGTCGGTCCCCTTCGCCACCGCCACATGGTAGGCGAGCAGTTGCACCGGCACCGCGTAAACCAGCGGCGCAATCAACGGATGCACCTTGGGCATTTCGATCGTCGCCATGCAGCCGTCGCCGGCTTCGGCGAGGCCTTCGGCGTCGCTGATCAGGACGATCTTGCCGCCGCGCGCCATGACTTCCTGCATGTTGCTGACGGTCTTTTCGAACAAGGGACCCGAGGGCGCGAGGACGATCACCGGGACCGCCTCGTCGATCAGCGCGATCGGGCCGTGCTTCATCTCGCCCGAGGCGTAACCCTCCGCGTGGATGTAGCTGATTTCCTTGAGCTTGAGCGCGCCTTCGAGCGCGAGCGGATAATCGGGGCCGCGGCCCAGATAAAGGACGTCGCGCGCCGGGGCGACGAGATGCGCCATCGCGGCGATCTCCTCGTCATGGCTTAGCGCGGCGTTGAGCGCGGCGGGGGCCTCGATCAGATGCTTGACGATCTCGCGCTCTTCGTCGGCACTGAGCTTGCCCTTCTTCAGCGCAAGATGCGCGGCGAGCGCGGCGAGCACCGCGAGCTGGCAGGTGAAGGCCTTGGTCGAGGCGACGCCGATCTCCGGCCCCGCATGCGTCGGCAGCAGCAGGTCGGCCTCGCGCGCCATGCTGCTGGTCGGCACATTGACGACGACCGCGATCGTCTGGCCGTTCGCCTTGCAATGGCGCAGCGCGGCGAGCGTATCGGCGGTCTCGCCCGACTGCGAGATGAAGAGCGCGAGCCCGCCGGGCTGGAGCACCGGGTCGCGGTAACGGAATTCCGACGCGACATCGATGTCGACGGGGACGCGCGCGAAGGTCTCGAACCAATATTTGGCGACCATGCCGGCGTAGAAGCTGGTGCCGCAGGCGACGATGGTGATGCGGTCGATCGCCGACAGGTCGAAATCCATCTGCGGCAGCGCGACGGTCTGTTCGAGCGGGCGGATGTAGGAGGAAAGCGTCTGCGCGACGACGGTCGGCTGCTCGAAAATCTCCTTCTGCATGAAGTGGCGGTAATTGCCCTTCTCGATCGTCGCGGCAGTGACCCCGCTGGTGGTGATCTCGCGCGTCACTGGGTTGTTGGCGCTGTCGAAGATTTGCGCGCCCTCGCGCGTGATCACGACCCAGTCGCCTTCCTCGAGATAGGCGATCTTCTGCGTCAGCGGCGCGAGCGCGAGCGCGTCCGAGCCGAGATAGGTTTCGCCCTCACCGTAACCGACGACGAGCGGGGAGCCGAGGCGGGCGCCGATGAGCAGGTCGGGGTGCCGGCGGAAGGCGATGGCGAGCGCGAAGGCGCCGCGCAGCTGCGGGAGGACCGCCTGCACCGCCTCGGTCGGCGATTGGCCCGCCTCGACCTGCTCGCTGACGAGATGCGCGACGACTTCGGTATCGGTTTCGCTCTCGAAGCTGCGGCCGCGCGCCTGCAACGCCTCGCGCAGCGGCTTGAAATTCTCGATGATCCCGTTGTGGACCAGCGCGACCTCGCCCGTCGCGTGCGGGTGCGCGTTGCTCGTCGTCGGCGCGCCGTGGGTCGCCCAGCGCGTGTGTGCGATGCCGACGAGGCCGGGCGCGGGGTTGCCTGCGAGTTCCTTGACCAGATTGCCGAGCTTGCCCTCGGCGCGGCGGCGGACGAGCTGGCCGCCCTCGACCGTGCACACCCCCGCCGAATCATAGCCGCGATATTCCATGCGCTTGAGGCCGTCGACCAGCCGGTCCGCGACCTGGTCCTTGCCGACGATTCCGATGATTCCGCACATGGGTCTTTGCTTTCGTTAGAGCGTGTAGGGGACGCGAATACCCGGCATCGCTGCCGGAAACACCTTGATATTGCGTGTAACGAGGATGCGGCCGCCGATTTGCGCGGTGGCGAGCACGAGCGCATCGCAGAGCGTCAGCCCCTTGCGCTCGGCGCGCAGCGCGGCAGCGCGGCGCGCGACGGCGTCGCCGACCTCCTCGACCGCGAAGCAGCCGAGGAAGGCTTCGACCGCCTTGACCGACGCGGGGTCGGCGGCGGTCATCACCTCGGTCCAGCTGATCCGGCTGACGCTCTTGCGCCCCGCGCGGCGGATTTCGCTGCGCGCGGCCTCGACGCCGCTCAGCGCATCGATGAGGATGTCGCTGTCGAATTGCGCGTCGATCATTCGCGCTTGCCTCTGAGGCGGCGCTGATATTTGAGGCCATCGCCGATGTCGGCGCGGTCACGCCAGATGCCGAAAGCATTGTCGATGGCGTCGCCCGAGGCGTCGGCGCGATAGGCTGCGACGGCGCGGCGGACGAGCTCGGCGCGCGACACGCCCTGCTCGGCAGCGAGAGCGTCGAGCCATTCGACGTCGGAGTCGGGAATGTCGGCGAGGAAACGCATGGGATATTGATATCATATCATGATATCATGTCAAGGCGATAGCTGCTTCCGATAAACGAGAAAGCCCGATTTCTCGGCGATCTGGTCGTAGAGCCGCATCGCCGTTTCGTTGCTTTCGTGCGTCAGCCAGTAGACGCGCGGCAAGGAGCGCGCTTCTGCCGCGCGGTACACTGCTTCGACCAGCGACCGGCCAACGCCCATTCCACGCGCCTCGGCGACGGTGAACAGGTCCTGCAGATAGAGCGAGGGAAGCAGCGAGGTCGTGCTCCGGTGCAGCAGATAATGCGTCAGCCCCAGCAGCGCGCCGTCCTGCTCGGCGACGAGCGCGAACATCGGCTCATAGGGATCGAAGAAGCGCTCCCACGTCGCGGCGGTGATTTCGGGCGCAAGCGCGGCGGCGCCGCTACGCCCGTAAAAGGCGTTGTAGCCGTCCCATAACGGCAGCCACCGGTCATGGTCGGCGCGCGTTGCCGGCCGGACGATGAGGTGGCTCATGCCCGCCCGAAATTCTGGTCAACCCAGATCATCGCAAACTGCACGGGATCGGGCGCTTCGCCGTTCGCTTCCTCGTAGCGCGCCTTGCCTTCGGCCCAAGTATGCAGGATTTGCGCGGGCAAACCGGGCATGAAGTTCATCTGCTGCGCGACGATCTGCGGCCATGTGCCTTTCAGCCCGAAGCTCTTTTCGAGGCTGGGCACCATCGCGGTGCAATAGGCGTCGGTCGCTTCGTCGAGATGCCCGATCGCCTTCAGCACATAGGCGTCGACGAAGCGCAGGAAGGGCTTGTCGGTGTAACGGTCGCTCACTTGGCCTTCTCCATCGTCCATTCGTCGCGCAGCAAGCCGAAGATCAGCGAATCGCGCACGCCGATATGCGTTTCCCACTCGCCGCGCAGCCGGCCTTCGCGCTGGAAGCCCAGCCGTTCGAGCAATCCGATCGAGCCCGGGTTTTCGGGATCGGTGTCGGCAAAGACACGGCGCAGCTTCATTTCGCCGAAACCATGGTCGATCACCCGCGCCACCGCTTCGCGCGCGATGCCTTTGCCCCATTGGTCGCGGCGCAGGATATAGCCGATTTCCTTCACGTCGGGCTTGGCGTCGATCAGGATGACCCAACCGAGCGCCATCTCATCGCCCGCGGTGATCGCCCAGCAGAGATAGCCCTGTCCGTCGGCGGCATTGCCTTTGACATAGTCCGCGGTCTCGGCGGGCGATGCGTGCGGCCCGCTCGACCACCAGGTCATGACGTCGGGATCGGACAGCACCGCGAACAGCGCCGCGGCATCGTCCTCGCGCAGCTGGCGCAGCACGAGGCGCGCGGTGGTCAGCGTCGGTGCGGGCATGGGCTTATTTGCCCGCCTTCTTCTTGCGCATCGTGTCGTGGAAACGGTCGGCCCAGCCCGGCTTGATCAGTTGTTCGGCGCGGACCATGCGCAGGTCGCCGGCGGCGACGTCGCGCGACACCGCGCTGCCCGCGGCGACGATCGCGTCGCGGCCGATGGTGACGGGGGCGATCAGCGCGCTGTTGCTGCCGATGAAGGCATTTTCGCCGATCACCGTCTGATATTTGAAATAGCCGTCGTAATTGCAGGTGATCGTGCCCGCGCCGATATTGGCGCCGGCGCCGATGGTCGCGTCGCCGAGATACGTCAGATGGTTCGCCTTGGCGCCCTTGCCGAGCACCGCCTTCTTGGTTTCGACGAAATTGCCGATCTTGGCCTTTTCACCGAGGATCGTGCCGGGGCGCAGCCGCGCGAAGGGGCCGACCTCGCAGCCGGTCCCGATGCTCGCGCCCTCGATATGGCTGTTGGCGCGGATCTTCACGCCGTCGGCCACCGTCACGCCGGGGCCGAAGAAGACATTGGGCTCGACCAGCACGTCGCGGCCGAGCTGCGTATCCCACGCGAACCAGACGGTTTCGGGGGCGATCAGGCTGGCGCCGTCGGCCATCGCCGCCACGCGCCGGCGCGCCTGCCATTCGCCCTCCATCGCGGCGAGTTCGCCGCGGCTGTTGATGCCCGCGACATCATAGGGGTCGGTCACGACGACCGCGCAATGGCGCCCGTCGGCGTTGGCGATATTGACGATGTCGACGAGATAGAACTCCTTCGCCGCATTGTCGTCGGTGACGCGCGCGAGCAGCGCGAAGAGGTCGGCCGATTTCGCCGCCATCAGCCCCGAATTGCAGAGGCGCACTGCGCGCTCCTCGGGAGTCGCGTCCTTGTGCTCGACCATCTTGGTGACATGGTCGCCGTCGGTGATGACGCGGCCGTACTGCTGCGCATCGTCGGGCTCGAAGGCGAGCACGACGACCGCGGGCGCATCGGACGCGTTCAGCCGGTCGATCATCGCCTGCATCGTCGCGGTGGGGACGAAGGGCACGTCGCCGTAGAGGATCAGCACATCGCCGTCGAAGCGGGTGAGCGCGCCCTCGGCCTGCTGGACCGCATGGCCGGTGCCGAGTTGCGGCTCCTGCACCGCGAGGTCCGCGCTGCCCGCGAGCGCGGCTTCGAGCTGCTCGGCCTTGTCGCCGACGATCACGACCTTTTTCGCGGGGTCGAGCGCATCGACGCTCGCCATCAGGTGCAGCAGCATCGGCCGCCCGGCGATCGGGTGCAGCACCTTGTGCGTGTCGGACTTCATGCGGGTGCCCTTGCCCGCGGCGAGGACTATGGCAGCTATGGGGACGGGGATCGGATTGCTCATGCGCGTGGCCATGCCAGCAAATCGTTGCGGTTTCCAGACCGTCGCGCCATGCGCAGCGCATGACCGCTTTCCCCTTCGCCATCATCGGCTTCGATCTCGACGGCACGTTGCTCGATACCGCAGGCGACCTGACCGCGGGGGTCAATCATGCGCTGGGCCTCGTCGACCGCACACCACTCAGCGTCGAACAGGTGCGCCCGATGATCGGACTCGGCGGGCGGCATATGCTCGAACAAGGGCTGATCGCGACCGGGGGCGTGCCCGAGGGCGAGTTCGAGCGGCTGTTCGAGGCATTCCTGACCTATTACGAAGCGCATATCGCGGTGCACAGCCGGCCCTTCCCCGGCTTGACCGACGCGCTCGACCGGCTCGATGCGCTGGGCGTCAAGACCGCGGTGGTGACCAACAAGACCGAACGGCTGGCACGCCTGCTGCTCGGCGAGCTCGGCCTCGCCGATCGCTTCGCGACGATCATCGGCGGCGACACGCTGGGGCGCGAGAATGCGAAGCCCTCCCCCGCCCCGATCCACGAGATGATCGCGCGCTGCGGCGGCGGGCGCGCGGCGTTCGTCGGTGACAGCATCTACGACGTGACCGCGGCGAAACGCGCGGGGGTGACGAGCATCCTCGTCGGCTTCGGCTTCCTCGACCGGCCCGCCGAAGCCTTCGAGGCCGACCATGTGATCGGCCATTACGACGCGCTGGTGCCGCTGCTCGAAAGCCTCTAGGTCGCGACCGCCCGCGCCGCCTCGTCGATCAGCGCGGCGACTTCGGATGGCATCGAGGCGAGCGAGGCGTGCCCCGCGGGCAGCGTGATGACCTTCTTCGCATCCATGCGCCCCGACATCATCGCCTGATTGTCGGGGTGGATCATCCGGTCCTCGCTCGAAATCTGGTACCAGCAGGCGCGGTTGCGCCATGCCGGGTTCGTCATCGTGTCGCCGAAGGTGGTCGCGATCGGCGCCTTTTGCGTCACCGCCATCACCCGCGCTTCGTCGGCATCGAGGTCCTGGCAGAAATATTCGTGATATTTGCCCTGCACAATCCACAGATAGCCGTCGCTGTCGGGCGCGAGCGCCGCGGCGCCAGGCGGCGGGTTCTGCTGCGTGATCGCGCCGGGGGATTCGCCCTCGTCGGGGGCGAAGGCAGCGATATAGACGAGCCCCGCGACATTGGGATGCCCCCCCGCGCCGGTGATCACCGCGCCGCCATAGCTGTGCCCGACGAGCAGCACCGGGCCGTCGTGCTGCGCGATCATCTTCGTCGTGCGTTCGACGTCGTCGGCGAGCGAAGTCAGCGGGATTTCGACCGCCTGGAGCGAATTATGCCCCAGCCGGTCCAGTTCGAGGATCACCTTGCTCCAATGGGCGGCCCCGCCCCAGAAGCCGTGAACGAGAATGATGGCCGGAAGCGTCATACGTCTCTCCTCTCCAGGAAGACCGATATGTACCACAGGCATGTGACGGTCCCTAGCGCGCCGCCGCGTGGCCCTTGCGCCACTTGGTCCACAAATGGCGCGCCAGCATCAGCGGCGGCATGCGCAGCCAGTGCGAGCGGATGTAGAAGGCGAGGCGCAGGAAGGGCCGCGTCTCGCGTCCCCAATCGTCGCGCGCGAGCAGGCGGGCGCGGAACAGGCGGTCGCCGAGGCTGAGGCGGCGATAATCGCCCGCATTCTCGAACAGCGCCGCAGAGAGGTGTGACGCACGGCGGACCGCGGGGCCGAGGCCCCACAGCCTTGCGCGCGCGCGCATGTCGCCGAGCCACGCGTCGTAACCGAGCGCGCCTTCGGGTGTGTCACTGTCGCCATCGCCGCGCGCCTGGAAATCGCGCGTCAGGCAATGGAAATCCCAGAGGTTGCGTAAGCCGCCCGCGAGATCGCCGTCGGCGAAGAGATGCGCCGCGCAGTGGATCATGCGGTCGAAAGGATGCAGCACCTTATACCCGTTCGGCAGCATGATCGCGCGATCGAGCATGCTCGCAGCGTCGGGGCTCGGGCGCGCGGTCGGCGGGATGATCGTGTGGTGCACGTCGATCATCCGGTCGCGCAACTTGTGGATCAGCGGCGGCAGCTCGTGCATATGGTCGCGGTAATAGGCGTCATCATAGACGTCCTCTTTGACCCACTCCCACCCCGCGGTGATCAACGCCGCCTCGGCGCCGGGCAAGGCGTCGCGCGCGACGAGGATGTCGAGGTCGCCGATCTGGCGCCCCGGCGCGCAGGGGAGGTCGGCCGCGGCATAAGCCGCGCCCTTCAGCAGCACGAAGTCTACGCCCGCGGGGGCAAGCGCGCGGCGCGCCATTTCAGCCTCCCACAGCGCCTGCGCGGTCGCCACGTCGGCGGCGGCGCGGGCATCGGCGAGCAGCCGCGCGACGGGTTCGGGAAGCGCGGCGCCGTCGATCCGGTGCGCGAGCGTCGCGAGCAAGGCCTCGGCACGCGCGACGGCGATCACGCCGTCCCATTCGCGGGGCGCGAGGTCGGCGGCGTTGCGGCATCCTGCGAGGAGCTCGACCAGGGTGCGGATTGCGCTCATCGCGGCGCCAAGGCCCAGAGCTGCTCGACGAGGGACATTCCGGTGGCGCTATCGGGGTAGGCGATGGTGAAGGCGGGGGTCTCGCGTACCAGTCGGGTCAGCGCGGCAAAGCCCGCCTCGCCGAGTGCGATATAGTTGGTCGAGGCCTCGGTCAGGCGGACGAAGGCCTCGCCCTGGCCGATCCGCTCGATCGCGGGCGCGCCGCCGAACTGCGGGAAGAGCAGCAGCGCGGGGCGGACGGGTTCATGCATCGCCGCGACCGCGTCCGCGCGCGGGATCAGGTGGCGGATGTCGCCCTTGGGCGTGCCCGCGAGCAGCGGCCCGAGGCGTGCCGGGCCGACACGGGCTTCGACCTCGGCGATCGCTTCGTTCTTCAGGCTCACCGCGCGCGGGAAAGCGAGCGCATCGCCGCTGGCCGGATCGATCAGCGTGAATTCGTCGCCCATCAGCCGCCAGCCGCTCTCGCCGAGCAGCGCCGCGAGCGTCGACTTGCCCGAGCCCGAAGCACCCGACAGGATGACGCTGCGGTCATCTCTGGCGACCGCGCTCGCGTGAAGCAGCAGATGCCGCCGCCAGCCGAGCGCAACCTGCAGGTTCATCCCCATCTCGGCGGCGAGCAGCCCCATCGACAGCGGCAGCGGCAGCGCGTCGGGGACGATATAATCGCCGCCGATATGCACCGACGGGCGCAGCCAGCGGCGCCACGGGCGGTTGGCGTAAAGCCGCACGGTGGCATCGGCGGGGCGGGTGTCGTCCTGCGGATAGCCCGCGTAGAGGTGGCCGAGCGCGGCGACGGGCCCCGCCCAGTCGCTGCCGATGCGGAATTGCACCGGGCCGACCGCGATGCGGATGCTGTGCCTCATACGGGCTCGACCAGCCCCATCGCCGTCAGTTCTTGGAGCCGTTCGGTCAGGATCGCTGCGGCGTCGCCTTCGCCGTCGAGGTCGAAGCTGTCGGCGAGCCGCGCGGCGAGCCCCGCTGCGTCGCAGGGGCCCGCGGCGAGCGCGGCGAGGATTTCGGGCATCGGCTGGGTGACGAGATGCGTCTGCTGCGAGCGGCGGTCGAAGATCGCGGCGAGCTCGCCGAGCGGCTCGATGCGCAGCATCCCCTCCCCCGCCGCGCGATAGGCCGGGTCAGCCATAATCTTCGGCGGCGGCGGTGAGCTTGGCGAGGATCGCGAGCAGGGTGGCGCGCTCGGCGGCGGTGATGTTGGTCTCGAGCCGCGCCTCGCTGGCGAGCGCGGCGGGGACGATCGCGTCGTAAAGCTCGCGCCCCGTCGCGGTGAGCTCGAGATGGTGCGAGCGGCCGTCGGCCTCGTGCGCCTGGCGCGCGATCAGCTGGCGGTCGGCGAGCGCCTTCGCCGCGCGGTTGACCGTGACCTTGTCCATGCGCGTCGCCTCGACCAGTTCGCGCTGCGTCTTGGGCTTGCCCTCGCCGAGGATCGCCATCAGCCGCCATTCGGGGATCTTGAGCCCGAAGCGGTTCTGATATTCGGCGGCGATCCGCTCCGACAGCGCATTCGACGCGATCGACAGCCGGTACGGCAGGAAATTGTCGAGGTTGAGTTTCTTGGCGGCCATCTCTTCCCATTCCCCCACGCGGAGCCCCGGCGCGGCGAACCTAGACAGGGCGCTATCGCGGCGCAATGCCGATCCCGATAGGATTTCTGTACGGCGGCGAAGGTGGAGGTGGGTTTGGGTGGTGGGAGCGGACGCTTGTTCAGTCGTCACCCCGGGCTTGACCCGGGACCCGCCTTCCTTCTTTCGCCGTCGGATCAAAGAAAAGGCAGGCCCCGGGTCAAGCCCGGGGTGACGGAGGTGGTTTACGCTAACGTTGCCTTCCGCCCGACGCCAGACGTTGCGAGGCCCTAAAACGACGTCCGCACGCCCACCCACAGCGTGCGCGGGGTCGCGCGTTCGACGATGCCGGCCGACGAAATCGCCGCGGGGACGAGTTCGTCGAACAGATTCTCGCCGCGCGCCTCGATACTGATCGCATCGGAGAAGCGCCACGTGAGGCCGGCATCGAGCGTCAGCGCGTCGCCCAGCACGAGCAGGCCAAGGTCGTCCTCATTCTGCTTGCCGATATAGCGCAGCGTCGCGAAGCCATCGAGCGGCCCGCTGCCATTGCCGCGCAACGACAAGCTGCCGCCATGCTTCGCGATCTGCGCCGGCTTGCGGCCGTCGAGCACGGCGGCGGCGCCCTCCGCGTCGACCTCGGCGTCGGTGAAGGCGTAAGTCGCGCGCAGCGTCGCGGGGCCGATCCGCTGTTCGGCGGCGAATTCGATCCCCTTGCCGTCGATCGCATCGAGGTTCTGCCGCTGATTGAGGTTGGGCGCGAGCGTCACATTGGCGATGGCGTTCGACAGATGGTTGGCGAAGAGCGTCGCCGACAGCTTGGTGCCGTCGCGCGTCCAGTCGATGCCGACCTCGCCGCCCCACAGGCGCTCGGGTTCGAGCATCTCGTTCGCGGTGGTCACCTCGGCGCCGACGCGGAAGGGGCGGTAGAGTTCGTTGAGGGTCGGCAGGCGCCAGGCGCGGTAGGCCGCGGCGCGGAGCGCCAAGGCGCCCGACGTCCAGCGCAGGCCCGCGCGGCCGCTGCCTTCCCAGCCCTGGCGCGCCTCGAATTTCAGGTTGGTGATCGTCGTACCGCCGATGTTGCGCTCGAGGCGATAGCCGGTGCCCAGCCACCAATGGTCGATGCGCCCGCTGAGCGTCCAGAGGAGGCCGTCGTCGGCATCGCCCGAGGTCCATTCGGCGAAGGCGCCGACGGTGTCGCTGCTGCCGCCGGCGATGCGGTGGCGGCCGGGGATGGTGCCGCTGAAGAAAAAATCCTCCTCGGTGCGGCCGGTGGTGCGGCGCCAGTCGGCGCCGACGCGCAGCGGATTTGTGCCGGCGATGGCGGGACGCAGTTCGAAGCGCGCGCCGAGGCCGGTGGCGGGGACGCGCTGGAAGAGCGCGGGCGCGACGCTGTTCCGCCCCGCGGCGACGCTCGCGAAGCCGCTCTCGAAATCGCGAACCTGGACATAGGCGAGCGCGAGCCATTGCGTCGCGCCCATGAGGTCGTGGACGAAGCGCAGGCTGGCGTCGACGCCGTCGGTCTTGCTGGCCGTGAAGTCGGTGCCGCGGTCGCGGCGGTCGGCGAAACCGCGCAGGCTCGCCTCGATGCGGCTGTCGGCGCCCGCGTCGAAGCGCAGCCGCACGCCGAGGCCGCCCTGTTCGTATGGCGCGGCGCGGTCGACGAGGCCGCGCTGGCCCTCTGCCACCGGAATAAAACCGTCGCCGCGGCTGTAGCGGCCGTCGACCGCGACCTGGCCGTTGCCGAGTTTTGTCCCGGCCGAAAGCGACACGTCCCAGCCGTCGCGGCTGCCATAGGCTGCGCTCGCTTCGACGCCCTGCGTCATGCTCGAATGCAGCCCGATCGTCCCTGCGAGCGCGCCGGGACCGTCGGTGCCGCTGCCACCGCCGCGCGTGACGAGAATGCCGCCGAGGTTGATCGCGTCATAGGCGCTCCATGCGACCCAGCCGCCGAAGGGGTCGGCCTGCGGCACGCCGTCAAGCGTCACCAGCGCGCGCGCCGATGCATTGCCGCCGAGGCCGCGGAGCGTGACGCCCTGGCTCGTCGGATGCGCGCTGCGCCCGTCGGAGCGGCGGAACTGGACGATGCCGGCTTCGTCGCGCAGGCGGTTCTCGATCCGCGCGCCGAGGCCCTGCTCGGGATAGGCGATCAGGCTGGAGGTCTGGACCGTGTCGCTGTCCGCGGGGCGCAGCACGCCGCTTCCGCGGACGACGATCTCCTCGGTCGAAAGACGCGGGAAGGTGAAGCTGCAACAGCCGCCGTCGTCTTCGGCGGGGCGATCGGCCTGCGCGTCCTGCGCCATCGCCGCCGCCGGCATGACCAGCAGCGCGGCGCCCGTCAGCAGCCGGATCACGCGGGCTTGACCGCGTCGGGATGCGCCTTCTGGAACGCGTCCAATTCCATGCACGCCGCGTCGATGGCGACGAGCCGCGGATAATCGTCCAGCGCCACCTCGAAGCGCCGCGCATTGTACATCTGCGGCACCAGGCAGCAGTCGGCGATCCCCGGCGTCTCGCCGCCGAGGTAGGTCCCCTCGCCCGCCATAGCTTCGAGCGCGTCAAAACCCTGCGCGATCCAGGTCGCGATCCAGCGGTCTTTCGTTTGCTCGTTGAGGCCGAGGTCCTTGGTCAGATATTTGAGGACGCGCAGGTTGTTGAGCGGGTGGATGTCGCTCGCCACGACCTGCGCCTGCGCCAACGCGACCGCGCGCGGCATCGCGTCGTCGGGGATAAGCCGCGGCTCGGGATAGGCGCGGTCGAGCCAGTCGATGATCGCGAGGCTCTGGATGATCGTCTCGCCATCCGCAATCAGCAGGGGCACGAACCCCTGCGCATTGAGTTCGAGATAGGCGTCGCTGCGCTGCTCGCCCGCGATCAGGCTGATCTCGACGCGCTCATATTCGAGCCCCTTGAGATTGAGCGCGATCCGCACGCGGAAGCTGGCCGAGGAGCGGAAATAATCGTGGAGGACGAGGCGTGTCATGCGCGCCCTAATGCGACGCTTTCGGCATCTCCGCAATCCATTGCCGCAGCAGCGCCGCGCCTTCCCGGTGCACCGTCGAACGCCCGACCTCGGGCATCGCGATGCCGGGGTCGGTGCTTTCGAGACGATAGATCAGGAAGCTGTGGTCGGGGTCGCCCGGCGCGATCGCGAAATCCATGCCGCCGCTGCCGCGCCCCGCGGCGGTCGGGCGCTTGCCGATGCCATAGTTGACCGTGGTCGGATCGTCGGTCCAGCGCAGGAACAGCCCGCTGTTCGACGCGTTGCCCGCCGGATTGTGGCAATGCGCGCAATTGACGTCGAGATAGGCGCGCGCGCGCTCGGCGACGCTGCCCGACTTGGGGTCGTCCCACTGGGGCATGGTCGGTTTGAGCGCGGCGGGGTCTTCGAAATAGACGCTCCGGAAATGCTCCGAGCCCGGCGGGTCGAGCACAAAATTGCGGACCTTGGGTCCGATCGGCACGATTTCTCCGTTGAGGCTGTGGCATTCCTTGCACTGGTTCTTGTTGGGCACCGCATAGCGGATTTCGTGCGCTTCGCTGTCGGGACTTTTGAAGCTCACCGGCACGCGCCGCCCGCCGAGTGCCAATGTCGCATCCTTGCCATCGGCGTCCCAGATATAGGGCAAGGCGACCCAGCCCGCTGCGCGGCGGATCAGCAGGCGTGTTTCGACCGGACGCCCCTCGTTCACATCCGGCCAGCCGAAGCTCTTGATCAGCACCGTGCCGACGGGGAACTCGATCACGCCGTCGGCCAGCACGCGCGCCTTCTTGCCCGCGGGGATCGAGATATAGCGGTGCTTGTCGGTGTAATCGCTGAACAGCGGCGTGCGCAGCGTATAGCCGATCCGCGCCAGCGGCGCGCGCGGGCTCCCCGCGTGGAACAGCCCGAAGGCCGAGAGTTTCGCCGGCATCGCGTCGCCGTCGATGACGTCCTGATTGACCCCGGGCAGCGGCACACCGCTCGCGCCGCTCGCACATAGCAGCGCCGCGGACAGCGCGGCGAAAACGCGCTTCACTTGACCTTCGCCTCCATGCTTTCGGGCAGCTTGATCCCCGGCAGCGCCGCGGGCGGCGTGCCCTTCGACAGGTCGGCGGGCGACGGCTTGGCCTCGCTGCGCGGGGTCGCGACGTCGGGCAGGTTCAGCGACAGCACCCCGACCTTGTCGAGCACGACGACATTTTCGCCCGCGCCGTCCCACAGCACCGGCGGGATCGCCCCGCCGAACGCCGCCGCAATCTGCGCCCCGCCGTCGAAGGCAGGGGCATAGCCCGCCTTGCCATGTTCATTGTCGCGCACGACGATCTGGCGCGGCAGCGGCTGATATTTCGGGTCCTTATGCTCGTAGCGATAGCCGACGATCATGACGTTTGCGGTGCCATTCTGGTCGAACGCATTGTCGAAGACCTCGACGTTGCGGTTGGCCATGATCAGCACCCCGGTGCCGGCGGGTACGCTCGCGACGATGTTGCCCTTCGGCGCAAAGTTGGGGGTGCTGTTGTTGTTCACCTCATTGTCGAAGACGCGGACATTGTGCCCGCCCTGCATCGGCAGGCTGGGCAGGTCGAAGACCAGGATGCCGCCGGTGTTCCTGGTCGCGATATTGTCGTGGACGTCGGCGTCGTAGCTGTTCTCGATCTCGATCCCCGCGACATTCTCGACCGCGATCGAATCGCGCACGACGATATTCTTCGACTGGCCGACGTAGATGCCGGCGTCGGACGCGCCGCGGACATAGACGCTGTCGATCAGCACGTCGGTGCTTTCGACGGGGTAGATGCCATAGGCGCCGTTGGTTTCCTTCGGCCCCGCGGTCCATTCGACGCGCAATTTGTGATAGACGATGCGGTCGGCGCCCTTCGACTTGATGCCGTCGCCCTTGGTGTTGAGCACCGCGAAATTGGTGAGGAAGACGTCGTCGCTGGTGACGAGCAGGCCTTCGCCCGCGCCCTGCTGGCCGGCGAAGTCGAGAATCGAGCCCTTGTCGTCGGTGCCCGCGCCGCGGATCGTCACGCCCGCGACGTCGAGCGACAGGCCGTCGCTGAGCGTCCACGTGCCCGCGCCAAGTTCGACGACATCGCCGGGCTCAGCAACGATCAGCGCTTCCTGGAGTTTCTCATTGGCGTCGGCGCCGCCCGCCTCGACCTTGATCGTCTTCGCTTGCGCGGGCGCGGCGGCCAGCATCACGGCAACCAGCGGAAGTGCGAAACTTTGGGCGAAACTATGGAATCGCATCAGACTCTCCCTTGTTTTTTGCCAGCATGGTGCAAGAGTGCGGCCATGCCAAGCCATGTTGCTGACATGGATGTAGCTAGGGTCAGGGTCGCAGCCCCGCCCGCACCGGGGAGACTGTTTTGAAACGCATCATCATCGCGGCGACCGCCGCGTCCATCGCCGCATCGCCGGCATCGGCGGTCGCGCCGCCATCGATCACCGGCCGCTGGGCCACCGACGACGGCAAGGCGATCGTCGACATCTATGCCTGCGGCGCGAAGCTGTGCGGCAAGGTGCATAAATTGCTGATCAAGCAGCCCGCGGGCGGGCAGCGCGACGAGCGCAACCCCGACAAGGCGAAACGCACGCGCCATGTCTCGGGCCTGCAGATCTACTGGGACCTCGCCGCCGACGGCAATGCGTGGAAGGGACAAGGCTATAGCCCCGAGGACGGGCGCTATTACAAGGCGCAGCTGACCCCCAAGGGCAACAAGATGTCGATGAAAGGCTGCGTCAGCGTCTTCTGCAAGACGGTGACCTGGACGAAGATGACATAGAGAACCCTGCCCGATGATCGACAATCGCTACCTCCGGACGATGACGCGCTACAACAAGTGGCAAAATCGGGAGGCCTATGCGGCCGCCGGCATGCTCTCCGACGATGAACGGCGGCTCGGGCGGGGCGCCTTTTTCGGCAGCATCCATGCGACCCTGTCGCATCTGCTGTGGGCCGACCGAATCTGGTTCTCGCGGTTCGACCTGTGTCCGCCGCCGGGCGGGTCGATCAAGGACAGCGCCTCCTTTGCCGGCGACTGGTCGGCCCTCACCGCGGATCGGCAAGCGATGGACGCGATGCTGGTCGAATGGAGCGACGGATTTCCGGCCGGCCCGATATCGGGCGACCTCCAATGGTATAGCGGCGCCGCGGGACGCGAGGTGACCGCACCGCTGGGTGTCGTGCTGACGCAGATCTTCAACCACCAGACGCATCATCGCGGGCAGGTGCATGCGATGCTGACCGCCGCGGGATGTAGGACCGCCGACACCGACCTGTTCCTGATGCCGCCCGCCGACTGGCTGGGTTTCGACCCGCGCGGCTAGGCCGTTTTCCTCAGGGCGCATCCCCCAGGATCCAGTCGACCCCCGCGGCAACATGAATCCGCGTGGTGTCGTAGACCGGCAGCACATTGGCATCGGGATCGACGAGCATCACCAGTTCGGTGCTCGCCAGCACCAGCGCCTGCACATCCTGTTTCGCGATGTCCGTGATGAAGGTCCGCATCTGGCGGCGCGAATTTTCGGTGACCTTGCCCTGCATCAACTCGTCGTAGATGATATTGTCGATCGCCTCGGCGCGGTCCGCGTCATAGGGGGCGAGCGTCAGGCCGTAGCGCACGAGGTTCTGACGGAACCAGGGTTCGGTCATCACGTTGCGCGTGCCGATCACCGCGGCCGACTTGATCCCGTCGGCCTTCAATTTCTCGCCGGTCTCGTCGACGATGTGGAGCAAGGGGATCGACACCGCGCCTGCGATTTCCTTGGCGATCTTGTGCATCGAATTGGCGGCGACCATCAGCGCGGTCGCGCCCGCGGCCTCAAGCCGCTGCGCCGATTCGATCAGGATCGCCTTGGCATTGTCCCACTGCTCGGGCGTCGTCAGCCGCGACAGCTCGCAATAGTTCAGGCTCTCGAGCAGGATCGGCGCCGAGCAGGAGGTGCCGATGCGCTTTTGCACGCCCTTGTTGAGGTGGCGGTAATAAAGCTCGGTCGATGCCCAGCTGATGCCGCCGATCAGGCCGATTTTGCGCATTTCATCTCCAAGAATAAAAAAAACCGTTCGCCCTGAGCTTGTCGAAGGGCTGTTCTTCCATTCGGTAGAGGAAAGAACGGTGCTTCGACAAGCTCAGCACGAACGGCATTTTGATCGGCCCGTCGGTTTTAGTGCCCCGTCCCGCTCAGCGCCTTGACGATGTCGTCGGCCATTTTCTTGGCGTCGCCGAGCAGCATCATCGTCTGGTCCATGTAGAAGACGTCGTTGTCGACGCCGGCATAGCCGACGCCGCCCATCGAGCGCTTCACGAACAGCACGGTCTTGGCGTTGGCGACGTCGAGGATCGGCATGCCGTAGATCGGCGACGACTTGTCGGTCTTCGCCGCCGGGTTGGTCACGTCGTTGGCGCCGATGACGAAGGCGACGTCGGCCTGCGCGAACTCGCCGTTGATGTCCTCGAGCTCGAAGACCTCGTCATAAGGCACGTTCGCTTCGGCGAGCAGCACGTTCATATGGCCGGGCATGCGTCCCGCGACCGGGTGGATCGCATATTTGACGTTGACGCCTTCCTTCTTCAGCTGGTCGCCCATTTCGCGTAGCGCGTGCTGCGCCTGCGCCACTGCCATGCCGTAACCGGGGACGATGATGACATTTTCGGCCTGGCTCATCAGGAAGGCCGCGTCGTCGGCGCTGCCGGGTTTCCACGGACGCTGTTCCTTGGCGCCGCCCGCGGCCGCGGCGGCATCGTCGCCGCCGAAGCCGCCCGCGATCACGCTGATGAAGCTGCGGTTCATCGCGCGGCACATGATGTACGACAGGATCGCACCCGACGAGCCGACGAGCGCGCCGGTGATGATCATCGCGGTGTTGCCGAGCGTGAAGCCCATCGCCGCCGCGGCCCAGCCCGAATAGCTGTTCAGCATCGACACGACGACGGGCATGTCGGCGCCGCCGATCGGGATGATCAAGAGGAAGCCGATCGCGAAACTGAGCCCGGTGATCGTCCAGAACACCCAGGGCGACTGATCCTGCGTGAAATAGGCAGTGAGCCCGACGATCGCGGCGAGCGTGCCGAGGTTGATGACATGCCGCCCCGGCAGCATGATCGGCGAACCTGACATATTGCCGTTGAGCTTGAGGAAGGCGATGACCGAGCCACTGAAGGTGATCGCACCGATCGCGATGCCGAGGCCCATTTCGACGCGGCTGACCGTGAAGATCTGCCCCGCGGCGTCGGCGATGCCGAAGGCCTGCGGGTTGAGATAGGCGGCGGCTGCGACGGCAACGGCGGCGAGGCCGACGAGGCTGTGGAAGGCCGCGACGAGCTGCGGCATCGCGGTCATCGCGATGCGGCGCGCCATGACGATACCGATGACGGCACCGATGCCGATCGCGGCGAGGATTTCGGCGAGCGAGATCGTATCGAGCACGCCGTCGGCGCCCTTCGGCATATGCGTCAGCAGCGTCGTGACGACCGCGATGGTCATGCCGATCATGCCGAAGCGGTTGCCGCTCTGCGCGGTCGCCGGGCTCGACAGGCCGCGCAGCGCGAGGATGAAGAGGATGCCCGCCACCAGATAGGCGATCGCGGCCCAGGGGTTCACCGCGCCATGGCCGGTCGCGGCCGAAAGGATCGCTTGGACGTCCATCTCAGCGCTCCTTCTTCTTGTACATCGCGAGCATCCGCGACGTCACCGCGAAGCCGCCGAAGATGTTGATGCTGGCCATCACCACCGCGGCGAGGCCGAGCCATTTCGAGGTCGCCGAGCCCGCGGCGGCGCTGGCGATCAGCGCGCCGACGATGATCACCGACGAAATCGCGTTGGTGACGCTCATCAGCGGCGTGTGCAGCGCCGGGGTCACCGACCAGACGACGAAATAACCGACGAAACACGCCAGGACGAAAATCGAGAAAATGGAAATGAAGTCCACGGCAAGCTCCCCTGCTGATTCCGCGAGGGCACCTCTTGCCGCGCGCCCGCCCCCCTGTCGACTCCTAAACACGCGCAAAAGAAAGGGCCCGCGCCTCGCACATCGCGAAACACGGGCCCTTGCCGCAATATTATGTCGCAGACGGTCAGTTCGTCGCGGCAGCCTCGGCGGCCTGCGCCGCGGCGTCGGCGGTCGCATCGGCGGCGGGCTCGGCGCTCGGCGGGGTCAGGTTCGGGATGAGCACGCCGTTCATGACATGGACGATGCCATTGGCCTGCGCCAGATCCTGCGTCGTGACATAGCCCGAGCTGCCCTGCGTGCCGTCGACCTTGATATTGCCCTGCACCTCGCTGAACGAGATTTCCTGGCCCTCGACCGTGGTCAGCTTGGCGGTGCCGCCGCCGGCCTTGATCTTCTTGTACAGGTCGTCGGCGGTCACCTTGCCGGGCACGACATGATAGGTCAGCACCTGCGTCAGCGTATCCTTGTTGGCGGGATCCATCAGATAGTCGGACATCGCCTGCGGCACCGCGGCGAAGGCGGCGTCGGTGGGCGCAAAGACGGTGAAAGGACCCGCGCCGTTCAGCGTTTCGGTCACGCCAGCAGCGGTCAGCGCCTTGCCCAGCGTGGCCAGGTCGGGATTGGTCGTCGCGGCCTCGGCGACGGTCGACGTCGGTGCCGCTTCATCGGCCTGGGCGAAAGCGGGAGCGGCAATCACGGTGGTAAGCGCAAGGAGGGGAGCAGCAAGAAACTTGGCACGCAGCATCAGAATATTCTCCGGACAGTGGGAATCAGGGCGAAAACCCTGCAACGCATACTAAGCAATGACAGTTTCATGAAAAGGCCGGAATCAGCCATTTTTTCATTTTTGGCGCGCGTTTCGCCCCGCGGGAGGCTCGCCCCGCCTCAGCGGCCGATGACCAGCCGCGCCATCAGATGCTGGATCTTCTGCGGGTCGCTCTTGCGCGAAATCTTGACCTCGATCGGCGCGGCCGAGCCCGAAATCCACACCTTCATATCGGCGTCGAGGTCGAAGGTGCCCGCGGTCTCGAACGAAAAACGCGTCACCGAACGCCAGGGCACGCTCTGGATATCCTTCTTCGTTCCGGTCAGTCCCTGGACGTCGACGAAGATGAAGCGGAGATTGGTGAGCAGCACCGTGTCGCGGATCGTGCGGAACGCCGCGAGCACCTGCTCGCCGTCGATCAGCCAGGCCTGAAACTCGGCCTGCGCCCCGCCCGCATCGATATCGCCCGCGCTGAAAAGACCCATTGCGGCGGCCTAGCCCAGCAGGCGCTCGTGTACGACCTTGCCGCCCTGCGTCAGGCGCACGGCGTTGCCGATTTCCTCGTCGAGCACGGGCTTGCCCGCTTCCTTGTCCCAGAAGGCCGAGAGGAAGTTGAACAGGTTGCGGCTGAACAGCGCGCTGGTATCGGCGGGCATCAGCGCGGCGATATTCTTCGCGCCGATCACGGTGACGCCGTGGATCTTCTTCGTCTCGCCGGCGACCGCACCCTCGACGTTGCCGCCGCTTTCGGCGGCCATGTCGACGATCACGCTGCCCGTGCGCATCGTCGCGAGCTGCGCGTCGCTGATCAGCCGCGGCGCGGGGCGCCCCGGGATCAGCGCGGTGGTGATCACGATGTCCTGCTTGGCGATGTGCGACGACACCAGTTCGGCCTGCGCCTTCTGATATTCCTCGGACATTTCGGTGGCATAGCCGCCCGCGCCCTCGCCCTCGATCCCCGCGACGCTTTCGACGAAGATCGGCTTGGCGCCGAGCGACATGATTTGCTCCTTGGTCGCCGAGCGCACGTCGGTCGCGCTGACCTGCGCGCCCAGGCGGCGCGCGGTCGCGATCGCCTGCAGCCCCGCGACGCCCACGCCCATCACGAAGGCCTTGGCGGCGCTGACCGTGCCCGCGGCGGTCATCATCATCGGGAAGGCACGGCCATAGGCGTTCGCCGCCATCAAGACCGCCTTGTAGCCGGCGAGATTCGCCTGGCTGGAGAGGATGTCCATCGACTGCGCGCGCGTGATGCGCGGCATGAATTCCATCGCCAGCGCCTCGATCCCGAGCTTGGCATAGTCGTCGACCCGCGTGCGTTCGCCGAAGGGGTTGAGCCCCGCGGCGAGCCAGGCGCCATCGGCGAAGCCTTTCAGCCCCTTGGGATCGGGGCCCTGTATCGCGAGGATGATGTTCGCGCCCTTCAGCACCTCGGCGCGCGAGGCGACCGCGGCGCCCGCGGCGCCATAGTCGGCATCGGCGATCGACGCGGCTTCGCCCGCTCCGGACTCAACGGCAAGTTCGGCGCCCAGGCCAATGAATTTCTTCACGGTTTCCGGGGTCGCGGCGACGCGGGTCTCGCCGGGGGCGAGCTCCTTCAGGACGGCGATGCGCATGCCGGTCCGGTCAGGAGATGATGAGGACGACGAAAACGGTCACGATCGCGGTCAGGACCGACCCGACCTTGAGCAGGCTCAGGAAACCCGTGTAGGTTTCGTTCGCTGCCTTCATTTCCTGCTGTGCCATGGCTTCTTCCCCTTTGCCTCACCCACAACGTCGCCCCCGCGGAGGCGGGGGCCGTCATAAGGTCTAACCAGTTCCTTCGGTTCCGGGACGACAGCGGCCTCCGCCTTCGCGGGGGCGACATTGTCTTTTAGCCCAGAATCGGCCTTCGCGCCGGTCTTAGCCATGCGTCCGGCGATGCTCAATAGAAGGTTTTGCGTGGCCGGGGCGCGCCGCGAGGACGCGCTCCGCTTAATCGCCCCTTTACCCCTTTGACGTAGATTGTTGGTTCAAAGCGGAACAGGCCACGGAAAACCGCGGCCAATCGGGGGTCAAAACACGGCGATGGCTAGCGCGCGCGACACACGGATGGTGATGATCGTCGACAGCGAACCGGCGCAGCAGCGCTTCCTGTCGGCGCTCGTCTCGCGCGGCGGCTGGCGCAGCGTCACCGCGGCCGACACCGACACCGCGCTCGCCAAGCTGGGCACGCAGGAAGGCATGGCGCTCGATGCGGTGCTCGTCGACCAGGGCGCGCCGGGCATGGACATCGCCGAATTCGTCGCCGAACTGCGCCGCTGGCGCCCCGCGCTGCCGCTGATCGTGATCACGATGCGCAACGGGGTCGAGGTGGCGGTCGCCGCGATGCGCGCCGGCGCCACCGACTTCGTGCAGAAGCCGATCGCCCCCGACCGCCTGCTCAGCGCGCTCGACCGCATCACGACCCAGAGCGGCCCGCAGGGCGAACTGCGCCCGCTCACCGAAAAATTGCGCGCGCCGCTGGCCTTCGAGGAAATCATCGGCTCGTCGCCCAATTTCCGCAGCGCATTGGCGATCGCCGCCAAGGCCGCGCGTGCGCGCGTGCCGGTGATGATCAACGGCAAGCCCGGCACCGGTAAGGAAGTCTTCGCGCGCGCGATCCACAGCGCATCCCCGCGGGCGCGCGGCGCGCTGGTGATGGTCGATTGCTCGGCGGTGTCGCCGGGGCTGATCGGATCGGGGCTCTTCGGCCACGAACGCGGCGCCTTTCCGGGCGCCTTCGATCGGCAGGTCGGTCGCCTGGTGCAGGCCGATGGCGGCAGCATCATCATCGATCATGTCGAATGCATCCCGCTCGAGACGCAGGCCAAGCTCGTCGAATTCCTGAATTCGGGCGAGGTCCAGATGATCGGCGGCACGATCCGCCAGAGCGTCGACGTGCGCATCATCGCGACAAGCGCCAGCCCGCTCGACAAGCTGATCGAGGCAGGGCACTTCCGCGAGGATCTGTTCTACGCGCTGTCGAGCGCGCAATTCACCCTGCCCTCGCTTTCGGAGCGCCGCGGCGACGTCGGCCCGCTCGCGCGGCATCTGCTCGCGCGCATCGGCGGGCTGCCGGGCATGGGGCCGATCGGCGTGACCGACGACGCGCTGCGCCTGCTCGCCGCTTACGCCTGGCCGGGCAATGTCCGGCAGCTCCAGGACGTGCTGTTCCGCGCCGCCGTCGCGAGCGAGACCGACGTGCTCACCAGCGCCGATTTCCGGGCGATCGAGGGCGCGCTCGGCGGCAGCAGCATGGCCGCGGGCCAGGGCGAGATCGCGATCAACGGCGAAGCGATCGGGGTCACGCTCTACTTGCCCGACGGCAATCTCCGCCCGCTCGAAGAGATCGAGGCGGATGTGATCCGTCTCGCGATCGGTCATTATCGCGGCCGGATGAGCGAAGTTGCGCGCCGGCTGGGGATTGGGCGCTCGACGCTGTACCGCAAGCTGAGCGACCTCGGGATCGACACCGCCGCCTGATCGCATAAGACTCGACTTATATAATTTACAACTTATACGACTCGCCTGACACAGATCAGGAGAGTCACATGCCGTTCGATACCGCCGCCCAAGCCCAAATGGTCGTCCGCAAGGTCGAGGATGTCTCCCACGAGGGCCAGCCCGCGCGCGCCGTGGTCGCGACGCGCGACTATGCGACAGACATCGACGACCTGTGGGACGCGATCACCGACAAGACGCGCATCCCGCGCTGGTTCGCGCCGGTCGAGGGCGATCTGGAACTCGGCGGGCGCTACCAGATCAAGGGCAATGCGGGCGGCACCGTCACCGCCTGCGACCCGCCGCGCCGCTTCGCGCTGACCTGGGAATTCGGCGGCGGGATGAGCTGGGTCGAGGTCGAGCTGGCCGAAGCGGGCGAGGCCACGCGGCTGACGCTGCGCCACATTGCGCCGCTCGACGACAAGTCCGAGGAATTCTGGGACCGCTTCGGCCCCGGCGCGGTCGGCGTCGGCTGGGACCTGTCGCTGCTAGGCCTAGCCTGGCACCTCGAAACCGGCGAGCCTGTGCAAGAGCGCTTCGCCGAAGAGAGCTGGCCCCTGAGCGATGAAGGCAAGGCTTTCGCGACGACGAGCAGCCACGGCTGGACCGCGGCATCGATCGCCTATGGCACCGCAGAGGACGCCGCGACCCGCGCGGGTGCGAGCACGACCGCCTTCTACACCGGCGCCGCAGCGCCCGAATGACGCGCTGATGCACGCCTTCGATATCCTCAGCGACCCCGTACGACGGCGCATCCTCGAACTGCTCGCCGACGCCGAGCTGAGTTCGGGCGCGATCGTCGCGGTGATTTCGGACGAGTTCGGTATCTCGCAGCCCGCAGTGTCGCAGCACCTGCGCATCTTGCGCGACAGCGGCTTCGCGACCGCACGCGCGGCGGGGCGGCAGCGGCTGTATGTGGTGGCGCCAGAGCGTTTCGACGAGGTCGACGCTTGGGTCTCGCGGTTTCGGCGGACGTGGGAACCCCGGCTCGAGGCGCTGGCGACCGAGGTGGCGCGGGGGAAGAAGAAAAGGCTGTTGCAGGGGCGGATCGTTACGACGTCGAAGCTCTGACCGCTCCTAAGTCCGTTCGTGTCGAGCGAAGTCGAGACACCCCGACGCGTTGCGCGTCCCATGCGTGTCTCGACTTCGCTCGACACGAACGGGAGTGGTGGTCTGGTCTCTCCGGTCAGGCCGTCAGCGCCGCATCTCGTAGCCCGCGCCACACGCGCAGCGCCTGCCGGTTTTCGGCGATGTCGTGGACGCGGAGCAGCTGTGCGCCTTGCGCGGCTGCCTGATAGTGCAGCGCCACGGTGCCGCCGAGCCGCTGATCGGCGGGGGCTTCGTTGTCGAGCGCGCCGATCATGCGCTTGCGGCTCGCGCCGAACAGGATCGGGCAGCCCAATGTGTGGAGCAGCGCGAGGCCGTTGATCAACGCGAGATTATCGCCGACCCCCTTGCCGAAGCCGAGGCCAGGGTCGACGATGATCCTTGCCGGATCGATGCCGCCCGCGATGCACGCCGCGACGCGCTCGGCGAGCAGGTCGTAGACGTCGAAGAGAACGTGGTCGTAGCCGCCGCCCTCGTGCGGGTCGCTCTTCGCCGCGGGGGCATGCATCAGCACCACTGGGCAACCGGCGGCCGCGACGACCTCCATCGCATGGTCGTCGTAGCGCAGCGCCGAGATATCGTTGACGATCGTCGCGCCCGCGGCGAGCGCCGTCTCCATCACCGCGGCCTTGCGTGTGTCGATCGACACCGCGACGCCGCCCTTCGCGAGCCCCGACACGACGCCCTCGATCCGCTGGATCTCGTCGCCTTCCCAGATCAGCGGCGCGCCGGGGCGGGTCGATTCCCCGCCGACATCGATGATCGCCGCGCCTGCCGAGGCGAGCGCGAAGCCTGCGTCGATCGCGGCGACGCTGTCGACATGCTTGCCGCCGTCGGAAAAGCTGTCGGGGGTGACGTTGAGGATGCCCATCAATTGGGGCTCATTCAGCCGCACCACCCGCTCGCCGAGCTGGAGCGCGCCGCGCGGGCGGAGGACCCCGGCGCGCTGACGGCCCGCCATCTCGACGAGATGATCGGGCATCGCCGCGACCCAGTCGGCGAATTCGGGGACAGTGACGATGGCCGATTTGACCACGCCCGCGTCGCGCAGGCTGACGTGCCACGCGGCGAACCAGACCATCGTATCGGCGATGCGCAGGCAGGCATCATCGAGCTCGTGCGGACGATCGACGAAGCAGGTCGGGCGGCAATAGAGCCGCGCGTCGGGCGACGCGCTGCCGAGGTCGGGCTTGGTCAGTGGTGCAAACATCAGGCCTCGTTGGCCAGCAGCCAGTCCTGCCGCACCGCATCGATCACGCGCAATTTTTTGCCGTCGTCGACGTGCCAGAAGGTCCAGCCGTTGCAGCTCGGCGCGCCCTGTACACTCGCGCCGACCTTGTGGATCGAGCCCGCGGGCTGACCCTCGCATTCGAGGCTGCCATCGACGCGCACGGTCGCTTTCCAGCGGCGCTTGGTGTCGGTGAGCACCGATCCCGGCGCGATCATGCCGCATTCGACCAATGTCCCGAACGCGACGCGCGTCGCGGCCTTCGGCGCCATCATCGTCTTCACCGCGCTTTCATCGAGCGGCAGCGCCATCTCGATGCGCTCCAAGGCTGCGGCGATATAATCATCCTCGCGCTCGATGCCGATGAAGTGGCGGCCGAGGCGCTTGGCGACCGCGCCCGTCGTGCCGGTGCCAAAGAAGGGATCGAGCACCACGTCGCCGGGGTTCGAGCAGGCGAGCAGGATGCGATAGAGCAAGGCCTCGGGCTTTTGCGTCGGGTGGACCTTGTGCCCGCCCTTCTTGAGCCTTTCCTGCCCGCCGCAGATCGGGATCAGCCAGTCGCTGCGCATCTGGAGTTCGTCGTTGAGCGTCTTCATCGCGCGATAGTTGAAGGTGTAGCGCGCCTTCTCGCCCATCGACGCCCAGATGAGCGTCTCGTGCGCGTTGGTGAAGCGCGTACCCTTGAAATTGGGCATCGGGTTCGCCTTGCGCCACACGATGTCGTTGAGGATCCAATAGCCTTGATCCTGCAAAGCAGCTCCGACCCGGAAGATATTGTGATAACTGCCGATCACCCAGATGCTGCCGCCGGGTTTCAGGATGCGCTTGGCTTCCTTGAGCCAGGCATGGGTGAAACGGTCGTAGGTCGCGAGGCTGTCGAACTTGTCCCATTCGTCGTTGACCGCGTCGACCTGGCTGCCGTCCGGACGGTGGAGGTCGCCGCCGAGCTGGAGGTTGTACGGTGGGTCGGCGAAGATCATGTCGACCGACGCGGCGGGGAGGCTGCGCATCATCTCGACGCAATCGCCTTGCAGGATGCTGTCGAGCGGCAGGTCGGCCGGCGCGATCTTGGCTGCACGCTGCTTAACCGCGGGCGCCTTGACCCGTTCCATCACACCCATGTTTCGCCCCTGTTCCGCATTGAAAGAAGGCCCTGATGAGTCCGGCGGAGTCCGCCGTCAAGCCCGGGATTCTAGGGATTCCGGGTGTAACAATGGTTAACGAGATGGGAACGAAACGAGTCCCACACAGCATATGGAGTCTCTCGCGAATCGCGGACTCAACCACTGGTGGTGTGGCGAAGAGGACTCAGTCGCGAAAAAAATCCTTTGTGACGGGTCAGAGTCCGGGATCGACGCCCGTCAGTTCGACCGACCGCTCCCACAGTTCCTTCGCGAGCTTGGGGTCGCGCGCGGTGCGCGTCGCCCTTGCCGGACCCGAGCGTCCCGTGATCTCGCCGAGCCCCTGCGGCCCCAGATAGTCGCCGCCCTGCACATTCGCCCCCGTCGCGGCCTGCAAGGTCGGCCAAGCGCCCTGCGCCGCGCTGTTGAAGAAGGGCCCGGCGAGCGGCGTCATCGTGCGGAGCGGCAGCGGCAGATGGCGCGTCAGTTCGGTGAGCGCGACCCCGGGATGGCAGCCGATCGCCTGCGTCGCGCGCCCTGCAGCGCCCAGCCGCCGGTCGAGCTCGAACATATGGAGCAGGTTCGCGAGCTTGCTCGCCTGGTAGCGCGGCCATTTATGATAGCTGCGGCGCGCCGACAGGTCGCTGAAGTCGATCGCGCCGTCCTTGTGCGCGATACTGCTCGTGATCACGATACGGTCGTCGACATGGGGGTGGATGAGGCCGGTGAAGGCGAAGGTGCCGAGGTGGTTGACCCCGAATTGCAGCTCATAGCCTTGCTTCGTGAGCGTCTTGGGCGGGATCATCACCCCGGCATTGTTGATCAGCACGTCGATCCGCGGCCCGGCGAGCACCGCCTGCGCCGTATCCTTCACCCGATCGAGATCGGCGAGGTCTAGCGGCTGGAACGACAGGTCGGCCGCGGGCACATCGGCGCGGATCCGGTGCATCGCCGCCTCAGCCTTGTCGGCGTCGCGGCACGCCAGCACGACATGTGCGCCACGCGCCGCGAGCACGCGCGTGACTTCGAACCCCAGCCCGGCATTGGCACCGGTGACAAGGAAGCGGCGGCCCGTCTGCGCGCCGACGTCGTCGGCCGTGAACCCGCTGCGCATCGCCGTCTCCCCTTGATCAGACCAGCTGCATTTGTGCGACCGGGGCAAAACTGGTCCGATGGAGCGGCGTGGGGCCGTGCTGGCGCAGCGCCGCGAGATGGTGGGCGGTACCATAACCCATGTTGGTTTCCCAGCCGAAGTGCGGAAAATCGCGCGCCGCCGCGACCATGAAGCGGTCGCGATGCTCCTTGGCGAGGATCGACGCCGCCGAAATGCACGCGTGCGACGCGTCGCCGCCGATGATCGCGCGCGCGGTGTAGCGCCAGCGCGGCAACCGATTGCCGTCGACGAGCACTTCGGCGGGCTCGACGCCGAGCGCCTCGACCGCGCGCGTCATCGCGAGGAAGGTCGCCTGCAATATGTTGATGCGGTCGATCTCGGCGACGCTCGCCTCGCCGACGCCCCAGCGGCAACGCGCCTTGATCTCGATCTCGAGCTCGCCGCGGCGCTTGGCGGTCAGCTTCTTGCTGTCGTCGAGGCCGAGGATGCCCCCCTCGCAGAGCAGCACCGCCGCCGCGACGACCGGCCCCGCGAGCGGCCCGCGCCCGGCTTCGTCGACACCGACGATCATATGCGCCACGGCGGATATCTCCGATATTCGCCCGCCTGATACAGGCACAGCAGGTTGCCCGCGGGATCGGTCAGCCTCGCCTCGCGCCAGCCCCAGTCCTCGTCGGCGGGCATCTGGTCGAAGCGCACGCCGCGGCGCGCGAGATAGGCAACCCACGCGTCGAGCGCCCCGCTCTCCAGATAGACGGTCGCGCCGCCCGCCGCGCCGTTGCCGACATGGATCGACAAGGTCACGCCGTTCACAGCCTCGAAGCGCGCATAACCATTGCCGGGGCTGTCGACGATCTGCGTCAGCCCCATCTGCTTGTAGAAGGCGACCGAAGCCGCATAGTCGCTCGCGGGCAAGGTGATCTGGTTGAGCGCGGGGCCGGTAAACAGGCCGTCGTTGCGCACCGCCTGCTGCCCCATCGGGCCATGCCCCTGCCCCAGCCCCGGCGCGTCGAGCAAAGACAGCCGCACGAAATCGCGCGCGCGCGCCACTGCGGGCTCGAGCGGCATGCCCTGCGCCAGCCCCGCGGCGATCGCGCTCGCCAGCGTGCAGCCGGTGCCATGGGTGCTGCGCGTGTCGATGCGCGGCGCCTCCCACAGCGCGATCGTGCCATGTTCGGTGACCAGCCGGTCGGTGATCGTCTCGCCCGCGCCATGCCCGCCTTTGACCAGCACCGCCGCGTTGACCTTTTGCGCATAGGCCACCGCCTCGCCCTCGATCGCGTCGTCGGCAAGGTTTACCCGGCCGCACAGCGCGGCGAGTTCGGGCAGGTTCGGCGTCACGACGGTGCTCAGATTGGCGAGCAATTCCATAGCATCGATGGTCTTCGGATCGGCGAGCACCGCGCCGCTCGTCGCGATCATCACGGGGTCGAAGACGAAGGCCTCGCCATAGACGCCGGAGATCATCTCCTCGGCGACCGCCATCGCATTGTCGGCGCCGCCGAGCATGCCGATCTTGACCGCATCGGCCCCGATATCCTCGGCGACGCTGCGCATCTGCTGCGTCACCATCTCGGTCGGGATCGCGTGGACGGCCTCGACGCCCAGCGTATTCTGCGCGGTGATCGCGGTGATCGCGGTCATCGCATGGCCGCCGAGCATCGTGACCGTCTTGATATCGGCCTGGATTCCCGCCCCGCCCCCGCTGTCGGAGCCGGCGACGATCAGGACGCGTGCGGTCAACGCTTGAACTTCCGCTCCGTCGAGGCGGGGAATTTATGCAGCGCCGCGCCTTCGCGCAGCGGCCGGTCGAGCAGGTCGCCGCCGCAATTGGGACAACGCTCGTCGAGCCGGTCGGCGCAATTGGCGCAGAAGGTGCACTCGAACGAGCAGATGAACGCGCCGTGCACGTCGGCGGGCAGATCCTTGCCGCATTTTTCGCAATCGGGACGCATTTCCAACATTAACTTACTGCCTTTCTGACCGCGTCGCAGATGCTGTCGACGACGCTTTCGACCTGGGATGCGTCATCGCCTTCGGCCATGACGCGGATGAGGGGTTCGGTGCCCGAGGCACGGATCACGAGGCGCCCGCGCCCCGCGAGCGCGGCTTCGCCTTCGGCGATCGCCGCCTGCACTTGGCGATCGTCGAGCGGCGCGCCGCCCGCGAAACGCACATTCTTCAGGAGCTGCGGCACCGGATCGAACTGGTGGAGCAATTCGCTCGCGGGCTTGCCCGAGGCGACCAACTCGGCGAGCAGCTGCAGACCCGCGAGCGTGCCGTCGCCGGTGGTGGCGTGGTCCGAGAGGATCATATGCCCCGACTGCTCGCCGCCGACGTTGAAGCCGCCGGTCTTCATGCGTTCGAGGACATAGCGGTCGCCGACCTTGGTGCGCTCGAGCGTCAGCCCCTGCCCTTGCAGGAAGCGTTCGAGGCCAAGGTTCGACATCACCGTCGCGACGACACCGCCGCCCTTGAGCCGGCCCTGCCGCGCCCAGCTCGCGCCGATCGTCGCCATGATCTGGTCGCCGTCGACGATCGCGCCCTTCTCGTCGACCACGATCAGCCGGTCGGCGTCGCCGTCGAGCGCGATGCCGATATCGGCGCCGCTGGCGACCACCGTTTCCTGCAAGAGGCCCGGCGAGGTCGATCCGCATTTGTCGTTGATGTTGATGCCGTTGGGGGTGACGCCGATCGCGACGACGTCGGCGCCCAGCTCCCAGAATACCGTCGGCGCGCTGTTGTAGGCGGCGCCATTGGCGCAATCGAGCACGATCTTGAGCCCGTCGAGCCGCACCGATTCGGGCAGGCTCTGCTTCACCGCGTGGATATAGCGTCCGCGCGCGTCGTCGATGCGCTTGGCGCGGCCGATCTGCGCAGGTTCGGCGAGCCTGGGCTCGCTCGCGAGCAGCAGTTCGATCTGCGCCTCGTCGGCGTCGGACAGCTTGTAGCCGTCGGGACCGAACAGCTTGATGCCATTGTCATAATAGGGATTGTGGCTCGCCGAGAGCATGACGCCGAGGTCGGCGCGCATCGAGCGCGTCAGCATCGCGATCGCCGGAGTGGGCATCGGCCCGACCTGTACCACATCCATGCCCACGCTGGTGAAGCCCGCGACCAGCGCGTTTTCGAGCATATAGCCCGAAAGCCGCGTGTCCTTGCCGATCACGACGCGATGCTTGTGCTGCCCGCGCAGGAAATGCGCGCCCGCCGCCATGCCGACGCGCATCGCGACCTCGACGGTCATCGGGATCTGGTTGGTCAGCCCGCGGATGCCGTCGGTGCCGAAAAACTTGCGCATGCCACCTCTGCTCAATAAGCCGGAGCGACCTACCCCGACGTCCAAGGGATGGCCCTCGCGGAGCACTTCCCGGCCCAAAAACCGGTTCCCGTTTCTGATGGGAGGTGCTCTAAGTCACCCATATTTGCTTGGCAAGCAGGCCATAAGAAACGCCGGGAGAATCCAACTTGAAATCCGCCTGGTTCATCCTTTCGGCGCTGGTCGCCGGCATGCTGCTGGGGATCGCGATCGAGAGCGTGTCGCTCGATACCGCGACCGCCATCCTGCCCTTCGTCGAACCGATCGGCCTACTCTGGCTCAACGCGCTCAAGATGACGATCGTGCCGCTGGTCGTCGCGCTTTTGATCACCGGCATCACCGCGACCGCCGACGCCGCGCGCGCGGGCCGGCTCGCGGCGCGGTCGGTGGCGATCTTCCTCGGCGCGATCTTCCTCTCGGGGCTGATGTCGGTGCTGATGACGCCACTGCTGCTCAAGCTCTTCCCGCTCTCGGCGAGCGCCGCCGAGGCGCTGCGCCACGGGCTCGGCGGCACGGCCGAGGCAGGGCCTTCGCCGACCTTCGGCGACTTCCTGCTCTCGCTGATCCCGACCAACCCGATCGCCGCCGCAGCCGAGACCGCGATCCTGCCGCTGATCGTCTTCACGACGATCTTCGCCTTCGCGATCACCAAGCTCGAGGCGCCGCAGCGCGCAACCTTGTCGGGGCTGTTCAAGGCGCTGGGCGACGCGATGCTGATCGTCATCGGCTGGGTGCTCGCGCTCGCGCCGATTGGCGTCTTCGCGCTCGGCTATGCGCTCGCGGTCAAGGCGGGGGTCGCGGCGTTCGGCGGACTGATTCATTATGTGCTGATCCTGGTCGGGATCGGCATCTGCTGCCTCATCCTCGGCCTTTTGCTCGCCTGGTTCGTGGTCGGCATCGCGCCGCCGCGCTTCCTGCGCGCGATGGTGCCGACGCTGGCGGTCGCGGTCAGCACGCAAAGCTCGCTCGCGAGCCTGCCCGCAATGCTCAAATCGTCGGAGGAGCTCGGCGTCGATCCGAAAAAGGCCGATATCGTGCTGCCGCTCGCGGTCGCGCTGTTCCGTTTCACCAGCCCGGCGTTCAATCTGGCGGTCGTCATCTATGTCGCCTGGCTGTTCGGCATCGAACTGACGCCGTGGGAGATGGCGGTCGGGCTCGGCGTCGCGATGGCGGCGGCGCTGTCGTCGGTCAGCCTGCCCGGGTCGATCAGCTTCGTGACCTCGATCGCGCCGATCGCGGTGTCGATGGGGGTGCCCGTCGCGCCGCTCGGGCTGCTCGTCGCGGTCGAGACCTTCCCCGACATCTTCCGGACCCTCGGCAATGTCATCGGCGACGTCGCCGCCACCAAATATGCCGCCGACGGCGTCGGCGACGAGAAACCCGCAGGAGAGACGCCATGAAATATCGCACGCTCGGCCACGGCCTCCAAGTGTCCGCCATCGGCATCGGCTGCATGCCGATGATCAAGGGCGGCAACATCCTCTATGGCGAAGCCGCCGACCTCGACGAATCGACCGCGACGATCCACCGCGCGATCGACCTTGGCGTCACCTTTTTCGACACCGCGCAAATCTACGGCCCGTTCAGCAACGAGGAGCTGCTCGGCGCGGCGATCAAGGGCAAGCGCGACGGGCTGGTCATCGCGACGAAGTTCGGATTCAAGTTCGACGGCAACCAGATCGTCGGGGTCGACGGCTCGCCCGAAAATGCGCGCCGCGCGTGCGAAGGCTCGCTCCAGCGGCTCGGCATCGACACGATCGACCTCTTCTACCAGCACCGCGTCGATCCCTCGATCGCGATCGAGGAAGTCGTCGGCGGGATGATGGAACTCGTCGCCGAAGGCAAGGTGCGCCACATCGCGCTGTCCGAAGCCGGGCCCGAGACGATCCGCCGCGCCGCCAAGGCCGCACCGATCACCGCGCTGCAGAGCGAATATTCGATCTGGGAACGCGATGTGGAGGAGGAAATCCTGGGCGCGTGCCGCGAGAATGGCATCGGCTTCGTCCCCTATTCGCCGCTCGGCCGCGGCTTCCTCGCGGGCACGATCCGCAGCCGCGACGAGCTCGCCGAGACCGACTGGCGCCGCAACGACCCGCGCTACAGCGAGGAAAACCTCCCCGCCAACCTCGCGATCGTCGACGCGATCGCCGGGGTGGCAGCGAAGCATGGCGTGTCGAACGCGCAGGTCGCGCTCGCGTGGCTGCTCGCGCAGGGCGACGACATCGTCCCCATCCCCGGCACCAAGCGCCGCGTCACGATGGAGGACAGCGTGGCGGCGGCCCAGGTGGTGCTGGATGCCGACGATCTGGAGGCAATCGACGCCGCGGCGCCGATGGGCGGCACCAGCGGGCCGCGCTACGGCGAAATGGGCATGCGGATGGTGCGGTTGTGAGCTAATCCTCCCTGTCGCGAAGCGATGGGAGGGTGGCAGCGGCGGAGCCGCTGACGGAGGGGCGATGGCGCAACGTCGCGGCCCCTCCACCACCGCTTCGCGGCGGTCCCCCTCCCCACCGCTTCGCCGCAGGGAGGATTATCCGGCTATTTGCCCAACCCCTCGACCTTTTCCGTCAGCACATCGATCTTGTGGTGCAGCCGCATGATCTCCAGCTCCGCGCGCAGGTTGATCTCGTAATCGAGGCTCGCCGCCAGCCGGTCCTTCGCGGCGGCGCGATTCTGGCTCATCATGATGATCGGCGCCTGCACCGCCGCCAGCGTCGAAAGCATCAGGTTCAAAAAGATGAATGGATAGGGGTCGAAAGCAAGCCCGAAGCGCTCGAGCACTTCCGAATTGAGCAGCATCCACGCCAGCAGCACGAGCGTGAAGACGATGATGAAGCCCCAAGAGCCGCCCACCGCCGCTACGCGGTCGGCGAGGCGGTCGCCGACGCTCGCCTGCGCGTCGTCGAGATCGGCGGCGTCGCGGCTGGTCGGCGCGCGCTCGGCGATCGCGTGGAGGACGCGGCTTTCTTCGGGATCGAGCGCGTCGACATGCTTGCCCAAGAGCCGCAGCGACAGGTCGGCGAGATGCGTCTCGCCGTTCATCCGACCCAGCGCCAGATGCCCGCGACCATATAACCGAGCGCGCCATGCGCCCAGGTCGCCGCGACCCACAGCACGATTCCACCAAGCAGCGCGTGCGGCCGCGGGATCGCATCGACCCACGAGCCGCGTCCGCCGAGTTGCCGCGCGAAGGGGAAAAAACTCGTCCGCGCCGCCCAATGACGCCAGGCGTCGCCCATCAGCCGCGCCTTCTTGATGTCCTGCCCGGCCGATCCGGCGAGCGCGAGAAAGGCGATGATCGCCGAAAGCACGATCTGCCCCGGCGTCGGCACCACCAGCGCGTGCGCGAGCGCCCATAGCGAAAAGCCCCACATCATCGGGTGGCGCGTGATCGCGAACACCCCGCGCGGCGCGCCCTGCGCGGCCGCCGCGGCGTTCGTCGCGGGCAAGGCCGGATTGCCGATCAACGAGCCCATGAACAGGATGCTCGCGAGCAGCACGATGACCGTCGCAAAGATCCAGAGGCCGTCGCCAACCGCCCAGAGCGGCGGCTCGGGCGGCATGCCGCGCCAAGCCTGGACGAGCATGATGAAGGTCGCGATCGCGACGATCGAATAGACGATCTGGAACGCCCGCTCGCCCATCCGGCCGGCGAGCGGAGCGCGGAGCGGATGCGACAGCGCGAAATGCGTGCCGACGAACAGCGCGCCCGTGACGATTAGCAGCGACATCGGTTGCATGGAGCGACTCCCTCTCCTTCTCCCCGGTCCGCCGCTTGGTCGTCAGGTGCGGGCCTTACCTGTCATACGCCTTGGGTAGCACACCTTCCGCCGGGTTCGCATAACGATCGCGCAGGCGGTCCTGCCGCGTGACCAGCGACTGGCGCTTGCCGTCGATCCACAGCATCGCCGGGCGGCTGCCCAGTTCGAGCGGATCATTGTCCCAGATCACGACGTCGCCGACGCGGCCCGGACGCAGCGAACCGATGCTGGCGTCCATGCCGACCGCGCGCGCGGGGGCGCTGCTGATCGCGGCGAAGGCCTGGTCCCAGCTGAGGCCGCTCGCGCCCGGCAGCTTCGTCAGCGCCACCAGATTGCCCGCATATTGCGTCGCATAGCCCATCTTGTGCGCGTCATCGTCGTCGAACACCCCGACCGACACCGACACCCCCGCGGCCGCAAGGCGCCCGGCGTTCGACTGGGTCGCGCCCAATTGCTCGAAGCTCGACGGCAGGTCGGTGAGCGGCGACACCAGCACCGGCACGCGCGCCGCGGCGATGTCGCCGGCGACCAGCCAGCCCTCGGTCGCGCCGACGAGCACCAGCTTCAGCGCCGGGAACTCGGTCTTGAGCTTGAGGACGTTGAGGATGTCGGTCGCGCGGTCGACGCGCACGAACAGCGGCGTCGTCCCGTCGATCACGCGCACCAGCGCATCGGCGTCGGCGCGCTGGATCAGCGCGTCGCTGCCCCATTCGGCGAACGTCGCGGGATTGCGCGCGTAGCTGCGCGCTGCCAGCAACTGCTCGCGGAACAGCAGGAACAGCGCGGCGCGGCTGCCGCCGGCCTTCGCCGAACCGTCCTCGCCGAACGCCACATACTGCAGCGCGCGGGGCCTGGTCACCATATCATTGTCGTCGGCGAGGTCGACCACCGCGCCCTGCCCGGCGAACAGGCTGCCGCTCGACCCCGGCGCGACAATCGCGCGAGTGACGCCGTCGGCGCGGTTCACCGCGACGGGCGAGCCCATCGGGTTCAATGCGGGCGCGATGTCGAGCCCCGCCGAAAAGCGCGACTTGGTCGCCGAGCGGTCGTTGGTGCCCGAAACGGCGTCGACCTCGGTCAGGCCGACGCGGCTGAACGCCGCGACGATGCCGGGGGTGACCCAGCGGCCGCCCGCGTCGACGCGTTCGACTCCTGCCGGGATTGCCACGCCGGCCCCGGCCGCGACGACCTTGCCGCCGCGCACGACGACGGTGCCGCCGTCGACCGGCGCGCTGCCGTCGCCGATGACGAGCTTGGCATTGACGATCGCGATGTCCTGCGCCGCGGCGGGAAGTGCGATCAGCGCGGCGGCCGAAAGGAGGAGCGCGCGCATCATTTCACATCCCCTTCGCCCGGCTGCCCCAGCTCGAAATCGCTCACCGGCCGCCGTTTGGGGTCCATCGCGTCGAACATCATCGCACCGTCGATCCACACTTTCTCGGGCCGCGAATAGACGCTGAACGGGTTGCCGTTCCACAGCACGACGTCGGCCATCTTGCCGGGCTTCAGGCTGCCGGTCTTGTCGGCGATGCCCAGCGCCTTCGCGGGATTGTAGGACAGCCAGGTCCACGCCTGCTCGTCGCTGACGTCGATCCCCATGCGGTGCCCCGCGGCGCGCGCCTTGGCGGCCTCCTGGTTCAGCCGCTGGATCTGGTTGGCGTCGTCCGAGTGGACGATCGTGCAGGCGCCCGCCTTGTACACCAGCGGGATATTCTCCTTGACCGAGTCATAGGCTTCCATCTTGAAGCCCCACCAGTCGGCCCACATCGCCGAGCAGATACCTTCCTTGGCGAGCAGGTCGGCGATCTTGTAGCTTTCGACCGCGTGGTGGAAGGTCGAGACCTTGTAGCCGAACTCCTTCGACATATCGATGACGAGCGCCATCTCGTCGGCGCGGTAGCAATGATTGTGGACGAGGATTTCGCCCGACAAGACACCGGCGAGCGTCTCCATCGCAAGGTCGCGGTCGACGGCTTTCCCGTCGTCCATCTTCTTCTTGTACGCCGCCGCCTTCTGCCAGGTCGCGCGGTTGACCGCGAAATTGCCCATGCGGGTCGAGGGCATGCGCCCCTTGCCGCCGTAGACGCGCTTGGGGTTCTCGCCGCACGCCATTTTGAGGCCATAGGGCGCGCCTGGGAATTTCATCCCCTGCACGGTGCGCGAGGGCACATTCTTGAGCGTGATCGAGCGCCCGCCCATCAGGTTCGCGCTGCCGGGCAGAATCTGGAGCGAAGTCACGCCGCCGTTCGCCAGCGCGCGGCTGAACCCAGGGTCCTGCGGCCAGACGCTGTGCTCGGACCAGACTTCGGGCGTCGTCGGCGAGGTCGCCTCGTTGCCGTCCGAATGCGCATCGACGCTGGGGCTGGGATAGTCGCCGAGGTGGCTGTGGATGTCGATGACCCCGGGGGTGAGGAACTTGCCCGTGCCGTCGATGACGTCGGCATCGGTCGGCAGTTCCATGTCGGGGCCGCCGATGCGATCGACTTTGCCGCTCGACATGACGATCGACCCATTGTCGATCCGCCCGCCCTCGCCGTCGAAGATGGTGACGCCCTTCACGACGGTCAGCCGCGTCGGATATCCCTTGTAGGTCGACGGATAGGGATCCTTGTCGAACTTCACCGGCTTTTCGGATTTCTCCGACGCCGGCTTGCTGCTCGCCGTTTCCACCTCGCCGCCATTCGCGGTGCAACCCGCGAACGCCAGCGATGCCGCGGCCAAAAGGCCGGCTTTCACGCCCCGGATCATGCTTCAGCCTTTCGTCAGGTCGGGATGGACGCCCGCGGCCTGCGGCTCGCCGAGTTCCTTTTGGCCGGGCAGATCCTCGGTATCGCGCAGCGTGTCGAGGTGCATCAGCTTCTTGATCAGCGGCGACACGACGATCACGAGGATACCGAAGCCGACCGCCCAGAGGCCGATCGTCTGATAGACGTCGAGCACGAGCGCCTTGCCCGCGCCTTCGCCGCTCGCCTTTTCCGACCCCGTCGCCGCCGCGATCAGGCCTGCGGCGAAATTGCCGGTGGCCGATGCGAAGAACCAGGTGCCCATGATCAGCGATGCCATATGCGCCGGCGCCAGCCGGTTCATCGCGCTGAGGCCGACGGGCGACAGGCAGAGTTCGCCGGTCGTGTGGAGGAGGTAGATCAGGAAGATGAAGAGCACGGGCGTGGCATTCCCCATGCCCGCGGCTTCGGCACCCCATTTGAGGACGAAGAAGCCGAGCCCGAGCTGCAGCATCGCAAGGCCGAATTTGGCGGGCGCCGAAGGCTCCCACCCGCGGCGGCCGAGCCAGGTCCACAGCGCCGCGAACAGCGGCGCGAAAAGGACGATATAGCCGGCGTTGAGCGACTGGAAGACCGACGCCGGAACCCCCGCACGGTCGACATAGCGGTCGGCAAAGAGGTTGAGCGACGACCCCGCTTGTTCGAACAGGGCCCAGAAGAGGATCGAGCCGAGGATCAGGAACATCGCGGCAAAGATGCGGTCGCGGTCCTGCGACGGCAGCTTCACCACCGCGGTGAACACCACATAGGCGACGAGGATCGCGCCGGCGACGCCGAGCAACGTCCCGACGATCGCCTGATTCTGCACCAGCCACCAGCAGACGGCGACGGCGACGAGGCCGACGATGTAGAGCAGCCATTCGAACTTGATGCCCATGACGGGCGCGGCGAGTTTCGCCGGATCCTCGGGTTCACCGCGGCCGAGCAGCAGCGGCTTGCCCCAGATGAAGACGATCAGGCCGAGCAGCATGCCGACGCCCGCGGCGCCGAAGCCATAGGACCAGCCATAGACCTCGCCCAGATAGCCGCAGAGCAGCGAGCCGAGGAAGGCGCCGAGGTTAATCCCCATGTAGAAGATCGTGTAGGCACCGTCGCGGCGCACGTCGGTGCGCGGATAGAGCTGGCCGACGATCACCGAGATATTGGCTTTCAGGAAACCCGAGCCGACGATGATGAAGGCCAGCGCCAGCCAGAAGATGTTCAGGCTGGCCGGATCCTGTCCGCCGTCGCCCTCGAACCCCATGATGAAATGGCCGAATGTGAGCAGGACGGCGCCATAGGTGACCGCCTTTCGCTGCCCCAGCCAGCGATCCGCGAGATAGCCACCGAGAACGGGGGTGATATAGACCAGCGCGGTATAGGCGCCGTAGATGACCCCCGCCGGCCCATCGTCGAAAAGCCAGTGCTTGGTGAGGTAGAAAATCAGCAGCGCGCGCATGCCGTAATAGGAGAAACGCTCCCACATCTCGGCGAAAAACAGAACGAAAAGGCCCTTCGGATGGCCGAGAATCGTCCCGGCGGCATCCCCGTGCTGGGCATAGGCTTTGGTCATGGCGACCCTTCCCTGGGTATGATGTTGGTCCCGAAAACGGGACAGATGGCCGCAACCTAGCGCGAAAATTGCGTATGGGAAGAATCTAATTGCGCGCGAAACCAATCGCGATCGGGCCGAATCTTGTTGCGAATCACTCGCAACACTTGCGCCGGCGCGCCGAAAGCGCCACATGGCGCGCATGTTCAACGACACCTCCTCGCTCCTCGCCCATCTCGCCACCCGCCGCTCGGGCAAGGCGCGCGACATGGTCGCGCCCGGCCCCGATGCTGCGCAGCTTCACGACGTCATCGCGCTCGCGCTGCGCACCCCCGACCATGGCAAGCTTGCCCCTTGGCGGATCGTCACGGTGGCGGACGATCAGCGCGAGGCCTTCGCGACCTTGCTCAAGGAAGCATGGGTGAAGGAGAACCCCGGCGCCGCCGGCCTCGACCTGTCGGCGCTCGACCAGTTCGCGCATCAGGCGCCCACCCTGCTCGTGCTGCTCTCGACGCCCGTCGCGGGCGCCAAAATTCCGGTTTGGGAGCAGCAGATGTCGGCGGGCGCGGTGGGCATGAACCTGCTCCACGCCACGCATGCGCACGGCTTCGTCGGCAGCTGGCTCACCGGCTGGGCGGCCTATTCGCCCGACGTCGCCGCGGCGTTCGGCGCGCGCGAGGGCGACACGATCGTCGGCTATTTCTTCCTTGGTACCGCGGGCGCGCCCCTCTCCGAACGGCCGCGGCCCGAATATGACGAGGTGGTCCGCAGCTGGGACATTTAGTTACAAAGGAAAGCTTACATCGCTAACTTTGTGATTTGACTGTGCTGCTGTCTTATGGCATTAAGGCGCCATGCTCGACCAGTCCAAACCCGTGTACCAGCGTCTGCGCGACGTGATCGCCAACGCCATCCTCGACGGCACCTTCGCGGACGGGGACATGCTCCCGTCGGTGCGCAGCCTCGCCGCCGACGAGGGCGCCAACCCGCTCACCGTCGCCAAGGCCTATCAGACCTTCCAGGACGAGGGGCTGGTGACGGTCAAGCGCGGCGTCGGCATGTTCGTCGCCGACGGCGCGACCGAGCGGCTGCGCACGCTGATGCGCGAGGATTTCCTGGCGAATGTCTGGCCCCCCGTCGCCGACCAGATGCGCCGCATCGGGCTGGATGCGCGGACCTTGCTGGATCTGACCGAGGCCTGATCCCGGCCATCGCGCGGATTATTTCGCGCAAAGACGCAAAGACACGAAGATGATCGCGCCGGCAGGCGCCTTCAGTTTCCTTGCCAGACCTTCATCTGGATCAAGGGCTTCGCCCGAAGCCTAGGTTGATTCGACATTCAGGCCCAGAAGCGGATTGATGCGAGATAGAGGCTGGCCAGGTAGTTTGCGGGGAGCCTGTCATATCTGGTCGCGATGC
>NZ_LNSB01000035.1 GCF_001468285.1 Sphingopyxis sp. HIX | reverse complement strand
ACCCCTCCACCATGCTTCGCATGGTCCCCCTCCCCATCGCTTCGCGACAGGGAGGATTAGGAAAGTCCGCTCCCCACCCCAAACCCGCCACTCCAACTCCCACCGCGGCCCCCAAAACCAAAACGCGATCCTCGCATCATTCTCCGCTACAGCCCTCGCCATGCGCCCCGATTCGCCCTCGCCGCTTGCCCCCTTCCTGATCGCCTGCGCGGGCATCGCGACCTTTTCGGCGATGGACGTGCTGATGAAGGGGCTGTCGATCGAGCTCGGCGCGTATAACGCGGTGCTCTGGCGCACCGGCTGCGGCACGCTCGTCAGCGGCGCGATCTATTTCTCGCTGCGCCCCCTCTGGCCCGACCGCGCGACGATGATCATCCACGCCTGGCGCTCCTTGTTCGTCGCGGCGATGGCGCTTTGCTTCTTCTGGGCGCTCGCGCGGCTGCCGATCGCCGAGGCGATCGCGCTCGCCTTCGTCGCGCCGCTGATGGCACTCTACATGGCGGCGATCTTCCTGGGCGAGAAGATCGGCCCGCGCTCGGTCGCCGCCTCGCTGCTCGGGCTCGGCGGGGTGCTCGTCATCGTCGCGGGCAAGATCGGCGGCAGCGACTATGATCCCGAGGCCCTTTGGGCGGTCGGCGCGGTGTTCCTCTCGGCGGTCTTTTACGCGTACAACCTGATCCTCGCGCGGCGCCAGGCGAAGATGGCCGAGCCGCTGGAGATCGCCTTTTTCCAGAATTTCTTCGTCGCCGCGATCCTCGCGCTCGGCGCGCCCTGGTTCGCGGTGGTGCCGAGCTTCGACCACGCCCCGCACATCCTCGGTGCCGCGATCCTCGCGACGACCTCGCTGCTGCTGCTGAGCTGGGCCTATGCCCGCGCCGAGACGCAGATCCTCGCGACCACCGAATATACCGGCTTCCTCTGGGCGATGCTCTTCGGCTGGTATTTCTTTAACGAGCCGGTGACGCTGCCCACGATTGCCGGCGCGGTGCTGATCGTCGCGGCTTGCCTGATCGTGGCGCGCAAGGTGCCGCACGACGATCCAGTCGAGCCGGCGGCGGCTTAGGAAATATTTCGCGCAAAGACGCAAAGACGCGAAGAAGAAGGCTCTGGGCCGATAGGCCCCACCCTATTCACGCGTTGCGGATGACGCTCCGTCGAAGTCGAAGGCCGCTTCGCGGCAAACGCAACATCTTCGCGTCTTTGCGTCTTTGCGCGAAACAAATTCATACCGCGGCACGCATCAGCCGATCGTTGATCGCAGCGCCCAGCCCAGCCTGCGGAATAGCCGCCACCGCGATCCTCGTCTTCGCGCTCGCCGCCCCCGCGTGCAGCGCATCGAACAGTCGCGCCGCCGCCTCGGTCAAATCGCCCGCCGCGCTCAGCTGGTAGTCGCCCAAAACCCGGCCGAAGCCGATTCCATATTCGTCCGGTCCGAAGCCCGTCGCCCCCAGTCGCACCGGCTTCCCCGGCGCATAATGGCTCGCGAGCATCCCCGGCGCGACGATCTCAGAACCCTCGACCCCGGTCACCGCCAGCCCCGAAGCCTCGGCCAACATGTCGGCCGTCACCGGCCCCGGCCGCAATATCTCGACCGCGCCGCCCTTCACCCGCACGATAGTGGATTCCACCCCCGCGCTCGTCGGCCCGTCGTCGATCACCAGCGCGATCCGCCCGTCGAGCGTCGCCAGCACATGCTCCGCCCGCGTCGGGCTTACCCCGCCGCTCGCATTGGCGCTCGGCGCTGCGAGCGGGGCGCCGCTCGCAGCGAGCAAGGCCTGCATCGCGCGGTGCCCCGGCACGCGCAGCGCGACCGTGTCGAGCCCCGCGGTCGCGATACTCGCCACCGGGCAATCGGCCGTCCGCGGCACCACCAGGGTCAGCGGCCCCGGCCAGAAACGCGCCGCCAACGCCCGCTCGACCGCGCCGAAAACCCCGAGCTTTTCCGCCGCTTCCAGTCCCGGCACATGCACGATCAAGGGATTGAAATCGGGCCGGCCCTTCGCCGCGTAGATGCGCGCCACCGCCGCGGCGTTGCGCGCATCCGCCGCGAGCCCGTAGACCGTCTCGGTCGGCACCGCGACCGGCCACCCCTCCCCGACGAGCCCCCCGGCGCGCACGATTGCCTCCGCCGAGAAAGCGCGGGTATCGGTCGCGAAAAGCGGTGTTGTTTGACCCTCGGCCATGCCGCGCTATAGCGCCGCCACCTGTGGAATCATCCCTAAAAGGGGAGCCGTGCCTTGACCTATACGCCGCCGACCACCGAACAGCTCTTCGTCCTCGACCATATCGCGCGCATCGACGCGATGGCGCAGCACGAGCGCTTCGCCGACGCGACCCCCGACATGGTCGAGGCGATCGTCACCGGCATCGGCGAATTCGCAGCGGAGGTTTACGCGCCGCTCAACCGCGTCGGCGACGTCAACAACCCCAAATGGGCCGACGGCAAGGTCACCATGCCCCCGGGCTTCAGGGAAGCCTATCAGGCGTTCGTCGATGCCGGCTGGGGCAGCATCGACGGTCCCACCGAATATGGCGGCCAGGGCCTGCCCTTCACCCTCGCGACGGTGATCATCGAGGCGCTCGGCACCGCCGACATGGGCTTCACCCTGTGCAACATCCTGACCCCCGGCGCGATCCACGCGCTGATGGCCTATGGCACCGAGGAGCAGCGCCAGACCTGGCTGCCCAAGCTCATCTCGGGCGCCTGGAACGGCACGATGAACCTGACCGAGCCCGCCGCGGGCAGCGACGTCGGCGCGCTCCGCTCGACCGCGGAGAAGGTGACCGAGGGCGACAACGCCGGTCTCTACAAGATCAGGGGCCAGAAGATCTTCATCACCTTCGGCGAGCATGATCTCACCGACAATATCGTCCACCTCGTCCTTGCGCGCACCGCCGGCGCGCCCGAGGGGACGCGCGGCATCTCGCTCTTCCTCGTCCCCAAATATCGCCTCGACGAGGGCGGCAACCCGACGATCAGCAACGGCGTCCACTGCGCCTCGATCGAGCACAAGCTCGGCATCCACGGCTCGCCCACCGCAGTGATGGTCTATGGGGAAAACGAAGACTGCCTCGGCGAGATCGTCGGCGCCGAAATGGGCGGCATGCGCGCGATGTTCGTGATGATGAACAACGCGCGCCTCATGGTCGGCTGCCAGGGCGTCCAGATCGCCGAGCGCGCGACGCAGCAGGCACAGAGCTTCGCCGCCGAGCGCATCCAGTCGTCGCTCGCGGGCTCGCCCGACCGCACCCCGGTGACGATCGACCGGCACCCCGACGTGCGCCGCATGCTGTGGCGGATGCGCGCCCAGACCGAGGCCGCGCGCGCGCTGATCTATTACGCCTCGGCACAGACCGATTTCGGCAAGCTTGGCGACGAAGCCGCGGCGATGCGCGCCGAAATCCTGATCCCGCTCGCCAAGGCGCATGCGACCGACATCGGCTGCGAGGTCGCCAGCCTCGGCATCCAGGTGCATGGCGGCATGGGCTTCATCGAGGAAACCGGCGCCGCGCAGCATTATCGCGACGCGCGCATCGCCCCGATCTACGAGGGAACCAACGGCATCCAGGCGGCCGATCTGGTGGGGCGCAAGCTCGGCATGGCGGGCGGCGACCTCGTCCGCGCGCTGATCGACGATATCGCGCACGGCGCGGCGGACTTTCCCGAACTGCAGCAACTCGTCGACGCGTGCCGCGCGGTCACCGACTGGCTGGTCTCCGCAAACACCGGCGACCGCCTCGCGGGCAGCTATCCCTATCTCACCATGCTTTCGACCGCGACCTGCGGCTGGCTGATGGCGCTCCAGCACAAGGCCGCTCGCACGGCAATCGACGAAGGCCAGGGCGATGCCGCCTTCCTCGAAGCCAAGATCGCCTCGACGCGCTTCTATCTGCAACAGATCGTCCCCGCCGCCACCGGCCTCGCGCCCTCGGCGCTGGCGGGCGACGCGGCGCTTCCGGCCTTCGCCTGAGGGCCCGGAAAACCGCAAGCTTTTCTTCATGATTAACGCGATGATAACCATCGCAGACCAGGTACGCACGGTAACCGCTGGAGACGTGCGCGCGTGCCATTGATAGTCAACAGGATGATCGTCAGCTGGCGCACGCTCGGGCTTGCGCTGCTGCTCAGCATCATCGTCGGCATCTCGGGCGCGGGCGAAGTGCCCGATCGGATGATCGCGATGGCGACCAGCCGGCTCGGCGACCGGCCGGTTTCGGGCGATATCGTCATCGTCGCGCTCGACGACCGCACGCTCGGCCAGACGCCGGGCGGCGAATTTTCGATGACCCAATATGGCGAGGTCGTCAGCGCGATCGACAAGGCCGGGGCGAAGCGCGTCTTCCTCGATTTCTATTTCGACCGCCGCGAATCCGACCCCGATTTCTCGAAACTGACCGAAGCGGTGCGCAAGATGGGCAATCGCGCGGTGCTCGCGGTCGCGACCAAGTCGATGCCCGGCACCGACCGCAGCCGCTCGATCTTCCCCAATCCCGCCTTCGGCGAACAGGCGCAGCTCGCCAGCATCGCCTGGGATTACGAGTTCTGGCAGGTCTGGAACGTCCCGATCACCTACCTCGCGGACGGCCGCAAGCTGCCGAGCTTCGCGTCGCTGCTCGCCGACAAGCGCGCGGCCGAACCCCGCAGCTTCCGCCTCGATTTCTCTTACGACACCGCCAGCATCCCGCAATATGGCGCCGCCGACCTGCTCGCGGGGCGCGTCGGTAAGGCGCAATTGAAGGGCAAGGACGTCATCTTCGCCCCCACCGCCTCCACCTTCCAGGACGCGCATTATCTCCCCGGCCACGACCTCGTGCCCGGGGCCTATATCCATCTGATTGGCGGCGAGACGCTGAAGCGGGGCAACCCGGTCGACATCGGCTGGATGCCCGCGCTCGCGCTGATGGCGCTCACCCTCTTCACCGCGCTGCTGCCGCGCTTCCAGCGGTGGTACGTCCCCACCGCGCTCGCTGCGGTCGGGGTCGCGGTCGTCGGCAAGGTGCTGCTCGCCACCATGCTGGTCACCAGCTCGATCGGCGCCGCGCTCTTCTTTGTCGCCGCGGTGAGTGCGAATGTCTCGCGCAAACGCCGCCGCGCCTCGGCGCAGCGCGAAAACCCCGTCTCGGGCCTGCCCAATTTCGAGGCCTTGCGCGCGCAGGCTGCCTTCGGCAGCGCGACGGTCATCGCCGCGAAGCTCGTCAATTTCGAGGACCTCGCCGCCTTCCTCCCCGGCCAGGGCAGCCAGCAGCTCGTCGACCAGGTCGCGCGCCGCCTGACGCTCGCCTGCCACGGGACGCAGCTCCACCACGATCTCGACGGCACCTTCGCCTGGCTCGTCCCCTATTATCAGCACAGCCAGATCGAGGGGCATCTCGCCGGCCTCGCCGCGCTGTTCAACGCGCCGCTGACGATCGGCGAACTGCGCGTCGACGTCGCGATCGCCTTCGGGGTCAACGACGAGTTCGAGGGGTCGAACGCTCAGCGCCTCGCCGCCGCGCTCGTCGCCGCCGAACGCGCGATCCGCACCCGGGCCCTCTGGACCAAATATTCGCCGCGCCAGAAGGAAGACGCCGGCTGGCAACTCTCTTTCCATTCGCAGCTCGAGGACGCGCTCACCGGCGGCGACATCTGGGTCGCGTTCCAGCCGCAATACGACATCCGCACCCGCGCGCTCGTCGGGGTCGAGGCGCTCGCGCGCTGGACGCACCCGACGCGCGGCCCGATCCCGCCCGATGAGTTCATCGTCCAGGCCGAGAAGAGCCAGGACATCTATCGCCTCACCTTGTTTGTCATGGACCAGGCGATCCGTTCGGCGGCGCAGCTCCAGGAACGCGGGCTCAAGATCCACATGTCGGTGAACCTCTCGGCGACCCTGCTCGACCACGCCGACCTCGTCGGCACGATCCGCGTGATGCTGACCGCACACCATCTGCCGCCCGAGATGCTGACGATCGAAATCACCGAAACGGCGCAGATCGAAAACAGCCGCCAGGCGCGCCAGACCCTCGCGCAACTTCGCCGCGCGGGTATCCGCCTGTCGATCGACGATTATGGCACCGGCCAGTCGAACCTCGAATATCTGACCGAGATCGAGGCCGACGAAATCAAGATCGACAAGCGATTCGTGATGACCATGCGCGATTCGCAGCGCAACTTCGAAGTGGTTAAGTCCACCATCGATCTGGCGCACCGTCTGGGCGCCGTCGCGGTCGCCGAAGGCATCGAGGATGCCCCCACAATGGCGCTTCTCGAAGAACTCGGCTGCGATGTCGGCCAAGGCTATCATCTTGGCAAGCCGCAACTATTTTCCGAACTCGCCGCCTCGATCAGCGCCGCACCCCACAGCCGCACCGCCTAATCGTTACCAAAATGGTACCAAAGTTAGTTAAGACTCGATTTACCACGCCTGTTAGGGTATATGCTCCATTAACTGCTCTGCATGGGCAGTCATGCAGTTGCATCTAGGAGACGTCCGATGGGTTGGTTTTGGCGTTGGATGGGCGGCGGCGGCACCGGTAGCGGTGGCGGTCAGGCCTGATCCGAAAACAAATAGAGAAAGGGCCTCGGCATAGCCGGGGCCTTTTTTCATTTGGAGGTTCTCAAATTAGGAGAACCGCTTCGGGAATGGACTGTATGATGCATCGCGTCGCGCTATAGTTTCGATGGACGGCGCGCGGCGGACGCCCTCCGATCCGGGGGGCAAGGCATGGAAATAATCGGCGGTCAGAAGATATGGACCTTTGCCGGAGACCAGCCGGCCGCGGTCAATATGACGTGCGGCGCGATCCGCAACGGCGCGGCGCACCGCGTCTATAGCTTCATGGATCTGGCAAAGAAGGTCGCCGAACTCCAGTTTCGCAACCGCGATTTCGTCCTGATGTTCCGCGGCCAGGGCGGCGACTATCGCAACAAGGCCAAGGCCAGCTCGATCAAATCGACGCTGATGCGCGCATCCAGTTCGACGCGGGTCCCGAGGGAAGCCCAGATACGGGCGCGCTTCGATCACCTCGCCAGGGCCGAACGAATTCTGGTCGAAGAATATCGCAGCCGCAAGCTGCTGGGACGCGAGCGGCTGGAGCGGCAGCAGATTCTTCGCTGGGCGATCCTGCAGCATTACGAAATCTGCCCCACCCCGCTGCTCGACGTCACCCAGTCCCTGCGCATCGCCGCGTCTTTCGCGTCGCTCGCAAATCCCGCCGAGGCCTTTCTCTTCGTGCTGGGCATCCCCCACATCAGCGGCGCGATCACCGCCAGCGCCGAGGCGGGCCTGCAGGTGGTGCGGCTCGCCAGCGTCTGCCCACCCTCGGCGGTCCGTCCGCATATCCAGGAAGGCTATCTTCTCGGCGAATATCCCGACTTCTCCAGCGCCGAGCAAAAGCTCCACTATTCACATTTCGAGATGGATTTCGCGCGCCGCCTGATCGCGAAATTCTCCTTTGCGCCCGCCACATTCTGGGAAAAGAGCGGCAATTTCCCGCAAGTGCCCGAAAAGGCGCTCTACCCCCGCGACGCGCATGATCCGATGTGCGAACTGGCGGATACGCTCAAGCAGGCTGTCGGCGACGAATAGCAGACGAGGCGCATTGGGCCTTTTTCAAGAATGCGCTGAGACGACCGGCTGGCTGGGGCGGCAGGATTCGAACCTGCGCATGGCGGTACCAAAAACCGCTGCCTTACCGCTTGGCTACGCCCCAACGGCCGGTGCGAGCGCGTCTATAGCGCGCGCCCGATGAATGGCAAGTTGTGCGCTCTCAGAGCCGCGTGACCCAGCCGTGCGGGTCGGCGGCGCGGCCGCGCTGGATGTCGACCAGCTTGTCCTTGAGCATCGCGGTCACCTGTCCGGGCCCGCCGGCACCGATGGTGAAGCCGCTCTCCCCGCGCGTCACCTTGCCGACCGGAGTCACCACCGCCGCGGTGCCGCAGGCGAAGCTTTCGGTGAGCTTGCCGCTCTCCGCATCGGCCTGCCACTGGTCGATCGCATAGGGCTCCTCGCGCACCGTCAGTCCCGCATCGCGAGCGAGCGTGATGATCGCGTCGCGCGTGATGCCGGGCAGGATCGTGCCGGTCAGCGGCGGCGTCACGATGCTGCCGTCCTCGAACACGAAAAACATGTTCATGCCGCCCAGTTCCTCGATCCAGCGATGCTCGGCGGCGTCGAGGAAGACGACTTGGTCGTGCCCTTTGGCGATCGCCTCGCGCTGCGCGACGAGGCTCGAGGCATAGTTGCCGCCGCATTTGGCGGCGCCCGTGCCGCCGGGCGCGGCGCGGGTATAATCCTCCGACACCCAGAGCGAGATCGCCGGGGCGCCCGACTTGAAATAATTGCCGACGGGCGAGGTGATGACGAGGAAATGATATTCGGCGGCCGGCTTGACGCCCAAAAACACTTCGCTCGCGAACATGAAGGGGCGGAGGTACAGCGCGCCGCCGTCGACCGGCGGGAACCAGTGCGCGTCGGCGGCGACCGCTTCCTTCACCGCCGCGACGAACAGCTCCTCGGGCAGTTCGGCCATCGCCATGCGGCGCGCACTGGCGTTGAAGCGCGCGGCGTTCGCCTCGACGCGGAACAGCGCCATCGACCCATCGTCGAGGCGGTAGGCCTTCAGTCCTTCGAAGATTTCCTGCGCATAATGGAGGACTGCGGTCGCGGGATCGAGCGTCAGCGGCCCGCGCGGCATCACCTGCGCATCGTGCCAGCCCTTCTCTTCCGAATAGCGGATCGAGACCATGTGGTCGGTGAAGACGCGCCCGAAAACAGGATCCGCAATCGCCGCCGCGCGTACCTCGTCCGCGACCTTGCTGGGGTGCGGCAGGTGGGTAAAGGCGGGTGCGGACATGCGGTAGGCCTACTCGGTCTGGGGGTGAATCACGCGCGCCTCTTGCCAAAGCCGGGCGCCGGGCGCAACGGTAGTGACTATGCCGAACGATAATTTTCTTTCACAGGTGCCCGGCGCTTCTGCTCTTTTCTTGCGCGAGGCCGAGGTGCGCCGCGGCATCGAATATCTGTTTTTCGCGCATGGATCCTTGTGGCGCGCGGTCGATGCGCGGCTCGCCGAACAGGGGCTCGGTCGCGCGCATTACCGCGCGCTCTACTTCATCGCGCGCCAGCCCGGGCTCACTATCTCGGACCTGCTCGCGCTGCTCGGCATCACCAAGCAATCGCTCGGGCGGGTGATCAAGGACCTCGAGGCGCGCACGATGCTCGCGACGCGGCCGGGCAACCGCGACCGGCGGCAGAAGGAATTGCGGCTGACCGAGGAGGGGGGCGCCGTCGAGGCGGCGGTCTTCGCGCTGATGCGCGACGCGATGAGCCGCGCCTATACGCAGGCAGGCCAAGCCGCGGTGACCGGATTCTGGCAGGTCAGCGAGGCTCTGCTGCCGCCGCGCGAACGCGGACGCGTGGCCAAGCTCGGCGAGAGCTAGCCCTCGCCGCGCGCGATATCGGCGAGCTCGCGCCCGCGGTCGCGCGCGGCGCGCAGCACATTGGTCATCAGCGCGACGAGCTGCCCGCCTTCGTCGAGGATATCGAGCCCGGCCTGCGTCGTACCGCCCTTGCTCGCGACCTGCGCCACCAGCACGCCCGGCTTTTCGCCGCTGTCGGCGAGCAGCGCGGTCGACCCGCCGAAGGTCGCGGTCGCGAGCTTCAGCGCATCCTCGCTCGACAGGCCGAGCCGTTCACCGGCCGCGGCATAGGCCTCGATCAGGCGAAAGACGAACGCCGGGCCGCTGCCGGTGAAGGCGGTGACTAGGTCCATCGTCGAATCATCCTCGAGCGGCACGACCTGCCCCAGCGGCGTCAGCAAGCCATCGATCGCCTTCGCATCGGCACGGCCGAGGCTGGCGAAGGCCGACACCCCGGCGCCGATCCGCGCCGCGAGGTTGGGTAGGATGCGCACCTGCGCACGCGCATTGGGGAAGCGCGCGACGAGGTCGGTCAGCGACACGCCCGCGAGGATCGACAGAAGATGGACGTCGTGGGCGACCTGGAGCCCCAGCTCGCCCGCGACCTCGCCGAGCTGCTGCGGCTTCATGCCCAGCATGATCCAGTCGGCGCTGCCGCCCGCGGCCTGCCATTCGGCGAGCGCGGCATATTGCGCGATGCCTTCGCGCGGCGCCGCGAACGGATCGACGATAGCGACCTGCGCCGGGTCGAGCCCCGCCGCCAGCCAGCGATCGAGCATCGCCCCCGCCATGTTTCCGCACCCCACCAGCAGCAGCCGGCCGGAAAAGTTCCGCAAAGTCTTCGCCATCGTTCCTACTTCGTCCTTATCGGCAGCTGCTCTCGGGACCCGAAAGCAGGTCCAGGCAGCGGCCGTCGATCGCGGTCGCATCGACCGGCAGGCCGATGAGCGACGCCAGTGTCGGCAATATGTCGACCGTCATCACGGCATTGGGCTGTTCGAACCCCGCGAGCCCCTTGCGCCAGAAGAGCATCGGTACGCGCCGGTCGTAATCCCACACCGACCCGTGCGTCGCAACATAGCCGAGACCCGATTCGGGAATCGGGGTCACGCGCGGCTTGAGCACCACGACAAAATCGCCCGAGCGCTGCGGGTTGTATGAGGCGCGCAGCTTGTCCATCAGCGTCCACACGTCGGGCGAGCGCTTCGACACGGGATGCGCCGCCAGTTCCTCGGCGGTCACCACCGCCTCGACCTGCGGATGCGCGCGCCAGCGGGCGAGCAGCTCGGCCGATGCGGCCTTGCGCTGCGCCGGGGTCAGCGCCTTCGACAGATACATGTCGCCGAACGGCCCGTCGCTATAGAGCAAAGGCTGCGGCAGACCGAGCTTTTCGGCGACCGCCTGACCCAGCTTGTCGGCGTCGAGCGCGGGGTCGACGCGCTCGGCAGCGGGCCAGCCATTCTGGCGGTTGCGCTCGGGCAGGTCGTGGCCGCCATGGTCGGCGGTCAGCGCGACCGCATAATCGATCCCCGCCTTGTCGAGCCGTGCGAAGAAATCGCCGAGCTCGCGGTCGAGCCCCGCCATCTGGAGGCACATTTCGCTGCCCTCGGTGCCATAGGTGTGGCCGACATAGTCGGTCGCCGACAGCCCGACGATGAGCAGGTCGGTGGTGCTGCCCTCGCCCATCTTTCGAACCTGGCGCAGCGCCGCGGCGGTCGCGAGCACCGCGCCATCGGCTTCGGGGGAGGCCATGAAGCCCCGGAAATTACCGGCATCGCGGCCGAGACGCCCGGTGCCCACGGTGCCTCCCTTGTCGATCGGGATCGCGATATCCTTCGCGGCGCAATCGGTCGGCAAGGTCAGCGGCGGGCGCGGCTGCCCCAGCGCAGCGGCGATCGCGGCGCCCGCCTGCGCCGCGACCGGCGACAGCGCCGCGCCGCGGTACGAAGTGAGCCCGGTCGGGACGAGCCACATCAGCTCGTCCGCCCGATGCCCGCCCATCATAATCGCCGCGCGGTCCTTGCCCGCGACCGAGACGACCTGCGCCTTCGGGTCGCGCGCCTTCATCAGGTCGCCGAGCGTCGGGACCAGCAGATGCTTCACCGACGCGGCATATTTGCCGCTGCCCGAGCTGGTGCCGGCGACGCTCTCGTCCTCGGCACAATAGAGGCGCTTGTCGTCGCGCGCGGTCGACAGGTCGAAATAGTTATTCGCGATGATGCCGGTGCGCGCGGGGTGGCTGCCGGTCAGGATCGTCGAATGGCCGGGACAGGTCTCGGTCGCGCCGTGCGCCTGATAGCCCGAGGGAAAGACCACGCCCGAAGCGAGCCGCGCGAGCCCGCCGGTGAAGCTGCCGCGATATTCGGCGAAGATGTCGGCCGAAAACTGGTCGACCGCGACCATGACGATCAGCTTGGGCGGCGGAGTCTGCGCCGTGACCTTCGGCGCGGGCGCCGGCGCGGCTGCAGGCTGCGCCAGCCCGGCGCCGGTGGCGGTCAGCGATAGGGTGGCGGCGAGGGCAAGGGTCAGGCGTTTGATCGTCACGGGCGTCGTCTCCGATACGGGCGCGTCAGCGCGGGCTGTCCTCTCGACGAAAGCCGCCTATATGGCAAGCCTTGAACGATGGATGGACATGGCTCGGGCATGGATCGCGGTAGGGACGCTTTTGTGACAGGCATTTGGCGCGGACTGCTGACTTTGCTGGCGCTGGCGGCACTGTCGCTCGCCCCCGCGCGCGCGCAGCCGGTGAACATCGCGCCGCAGCTGGTCGCCGAATCATCGGCCCCCGCGCCCGGCGAAACCACGACGCTCGCGCTCGCCATGACGCCCGCCAAGGGCTGGCACGGCTATTGGATCAACGGCGGCGACGCCGGTTTCGGCATGACGGTCGAATGGAACGCGCCCGAGGGCGTCACCGTCGCGCCCTTCCGCTATCCGGTGCCCGAGGCGCTGACGCTCTTCGGCATGATGAACCATGTCTATGAGCATCCCTATGCGCTGCTCGCCGATGTCCGCGTCGACAAGAATGTCGCGCCGGGGACCGACCTCACCTTGTCGGGAGTAGCTAAGTGGCTCGCCTGCACCGACAAGATCTGCGTCCCCGAAAAGGCGGTGATCTCGGTCAAGCTGGTCGCAGGCGACGGAAAGGTCACTTCCTCAACGCGCTCGAAATTCGACGGCTGGCGCGCGCGCCTGCCGCAGCCGCTCGACCGCGCGGGCGCGTGGCAGCGGCGCGGCGAGACGATCCGCTTCGAAATCCCGCTCCCCCGCGGCGTCGCAATCGAGGCGCCGCACCTGTTCGTCGAAACCCCCGAGCTGATCGACTATGCCGCGCCGCAGGCGATCAGCCGCAACGGCGACTGGGTCGTCGTCGAGACGCGCGCGAACGGCGAGGCCGTGGGACCGGCCGCAGCTTTGCTCAAACTGGCCGACGGCCGCGGGCTGGCGGTCAAGTTCGAGCCCGGCGCGGTGCGCGCCGCGGGCGAACCGCTGACCGCGCCCGCGAAGGGTATCGACCTCGCGCTCTTCTGGACCGCGCTCGGCGGCGCGATCCTCGGCGGGCTGATCCTCAACCTGATGCCCTGCGTCTTCCCGATCCTGAGCCTCAAGGCGCTCAGCCTCGCGCGCTCGGGCGGAAACGCCCGCGAAGCGAAAGTCGAAGCGCTGGCCTATACCGCGGGCGCGGTGCTGGTCAGCCTCGCGCTCGGCGGAGCGCTGCTGGCGCTGCGCGCTGCGGGCGAGCAGGTCGGCTGGGCCTTCCAGCTGCAGCATCCGCTGAGCGTCCTCATCCTGCTGCTGCTCGCGACCGCGATCACCCTAAACCTGCTCGGCACTTACGAGCTGCCGTCCTTCGGCGGCGGTCAGAAGCTCGCGGGCCAAGGCGGCGCAGCGGGCGGTTTCTGGACCGGCGCGCTCGCAGCCTTCGTCGCGACGCCGTGCAGCGGGCCGCTGCTCGGCGCCGCGCTCGGCGCGACCTTGGTGCTCCCCGCATGGGCCGCGCTGCCGATCTTCGGCGGGCTGGGTCTCGGCCTCGCCCTGCCCTTCCTCGCCGTCGGTTTCATCCCCGCGCTCCGCAACCGCCTGCCCAGGCCCGGGCCGTGGATGGCGACCTTTCGCAAATGGATGGCGCTTCCGATGGGGCTGACCGCACTGGCGCTCCTATGGCTGCTCGTTCGCCAAAGCGGCATCGGCTGGGACAGCCTCGGCACGTTGATTATGATCAGCATCCTGTTCGTCCTCGGCTATGCCCATTGGATGAAAGGCCCCGACCGCGGCCATGCCGGCAAGCTGCTGCTGCTCTTCCCGCTGATCTTCATCGGCGGCCTCGCCTATCACCTCGCTTCCGCGCCGACGGCGACGATAGCCGAAGCCCGCGGCGACGCTTTCTCCCCCGAAGCCCTCGCCAACGCCCGCGCCACCGGCAAACCCGTCTTCGTCTATTTCACCGCCGACTGGTGCCTGTCGTGTAAGGCCAACGAGGCGGGCGCGATCAACCGCGACGCCGTACAACAGGCCTTCGAGAAAAAGGGCGTCGTCACCCTCGTCGGCGACTGGACGGGCGGCGACCCGGTCATCACCCGCACGCTCGCCGAGCATGGCCGCAACAGCGTACCGCTCTACCTCTGGTACGCCCCGGGCGCCGCCAAGCCCGAAATCCTGCCGCAGATCCTGACCCCCGGCATGCTCACCGATCTGGCCGCGCGCTGATGGCGAAGCTCCGCGCCGACCAGCTCCTCGTCGACCGGGGCCTCGCCGAGAGCCGCACGCGCGCGCAGGCGCTGATCCTCGCGGGGCTCGCCTTCGCCGGCGACCGCAAGATCGACAAGGCGGGGCAGCAGCTTCCCGAGGACGCCGAGATCAGCGTCAAGGGCCGCGATCATCCGTGGGTCTCGCGCGGCGGGATCAAGCTCGACCATGCGCTGACGCACCTCGGCTGGGACGTGGCGGGCGCGGTCGCGATCGACGTCGGATCCTCGACCGGCGGCTTCACCGACGTGCTGCTCAGCCGCGGCGCGGCGCGCGTCTATGCCGTCGATTCGGGGACCAATCAGCTCGCGTGGAAGCTGCGCCAGGACGACCGCGTGATCGTCCACGAACAGACGAGTGCGCGCATCCTGACGCCCGCGCATATCCCCGAACCGGTCGACCTGATCGTCTGCGACGCAAGCTTCATCACGCTGTCCAAAGTGCTCCCGGTCCCGATGTCCTTCGCGAAGCCCGGCGCGCGGATGGTCGCGCTGATCAAGCCGCAGTTCGAGGCCGAACGCGGCGAGGTCGGCAAGAAGGGCGTCGTCCGCGATCCCGCGGTGCACGCCCGCGTCTGCGCCGAAGTCCGCGCCTGGCTCGAAGGCGAAGGCTGGGCGGCCTTCGACCTCGTCGAAAGCCCGATCACCGGGCCCGAGGGCAATGTCGAATTCCTGATCGCGGCGACCAAAGCAGCCGCTTGACGCTGCGCCGCACAATCGCGACACGAATGCAACGGATTCGCAGGTGGGGAATATTGCGGACATGACCGAAATCGCTACGCCGGGCCAGCTACGCATGTCCTATCTCCGCTGGGCGCTCGTGACCGTCCCCGCGATCGTGCTGCTCGGCAGCCTCTCGGGCCTGCTCTCGAACAGCGGCTACGGCAATCGCTGGTTCGCCTCGCTCGATCTGCCCGCGATCACCCCGCCCGGCTGGGTCTTCGGCACGGTATGGCCGATCCTCTACGTCCTGCTCGGCCTGTCGCTCGCGATGGTGCTGCATGCGCGCGGCGCGAAGGGGCGCGGCATGGCGCTCGTGCTCTTCTTCATCCAGCTCGCCGCCAATTTCGCCTGGTCGCCGCTCTTCTTCGGCGCGCACGAGGTCACGACCGCCTTCTACCTGATCGTCTTCATCCTGCTGATGACGATCGCCACCGCCTTCGCCTTCGCGCCGATCCGCAAGGCCGCGGCCTGGCTGCTCGTGCCCTATATGATCTGGCTCAGCTTCGCCGCGATTCTCAATTTCCAGATCGACCAGCGCAATCCCGACGCCGAAACCCTTGCCCCCGCCGCCGCGAGCACCCAGATAGGGTGACGGCAAGGGTTTCGGGGCTCGCCCCACAAAGGAAGTGACGAACATGCAGAGCGAAAACCGCTTTTTCGACGATCTGGCCAAGATGATCAACGGCGTAGCGGGCACCGTCGCCGGCGCCGGCCGCGAGGCCGAGGCTGCGATGCGCGAGCGCGCGAAGGAATTCGTCGGCCGCATGGATTTCGTCAGCCGCGAGGAATTCGAGGCCGTCAAACAAATGGCCGCCACCGCGCGCGCCGAGGCCGAAGCGCTCAAGGCGCGGCTCGACAAGCTCGAAGGTGCCACGGCGCCGAAGGCCGCGGCGGTCAAGACCCCCGCAGGCAAGCCCGCCGCGAAACCCGCGTCGCTGCGCAAGCCCAAGGCTTGATACCATGTCGTCGCCCCCGCGAAGGCGGGGGCCGCTGGCAACCTCGCGCTCTGCCGATGGCGCCCCCGGCCTTCGCGGGGGCGACGTTCCATGGCCGACTCGCAACTTTGCGAAATAGCCGCTAAAGGCGCGCGCATGAGCGACGATATCTACGACGACGAAGACGGCCAGGACGCCGCGCCGATGGAAATGCTGGCATCCTATTTCGCCGCGCACGACTGGCCGCACGAGATGGTCGGCGAGGACGAGATCGTCGCGACCGCGCAGGGCAGCTGGACGACCTATGAGCTGCGCGCGGTGTGGCGCGCCGACGATGGCGTCATCCAGCTGCTCGCCTTTCCCGACATCCGCGTCGTCGAGGACAAGCGCGCCGTCGCGCACGAGGCGCTGGCGCTGATCAACGAGCAGCTCTGGCTCGGCCATTTCGAGCTGTGGTCGAACAGCGGCACGATCCTGTTCCGTCACGGCATGCTGCTGGGCAGCGACGCGGCGCTGCCGCTCGACCTCACCGAGACGCTGATCGAGAGCGCGATCGACGAATGCGAGCGCTTCTACCCCGTGTTCCAGTTCGTGCTGTGGGGCGGCAAATCGCCCGCCGAGGCGCTCGCGGCGTCGCTGATCGAAACCCGCGGCGAGGCCTGAGGCCTCAGCGCTTCTCGAAGCGCTGCAATCCCGCGCCCAGTTCGTTGGCGCCGATCGCCAGCGCTTCGCCGCTCCAGTCGGCGACGAACACCGACTTGCGGTCGAGCCCCGCGGGCAGGCTCGCGCGATTGCCCTGGATCACCAGCCCGCGCGACGGATTCTTGCGCTCCTCGGCGGCCACCGCGATCAGCGCCGAATAATTTTCCTTGTCGCGCCCCTGCACGAACATATTGCCCGCGATCTGCCCGACCGAGCCCGAGGGCAGGTCGATCATATAGTTGGTGCCCGTGCCCTGCGTGTCGTCGAAGCTGTTGTCGCGCACATCGACCACGATCCCGCGCGATTTGAAATAATGGCCGCCGCTGCCCTTTTCGAAGCGCGTGCGGGTGACGATCACGCGGCCGTAGATTCCGGTGTAGACGCTGTGCGCGCAGCTGAGGCCGCGGTCGCAGCGGCCGAGGCGCGAGAAGGTCGAGCGGTCGATGGTCAGCGTCGCCTCGGGATCGTCGGCGGTGAGGATGCCCTCCTCGCTGTTCCGGAACATCGCGTTCACGACCTCGAGGTCGCTGGTTTCGAGCCGGATGCCCGCGCCATTGCCGTCGGGCACGCGCATATTCTGGAACACGATACCGTCGACCTTGGCGCCCGCGCCGCGCAGCACCAGCGCCGCCTTGCCCTCGCAGGTCACGCCGTCGAAGATCGCCTGCCCCGGCGCCGCCGCGACGAAGGCGATGCGCCCCGCCGTCTGCACCGCGCAGTCGCGGTGATAGCCCGGCGCGATGGTGATCGTCCCCTGCTCCTCGCCGATCGCATCGACCGCATCCTGCAGGCGCGAGAAGCCGCGGCCGTCGATGCTGTAGGGCGCGCCGCCGGTCTGCGCGGGCGCGGGGGCGGCAATGACCGCGGCGGCGATGAGCAGCGCGGCGACGAGGCTGGGGCGGATACGGACCATGGCGCGCTTATACGCCGGTGCGGCGCGCCAGTCGTTTGCAAGGCTGGTTAATTTGCGGCGCGTCCCGAAAGCAGACGCGCGCGGCGGCGGAGGTTAACGCGCGCCTATTCCTCGGTGCGTATGAGGATCATCTCGCCGATCAGCGCGAAGAGGATGAACGGCCCCCACGCCGCGAGGAAGGGCGAGTAGGCGCCGAGATCGCCCATCGCGAGCGCAAAATTGTCGGCGACGAAATAGGCGAAGCCCAGCGCCATGCCGAGGATCGCGCGCACGAAGAGCTTGCCCGAACGCGCCAGCCCGAACGCGGCCACCGCACCGAGCAATGGCATCAATATCGCCGACAGCGGCCCCGAAATCTTGTGCCAGAGCACGCCCTTCAGCGCGCTCACCGGGCGGCCCGCAGCTTCGAGGTCGTCGATCGCGCTCTTCAATTGGAGGAAGGGCAGCTGGTCGCCCTTGACCTGCGCCAAGGTGAACTGGTCGGGGCGTACCCCCTTCGCGGCGACGATCGTGCCGAGCGGCTGGATGCTGCCCGAGCGGCGGATGAAGCGCCGCGCGTTGGTGAGTTCCCAGCCGCCGTCGACCGCGCGCGCGCTGTCGGCCGACAGGATCGACGACAGCACCCCGCCGCGGCGCTCGTAGATCTTGACCCCGGTCAGCCGCACCACCGGCCCGCCGGTCTCGACCGTCGCCGCGTTGATCAGGTCGTCGCCCGCGCGCACCCAGATGTTGCTGCGCACGCCATTATCGGGCGGCACCTGCGCATATTGCACCTTCTGCCACGCCGCGAGCGAGGCGGTGGCGCGCGCGACGATGCGTTCGTTGAAGGCGAAGCTGATCCCCGCTACCAGGAAGGCCGCGAGGAACAGCGGAGCCAGCACCTGGTGCGCCGACATGCCCGCGCCCTTCATCGCGATGACCTCGCTGTTCTGGTTCAAGGTCGCGAGCGTCAGGATCGTACCGAGCAGCACCGAAAAGGGAAGGAAGGTCTCGATGATCTGCGGGATGCGGAGGCCCACATAACGCCAGACCTCGCTGTCGCCATTGCCCGCGACCGCAAGGATCTTGCCGCTCTCGCCGAGTAGGTCGAGCGTCTGTAGGATCAGCACCAGCGCGAACAGGATCGCGAAGGTGCGCACCAGGAACAGCCGCCCGACGTAGAGGGCCATCGTGCGCGAGGGGAAAAAAGCGAGCGCGTGCATCATTCGGCCGCCTGCAGCGCCGCCGCCGGCTTGCGCTGGAACATCTTCGCGAGCCCGCGGATCTTCTGCCCGGCCTTGGCCGCGACGCGCTCGAGCGCGCCGATCGGCTGGCCGCCGGGCACATGCGCGGTCTGGTAATACATCCACACCGCGAGCGCGGCGAACAGCAGGAAGGGCACCCACAGCGCGATCAGCGGATCGACGGTGCCGCGCGCGCCCATATCCTCGGCATATTCGTTGATCTTGTGCTGCGTCACCAGCAGCACAATCGACAGGAAGATGCCGAGCGAAGAGGTCGATCTTTTGGGCGGGATGGCAAGCGCGATCGCGATCAGCGGGATCAGGAACATCGACGCGACTTCGACGATCCGGAAGTGGAAATTCGCGCGCGATTCGAGGCGGGTCTTCAGCGGTTCGCTGCGGTCCTTGCCCGCGACGAACAGCTCGGGAATCGTCTTTTCGCGGTCGGCACCGCCGCGGGTACGGAAGGCGTCGATCTTCGGCAGCGGGATCGGCAGGTCGTGATTGTCGAAGGTCAGGACGCGCGGCACCGCGAATTTGGGCGATTCGTGGATCAGCACGCCCTTGGTCAGCCGCAGGATGATCGTGTCGGGGTCGTCGGTGGCGAGGAACTGGCCGCCCGCCGCGGTCGCCGACACGCTCTGCCCGTCCTTCTGCTCGCCGCGCACGAAGATTCCGCGCAGCGTGCGCCCTTCGTTCGAACTCTCCTCGATGCGCAGCGTCATCCGCTCGCCGAGATTGGTGAACTCGCCGACCTTGATCGATGCGCCGAGCGCGCCCGAGCGCAGCTCGAACTGCAACCCTTCATAGGCGTAGCGCGCATAGGGCTGGATGAAACCGACGATCGCGAGGTTGAGCGCCGCGAGCGCGAGCGCATAGGCATAGGGCACGCGCATCAGCCGCCCGAAGCTCATGCCGACGCCCTTCAAGACGTCGAGTTCGCTCGACGTCGCGAGGCGGCGGAAAGCCAGCAAAATGCCCAGCATCAGGCCTATCGGGATGCCGAGCGAGAGATATTCGGGGATCAGGTTCGCGAGCATGCGCCACACGACGCTGACCGGCCCGCCCTCGTTCGCGACAAAATCGAACAATCGCAGCATCTTCTCGAGCACGAGCAGCATCGCCGACAAAACCAGCGTGCCGAGCATGGGGAAGAAGATGAGCCGCGATATGTAGCGGTCGATGGCGGGCAATCTATTCAAGCTTTCGTCGCCCTATTACCATGATTTGGCCGCAAATGATTCCGATATGCCGATGCAAGGGCGACAGGGACCCATGCCGGCCTGGCTGGCATGGCTATAGCCACTGGGAGCTAATGCGTCATGTCGAAATTTGTGTCGACGTCACTCTGCATCATTCTGCTGGCGGCCTCGGTGCCGACCCAGGCGGAAGGACAGGTTCTGTCGAACGATCTGTCGAAATGCCGGAGCGGTCCGTCCACGCTGGTCCAGATCAGCGGCCTCAAGGCCGGGTCGGGCAAGGTGCGTGTCCAAGCCTATCGCGCCACATCGGCGGAATGGCTGGCCAAGGGTCGCTGGATCAATCGCATCGAGGTGCCCGCGCGCGCCGGTTCGATGACCGTATGCGTGCCGCTGCCCGAAGCCGGCAGCTACGGCATCGCGGTGCGTCACGACGTCAACGGCAACGGCAAGACCGACCTGTCGTCGGACGGCGGCGGGATGTCGAACAACCCGAGCATCAACATCTTCAACCTCGGCAAGCCGAGCTACAAGAAGACGGCCTTCGCGGTCGGCAACGCGCCGAAGACGATCTCGATCACCATGAAATATATGTAAGGATATATGGCCAGCGTTGCGCTCCTTTCCAATCCGCGCTCGACGGGCAACCGTGCCCTGTTGCCGCGCGTCCGGGAATATTGCGCGGCGCATCCCGATATCTTTCATTACGAGGTCGAGGACGTCGCCCAGATCGGCGAGGCGATCCGCACCATCGCGATGGTGTCCCCGCGCATCGTCGTGATCAACGGCGGCGACGGCACCGTCCAGGCGGCGCTGACCGAGCTCTATTCGGGCGGCCATTTCGACGGCACCCCGCCGCCGGTTGCGGTGCTGCCGAATGGCAAGACCAATTTGATCGCGCTCGATCTCGGCGCCGAGGGCGATCCCTTGAAGGCGCTCGAGCGCGTGATCGAACTGGTCGAGAGCGGCCGGATCGAGGATCATGTGATCGAGCGCCAGCTGATCTCGCTCGACAGCGGCGGCGAGACGCGCCCGGTGCTCGGCATGTTCCTCGGCGGCGCCTATCTCGCCGACGTGATGCTCTATTGCCGCAACCGCATCTATCCGCTCGGCCTGCCCAATGGCGTGTCGCATTTCCTCGCGGCGATGCTCGGGCTGTTTGCGATGGTCCTCGGCCTCGGCGGCGGGCGCCTGCCGCCCAAACCCGAGGCGATGACCGTGTCGCTGATCCGCCAGGGCGAGTTCAAGGGCAAATTCTCGCTCCTGATCGTCACCACGCTCGAGAAATTGCTGCTCAGCATCCGCACCAGCGAGACGCACGGCACCAACGGCCATATGAAATTGCTCGCGACCGACACCAGCGTCGGCGCGCTGTTCCGCATGCTCGGCGGCGCGTGGCGCGGTACGCTCGGCCAGCGCCCACTCGATGGCGTGCATTTCGAGCAGGGCGACGAAATCCGCATCGAGGGCAGGCGCTCGAACGTCATCCTCGACGGCGAGATTTTCGAGTCGATCGGGGGCAAGCCGATCGTGCTGACCTCGACCCAGCCGGTGCCCTTCCTGCGCCTTGCCGCCTGAAGGCACCACCATGTCCGACAGCCTGACCGATCTGGTCCGCGCCGAACTTTCCAGCCCCGTCGATCCGCGCGTCAAGGCGATGGCGGCGGCGATTGCCGGGCAATTTCCCGGCTCGGCGCGCGCGGTGCTCTTCTACGGCAGCTGCCTTCGCGAAAGCGAACTCGACGGGCTGATGCTCGATTTCTACCTGATCGTCTCGGACTATGGCGACGCCTATGACCGGCGCTGGATGGCGGCGGCGAACCGGCTGATCCCGCCCAATGTCTTCCCCTTCCAGCACGAGGGGCTGATCGCCAAATATGCGGTGCTGAGCGAAGCCGATTTCGACCGGCTGAACGGCCCCGAGACGCGCAACGTGTCGGTCTGGGCACGCTTCGCCCAGCCCTCGCGGCTGGTGTGGGCGGTCGACGACACCGCCGCCGGCCGCGCCGTCGCCGCGGTCGCGCGCGCCGCGCCGACCTTGCTCGCGGCGGCGGGCCGCATCGAGGGCGAGGACGTCCTCGACTGGTGGCGCCGCGCCTTTTCGCTGACCTATTCGGCCGAGCTCCGCGCCGAGCGCAGCAGCCGCGCGCAGTCGGTGGTCGACGCCGATCCCGACCGCTATCTTCGCTTCGGCGCGCCCGCGATCGCCGCCATCGCCGCCCATGCACGCAGCGGCGGCTGGCCGCGCCGGCGGCTGGAGGGCAAGGCGCTCAGCATCGTCCGCCTCGCCAAGGCCAGCCTGACCTATGCCGGGGGGATCGATTATCTGGCGTGGAAGATCAACCGCCACGCGGGCACGAAGATCGAGATCAAGCCCTGGCAGCGGAAATGGCCGCTGGTCGCGGCGCTGACGCTCGTGCCGCGGCTGATGCGGAGCGGGGCCATCAAGTAGCACCCCATGCTCGATTTCCTTTGGCATTTGCGCGGCACGGTGGTCCTGGACATGGCGATGCCTGACGAAGAGGTTTTTGATCGCCTGCACGCAATGCTGGTCGGGCAGGAGAAGCCCGTCACGCCGGACGATGGCCGACAGATCGGCTTCGACGCGCCTCTCTGGAGAAATTTATACGGATCCAATTGGCGCGCGATGGTAATTTACGATCGCGGCGATTTTTGGCTCGACCGGCAGAACGGGCGGCGCGTGCTGCGATATGATCTGCGCAGCCTGCACACATTCATATTCTGCCTCGGCGCTGCCGGATTGTTCTTTTCCGCGGGGTCGTCGGGTAGCTTGGAGCAGGGGGTCAAGCTCGCCGGATTGGCATTGGGGTGGCTCTACGGGATGAACCTGCTTCTTGCCTCCCTCCGTGTACCGCGGCTGATCCGGCGAATGCTGCGCTAGCCGAACGCCGCGATCTTCTCCGCCGTCCGCGGCTCGGTGCTGCGCCGTATCGCCTGCTCGAGCTGCGTCAGCGTGAAGGGCTTCCGCAGCACGTCATGGTCGCCGAAGCTCGCGATTTCGCTCGCGTCTCCCGCAAAGCCGGTCACGAACAGCACCGCGATGTCGGGCCAGCGCGCCTTCAGCCCCGCGACCATCTCGGGCCCGGTCAGCTCGGGCATCAGCACGTCGGAGAGGATGAGGTCGAATTCCTGCGTCTCGACCAGCGCCGCCGCGGCGCGCGGGTCGCTGCACGCGATGGTGCGGTGGCCGAGTTCCTCGACCGCATCGACCGTCGCCGCGAGCACGCGCAGATCGTCTTCGACGACCAGGATATGCAGCGCTTCGCTCGCCGCCTCGGGCTCGGCGACGGGGACGACGGGTTCGGGCTCCGCCGCTTCGACCGGGCGCGCGACGGGCAGCAGCATCGCGACGCGCGTGCCCTCGCCCTCGGTCGAGCTGATCTGTACCTCGCCCCCCGACTGGCGGCAGAAGGCGAAGACCTGGCTCATGCCGAGGCCGGTGCCCTGCCCCGCGGGCTTGGTGGTGTAGAAGGGGTCGAAGACGCGCTCGAGCACCTCGGGCGCCATGCCGCAGCCGGTGTCGATCACCTGCACCGCCAGCGCGCCCGCCGCCGCCTGCTCGTCGGGGAGCGTGCGGATCGTCAGCGCGCCATGGCCCTCCATCGCGTCGCGCGCGTTGACCGCGAGGTTGAGCAGCGCATTTTCGAACTGCTGGCGGTCGAGCCAGGCGGCAAGCCCCGCGGCGCGGAGGTCGAGCGTCAGCGCGATACGGTCGCCGATCGTGCGTTCGATCAGCTCGGCGAAGGACGCGATGCTCTCGTCGACGACGATCATCTCGGGCCGGGCGGGTTCGGAGCGCGCGAAGGCAAGCAGCCGCCGCGTCAGGTCGGCGGCGCGATTGGCGCCGTCCATCGCATTGTTCAAATGCCGCTGCGCCTTTTCCGGCGCATCGACCACCAGCCGCTGCGCGAGCTCGAGCCCGCCGACGACGACCGCGAGCATATTGTTGAAGTCGTGCGCGATGCCGCCGGTCAGCTGGCCGACCGCCTCCATCTTCTGCGCCTGGCGCAATTGCGCCTCGGCGGCGGCGCGGTCGGCCATCTCGCCGCGCAGCGCGACGTTGGCGCGCGCCAGTTCGGTGGTGCGCTCGGCGACCGCGGCTTCGAGCAGCGACGCGCGGTCGCTTTCGGCGAGCTGCTCGCGGCGCGCGAGGCGGCGCTCGCCCTCGGCGCGGACGAGCGAGAAGGTCGCGATGATCGCGATCAGCGCGGCGACGGCGCCGAGCAGCGAGAAGAGCAATATCGCCTGGTTGAGGCTGTCGCGGTCCGACGCCGCGAGGCGGTTGCGCTCGGTCAGGATCGCGCGCTCGTTGCGGATGAGATCGCTCAGGATGCGGTCGATGCGGATCAGCGCTTCGTCGTGCCCCGCGGCATTATATTTGGAGATCGCCGCGACGGTCTGGTTGTAATTGGCGCTGAGCGCGGCGTCGCCGAGCTGCTCGCCGCGGCGGTTGAACTCGGTGGTCAGCTTCGCGACCAGTTCGGCCTGCGCCGGATTGTCGCGCACGTTGCGCGTCAGCAAGGTCAGATATTGGCGCGCGACGCCCCATTGCTGCTGGAAGACGCGGCCGTCCTCCTTCTGCAGGCCGACCGCGAAGCGCCCCAGCGCCGCCTCGGCGCGCGCGAGCGAGGCGTCGAGGCTGCGCGTCTGCGAGATCACCTCCAGGCTGTGCGCCTGCCAGCCGAGCGAGCGGTCGTAATTGTCGTTGGCGCGCATCAGCAGCAGCACCAGCGCCGCGACGACCCCGGTCAGGATCGCGCCGACGCCGATCGTCAGCCAGAAGCGCAGCCGCTCCCGCCGATTGTCGTTTTCGCTGTCATAATCCGCCTCGAACACTTGGCCTTTGTACCGGAGTCGCGCCGCGCGGGAAAGCGGCGAACGAGTCGCACCGCCTCCGCCGAATCGACTCGCCCCGAAAAGGAGTCCGTCCGTCGGCGGCTACGCTCGCTTCAGCCGATAATGCCGACGCGCTTGCCGGCGCGCTCGAAGCGGCCGAGGATCTCGCCGACCTGCTCGCTCGAATGCTCGGCGCAGAGAGAACAGCGCAGCAAGGTCATGCCCGCGGGGGTCGCCGGCGGGCGCGCGAGATTGACGTAGAGGCCCTCTTCCAAAAGCGCTTCCCACATCATCGCGCCGCGTTCGAGGTCGGGCATGATCACCGCGATGATCGCCGACTGCGGCTCGTCGGTGCCGAGCGTGAAGCCCAGGTCGCGCAAGCCCTTGTGCAGGTCCTTCGAATTTTCCCACAGATGTGCGCGCTTGTTCGACCCGTGCATCAGCTTGCGGATGCTCGTCGCGGCGGTCGCGACGACGCTCGGCGGCAGCGAGGCAGTGAAGACGTACGGGCGGCAGACGAGCCGCATGATCTCGAACTTCGGATGGTTCGAGACGCAGAAGCCGCCAACGGTGCCGACGCTCTTCGAAAACGTGCCGATGATGAAGTCGACGTCGTCGATCACGCCCTGCGCCTCGGCGACGCCGCGGCCGTGCTCGCCGATGAAGCCCATCGAATGCGCCTCGTCGACCAGCACCATCGCGCCGGCTTCCTTCGAGACGCGGATCATCTCCTTCAGCGGCGCGATGTCGCCGAGCATCGAATAGACGCCCTCGAGAACGACGAGCTTGCCCGCCTCGGGCGGCAGGCGCTTCAGGCGCTTTTCGAGCGCTTCGACGTCATTGTGGCGGAAGGCGACGATTTCGGCGTCGCCCATCTTGCACCCGTCATAGATCGACGCATGGCTGTCGATGTCGAGGATGACATAGTCGCCCTTGCCCGCGATCGTCGAAATGATGCCGAGGTTCGCCTGGTACCCGGTCGAGAACACCATGGCATGGTCCATGGCGTAAAATTCCTTGAGCGCGTCCTCGCACTCCTTGTGCCCCTGATAGGTGCCGTTGAGCACGCGGCTGCCGGTGGTGCCGCTGCCGAACTTGTCGAGCGCGTCCTTGCCCGCGGCGATGACATCCTCGTCGAAGGTCATGCCCATATAATTATAGGTGCCGAGCAGGATCGTCTCGCGCCCGTTGCAGATCGCGACGGTGGGGGAGACGACGCGCTCCATCACCAGGCTGAACGGATCGGTCACCCCGGTCGCGAGCAGCGCCTCGCGCTGCTGGATCAGCGGGTCGAACTTGCTGAAAAGATCGGTCATTCGTGGATCAGCCCTGCAGCTTTTCGACCGCGGCGATCAGCTGGCCGACGGTCTCGATCTCGGCCTGCATATTCATGCTGATGATGATGTCGAAGGTGTCCTCGACCTCGGCGACGAAATCCATCACCGTCAGGCTGTCCCATTCGAGGTCGCCGGCAAAGGTCGTCGCGTCGGTCAGTTCGACGCCCTTCTTGTTGAACGGCGCGATCAGGCCGTGAATCTGGTCCTTGAGGCTGCTCATTGGCTGCGTCCCGTAAAGAAAGAATGTTGCGCGCGGGCATGCCGCGCTCGTTCCCGATTGGCAAGCGAATGCGGCGGGATTCGGGCAGCATCTTGCCGCCCGCGGGACTTCATGTCATTCGGGTGACAGGGTCGCCCGGCGCCGCTTCGGCAGGGAGGGGATTGTATGGACAGCGAAAAACCGGCGGTGCCGCCGATCAGCTTTCCGCCCAATGCGGTGCATCTGGTGCGCACGAACCAGCAATTGACGATGAACCTGTCGCAGATGGCCGACCAGAAGGCGTCGATCCTGATGGGTGCGACCTTCGTCGTCTTCACCCTCGCGATCGGGCAGGCGCGCGCCGGGGCCGGCGCACTCGCGATCCCGCTCGCGATCCTCGCGACCTTTTCCTTCCTCTCGGCGCTGCTCGCGATCTCGGCGGTGCTGCCGCGCGTCGGCAAGGCGCCGCCGATCGTCTACAAGGACGGCAAGGACCACAGCAACATCCTCTTCTTCGGCCGCTTCGCGCAGATGGAGGAGGATGAGTTTATCGACGCGGTCAAGGCGCGGCTGCGCACCGAGGAAGATCTGTACGAGACGATGCTGCGCGATACCTATCAGAACGGCATCGTGCTGGCGCGGCGCAAATATCGCTATCTCGCTTATGCCTACCGGCTGTTCGTCGTCGGGCTGACGCTGACCTTCGTCGCCTTTGCCGTCGAAATGATACTGCTCTGGGCACAATGACCCCGTGACCGACGTCTTCATCAGCTACAAGCGCGAGGAGCGCCCGCGCTGCGTCGCCATCTACAACGCGCTCGTCGACCTTAAGCTGTCGGTGTGGTTCGACGGCCGCATCGAGCCCGGAACCTCCTTCGACCGCGAAATCGAGCGCGAGGTGGAAGGCGCCAAGGCGATCCTCGTGCTCTGGTCGGAACTGGCACGCAACAGCGACTGGATCCGCAACGAGGCGCGCACCGGCAAGCAGGGCGAAAGGCTGGTCGCGGCGCGGCTCGACGACTGCCTGCCGCCGCTCGAGTTCCGCTCTGTCCAGACGGTCGACCTGTTCGACGCCGGCAATTTCCAGTCGGGCGAGGGGTGGTGCCAGATCGTAAGTCGCATCGGCCGGTTGGCCGGGCGTCCGGGGCTCGGCGACTATGTGCGGTGCGAGCAGGCCGCCGAGCCCGGGTTATGGCACGACTGGCTTGCCGCACATGGTCTCGATCCGCTCGCCATCAGGGCGCGCGAGCGACTGGCGGCGCTGGAGGAACAGGGGGCGCAGGCCGGGCCGACTCCATCGCCTGCCCAGCCGGCACCACGCGCAGACGCCGCGGCAGTCCGGCCGACGCGCCAGCCGGTGAAGCAGGGCTTGCCGCCGGACCCCGGCAACGAGGCCGCAAACAAAACCATAAGCGATCGACTGCCTGCGATGTTGCGATCGCCTCTTGGGCTGGTGGCGGTCGCTTTGTCGACGTTGGCCTTGCTGACATGGGTAAATTTAGTGATCGACCCCCGCACGACCTCGTCGGCGGAGACCAAGAGTACCGATCCGGCAACGACCTGGAAACCGCCGGCCGAGATGGATGCCGCCGAAAAGGCGGCCGCAGCCGCGGCTGCCGTTGATACGACCGGCGTTTTGCCGCCGGCGGCGAAAGATACCAACAACGCCGCTACCCCCGCAAACAAGGTCGCCATTGCCGACGTGTCGCGGCTCGACTGCAACCCCGGCCCCTATATCGTCTATTTCAACTGGGATCAGACCTCCCTCCCACCCGAAGCGGCCGGCACCCTCAACCTCGCGGCCTCACGATGGGAGCGATGCGGCGGCCCGGTGCAAATCGACGGGCATACCGACAGTTCGGGCAGCGCCAGCTACAATGTCGGCATGAGTGAACGCATGGCGGCAAGCGTTCGCCAATATCTCGCGGGACGCGGCATTCCCGACGGCGTCATGACGACGCAGGCCTTTGGCGAATCGCGGCTTAAGGTGGCGACGCCCGACGGCGTACGCGAGTCGCAGAACCGCCGCGTCGAAGTCACCTTCCGCTAAAGTATCCGGCAGCACCGACGCCGGTCGCGTTCGCCCCCTTCCTGTTGCCATTATGCCACCCCCGCCCACGAAACGCCCCCTGACTCAATCCCCCGATTGAAACCCCGGCAAGCCCCGCCTATCCGGGCCGGCTGTGTTGCAGAAGACCACCCCCCTGACCGCGGATGTGCCGCAGGGTCTTGGCGCCGAGTTTCGCGCGACGCTGGCGCTCGCCTGGCCGCTGGCGGCGGCGAACCTGCTCCAGATGCTCGTCCATGCCATCGACGTCATCTTCGTCGCGCGGCTCGGCGACGCCGCACTCGCCGCTTCGTCGCTCGGCGTCTCGATCTTCGGACTGCTGCTGTGGACCGGCACCGGCCTCGTCGGCGCAGTCGCGCCGCTGGTCGCCGCCGAGCTTGGCCGCCGCAAGCATGCGGTGCGCGAGGTGCGGCGCTCGGTGCGCATGGCGCTGTGGCTGAGCGCGCTCGTCTCGCTGGTCTTCATGGGCGTCTGCGCGCTCGGCGGGCCGATCATGCTCGCGACCGGCCAGCCGCCCGAAACCTCGGCGCGCGCCGCCGATTTCCTGCTCATCCTGCTGTGGGGCATGTTCCCGATGATCGCGGCGGCGGTGCTGCGCATCTTCGTCTCGGCGCTCGGCCGGCCCAAGATCGCGACCGCGATCACCTTCTTCGCGCTCGGGGTCAACGCGCTCGGCAATTGGGCGCTGGTGTTCGGCAACCTCGGCGTGCCCGCACTCGGCCTCGAGGGGTCGGCGCTGTCGAGCGTGATGACCAGCACGCTGATGCTGCTCGCCTATGTCGTCATCATCCAGACCGACCGGCGGCTGCGACGCTACCATCTGTTCGGCAAATGGTGGCGCGCCGAATGGACGCGCTTTTTCGAGATGCTGCGCATCGGCACCCCGATCGCGCTGACCATCCTGGCCGAGGCGGGACTGTTCACCGGCGCCGCCTTCCTGATGGGGCGCATCGGCGAGGCCGAGCTTGCCGGGCACACCATCGCGCTGCAGGTCGCGGCGCTGGCCTTCCAGATCCCGTTCGGGGTCGCGCAGGCGGCGACGATCCGCGTCGGGCTCGCCTATGGCGCACGCGACCATCGCGGCATCGCCCACGCCGGGACGGCGGCGATGGTGCTCGGCATCGGCTTCATGGCCTTCACCGCGCTCACCATCTGGCTGTTCCCCGCACTCGTCCTGTCGATCTATGTCGACGTCGACGCCGCGAAGAATGCCGCACTCGTCGGCTTCGCGATGCAGTTCCTCGTCGTCGCCGCTGCCTTCCAGCTGTTCGACGGCGCGCAGGCGGTCGCGGCGGGCGCGCTGCGCGGGCTGCAGGACACGCGCACCCCGATGATCATCGCGATCTGCGGTTACTGGATCGGCGGCTACGGCACCGCGATCTACCTCGGCTTCTGGACCCCCTGGGCCGGCGTCGGGGTGTGGATCGGCCTCGCGGTGGGGCTTGTTCTGGTGGCGGGTCTTCTTATGTTGCGCTGGCGGATGCGCGGCCGTCTCGGGCTGTTACCGGCCTGACGCAAAAAACTTGCAGGGGCGTGCTTGACGGCCTCTGGACTCCCACCCATATGGCCGCCTGTTAGCACTCTCGCTCTGCGAGTGCTAAGAACGACATCATTTGCATCTCTGGAGGGATATTCCATGCAATTTCGTCCGCTGCACGACCGCGTGCTCGTCCGCCGTATCGAAGCCGAAGAAAAGACGGCCGGCGGCATCATCATCCCCGACACCGCCAAGGAAAAGCCGCAGGAAGGCGAAGTCGTCTCGGTCGGTTCGGGCACCCGCGCCGACGACGGCAAGGTCACCCCGCTCGACGTCAAGGCCGGCGACCGCATCCTGTTCGGCAAATGGTCGGGCACCGAAGTCAAGGTCGACGGCGAAGAGCTGCTGATCATGAAGGAATCGGACATCCTCGGCGTTATCGCCTGAGCGATTTCATCGAATCACGAGTGAAGTTGCGCAGTTTTCTGCGCCTTTGAAAGGAACAAGCCCATGGCTGCTAAAGACGTCAAATTCTCGCGCGACGCGCGCGAACGCATCCTCCGCGGTGTCGACACCCTCGCCGACGCGGTGAAGGTCACCCTCGGCCCCAAGGGCCGCAACGTCGTCATCGACAAGAGCTTCGGCGCCCCCCGCATCACCAAGGACGGCGTCACCGTCGCCAAGGAAATCGAACTCAAGGACAAGTTCGAGAACATGGGTGCGCAGATGCTGCGCGAAGTCGCATCGAAGGCGAACGACAAGGCCGGCGACGGCACCACCACCGCGACCGTGCTCGCCCAGGCGATCGTGCGCGAGGGCATGAAGTCGGTTGCCGCCGGCATGAACCCGATGGACCTGAAGCGCGGCATCGACCTCGCGGTCACCAAGGTCGTCGAGACGCTGAAGGCGCAGTCGAAGCCCGTTTCGGGCACCTCGGAAATCGCGCAGGTCGGCATCATCTCGGCCAATGGCGACACCGAAGTCGGTGAGAAGATCGCCGAAGCGATGGAAAAGGTCGGCAAGGAAGGCGTGATCACCGTCGAGGAAGCCAAGGGCCTCGATTTCGAACTCGACGTCGTCGAAGGCATGCAGTTCGACCGCGGCTACCTGTCGCCCTATTTCATCACCAACCCCGAAAAGATGCTCGTCGAGCTCAACGACCCCTATATCCTGATCTTCGAGAAGAAGCTGTCGAACCTCCAGTCGATGCTGCCGATCCTCGAAGCCGTGGTGCAGTCGGGCCGTCCGCTGCTGATCATCGCCGAGGACATCGAAGGCGAAGCGCTCGCGACCCTCGTCGTCAACCGCCTGCGCGGCGGCCTGAAGGTCGCGGCCGTCAAGGCGCCGGGCTTCGGCGATCGCCGCAAGGCGATGCTGCAGGACATCGCGATCCTGACCGCCGGCGAGATGATCAGCGAAGACCTGGGCATCAAGCTGGAGAGCGTCACGCTCGCCATGCTCGGCCAGGCCAAGCGCGTCACCATCGACAAGGACAACACCACCATCGTCGACGGTGCGGGTGAAGCCGATGCGATCAAGGGCCGCGTCGAACAGATCCGTGCGCAGATCGAGACCACGACCTCGGACTACGACCGTGAAAAGCTGCAGGAACGCCTCGCGAAGCTCGCCGGCGGTGTCGCTGTGATCAAGGTCGGCGGCGCGTCGGAAGTCGAAGTGAAGGAACGCAAGGACCGCGTCGACGACGCGCTGCACGCGACCCGCGCTGCGGTCGAGGAAGGCATCGTCCCCGGCGGCGGTACCGCTTTGCTCTATGCGACCAAGGCGCTCGACGGCCTGACCGGCGCGAACGAAGACCAGACCCGCGGTGTCGACATCATCCGTCGCGCGCTGCAGGCTCCGGTCCGCCAGATCGCCGAGAATGCCGGCTTCGACGGCGGCGTTGTCGCGGGCAAGCTGTTCGACCAGAACGACACGAACTTCGGTTTCAACGCGTCGACCGACGTCTATGAAAACCTGGTGGCCGCCGGCGTGATCGACCCGACCAAGGTCGTGCGCACCGCGCTGCAGGATTCGGCCTCGGTCGCCGGCCTGCTGATCACCACCGAAGCGGCGGTCAGCGAGCTGCCCGACGACAAGCCCGCCATGCCCATGGGCGGCGGCGGCATGGGCGGCATGGGCGGCATGGACTTCTAAGTCCACAGCCCGCTTGCCGAACGGCCAAGTCACAGAAGGGGCCGGGAGAGCGATCTCCCGGCCCTTTTTTGTTTCCCCGCGGGCCAAGGGCGGGCATGAAGCGGCCGATGACGCCCGCTTCGCCGATCGACCGCCTCCGCGCCGCGCTGCTCGCCGACGAGGCGGCGCAGCTTCGCCTCGCCCCGATCGTCGAGGTAGAAACCTTCCTCGATGCGGTCACCGCCTATGCCGATGGCTTGGGCCTTCCGATCACGCGCCAGACCTTCGCCGCCGGGCTGGCGCGCGCCGCGACGCCGCAGATGGAGCAGGACCTGCCCGCGCTGCGCCTCGCCGATGCGCCGCCGCGCCACTGGCTCCCCGTCGAGCTCAAGGGCTATGGGGGCGCGGTCGTGGTCGAATGGCTGCACTTCGCAGCGCTGCCGCTGACCGATCCCTTTTTCGAGGAAACATGGCGCAAGGTGCGCGTGCTGCCGTTCAACCGGCTGATGCGCTGCGCGACGCCCTCGGCCGCGCTCGAGGCCTTCGCCGACGCGCCGCCGCCCGACGGCCTCGTCTACCATATGTCGCGCTGCGGCTCGACGCTCGTCGGGCAAATGCTGGGCGCGGTGCCCGAGCATGTCGTCGTCTCCGAACCGCCGGTGCTCGACACGATGATCCAGCTCGCCGGGCGCGGGCAGGTGGCGCCCGCGATGATCCGCGCGCTGGCGGGCGCGCTGATCCGCGACCGTGGCGAGGGCGTGCGCCACCGCTTCCTCAAGCTCGACGCCTGGCACAGCTTCGTGCTGCCGCGGCTCCGCGGGCTGTGGCCCGACGTGCCTTGGGTCTTCCTCTACCGCGACCCGATCGAGGTGCTGGTGTCGCAGCAGCGCCGCGCGGGCATGCACGTCCGCCCCGGGGTGCTGCCGCTCGAAACCTATGGGGTCGATCCCGCCGAGGGCGCGGCAGCGGAAGACTATGCCGCCTGGATCCTCGACCGCATCTGCCGCGCCGCCGCCGACGCCGTCGACGCGCAGTGCCTGCTCCTCAATTACCGCGAATTGCCGGGCGCGCTGACCGACGCGATCCTGCCGCACTTCGGGGTTGCGCCCGATCCAGATGCACTCGAGCAGATCGTCGCGGCGGGCGGACGCTATTCGAAGGCGCCGGGGCAGACCTTCACCGGCGACAGCGAAGCGAAGCAGCGCGAGGCCTCCGACGCGCTGCGCGATGCCGCCGCGCCTTTGCTCGCAACCTACGCGCAGCTCGAAGCGATGCGGAGCGCGCGTCCGGCCATGCCGCATTCATCGGCGAGCGGGCAGGGCGCGCTATGAGCTTCGCGCTTGCCTTTACCCTCGCGCTCGCCGCGCCCGCCGCCGAACCCGCGCCGGCCCCCGTCCCGCGATGCGGCTATCGCATCGTCCAGACCTATCCGCACGACACGGACAGCTTCACGCAGGGGCTCTTCTGGCACGGCGGGCATCTCTACGAGACCACGGGCCAGTACGGCCGCTCGCGCGTCGCGCGGCTCGATCTCGCGACGGGCAAGGCGCTCGCCGAGACGAAACTGCCCGCCGACCAGTTCGGCGAGGGCAGCACGCGCTGGAAGGACCAGATCATCGGGGTCACCTGGCAGGGCGGCATCGGCCATCGCTGGCGGATCAAGGACCTGAAGCCGGTCGGCGATTTCCGCTACGCCGGCGAAGGCTGGGGCGTCACGATGGTCGGCGACAGCCTGGTGCTCAGCGACGGCACGCCCGAACTCCGCTTCTTCGACCCCGCGACGATGACCGAGCAAAAGAAGGTGACGGTGCGGCTGGCGAACACCCCGCTGCCGATGCTCAACGAGCTCGAGACGGTCGACGGCGAAATCTGGGCCAATGTCTGGATGACCGATGCGATCGTGCGCATCGACCCCGAAAGCGGCGCGGTCAAATATATCGTCGACCTCGATGGCCTCCGCGATCAGGCGGGCGGCAACGACCGCGACGCGGTGCTCAACGGCATCGCCTGGGACGCCAAGGGCAAACGCCTGTTCGTCACGGGCAAATATTGGTCGAAGCTGTTCGAGATCGCGCTGACCGACTGCCGCTAGAGTGATTTCGAGTGAAATGGAACATTTCACGACTCGGCAATCACGGAAAAACAAGAATCTAGAGTGCCGGTTTTAATTCTATCAAAACTGGTACTCTAGCGCGCGGTCAGCGCCGCCTCCATCCGCGCCGCCGCCGCGTTATAGACACGCGCCTTCAGCCCTTCGGTCACCGCGGCGGGGGCCCGGTCGGGATGGCCGCCAACGAAAGGCGGCGCGGGATCATATTCGATCGCGAGTTGGATCGCCTGCGCCACGGCATCGCCGCGGATGCGCGCGATCAGCGTCAGCGCGAAGTCGAGCCCCGAGGTCACTCCCCCGCTGGTCACGACATTGCCGTCCTCGACGATGCGCGCCTGCTCATAAGTCGCGCCGACCAGCGGCAGCAGGTGCGTATAGCCCCAATGCGTCGTCGCGCGCTTGCCCACCAGCAGTCCGGCGCGGCCGAGCAGGAAGGCGCCGGTGCACACGCTCGTCACCCATGTCGCACCCGCCGCCTGCCGCGCGATGAAATCGATCGTCGCCTCGTCGGCCAGCGCCTTGGTCACCCCATGCCCGCCGGGGATACAAAGGATATCGGCCTGTGGGCAGGAGGCGAAATCATGCGTCGGCAGAATCGAAAAGCCGCTGTCGGTAGCGATCGGGTCGAGCGACCTTGCGGCGCCGGCGAGCGCCGCACCCGGCATGCGGCACAGTGCCTGCGCAGGCGCGGTAAAGTCGAGCTGGGTGATGCCCGGGAACAGCAGGAAGACGATCTGGGTGGTGGCGGCGTCGGTCATGGCGCACTCCTGTCGGCAGGAAGGGACGCCCAGGCGCGCGGCTCGTTCGCCGGTCGGCGAAGTCCCGCTCCCTGATGGGTTTCCATCGTCAGCGCCAGTCGCGGAACGATGCCGGTCTACGCCTTCGCCGGGCGCAGGGGAAGCGCTATTCGCCCGCGCTTTCCTTCGCCGCCGCCTCGGCCTCGGCGGGCGGCACGGCGTCGCGGCTTTCGAGCATCTCGGCGGCATCGTCGAGCGCCTTCGCCTCGGCGACGGTCACTCCACCGGGGCCGGGTTCGTTATCGGTGCGGCTGCAGGCTGCCAGCGCCAGCGCGGCAACGGCCGGTAGCAGCAACAGGGTCCGGTTCATGCACGATCTCCCGACGAAAAAGGGCCCCATTCGCACGGAATGGAGCCCCTTGATCTACACGCTAAAGCGCGCCGACGACTTACTTCTTCTCGTCGTTGGCGGCGGCCTTGGCGGTTTCTTCCTTGACCTTGTCGCCCGCAGCAGCGGCGGCGTCGCCGGCAGCGTTCACGGTGCCTTCGACGGCGTTGCCGGCATCCTTGGCGGCCTCGGCGGTCGCGTCGGCGGCTTCGGCGGTCGCCTCGGCAGCGGCGTCGCCCGCGGCGGCGGCGTCGTCAGCGGCCGATTCGGCGGTCGCCGAAGCAGCGTCCTGGGTCTTTTCCGAGCAGGCGGTCAGGCTGAAAGCAGCGGCAGCGACCGAAGCGATGATGAGTTTGCGCATGGATAATCCTTTCGAATGCCAAGGTGACCGGCATCCGGTCCCTGTCGCAAAGGACTAATGCCCGACGGCGCCCTTGGCAACCGTCAACGGCTCGGCGCCGCACGCATCTGTTCCACAACGAAAAAGGGGCCGCCGGATGGAACCGGCGACCCCCTTTTTCCTCCGGCCGGAAGCCGGGAAGAAGCTTACTTCTTGGCTTCTTCGACGGCGGTCTTGGCTTCGCCGGCGGCAGCCTTGGCAGCGTCGGCAGCTTCGGTCGCCTTGTCGGTCGCGGCAGCGGTGTCGCCAGCGGCAGCAGCGTCGGCGGCGCCGGCAGCGGCGTCGGTCGCGGTGGCGGCAGCGTCGGCGGCGCCGGCAGCGGCGTCCATCGCGCCGTCGGCAGCGGCTTCGGGCTCAGCGGTCGCTTCGGTGGTCGCGGCTTCGTCGGCCTTCTTTTCGCCGCAAGCGGCGAGGCCCAGCGAGGCGGCGAGGACGAGCGACAGAGTGATGGTCTTTTTCATGTGGGAATACCCCTCTCGATTGAACTGATCGGTAGCATTCCGGATAATCCGGCGAATTGCCAACCGCCCTTACCGCTACCGTTTCGCAAAAAGCCGCGCAACGGGGTTTTTGCGCGTCCGGCCGCAATTGCGACGAGGCGCTCGTTCATCTGGGCGAAAGGTGTCGAAAAAGCGGCGCGCGGTCCGGTTGACTGGATATAAAGAAATCTTTATATGTCCCATCATGACCGAGTTGCTCGACATTTTCCGTGCGCTGGCCGACCCGACCCGCCTGCGAGTCGTCGCCCTGCTGCGCGAGATGGAGCTGGCGATCGGCGAACTCGCGGTCGTGCTCGAACAAAGCCAGCCGCGCGTGTCGCGCCACGTCCGCATCCTCGCCGACGCCGGGATCATCGAACGGCGGCGGGAGGGCAGCTGGGTGTTCCTGCGCATCGCCGAAGGCGGTCCCGTCGGCCAGATCCTGGCGCGGGCCGAAGAATGGCCCTTCTCGCCGCGCGAAGCCTTGATCGTCGGCTACGATGCGCAGCGGCTCGCCGCCATCCGCGCCGATCGCGCCGCCGTCGCCGAGCGCTATTTCGCCGACCACGCCGCCGAATGGGACGCGATCCGATCGCGCCACGTCGCCGAGAGCGAGGTCGAGGCGGCGATGCTCGCGCTGATGCACAATCGCCGGCTCGGCCATCTGCTTGACATCGGCACGGGCACGGGCCGCATGGCGGAGATTTTTGCGCCGACCGTGCGCCGCATCACCGCGCTCGACCGCAGCCCCGAAATGCTGCGTATCGCGCGCGCCAAGCTTGCCGACCAGCCGGTGCCGATCGACCTGGTGCAGGGCGATTTCCTGAACCTGCCGCTCGCCGATGCGACGATCGACAGCATCGTGATCCATCAGGCGCTGCACTTCGCGCACGAACCCGACCGGGTTATCGCCGAGGCGAGCCGCGTGCTGCGCGGCGGCGGGCACCTCTTGATCGTCGATTTTGCGCCGCACGAGGATGAGGAAATGCGCACCGTTGCGGCGCACGCGCGCCTCGGTTTCTCGGACGCGCAGATCCGCGGCTGGTTCGCCTCGGCGGGCATGGTGCTCGAAACGGCGCAGACGCTCGAAGGCGGCGACCTCGCGGTCAAGCTCTGGCTCGGCCGCCGCCGCAGCGACGAAGATCAATCCCCCATCCGTGAGGACGGGCAACGCAAAAGGCTTGCGGCATGACGACTCCCCTTCCCTCGCAATCGGAGGCGCGCCGCGCCGCCGCATCGCCGCTGTTCGCGGGGCTCGCCGGCGACATCGGCATCAGCTTCGAATTTTTTCCGCCCAAGACCGAAAAGATGGGCGAGACCTTGTGGGAATCGATCCGTACGCTCGAACCGCTCGGCCCCAACTTCGTCTCCGTGACCTATGGCGCCGGCGGCTCGACGCGCGAACGCACCCACGCGACCGTCGCGCGCATCGTCCAGGAAACGAGCATCCCCGCCGCGGCGCATCTGACCTGCGTCGATGCGAGCCGCGACGAGATCGCCGAGGTCGCGCAGGCCTATTGGGATGCGGGGGTGCGCCACATCGTCGCGCTGCGCGGGGATCCGCCGGTGCAGGGCGAGACATTCCAGGCGCGGCCCGATGGCTATAGCTGCGCCGCCGAACTGGTGTCGGGGCTGCTCGAGATCGCGCCCTTCGAAATCTCGGTCGCCGCCAATCCCGAAACGCATCCCGAGGCGCTGAGCGCCGCGGCCGACATCGACAATCTCAAGCGCAAGCTCGACGCCGGGGCGACGCGCGCGGTGTCGCAATTCTTCTTCGAACCCGACACCTTCTTCCGCTTCCGCGATGCCGCGGCGGCGGCGGGGATCAGCGCACCCATTTTGCCTGGCATCATGCCGGTCAGCAATTTCGGCGCGATCACCCGCATGTCGGCGATGTGCGGCACCGACGTTCCGCGCTGGCTCGCGCAACTCTTCGACGGGCTCGACGACCTGCCCGCCGCGCGACAGCTCGTCGCCGCGACCACCGCCGCCGAACTCTGCCGCCGGCTGTACGCGGGCGGGGTACGCGACTTCCATTTCTACACGCTCAACCGCGCCGAACTCAGCTATGCGATCTGCCATATGCTGGGCGTCCGCCCGGCGGCGCCCGCGACGGAGAAAGCCGCATGACGACTGCCCGTGAAGCCCTGCTCGCCGCCGCGAAGGAGCGCATCCTGATCACCGACGGCGCGTTCGGGACCGAGATCCAGAACTGGAAATTGTCCGAGGCCGATTATGCCGGCACGCTGGGGCTGTCGCACGACCAGAAGGGCAATAACGACATCTTGGCGCTGACCGCTCCGCACGTGCCCGAAAGCATCCATCGCGCCTATTTCGAGGCGGGGGCGGACATCGCCGAGACCAACACCTTCAGCGCGAACCGGATCAGCCAGGCCGATTATGGCGCCGAACATCTGGTGCGCGACATCAATGTCGAAAGCGCGAAGCTGGCGCGGCGCATCGCCGACGAGTTCCAGGCGCAGGATGGCCGCCCGCGCTTCGTCGCCGGCGCGATCGGCCCGACCAACAAGACACTTTCGCTGTCGCCCGACGTCAACGACCCCGGCTTTCGCGAGATCGACTTCGACTATCTGAAAGAGATCTATCGCGAGCAGATCGACGCGCTGGTCGAGGGCGGGGTGGACTTCATCCTGATCGAGACGATCTTCGACACGCTCAATGCCAAGGCGGGGATCATGGCCGCGATCGAGGCGGGCGACGCGCTCGGCCGCGACCTGCCGATCATGCTGTCGATGACGCTGACCGACCTGTCGGGCCGGAACCTGTCGGGGCATACGGTCGAGGCCTTCTGGCACGCGGTGCGTCACGCGCGGCCGCTGACGATCGGGCTCAACTGCTCCTTCGGCGCGACGCAGCTCCGCCCGCACGTCAAGACGCTCAGCGAGATCGCCGACACGCTGATCATGGTCTATCCCAATGCGGGGCTGCCCAACGAGCTCGGCGAATATGACGAGTTGCCCGACACCACCGCGGGGCTGGTCGGCGAATGGGCCGAGCACGCGCAGGTCAACATCCTCGGCGGCTGCTGCGGCTCGACCCCCGCGCATATCGCGGCGATCGCCAAGGCGGTCGAAGGCCTGCCCGCGCGCGCGCTGCCCGAGGTGCCGGTACGGACAAGGCTGGCGGGGCTGGAGCCCTTCACGATGGCGGCGTAACGCCCCGATATCCGTTCGTGTCGAGCGAAGTCGAGACACGTTCAGGGGCCGGCGTCGCGTAGACGTTTCTCGACTTCGCTCGAAACGAACGGAATTATAGTGTCATCTCCCGCCGCCTCCTCCACCTTCGTCAACATCGGCGAGCGCACCAACGTCACCGGCTCGGCGGCGTTCAAGAAGCTGATCCTTGCCGACGACTATACCGCGGCGGTCGAGGTCGCGCGCCAGCAGGTCGAGAACGGCGCGCAGATCATCGACGTCAACATGGACGAAGGGCTGCTCGACGCCGAATATGCGATGACGACCTTCCTGAAGCTGATCGCCGCCGAGCCCGATATCGCGCGCATCCCGGTGATGATCGACAGCTCGAAATGGAGCGTGATCGAGGCGGGCCTCAAATGCGTGCCCGGCAAGCCGATCGTCAATTCGATCAGCATGAAGGAAGGCGAGGAGCAGTTCCTGAGCCATGCCAAGAAATGCATGGACTATGGCGCCGCGGTCGTCGTCATGGCGTTCGACGAGGTCGGCCAGGCCGACACCGAGGCGCGCAAGGTCGAGATTTGCGAGCGCGCGTACAAGCTGCTGATGACCATCGGCTTTCCGCCCGAGGACATCATCTTCGATCCGAATGTGTTCGCGGTCGCCACGGGCCTCGAAGAGCATGACAATTATGCGGTCGACTTCATCGAGGCGGTGAAGGAAATCCGCCGCCGCTGCCCGCATGTCCATTTTTCGGGCGGCCTCTCGAACCTCTCCTTCGGCTTCCGCGGCAACGAGGTCGTGCGCCGCGCGATGCACAGCGTCTTCCTCTATTACGCGATCCCCGCGGGGCTCGACATGGCGATCGTCAACGCGGGGCAACTCGACGTCTACGACACGATCGACCCCGAGCTGCGGCAGGCGGTCGAGGATGTCGTGCTCAACCGCAAGGTCGAGGGCGAGGCCGAATCGCCGACCGAACGCCTGATCGCCCTCGCAGAGCGCTATAAGGGCATCGGCGGCGCGCAGGAAAAGGCGGCCGAGGAATGGCGTGGCTGGGAGGTGCGCAAGCGCCTCGAACATGCGCTGGTCAAGGGCATCGACGCGCATATCGTCGACGACACCGAAGAAATGCGCCTCGCCCTGCCGCGCCCGATCGAGGTCATCGAAGGCCCGCTGATGGACGGCATGAACGTCGTCGGCGACCTGTTCGGGTCGGGCAAGATGTTCCTGCCGCAGGTGGTGAAATCGGCGCGCGTGATGAAGAAGGCGGTGGCGCACCTGCTGCCCTTCATCGAGGCCGCGAAGGAGCCGGGCGCGAAGGGTAAGGGCAAGGTCGTGATGGCGACCGTCAAGGGCGACGTCCACGACATCGGCAAGAATATCGTCGGCGTGGTTTTGCAGTGCAACGGCTTCGAGATCGTCGACCTCGGCGTGATGGTGCCGTGGTCGAAGATCCTCGAGGCGGCGAACGAGAATGACGCCGACATCATCGGCCTTTCGGGCCTGATCACCCCCTCGCTCGACGAGATGGTGACGGTGGCCGAAGAAATGCAGCGCGCGGGCATGACCATGCCGCTGCTGATCGGCGGCGCGACGACGTCGAAGGTGCATACCGCGCTGCGTATCGATCCTGCCTATCAGGGGCCGGTGCTGCATGTGCTCGACGCGAGCCGCGCGGTAGGGGTCGCGACCGCGTTGGTCAGCGACACCGGGCGCGACGCCTATGTCCAAGGTTACAAGGACGATTACGCCCATGTCCGCGACGTGCGCGCGGGCAAGGGGCAGAGCGTGCTCCACACGCTCGAAGAGGCGCGCGCGAACTATTACGACGCCTATCTCAGCGACAAGCCCGCGCCGCCGCTCCAGCCGGGGCTCCATCGTTTCGACGACTGGAGCCTCGAGGATCTGCGCGAGTGCATCGACTGGACGCCCTTCTTCCGCGCCTGGGAACTCCACGGCACCTACCCCTCGATCCTCGAGGATGAGGTGGTCGGCGAGACCGCGGTGGCATTGAAGGCCGACGCCGATGCGATGCTCGACAAGCTCATCGCCGAGAAATGGCTGACCGCGCGCGGCGTCTGCGCCTTCTGGCCCTGCGCGCGCGACGGCGACAGCGTGACGATCCACCTCGCCGAGGAGGAGCGCCATGTGACGCTCCCCTTCCTGCGCCAGCAGATCAAGAAGAGCCGCGATCGCGCCAATATGTGCCTTGCCGACTTCATCGATCCGGCGGGCGACTGGATGGGCGGTTTCGCGGTCGGCATCCACGGCATCGAACCGTTTTCGGAACGCTTCCGCGCCGACAAGGACGATTATTCGGACATTTTGCTGAAGGCGCTCGCCGACCGTTTTGCCGAGGCCTTTGCCGAGCGGCTGCACCAGCATGTCCGCACCACGCTCTGGGGTTATGCCCCCGGCGAGCAGCTGACCAACGAGGCGTTGATCAAGGAGGAATATCGCGGCATCCGTCCGGCGCCGGGCTATCCCGCCTGCCCCGACCACAGCCTGAAGCCGATCCTCTTCGACTTGCTGCAGGCGGGCGACAATGCGGGGCTCGTGCTTACCGAAAGCTTTGCGATGCTGCCCACCGCCGCGGTCAGCGGCTTCTATTTCGGGCACCCGGAGAGCCAGTATTTCGGCGTCGCGCGGATCGGTAGCGACCAGCTTGAGGACTATGCACAAAGGCGCGGGGTCGATATCGAGACGGCGACGCGCTGGCTGCGCCCCAACCTCGACTGACGAAGGCCCTCATGTCCGAACCGCTCGAAATCGCCTGTCTCGAGGAATTCTGGGCGTCGCATACGGGCAACGGCCCGCCGCTCGACGAGATGGTCGGTAAATTGCTGCTCGACACGCTGGGTCTCGGCAACCAGCAGGTGTTCGAGCAGCTCTATCTGGTAAAGCCCGATTTTGCGGGCTTCGTGCAGTGGATTCTCGACACTGCGGGCCCGCCCGACCCGCGCCTCGTCGATCGTTATCACGCCTGGCTCTATGACATGGAGCCGGGCGGGGATGCGCAAGCGCAGCTCGACGCAATCGCCGCGATGGACGATGTGCTGGGCGCCGACGCGCTCGCCCATTGGGACGAGCATGGCTATGTCATCCTGCCCGATGCGATCTCGGCGGACGAAATCGAGGCGGTGAAAGCGCTACTGTGGCAGGTGACCGAGGCCTCCCCTGACGAGCCCGAAAGCTGGTTCACCGCCAAGACCAACGGCATCATGGTCCCGCATTTCCAGAGCCCCGCGCTCGAAGCCGCACGCCGCAGCCCGCGCGTGCATAAAGCGTTCGCGCAACTATGGGGCAGCGAGAATCTGTGGGTGACGATCGACCGGATCGGCTTCAACCCGCCCGTGCGCCCCGACCGGCCCTTCGCCGGCTCGGACATCCACTGGGACGCCAGCCTCGTCCAGCCGATTCCGTTCGCGACGCAGGCGGTGCTCTATCTGTCGGATACCGCGGAGGATCAGGGCGCCTTCCGCTGCGTCCCCGGCTTCCACAAGCGCGTCGACGACTGGCTCGCCGGGCTGAACGGCGCCAACCCGCGCGAGGCCGATCTGTCGGCCGAGGTGAAGCATGTCGCGGGCAAGGCGGGCGACCTGATCATCTGGCGGCAGGATCTGCCCCACGCGGCGAGCCCCAACCGGTCGGACAAGCCGCGGCTCGCGCAATATCTGACTTATTATTCGCCCGATATGGTCATCCGTCCCTGGCGGTGATTGGCGGGTTTCGGGCGGGAGCGGTCATTTGATCAGACCGCGGCCCCGCCGCGCGCCGAGCCCTGGACCAGCCGCACGACCAGCCCCGGCAGCCCGTCGTAATTCGCGCCATGATATTGCGAATCGACCGGCAGCGCGCCCTTCAGGCGGCGATGCGCCTCGGCGAGCGCGTGATAGGGCACGCCCGGCAGCAGGTGATGCAACGCATGATAGCGCAGGCCCACCGGCGCCCACAGCTCGGGCAGCAGCCCCGGCGGCGGCACATTGACGCTGTCGAGGAACTGCGCGGTGACGGTCAGCTCGCCGCCGTCATTTTCCCACAGATGCGCGACGAGCGTGCGAATCTGGTTGAACACCAGGCTGGCCGAAGCGATCGCGCCGAAGATCAGCAGCGCGCGCAGCGGCACCCAGCCGAAGACGCCCGCGGCGATCAGCAGGGTCGACCAGGCCCAGGCGCCGCCCTCCTGCCACGCCCATATGCGGCGGAACTCGCCCTCGGGCGGGCGACGGCGGAACAGCGGGTTGATGATCAGCCCCGAATAGCGCTCCATGACCAGCTTGCGCAGCGGCGGAATGAGGAAGGACAAGGGCGTCAGCACCGCAAAGCGGAACAGCAGCGCCACCGGCGCGATCGCCGCGACGACCACGAACAGCGGCACCGTCCACGGCTTCATCAGCGCGAGCGGCAGATATTCGGGGTCCTCGACCGTGCCATATTTGGTGCGGTTGTGGTGCAGGCTGTGGATGCCTTCGTAGAGGAAGGACGGGATCAGCATCGGCACGCCGATCAAGGCGTTCCACGCGAGGCGGAAGCCCGGCAGCGCATTTTTGCGGATATGCGTGAGCTCGTGGATGAAGCTGCCCGCGCGGTAGAGCGCGAGCACCGCGACCAGCGCCGCGGCGAGCATCCACGGCACCGTCGGCGCGAGGATCGCCCCCGCGACGCCGGCATAGCCGAGCAGCGCCGAACCCAGGAAATCGGTCCAGTAGACGCGCGCGCTGGGATTGACGAGGTCGCGCGTCAGCTCCGACGCCGCGCGCAGCATCGCCTTGTCGTCCGCAATGGCCGATTTCCGACTCTTGTCGGCATCCGCCGACGGGGGCGTCTTGGCCGCGCCGGACACGAAGGGGGTCGCGATCCGATCGGCGGGGGGATTGATCGTCGTCATAAGCACTTACAAACCAGAATTTCGTGGCAGCAAAATGGCCGAATGCGGGTCGCCAGCGCCACAGCTATGCCCTAATGCCTCGCCATTCCATATAAGAAACCGAAACCAGGAAACCACCCATGGCCGCACATCAACAGGGCCCCGTCACTATCCACCCCGTCAAGACCAAGGCCGACAAGCGCGAATTCGTCGAGCTTGCCTATCGCCTCAACCGCGGCGATCCGGCGTGGGTGCCGCCGCTCCGGAACGAAGTCTACGACCTGCTGACCCCGGGCAAGAATCCCTGGTACGAACATGGCAAGGCCCAGCTCTTCACCGCGCGCCGCGACGGCCGGACGGTCGGGCGCATCTCGGCGCATATCGACACGCTCGCGCTCGAGCAGCCCGCCGCGCAGGGCATGGGCTCCGGCACGGGCAATTGGGGCATGCTCGAGGCCGAGGATGGCGAGGTCACGCGCGCCTTGCTCGTCACCGCCGAGGACTGGCTGCGCGGCCAGGGCATGACGCGCGCGCTCGGCCCGCTGTCGATTTCGATCTGGGACGAACCCGGCCTCTTGATCGAGGGCTTCGACGATGTCCCGACGATCATGATGGGGCACAACAGCCCGCTCTATCGCGGCTGGATCGAGGCGACGGGCTACAACCCGGTCAAGAAACTCCTCAACTACGGCGTACGCGTCGACGATGGTTTCCCGCCGCTGGTCAACCGCATCGTCGCGGCGGGCGAGAAGAATGAGCGCATCCGCATCCGCAAGGTGAACAAGAAGAATTTCGACGCCGAGGCGCGGCTGATCATGGGGCTGCTCAACGACGCCTGGTCGGACAATTGGGGCTTCGTCCCGCTGACCGACAGCGAGATCGCCTTCATCGGCAAGAAATTGAAGGACATCGTCTTCGAGGATCTGATCCGCGTCGCCGAGCTCGACGGCGAGCCCGTCGCCTTCATGATCGTGCTGCCCAATATCAACGAGCAGCTGATCGACATGGACGGCTCGCTCTGGCCGTTCAACTGGGCGCGGCTGCTCTGGTGGCTGCGGAAGCCCAAGAGCGTGACGCTGCGCGTGCCGCTGATGGGGGTCGCCAAGAAGCTGCAGAACAGCCGCATGGCGAGCACGCTTGCCTTCATGATGATCGAGTTCATCCGCCGCGACGCGGTGCGCGATTACGGCACCAAGTTCGGCGACATCGGCTGGGTGCTCGACGACAATCAGGGCATGAACGCCGTCGCCGCGGCGATCGAGGCCAAGGTCAACCGCGTCTACCAGATCTACGACAAGCCGCTGGCCTGAGACGAGCCGTTCGCGCTGGGACGGTTTTGCGACAAAAGGCAGTGATGATGCGTTTCCGTCAGGAAAGGCAAAGTCATGGCGATCCAATATCTTGCCGCCAACCGTTTCGGGCTCGGGCGCCGCTGGGACGATCCGGCGATCGATGATCCCAAGGCGTGGCTGATGCGCCAGCTCGCCGAGTTCGACCCGGCGCCGGCGGCGATCGCGGCGCTCGAAGGCCGCGCGGCGATCGCCGGCGCCTATATCGACTATCGCGAGGACCGGCAGGCGATGCGCCGCGAGGCCGCAGAACCGGCGATGAGCGAGGAGGAGAAGGGCATGGACCCCGAGCTCCGCCGCCTGTCGCGCTCGGCGATTCGCCGCCATTATGTCGACGGGGCCGCGGCGCGTCTGACGACCGCCGTCGCCTCGCCCACCCCCTTTGCCGAACGGCTTACCCATTTCTGGGCCAATCATTTTGCGGTGTCGGCCGACAAACTCCCCGTGATCGGCTTCACCGGCAATTACGAGTTCGAGGCGATCCGCCCGAACATCATGGGCACATTCGCCGACCTGCTGATCGCCGCGGTGCGCCACCCCGCGATGCTGCTCTACCTCGACCAGGCGCAGAGCTTCGGCCCCGACAGCCCGGTCGCGGCGCGCGTCCGGCGGCGGCAGAACCGCCCCGGCCCCGGGCTCAACGAGAATCTCGCGCGCGAGATATTGGAGCTGCACACGCTCGGCGTACGCACCGGTTACACCCAGGCCGACGTCACCGCCTTCGCCAAGGCGCTCACCGGCCTCACCGTCGCGGGGCTCGGGCGCGGCGCGGGGCAGCGGCTGATGCCCGCGGGGGCAGCGCCGGGCGAGACGGTGTTCATCGCGCAGCTCCACCAGCCGGGCGAGCAGGTGATCCTCGGCAAGCGCTACGCCGACACCGGCGCGAAGCAGTCCGAGGCGGTGCTCCGCGACCTCGCGGTCCACCCTGCCACCGCGAAGCATGTCGCGACCAAGCTCGCGCGCCATTTCACCGCCGACGATCCGCCGCCCGCGCTGGTCGAGCGGCTCTCGGCGGATTTCCTCAAGACCGGCGGCGACCTCCCTTCGCTCTACCGCACGCTCGTCGCTTCGACCGAACCGTGGCAGGCAGGGCCGGCGATGTTCAAGTCGCCGTGGGACTGGACGGTGTCGCTGATGCGCGGGCTGAGGCTTCCCGCGCTCGGCGAGCGGCAGAATATCCCCGCACTCTTCACCCAGCTCGGCCAACCGGTGTGGCGCCCGGGATCGCCCGCGGGGTACGACGACAAGGTCGCGACCTGGGCGGGATCGGCGGCGCTGATGCAGCGTGTCGAGCTCGCGAGCCGCATCGCGGGGCGGATCGGCGACCGCACCGACGCGCGCCGCCTCGCGCCGCTGCTCCTCGCCGATGCGCTAGATCCCGGCACGAGCGAGGCAATCGCGCGCGCCGACAGTCCGGGCCAGGGTCTGGCGATGCTGTTCGCCAGCCCGGCTTTCCTGCGGAGATAGACGATGATCCTCACCCGCCGCACCGCCCTCGCCGCCGGCCTTGGCACCCTCGCCGCCGGGGCCTTGCCGCACCTGGCCTATGCCGCCGCGCCGACGAACCGCCGCCTGCTCTTCGTGATCCAGCGCGGTGCTGCCGACGGGCTCGCGATCGCCGTGCCGATCGGCGACCCCGCCTTCGCCGCCGCGCGCCGCGCGCTCGCCGACGAGGCAGCGACGGGGGCGAAGCTCGACGCGATGTTCACGCTCCACCCGGCACTGGAGGGCGCCGCGGGGCTGTTCGCGGCGCGCGAGGCGCATGTCGCGCATGCGGTCGCGACGGCGTACCGCGACCGCTCGCATTTCGACGGGCAGAATATGCTCGAGGGCGGCGGCACGCGCCCTTATGGCCGCGACGACGGCTGGCTCAACCGGCTGCTCACCCTGCTCCCCGCGTCCGAGCGCGACGCGCTGGCGATCGCCCCCGCGGTGCCGCTCGCGCTGCGCGGTACGCTCCCCGTCGGCACCTATGCGCCGAGCCGGCTGCCGCAGGCCGACGCCGACCTGATCGCGCGATTGTCGTCGCTCTATGCCAAGGACGAACTGCTCCATCCTTTGTGGGACAGCGCGATCAAGACGCAGGAGCTGGCGGGCGATATCGGCGGCAACAACGGCCGTAACGGCGCCGAGCTCGGCGCGCTCGCCGCCTCGCTTATGGCGCCGGCCGACGGTGCGCGCGTGATGATGGTCGAGACCGGCGGCTGGGACACGCACAGCGGCCAGCGCGGCCGCCTCGCGGCGCAATTGCGCGGGCTCGACCAGCTCGTCGGCGCGGTCAAGGCGGGGCTCGGCGCCGAGTGGGCGAGCACGCTGGTCATCGTCGCGACCGAGTTCGGGCGCACCGTCGCGGTCAACGGCACCGGCGGCACCGACCATGGCACGGGCTCGGCGGCCTTGCTGTTCGGCGGCGCGCTCGCCGCGGGGGGCACGGTCTCGGCCGACTGGCCGGGGCTGGGCAGCGGCGCGCTGCTCGACGGCCGCGACCTCAAACCGACGCGCAGCCTGGAGGCGGTGATCGCCGATGCGGTGGCGCATCACTATGGCCTCGACCCGGCGCGCGCGAAGAAGGCGCTCTATCCGGAGGTTCTGGCTTAGGAACTCCCCTCCCGCAGGCGGGAGGGGTTGGGGGTGGGCGCGAGCGCAGCGAGCATCGCCACGTCGCAATGCCCACCCCGCTGCGACTAACGAGCAAGCTCGTAAGTCTCGCTGCCCCTCCCGCTTGCGGGAGGGGGATTTGCTTATCTCTCGCCACGCCCCCTCCCCTCGTGTAGCCTTGCGGCGTGGGCCAAGACGGGGGCAGCCTATGTGCCGGGCGATGATGTATCTGGGCGAGCGCGTCACGCTCGACGACCTCTTGTTCAAGCCCGATAGCAGCTTGGTCAACCAGGCCTATATGCCCAAGATGCTGCACATGCTGAACCTCGCGGGGTTCGGGATGATGGCGTGGGATTCGGCCTCCCATGTGCCGAACGAGCCGCACCGCTACCGCTCGCCGTCGCTCCCGATCTTCGACGGCAATCTGAAATCGCTCGCGACCAAGACGCGCGCCGAATGCGTGATCGCGCACGTCCGCGGCGTCGCTTATTCGACGACGGTGAAGGTCAGCGAGCAGAACACCCACCCCTTCCATTTCCCCGGCGCCGCGGTCGCGATGGCGCATAACGGCGACATCTATCGCATCGGCGAGATGAAGGGCACGCTGATGCCCAACATCGCCCCCGAGCTGCTCGCGCAGATCGCGGGATCGACCGACAGCGAATGGGTCTATGCGCTGCTGCTGTCGCAGCTCCCCGACTGGCGCGCCGAGCCCGCGGGCGAGGCGCTGATCGCCGCGGTGCAGGCGAGCGTCGACATCCTCGAACGCGCGCGGCGGCACCACGGCATCGCCATCTCGTCGAGCTGCAACCTGTTCCTCACCACCGGCCGCCAGATCCTGGGCCTTCGCCATTGCTTCGACTTCGGCCATTACCGCACCGGATCGCCCGACCAGGTGCACGAGGCGAACATGAACTTCCTGTCGATGTGGTTCACCACCGGCCGCGATTACGGCCTCCACGACGGCGAGTGGCAGATGGTCGGCGGCGAGGAGGAACCCCGCGCGATCATCGTCGCGTCCGAGCCGCTATCGTCGAACAGCGCGACATGGATGCCGGTGCCCGAATATGCGATGGTGCATGCCGAGATGACGGGCGACCGGCCTAAGTTCCGGGTGGTGCCGCTGGCGCGGTAGGGGGCTCGCCGTCGAACGCCCGTTTTGGCGTGGGGAGCTGCCATTGCCCTGTCCAAAGTTCAGGAAAGTTCAGCCCTGTGCGCTCCCTCAACAGAACCTCGGCAACCGCTTCTATCGACCGAGGGAAAGAGCCCGAATCGACGCTTGCATAGCCGGATAATGTAGGAAAGCCTTTTTTGAAGACGGCTGCTTTTTTGGAGTGGGTCGCGCTTGCTGGCCCCCGGCTTTCGCCGGGGAACGGCAACTAACGCCCGAAACCGGACAACCAGCCCGCTTCGCCCTAAAAATGAAAGTCCGGCAATTCCGCCAACGCAATGCCCAACGCCTCGGCCCAGCCGTCGGCGACGCTCTGGAAATAGGGGTCGCCGCGTTCGAAGCGGCGTTCGCGGACCGTGCTGTAATCGTCGCGCTCGTGGATCTTGAGGTCGATCGGCAGGTCGACCCCGGCGTTGGCGCGGATCGTCGAATCGAACGAGACGCAGAGCAGTTTCACCGCATCCTCGAACGACATGGCGGGGTCGTAGGAGCGCACGATGATCGGGCGGCCGTATTTGGTCTCGCCGATCTGGAAGAAGGGATTATCCTCGCCCGCCTCGATGAAATTGCCCTCGGGATAGATGAGGAACAGCCGCGGTTCGGCGCCCTTGATCTGGCCGCCCACGATCAGCGAGGCGCGGAAGGGCGAGGCCGCGGCGGGGCCCTCGGCGCTGTGGCGCATCACGATCTGGCGCAGCGTTTCGCCGACGATCGTCGCGATTTGGAACATCGACGGTGCGGCGAGGATCGAGGGATGGCGATCCTCGGGCGCCTTGGTGCGTTCGTCGAGCAGGCTGACCACGGCCTGCGTCGTCGCGAGATTGCCCGCCGACATCAAAGTGATCACGCGCTCGCCGGGGACGTGCCAGCTGCGCATCTTGCGCACCTGCGCGATGTCGTCGACCCCCGCATTGGTGCGGGTGTCCGACATGAACACCAGTCCCTTGTTCAAACGCATGCCGACGCAATAGGTCATCGTCTTCTTTCGGCCCCCCAGCCCTGCCCGTGCGGTCCCGCTTAGCGCTTATTGCTGGACCTGCAACTCGACAACCAGATTTTCTTGCGCCGCACCATAGCGCATGCCGCGCACCGGCGCCGCGTCGTGATAGTCGAGCCCCGTCGCGACGCGGATATAGCGCTGGTCGGGCGAATAGCCGTTCGACACGTCGAAACCGACCCAGCCGATCGCGTCGAAATGCGCCTCGGCCCAGCCGTGCGTTGCATCCTGCTGCGTCCGGTCGTTCATCTTGAGATAGCCCGACACATAGCGCGCCGGATGCCCGAGGTGGCGCATCGCCGAGATGAAGATATGCGCATGGTCCTGGCACACGCCGCCGGTGCCGCCCAGCGCCTGTTCGGCGGTGGTCTCGGCGCCGGTCACCCCGATGTTGTACGGCAGTTTGCGGAGGATCAGCGCCGACAGTGCATGCGCGCGCTCGATGTCCGAGCCGAAATCGCGGCCGAGCTCGCCGATCAAGGTGCGCACATGGCGTCCGGCGCGAGTCAGCGGGGTCGGGCGGAGGAAGGTCCACAGCGGCATCGCGCCGCGGTGCACCCCGATCACCCCGTCCCAGCTGATCAGCTCGACCTCGCCGCTGCAATGGATCACCAGTTCGCGCGCGCCGGGATCGACCGCGATCAGGTCGACGCCATTGCCATGATGGTCGGTGTAATGGAGCTGGTTGGTCCCGCCCGTTATCTCGACAGTCCAGCCGTGGATCAGCTGCTGCCCCGGCCGCTCCTTGGGCGTCAGCTTGACCTGCTGCAGCGCATAGGCGACGGGAGCGTCGTATTGATAGCGGGTGGTATGGTCGACACGGAGGCGCATGGTCACTCTACAAACCGATAGTCGCGCTCGACCTGCTGCGCGAGCGCGGCGTTGGCGCGGAGGAAGTCGGTGATATATTCGTGCAGACCGCCGTCGAAGATCGACTGGATCGGGCGCGACAGCCGGTCGCGGCAGATCGCCTCCGCCATCCGCCCCGCCTCGGTCTCCTCGCCGTATCCGCGCTGCAGCCAGCCCAGATTGTCGTTCATCTTGTCGCAGCAAAAGGCCAGGCTGCGCGGCATCTGTTTATAGAGGATCAGGAATTCGGCGATCTTCAAGGCGCTGATCTCGGTCCCGTAGAGCCAGCGATAGGCACGATGCGCCGACACCGAGCGCAGGATCGTCTCCCACTGCACATTGTCGATCGAGCTGCCGATATGCGCGACCGAGGGCAGGAGCAGGAAATATTTGACGTCGAGGATGCGCGCGGTGTTGTCGGCGCGCTCGAGGAAGGTGCCGAGCCGCGCGAAATTATAGCCGTCGTTGCGCAGCATCGTGCCGGTGAAGGCGCCGCGTACCTGCGCGCTCTGCTGGCGGATCGCGGCGAGCACGTCGGGCAGGTCGTCCTCGCGCACCTGCCGCTTGAGCAGTCCGCTCAGCGTCATCCAGCTGGTGTTGACCGCCTCCCACACCTCGCGGGTGAGATAGGTGCGCGCGGTGCGCGCATTGTCGCGCGCCTGCTTGACCACCGACAGGATCGCCGAGGGATTGGCGGGATCGCGGAGCAGGAAATCGACGACGCGCGGCGAGGTATAATCCTCGCCATGCGCCTGGGCGAAGCGCCAGTCCGAACCCGCGGTGACCAGCACCGAGCGCCATTCGGCACGCGCGGTGTTCGAGCGGGTCAGCGCGATGCGGAACCCGGCCTCGATCAGCCGCGCGTTGTTTTCGCTACGCTCGAGGTAGCGCGCCATCCAGTAGAGCGAGCCTGCGGTCTTGCCGAGCATCAATCCTCCAGCACCCAGGTGTCCTTGGTGCCGCCTCCCTGGCTCGAATTGACCACCAGCGATCCCTTGGTCATCGCGACGCGCGTCAGCCCGCCGGGGGTGATGATGATCCCCGCGGGCGACATCAGCACGAAAGGACGAAGGTCGACGTGCCGCGGCGCGAGCCCGCTGCGCGTGAAGATCGGCACGGTCGAAAGCGACAGCGTCGGTTGCGCGATATAACCGCGCGGATTGGCCTCGAGCTTGGCGCGGAACGCCGCGATCTCCTTCTTGCTCGCCGCGGGGCCGACGAGCATGCCGTAACCCCCCGACCCGTGCACCTCCTTCACCACCAGTTCGGGCAGGCGGTCGAGCACCTCCTTCAGATGCTCGGGATCGCTGCAGCGCCACGTCGGCACATTGGGCAGCAGCGCCTTTTCGCCGGTGTAGAATTCGATGATGTCGGGCATGTAGCTGTACAGCGCCTTGTCGTCGGCGATGCCGGTGCCCGGCGCATTGGCGATGGTGATGCCGCCGGCGCGATAGACGTCCCAGATGCCCGGCACCCCCAGCACCGAATCGGGCCGGAAATTGAGCGGATCGAGGAAATCGTCGTCGACGCGGCGATAGAGGACGTCGATCGGCTTGTAGCCCTGCGTCGTGCGCATCGCGACGCGGCCGTTCACGACGCGGAGGTCATGCCCCTCGACCAGCTCGGCGCCCATCTGGTCGGCGAGGAAGCTGTGTTCGAAATAAGCGCTGTTGTGGATGCCCGGGGTCAGCACCGCGACCGTCGGCGTGCCGCCGCACGCGGGCGGCGCGCAGGCGCTGAGCGAGCGCAGGAGGTTGATCGGATAGTCGCCGACCTCGCGCACCGGCACCTTCGCGAACAGCTCGGGGAACATCTGGAGCATCGTCTCGCGATTCTCGAGCATGTAGGACACGCCCGACGGGGTGCGGGCATTATCCTCGAGCACATAGAATTCGTTCGCGCCGGTGCGCACGATGTCAATGCCGCTGATATGCGTATAGACGCCGCCGGGCGGGTCCATGCCCATCATCATCGGCAGGAACGCCTCATTGCGCGAGATCAGCTCGACGGGCACGCGCCCCGCGCGCAATATTTCCTGGCGGTGGTAGATGTCGTGGAGGAAGGCGTTCAAGGCGCGCACGCGCTGCTCGATGCCGCGCGACAGCCGCCGCCACTCGCTCGCCGAGATGATGCGCGGCACGACGTCGAAGGGGATCAGCCGTTCGTCGGCCTCGTCCTGGCCATAGACCGCGAAGGTGATGCCGGTGGTGCGAAAGAAAGCCTCCGCCTGCTGCGCCTTGCGATGGATGCGCGCGGGCTCCTCGGCGGCGAACCATTCGCAAAATTCGCGATAGGGCGCCCGCGTCTCGCCCCCCTGGCCCTGCATCTCGTCGAAGAATTGAATGGAGCCGGCCCTTTCCACGCAACATGCCTTACACCGCCGCGGAGGTCGCGGCGCCCACAGGTTCCAGCTGCTGCGCGCCTGCCGGCTACGCGGCCGTCAGACTTGTGGGGCGATGCTAGCACTCCGGCGCGGGAAGGCAAGACGGGTAAAAGGCGTCAGAAACCAAAGAGCAGGCGCACCGCGACAAAGCCCACGAGCAGCGCGGTCAACCGGCGGATCAGCACTGCGGGCCCGGTCTTCACCGCGATCTGCGTGCCGATCGCGCCGCCGATGAGCACCGCGACCAGCAAGGGCCAGTGGTCGACCACGGCATGCGCCATCTCGAACCCCTTGCCCTTGATCAGCTGGCCCGTGAGCCCGAACAGGCTGTTGACGAGGATGAACAGGCTGGCGGTCGCCGCCACGGCGCGCGCCTCGGCCCAGCGGATGAGGTGGAGGATCGGCGCGAGGAAGATGCCGCCGCCGATGCCGACCACGCCGGCGAGATAGCCGAGCCCCGCGGCGATCGGCAGCAGCAGCTTGGGCGACAGCTCGACCGGCTTCGCGGTCTGCGGCTGCACCAGCAGCGCGATCGCGGAAGCGAGCAGCGACACGCCGAGCAGCATGACGAGCACGCCCTGCTTGACCGGGGTCAGCCCACCCAGAAAGGCGAGCGGCGCCGCGACCGCGATCAGCGGCAGCGCCTTGGCCCAGGGCATCTCCCCCGCGCGCGCGAAGCGGATCGTGCCGCCGGTGACGACGATGATATTGCACGCGAGGCTGATCGCCGGGACCAGCCCGACCGCAACCCCGCCGAGGATCAGCAGCGCGGTATAGGTCGACCCGCCGCCGAAGCCGACCGCGGCATAGAGCAAGGCGGTGAACCCGAATGCGATCGCCAGTCCGGTCATGCTTCCCATTTTGCGATCTCCCCTTGCTCCGCCCGTGCGGCCATATACAGGAGGATATAGCTTTGCCAGTTCGAAGGACATGCCCGCCATGATCGCCCGCCTCGCCGCCGCCGCCGCCCTGCTGCTGACCGCCGCGCTGCCCGCTTCGGCCGCCGAGCCCGCCACCTGCGCCGCTCCGGCGGACCTGTCGGCGACGCCCTATGCGGCCTGGACCGGGGCAGACGGCGATTCCGCCGCGCTGGTCGCGGGCACGCCGGTGACGCTGGCGATGACCGGCGGCGCCGCCTCGCGCAGCGTCCGCATCGCAGAGGCGGGCAAATATGGCGTCGCCGCCGATAGCAAGGTGTGGATCGACCTCATGGCGGACGGCGAGCCGCTGACCTCGGTCGGCCATGGGCATGGGCCGGACTGTTCGGGGATCCGCAAGGTGGTGTGGTTCGACCTCGCGGCGGGGGAGTATGAGCTGGCGCTGACCAAGGCGGTGGCGGAGAAGGTGCGGCTGCTGGTGGTGAAGGCGCCGTAACGGACAAGACGTCTGCATTGGGGTGGGGAGCGGACTTTCCTAATCCTCCCTGTCGCGAAGCGATGGGGAGGATTAGGA
>NZ_LNSB01000034.1 GCF_001468285.1 Sphingopyxis sp. HIX | reverse complement strand
GGCGTGGGGGTGGGCGTCGGCGGCACGGTGACGACGGGCGCGCCGTCGCTGTCGCACGCGGCGAGCAGCGGCAGCATCGACAGGCCGAACAGGCCGTTCGTCAGCATCGACCGGCGCGAGGGGTTGGCGGCGACGATCGCCTCGAGGCTGTCGGGCCCGTCGAGGTCGTCGGTTGCGCTGCGATAAGGCGCGCGGGCGTCGTCGGTAAGATGTGACATGCAGTACCCCTGTTCGGTTTGAGCCCCGGGACTGGGAGTCGTCCCGGTGAGGCCGCCCCGATGGCAGGGGGAGATGTCAGGTGGATGGCGCGAGTGTTTCCGAAAAAATCACTTTCGTGACAGAGATTTGACAGCGGTCATGATCGTTCAGTCGTGCACCGCGCGCACCAGCGGCCCCAGCGCGCCGCCGCCCAGCCAGGCGAGCTGGACCTCGGCCGACACCTTGTTGATCGTCTCCTGCGGCTTGTTCCCCGGATGCACCGCGCGGCGCAGCGGGCGCTTGCCCGCGGGCATCGCCATGATCTCGGCGATCGCGCGCGGCACGTCGGCGGGATCGGCGCTGCGTCCGCTGCCGTCCTCGGTCCTCATGCCGCGCGTGAAGGGCTCATAGGCCTTGAGCAGCTCGGCATCGCTGCGCCCCTTCAGAGCGCCGGTATAGACATTGCGGTTGACCCAGACCTTGGTCGGATAGCCGCCGGGCTGGATGACCGTCACGTCGATGCCGTGCGGCACCAATTCGTAAGCGAGCTGCTCAGACAGCGCCTCGACCGCGAATTTGGTTGCCGAATAATGGCCGCCGCCGGGCACGATCACGCGGCCGAGTTGCGAACTGATGTTGAAGATCTGGCCCGTTTTCGCGGCGCGCATCTGCGGCAGCAGCGCGCGCAGCATGCGCTGGATGCCCAGCACATTGGTCTCGAAGATCAGCCGCGTCGCTTCCATGTCCTGCACCTCGACCGGGCCGGTGATGCCGATGCCGGCATTGTTGACGAGCGTGTCGATCCGCCCGCCCGCGATCTTCAGTGCTTCGGCGGTGCCGCTCGCGACCGATGCATCGTCGGTCACGTCGATCTCGACGACATGCAGGTCGAGCTCGTCCTTCGCGGCCTCGGCGGCGAGGCTTGCCGCCTCGGCTCGCGGCACGTTGCGCATCGTCGCGATCACCTTCGCGCCATGCTTCGCGTAGAGCAAGGCGCCGACGCGCCCGAACCCGCTCGACGCGCCGGTGATCAGCACCGTGCGTCCCTTGAGCACATCGGGCGCGAGCGGCTCGGCGGCGCGCAGCAGGGCAGGGGCGGCCGCAGTGAGCGCCGCGGCGCCCGCGAGCAACTGGCGGCGATTGGGGGAAGCGGGGTGGGGCATGGGGAAGGCTCCTTTCGGGAGCATCATGCATGAAAGCGCGGTGGGCGCCAAATCGGACGAGAAATGGCCGCTTGGGGGTGAGGAGCGGACGTTGCCTAAATCGTCGCCCCCGCGATCCAGCGGTCGACCTGCGCCTCGAGCACCGGCAGCGGCACCGAGCCGCGGCCGAGTATGATCTCGTGGAACATCTTCTGGTCGTAACGGTCGCCAAGCGCCGCCTTCGCCTTTTCGCGCAGTGCCAGGATGCGCTGCATGCCGACCTTGTACGAGGTCGCCTGGCCGGGCGTCACGAAATAGCGGCGGATTTCGGAGCGGATCTTGCCCACCGGCTGCGGCGAATTGGCCGAATAATAGGTGAAGGCCTGTTCGTCGCTCCACCCCTTGGCGTGGATGCCGGTATCGACCACCAGGCGGATCGCGCGCCAGATCTCGCGGCCCAGCCGCCCGAAATCGCTGTAGGGATCGGTGTAGAAGCCCATTTCCTTGGCGAGCCGCTCGACATAGAGCGCCCAGCCCTCGCCATAGGCGCCGTAGAAATAATTCTTCCGGAAGTCGGGTGTGCCGGTCATCTCCTGCGCGAGCGCGATCTGCATATGATGGCCGGGGTGGCCCTCGTGATAGGTCGTGCCCTCGATCTCGTAGATCGGCGTCGCGCGCGTGTCGGCGAGATGGACATAATAGATGCCGGGGCGCGAGCCATCGAGCGCCGCGGGCGAATAATGCGCCGCGCCGCCGGGCTCTTCGCGAAACGCCTCGACGCGCTTGACGATCAGGTCGGCCTTGGGCAGCCGCGCGAACTGTTCGGGCAGCCGCGCGCGCATGCCCGCGAGATAATCCCCGGCTTTCTGCAGATAGGCGGCGCGCCCGGCATCGTCGTTCGCGACATAGAAACGGTCGTCGCTGCGCAGGAAGAGGAAGAAATCCTCGAGCTTGCCCTCATAGCCGATCTTCGCCTTGAGCACTTCCATCTCGGCGCGGATGCGCGCGACTTCGGACAGGCCGAGGGCGTGGATTTCGTCGGCGGTCAGGTCGGTCGTCGTCTGAAGGCGCAGCATCGCGCTATAATAGGCCGCCCCGTCGGGCAGCGCGCCGGCGCCGCGCGGTTCGGTGCCCGCCGCGGCGCGATCGGCCACGAGCCAGGCCTCGATTCGGTCGTAGGCGGGCTTGAGCGAGCCGGTCATCGCCTTTCCGACGCGCGCCGTGAAGGCATCGGCAGTCGCGGCGTCGATCTTGCCCGCCGCGACGAGCCCGGCCGCCTTCGCCTTGGCGTCGGCGTACAGCGCATTATCGGCACCCTCGCCGAACGGTGCGCCGCTCGTCAGCCGCCCGACCAGTTCGATCGACTGGTCATAGGCGAAGCCCGGCATGCGGATGCCCTTGGCGGCCGAGGCCTTGGCCCGATCCAGATAGATATCCAGCGTCGGGCCAAGCGCGGTCACGCGCGCCGCATAGGCCTCCATGTCGGCGGGGCTGTCGACGCGGTGCTGGTTGATCAGGAAATTGGGCAGCCCGGTGTGCGGGCCGTTGCGGTCGAAGATATAGGCGTGCCCGCGCCACTTCGTTGACGCCTCGGCGCGCTCGAGTTCGAGCGCCCACATATCGTAGGAGACGCGCGCATCCTCGCTGAGTGCGGCACGGTCGAAGCGCTTCTTCATCTCGGCGACGCTGGCGCGGCGCCAGGCGAGCCGCGCCTCCGCCCCGGCATCGCTCGGGTCCGTGAAACGATCCTGCTGCTCCTTGCGGCCAAGGCCGGTGAGCTGTTCGGGATCGAGCTGGAGCTCGACCTCGAACGCCGCGTCGAGGAAGGCGGTGAAGGCGGCGTCGCTACGCTGCGCCGCGGCGCGGGCGGCCGGCGCCGCGGCGAGCATGGTGGCGCCCAGCGCCAGGGAAAATTCGCGTCGGTTGAGCTGCATGGGACCCCTTTCGTTTGAAGGGGTTATAGGGTGGATGCGGGGCAGGGCAATGCGGGTTTGGAGTGGGGAGCTGCCTGTTTCAATACCGTCGCCCCCGCGAAGGGTGCCGGGAGTCACGTGCCTCCCGACACGGCCGCTGGCAGCCTTGCTTAACAGCGCTGCGTAAACCGACCGCGGCCCCCGCCTTCGCGGGGGCGACGTCCTACTTTGCTCGACCCATCACCCCTGAAAGTGCCGGATACTCTCCATATCGGCGCGGCCCAGCGGCTCGGTCAGCCACAAACCGCCGCGCCCGCCGCGCGACCAGCGGACGATCGCCTGGCGGCGGATGCCGCCGGGGAGGACGAGTTCGAGTGCCTTGCCGACCTCGAAATGGCCGTGCTGGTGGACGAAGCCCGCACCGCTCTGCGACAGGTCGGCGAGTTCGATATCGCTGACCGCGCCGTCGGTGATCAGCTGCGCGCGCGTGTGCAGCGGCAGCCGCGGGGCGCGATAGTCGCCCGACTGCTGTTCGGCGGCGAGCTGGCGCAGCACCTCGTTGCCGTCGACCGCGGCGTCGAAGGCGACGCCGCACTTGCCCGCCTCGCACCAGGCGACGCGGCCGTGGATCACGACGGTTTCGGACAGCGCGATCTCGAGCCGTTCGCCTACCGTCACGGGAACCTCGACCGCGAGCATCATCCCGCCGTCGGACATGTTGCGTACGCGCCAAAGCCCCGCGTCGCCATCGCGGGTAACCTTCGCGATGCGCCACACGGTGCGATATCGATCGCCGCCGCGGCGATCGCCTTCCACATCCTGTTCGTCTCCTGGGGGAGAGAAGCGGGGTTCGATCATGCCTTCCTCCTGATTCCAACAGCGCCCAGAAGAGACATAAAGCTGCTAAAATTCATCCACTTGGCTTCTACCCCACCTCCGTCCCGACAACCGCCGTCCTTCCCCGATCCTCTGGCTGGTCCACCGGAATCGTTAAGGAAAAGACAAGGCGCCCGTCAGGGCTTCAGCGCAGAATGCCTTTAGAATATGAATAAACTTCTCACTAAATCGAATTTAATACGGCCAAGTCTGCAGCAAGATCGAAACATTCGGGCGCACATCCTACGCCCGGCCCGCCCGATGCAAACGTGCAACCGCATTTCATCGAAAGGGCAATTATATGGTCGAACCGGTTTCAACATTCTTCGCGCTCAAGGCAGGCCTGGGTCTCGCCGGAAAAATCGCGCTCAAATATCATTATGTCGCAAAGATGGCGGGGCTGAAGGCCTGGCTGGCCCAATATGTCGGCGCGCAGGCGGCCGGCGTATCGGTAGCGGTGCTCGCAAGCGCCTGCACCGCCATCTATTGGGAAAAGTCGGTCAAGGGGAACAGCGACGACGACGCCATCGCCGCCGCGGTCGGAAAGGGCGTGAGCTGGGATATCGCGCGTGCCATCTTCAAATGGCTTTATGCGCCATGACCGCACCTCGCCCGGTGGGCAAGGATCCGCCGGTCATCGCAACATGACCGGAACAGCCCGGGGCGAACATTGCGCGCCGGGCTGTTTCGCCCGCACGCGGCCTCGCGCCAGCATCATTCGCGAGCAACCGGCGCGAGGTCGCAAAAAAAATCGCACGATCGCGCACACCCCCCGATTCACCCACCCGATGAACGGGTGAGGCATCCTGCCTCGTACGGGGAGACAGTCATGAAGATTTTTCGCAAAACCGTGGCCGCGATGGCCTTGGTTGCCATGATCGGGTCGGCGTCGGCGGCTCAGGCTGAGGATTGTTATTCGCTTCGGGCCGAGCGCAGCTTCGCCGACGGGCGTGGCAGCTATCTCGCGGGTCAGAATCCGGGCACGGCATTGGTGGCCGCGGGGTGTATGGTCGCCGCCGCCGACGAATATGACCGGACGGGATACGCCCGCGATGCGGCAGGGACCTTTGCGGTCTGCGGCGCGCTGGGCTGCGCCTTTACCGACGACTATACCAATTGCCTGACGAAGGGCTCCGAGATCATCTGGCTGGCTTTCCGCGTGATCGCAGCGGAAGACCGGATGCGGCGCATCGGATGCCGCTGGTAAGGAGCAGGCTGGTTCGGGACTTTCCGTCGCAACCTCCGGAAAAGATCCGTTTGCCCAATCGGCAGATGTCCGGAACCGGGCGCGGCCGGAATGGGTCTGTTCGAACGAAGTGCCGATGGTGCCCCTGGCCGGACTCGAACCAGCACTCCTTGCGGAACTCGATTTTGAGTCGAGCGCGTCTACCAATTTCACCACAGGGGCCCGTGGAGCAGCGCCGTTGCCACAAAACCCCCGCCCGCGTCCAGCGCGAATGATGACAAAGCAGATGGTTGCGCCGCCGCGCCGCGCCGATAAGGTGGGGGCATGACCGAAAACGCCGACGCGCCCGCCGCTCCCGCCGCCCGATCGCGCAGCAAGGCCCCGCCCGCGCCTGCCTGGTCGCCCGGCCGGATCGCCGTCGCGGCGGTGATCGTCCTCGCGATCGTCGGGGTCACCTGGCTGACGATCACCCTCACGCGCTTCTTCATGCTCGTTTTCGCGGCGGTGGTGCTCGGCGCGATCTTCGATGCGATCGCGAGCTGGCTGTGCCGCAAGACCCGCGTCGGCCGCGGCATCGCACTGGCGCTGTCGGTCGCGGGGATCGTCGCGATTTTCGTCGGCGCCTTCATGCTCTTCGGCTCGCAGCTGGCGCGCGAGGTCGACACGATCCGCGAACAGATCCCGCAGGCGCTGCGCGGGGTCGAGGCCTTCCTCGACCGCTACGGGCTCGGCGAACGCGTGCGCGAACTCGCCGAGGTCGGCGGCGACGACATCTCGCGGCTCGCCTCGCAGGCAGGTGGCTATGCGCTCGCCGCGGGCAGCGGCATCGCCGATTTCGTGCTGGTGTTAGTGGCGGCCATCTTCCTCGCCAGCGATCCCGCGACCTATCGCCGCGGGCTGTTGCTGCTGCTGCCCGAAAAGGCCGAGGCGACCGCGGCGCTCGCGCTCGGCGATGCGGGGCGCGGGCTCAAGGGCTGGATGGTCGGGCAGGCGGTGTCGTCGCTGGTCGTCGCGGCGCTGACCTGGGCGGGGCTCGCGCTGCTCGGCGTACCCGCGGCCGGCGGGCTGGGGCTGATCGCGGGGCTGCTCGACGTCATCCCGATGATCGGGCCGATCATCGCCGGGGTGCCCGCGGTGCTGCTCGCCTTCACCGTCTCGCCCGCGACCGCGCTGTGGACGTTGGTCCTGTTCCTGTTGATCCAGCAATTGCAGGGCAATTTCCTGCAGCCGATGATCCAGAAGCAGGCGGTCGACGTGCCGCCTGCGGTGCTGCTGTTCGCGGTGGTCGCGGCGGGGATATTGTTCGGTTTCCTCGGCGTGTTGCTCGCGGCGCCGCTGACCGTGGTCGTCTATGTGCTGGTCCAGCGCATCTATGTGAAGACATTGCTGGGCAAGGACATCAAGATCGCCGGGCAGGACTAGGCACGGTCAACCTGCTGGCCGCCGCGCGCGGTAGAGCGAGATCGACCCGGTCGGGGTCGCGAGCGCGAAGGGTTCCTCGACATCGGCAAAGCCCGCCGCTTCGAGGATAGCTGGGATGCAGCCCAGCGCATTGGGCTCGGTCAGCTCGAAACCGTCGAGCGCCTGGATCTGCCGGAACAGCAGGCGCATCAGCCGCGTGCGCTGCTCGCCATAGTCGGCGATGACCAGCGTGCCGCCGGGTGCGAGCAGGCGGAGCATGTGCGCCGCGATCGCCTGTTTCACCGCGAGCGGGCATTGGTGGAGCACGAGGCTGGAGACGATGCGGTCGCACGCTGCGACTTCGGCGACGCCTTCGAGATCGTCGCCCATCGCCTCGATCCAATCGATTGTTGCCCCCGCCGCGGCGGCTTTGCGGCGGGCGATGGACAGGACCTTCGGATCGGGATCGACGCCGATGAAGCGGCAGCCGGGATAGCGGCGCGCGAGCGCGAGCAGCAGCGTTCCGGTCCCGCAGCCGATATCGACGATGGACTCGCCGGGGCGCGCATCGACCATCTCGACGAGCGCGCGGCGCCAGCGGCGCTCGCGCGTCATCAGCGCGATCGCGAGGTCATAGGCGCCGGGCAGGTTGATCCTGCCGAGCGCGGGGACGAAGTCGGGCTTGGGTTCGCTCATGCGCGAGCGATAGGCGACGGCGCGGCGCGGGGATTGAACGCAGCGGCTATCGTGTCGGCAGGCGTCAGAACGCCGCGCCGCTGGTGATCCCGAACATCGCCTTCATCGTGCGCGCCAGATGCGCGGCGTCGGCGAACCCCGCGGCATGCGCCGCACCGGTCAGTCCCGCGCCCGCGGCGAGGCGGCGCGCCGCGACGCCGACGCGCCGCCAGAGGACATAACGCTGGAAGGCGATACCGATCTCGGCCGCGAAGAGATGGCGGAAACGACCCGCCGACAGCCCGGCCTCCGCAGCGATGTCGACGAGCCGCACGGCGCCGTCGTGCAGCCGCCGGTCGATCGCCGCGGCGGCGCGCGCGACGCGCGGGTCGAGCGGCGGGGCGATGCTGTGCGCGGCACCGGAGGCCCAGAAACCGGGCACGTCAGGCTCGGACAATATCGGTGCCTCGGTCGCCGCGAGACGATCGCGTAGGACCGCGGGCAAGGACAGGCGGCCGGTCGGCTCGACGAAATAGATGTCGGCGGCTTCGACGGGTTCGAGGCGGTGCGCGACTCCCGGCTCGATCAGCACGCAGCGCCCCGCGGCGATCCGGCAGTCGCCATAGTGGATACGCACCGGCGCGTCCGAGAACACCGCCTGCGCCGCGAAATGGCGGTGCGGCGCGGCGTCGCCGACGGCGCCCCGCCAATGCGCGACGAAATCCTCGACCGCGAGGGTGCCGCGCCAGGCGCGCGCAGCCAAGGCGCCTATTTCTTGAGCTCTTTCGCCAGCGTCTTCGCGGTCGCCTTGCCATAGGGCGGTTTGAAGCCCGCGAGGCCCGCGACGTCGAGCTTGGGCTGGCGATAGACCGCGCGCGCGTGGCTGAACGTCCTGAAACCGTCGAGACCGTGGTAATTGCCCATGCCCGACGGGCCGACGCCACCGAAGGGCAGGTCTTCCATCGCATTGTGGAACAATACGTCGTTGACCGTCACCCCGCCCGAGATGGTGCGGGTGAGGACGCGGTCCTCCTCGCTCTTGTCCTGCCCGAAATAATAGAGGCCGAGCGGGCGGTCGTTCGCGTTCACATAGTCGATCGCGTCGTCGATGCTCTTGTAGGTCTTGACCGGCAGGATCGGGCCGAAGATTTCCTCCTGCATCACCTTCATGTCGTCGGTCGGATTGCGCACGATGTGGAGCGGCATCTTGTGGCCGTTGGCGCTCGCGAAATCCTCACCGCCCGGATTGACCTCGATCACCTCGGCGCCCTTTTCGCGCGCGTCGGCCAAATAGCCCTGCAGCCGGTCGTAATTGCGGACGTTGACGACCGAGGTGTAGTCGTCGTTGGCGAGCAAGGTCGGATAGAGCGCCGCGGCGCCCTTGGTGACGCTGTCGATCACCTCGCCCTCCTGGTCCTCGGCGACGAGCAGATAGTCGGGGGCGAGGCAGATCTGCCCCGCGTTCATCAGCTTGCCGAGCGCGACGCGCTGCCCCGCCTGCTCCTTGTTCGCGCTGCGCCCGATGAAGGTCGGCGACTTGCCGCCGAGTTCGAGCGTCACGGGGACGAGATTATCCGCCGCGGCGCGCATGATATGCTTGCCGACACTCGTCGCGCCGGTGAAGATCATATGGTCGAAGGCGAGCTTCGAGAAGGCGACACCGACCTCGGCGTCGCCGGTGAACACCGCCATCTCGCTCTCGTCGAAATAATCGGGGATCAGCCGCGCCATCAGCGCCGACACATTTTCGGTATATTCGCTCGGCTTGATCATCGCGCGATTGCCCGCGGCGAGGATGCCCGCCATCGGCACAAAGACCATGCCGACGGGGAAGTTCCACGGCGCGACGACGCCGACGACCCCCTTGGGCTGATAGACGACCTCGGCCTTGGCGCCGAGCAGCCCGAGCGGAAAGGTCGGCTTGCGCTTCTCGCCCTTCGACCAGGCGGCCAGATGCTTCTTCGCATGCTTGAGCGCGCTGACCGATGGCATGATGTCGGTCATCAGCGTCTGTTCGCGGCTGCGATGCCCGAAATCCTCGCTCACCGCCTTGGCGAATTCCTCGGCATTGTCGACGAGCAAAGCGATCGCGCGGTCGATGCGGTCGCGGCGCACCGCGAGGCTCTCGGGCATGGCGGCGGTGAAGCTCGCCTTCTGCGCGGCCAGCACTTCGTGCATGCGCGCGGTTTCGCCGGCTAGATCCTGCTTGATCGCGGTGGCCATGACCCGTCTCCCTTATGGTTTGCGGGCGATGTTTGATCATGCGGCGCGGCAGGTTGCAAGATGAAACCGGCTCTTCGCCTCCCATAGGCTGAGTCGATGGCGAAATCGGCTTCCGGCGGCGTGCCAGGCGAGTCCCCGGAATCATTCCGTTTTCGCCCCCGCCGCGTTAACCCCGTTCGATAGGCTTTGCTTAAACTCCGGGGCACAGTGTCTCCCGGTCAAAATCCAAATATCCGTTTAACCAGAATATCGACGAAACGTCATCTTTACTTGGCCGTACTTGTGCGGCGAAGGTTCATTTGGCGTATTCGTCCAATCGGGGCCGGGCCGACTCATGTTAGCCGGGCACCTCAACCAAAAAAATTCCGGTCGCACAAACTTCGTCGCTTGCTCTTCAGCAAAGGGGGTTGTGCAGTCATGCCACAGAAATTTTCATGGTCGTTCAGCGGCGGGACGCCGTCGGGTGCCGGCGCCAATAACGGCGGCAGCGTCGAGGTCGACGCGATCACTTCGGCCGAGGTGACCCTCGCCAAGGCGAGCGCCGATCGCGAACTCGCGCTGCAGATCGACGATGTCGAAAAACTCGCCTTCTTCATCCTGACCTCCTCGCTCAACGACGGGTCGGTCGATGTCTTCGCCGACGACACCGCGACGCGCACCAAGATCACCGGCCCGCTGATCCTCTATGGCGAGGCGATCAAATTATTCGCCGGCGACCTCCAGACGCTCACGCTCAAGAACGCGTCGACCACCGACACCGCCGACATCACGATCCTGATGGGCTTCGAGCTCGACTAATCCATCCGATCCATGCCCCAGGCGGGCAATAAGGGAGTGCCGCCATGCCCGAGACTCTGACCTATCCCGGCGTCTATATTCAGGAAGTGGGATCGGGGGTGCGCACCGTCAGCGGCGTCGCGACCTCGATCGCCGCTTTCGTCGGGCGCGCGCTGCGCGGCCCGGTGAACCAGCCGACGACCTGCTTCAACTATGGCGAGTTCACGCGCCGCTTCGGCGGATTGTGGTCGGCCGGGCCCCTGTCCTATGCCGTCGACGATTTCTACGCCAATGGCGGCGGCCAGTCGGAGATCGTCCGGTTGTTCAAGCCGCTGAGCGCCACCGACAGCGGCATCGCGGTCCTCGACGTGGGGGCGCTCGCGCTGCGCGCGGCGACGCCTGGGGCGTGGGGCAATGCGCTCAAGGGGAGCGTGACGCACCCCGACATCGCCGACCCCGTCGGCGCCGCCAGCGCGGCGGAGAAATATGGGCTGACGGTCGCCGACCTCTTCGACCTGCGCGTCGAGGACAGCGGCACCGGCGCGGTCGAGATCTTCCGCAACCTGACGGTCAAGGCCACCGGCGGCGCGCGGCGTTTCGACCGCGTACTCGCGGCCGAATCGAGCCTCGTCCAGTGCCAGCTCAACCTCGACGGCTCGCCCAAGCTCGGTAGCCGCCCGGCGAACGCTGCGGCCGGCACCGGCCTCAACGGCAACGACGGTGCACCCCTGCTCGACACCGACTTCATCGGCGATGCCGACAAGAAGACCGGCATCTATGCGCTCAAGAAAGCCGACCTCTTCAATCTGCTCTGTATCCCGCCCGACGAGCGCGACGGCACGCTGCCGCGCACGGTCAACGAGAAAGCGGCGCAATTCTGCAAGGCCGAGCGCGCGGTGCTGATCGTCGATCCGCCCGCCGACTGGGACGACAAGCCCGACGAAGCCGCGGCGATCGTCAAGGCGAAGCAGCTGGCGGCGGCGACCTCGGTGTTATCGCTCGCCTTTGCGGATAATGCCGCGCTTTACTTCCCGCGCATCCTGCGCCGCGATCCCAAGCGCGGCGGCCAGCTAGACAGCTTCGTCCCGTGCGGTGCGGTGGCGGGAATCATCGCCCGCACGGATAATGCCCGCGGCGTCTGGAAATCGCCCGCCGGTATGTCGGCGACGATCGCCGGCGCCGAGGGGCTGACGGTCAAGATGACCGACGAGGAGAACGGCCTGCTCAACCCGCTCGGCGTCAACTGCCTGCGCAGCTTCCCCGGCACCGGACTCACCGTCTGGGGCGCGCGCACGCTCAAGGGCTCCGACCAGCTGTCCGACGACTATAAATATCTCTCGGTGCGGCGCCTCGCGCTGATGATCGAGGAAAGCCTCTACCGCGGCACGCAGTGGGTGGTGTTCGAGGGCAATGACGAGCCGCTCTGGGCGCAGATCCGCCTGTCGGTAGGCACCTTCATGCAGCGCCTGTTCAAGCAGGGCGCCTTCGCCGGGACCAGCCCGCGCGACGCCTATTTCGTCAAATGCGACGCCAGCACGACGACGCCGGACGACAAGAACCAAGGGATCGTCAACATCGTCGTCGGTTTCGCGCCGCTGCTGCCCGCGGAGTTCGTCGTCATTTCCATCCAGCAGATCCGCACCGCGGCCTGACCCTAAGGGAGAGCGATCATGGCACCACCTTTCAGCGTCAACCCCGAACGGCGCGACCCGTACAAGACCTACAAGTTCCGCCTGCGCCTGCCCGACGGCGCCTATGTCGCGGGGCTCAGCAAGATGAGCGCGCTCAAGCGCAGCACCGAGGTCGTGAAGTTCCGCGAAGGCGGCGACCCCTCGACCTCGCGCAAGTCGCCCGGCCAGACCGAATATGAGGCGATCACGCTCGAACGCGGCGTCACCCACGACACCACCTTCGAGCAATGGGCGAACAAGGTGTGGAACTTCGGCTCGGGCCTCGGCGCCGAGGTCTCCTTGAAGGATTTCCGCAAGGACCTGGTCCTCGAAATCTACAATGAGGCCGGGCAGCTCGTCCTCGCCTACCGCCTGTTCCGCTGCTGGCCGTCGGAGTTCACCGCCTTTCCCGACCTCGACGCCTCGGCGAGCGCGGTCGCGATCCAGACGCTCAAGCTGGAAAATGAGGGCTGGGAACGCGACTATGATGTCGCCGAACCGAGCGAGCCGAGCTTCACCGAGCCGACGCTGTAGGCCCGCTCCGTGCGCTGGACCGCCCTCGAGCTGATCGAAATCAGCGAAAGCGGCGCGTCGCTGGGCCCCGCCGCCCGGGCACTGCTGTTGCTCGAGGCCGGCGGCTGGCCGCGCGATGCCGCCGCAGCGCTGCCGGTCGGGCAGCGCGACCGCCAGCTGTTCGCGCTGCGCGCCGCGCAATTCGGTCCGCGGATCGAGGTCGCGCAGCGCTGCGCCGCGTGCGGCGAGGATTATGAGTTTGCGCTGACCGCCACCGACCTCGGCCGCGACGGGGCAGGGGAGACGCGCGAGCCCGCCAGTGTCGACGGCGCTACCGTGCGCGCGATTACGGCCGGCGACCTCGCGGCGATCGAAGGGCAGGGCGAAGCCGCCGCCCGCGCCTTGCTCCGCGCCCGCGTTGCGCCCGGCGGCGAGGCCATCGGCGATGCGGCGCTGGACGCAACGCTCGCCGAAATCGATCCCGACGCCGAACTCGCCATCGCCGCCGCCTGCCCCGAATGCGGGGCTGGGGCGGAGATCGCCTTCGACATCGCCGCCTTTTTCTGGGACGAGATTGCGCTGCGCATCCCGCGCCTGCTCCAGCAAGTCGCCGACCTCGCACGCGTCAATCACTGGTCGGAGCGCGACATATTGATGCTGCCCGCGGCACGGCGGCGCTTCTATCTCGCGGCGGCGGGCGCATGACCGGGCTGCTCGCCCGTTTGGCCGCAAGGGCCGCAGGCGCAGCGCCGGTCGCGGCGCCGCGCATCCCGTCGCGCTTCGAGCCTTTGCCCGAGGAACTCGGGCTGCCCGAGCCGGCAATGGCGGCCGCCGAGGGGACTGGGAATGGCGAGGCTGCAGCACCCGCCCAGCCGTCCGGAGTGCAGCCGACGCCTATATCGTCGGCGCCGCTGCCCCCGGCGCCGCCCGCCGCCCCGGCCTCTCCTGCTGCGCCCGCCGCAATCGCTCGGGCGGCTCCGCCGCCGCTCGCTCCGGCCGCACCCGCCGCTACGACACCAGCGATCGCCGCGGCGCGGCTCCCGGCAGTTGCCGTTCAGCGCCGCGAGATGCCCGCTACGCCGCGCGCCACCGAAGGCGCCGCCGCGACTTCGCCCTCAGCTCCCGATGCCGCCGCACGGGCCGCCGCCGTGCATCCCCCAGCGCCGTTACGGATCGAGGTTCCCGGAACCCCCGTTTCCACCCCTGGGTCGCGGCCGTCGGCAACCGCCCCTCTCGTGGCCTCGGCACCCGATCCCGCGCCGCTTCAGCGCGCCGACCCGGCGCTCGAACCCCGGCGCGGAGCACCGGCCCCACGCGCGGCGACCGCCACGCCCGCTCCGGCCTTAGCGCACGAAGATGCGCCGGCGACGACCGCTCGCGCCGATCGGACCACGCCCGCAGCTTCGCCAGTCCCCGCTCATCAACCCGCCGGCGCAGCAGCTTCCACCGTCTTCGCTCCCGAAACCAGCCGCGCCGCGCCGCGCGCGCCCGCGATGCCGCTCCAGCCCGCCGTTTCGCCACCCGCCGCAGCGGCCGCGCCGCCCGTCGTCGAAATCCACATCGGCCACATCGAGGTCCGCGCCGCCACCACACCCGCCGCGCCCGCGCCGCCGCCCGCTTCGGCCGGGCTCTCGCTCGACGCCTTCCTAGCGCAGGGGAATGATCGATGAGCAATTTCCGCTCGCTCGCGGTCGTCACCGCGACGCTCGAACATATCCTCCAGGACGCGGCGAACCAGGCCGTTGCCCAGGCCGACGTGCGCATCGGCGCGCCCGTCGCCAAGCTCGCCGACGACGGCAAGCCGGTGGTCAACCTCTTCCTCTTCCGCGTCCTGCCGAGCACCGCGCACCGCAACGACCATTTCCCGACACGCGAAGGCAGCGGCACCCAGCGCGCGCGCGCGAAGCTCAGCCTCGACCTCCATTATGTGCTCAGCTTCTACGGCGACCCCGCCAAGTTCGAGCCCGAGCGGCTCTTCGGCGCGGTCGCGCTCGCGCTCGAACATGCACCCGGCCTGTCGGTCGCGGCGATCGAAGCGGCAAGCAGCGACACCGCAAACCAGCCCGCGCTGAATGGCGCCGATCTCGCAGGCGAGGGCCGTCCGATCGCGCTCGGCCCCGACCAGCCGACGCTCGAGGACTGGTCGAAGCTCTGGTCGGTCTTCTTCCAGGTCCCCTATGCGCTGTCCGCTTCCTACGTGGTGCGCGGCGTGGCGATCGAGACGCAGGACGATCCCGGTCCGGCGCTGCCCGTGGCGACCCCCGAAATCTATGCCGCGCCGATGGGCCCGCTGCAGATCCGCAGCGCCGGCCCCGCGCCCGGTCAATGGGGTCCGGCGCCGTGGGGCGCGACGCTGCACCTGACCGGCAGCGGCATCGCGCGCTTCGGCAACAGCCTGCGCATCGACGGCGAGGCGTTGCCGCTCGCCGAGGATGCGATCGTCGGCGACGGCCTTGCGCTGATGCTCGACGCCGCCTTGTTCGGCGGCACTGTGCCCAAGGCCGGCGCGCACCAGCTCGAGGTCGTCGCGGCCCCGACCGACGCGTCGATGCCCGAACGCCTCCGCCGTGGCTCGAATGTCGCCGCCTTCGCGATCCTGCCGGTGATGACCAACATCGCCGCCGCGACCGTCGCGGGCAGCGGTCCGGGGCTGCGGTCGGGCACGGTGACCGTCGACATCGACCCGCCGCTGCAGGCCGGCCAGTCGGCGAGCCTGCTACTCAACGCCTTCGGTCCCGGCCAGCTCGGCAATGCCGCGATCGAGGCCGAGGCGCCTGCCGCTTTCCCGGCGAGCCAGCTCGACTTTGCGGTCGTCGACCTCCCCACCGGCGACTATCTCGCGCGCGTCGACGTCGACGGTTTCGCCTCGCAGCCCGAGGTCGGGACCGACCCGACCCAGCCCGAATTCGGCCGCATCACCGGCCCACTGGTCGACCTGTCATGAGCGGAGCCGTGAAATTGCGGCCGCTCGCCGATGCCCTCCCGACCGTCGCCGGCTGGCTCGACGACAAGGAGGGTGCGCCGCCGAAGACGCGCGCCGACGATATCGCCGCGCGCTTCGGGCTCGACGGTTTCGGGCGCAATTTGCTGCTGCTCGGCGCGTGGGCGGCGCTCGATCCCGCCGCGGGGCGGCGCATCGCCGAGCTCCACGGCGACCCGCGCCGCACCGCGCCCTCGCTGGGGCTCGCGCTCGTCAAATTGCCCGGCGCCAACTGGACCGCGCTCGGCGCCGACGATCCGCTGCGCGCCGACGGGCTGATCCGCATCGACGGCGGCGAGGGGCTGGGCTCGGCGCCCTTCGCGCTCGCCGAACCCGTGCTGCTCGCGCTCGTCGACGCGCCCTCGCTCGCCGAGGAGCTCGCACTGCAGGCGCGGCCCGTCGCGGCGCCCGCCGACCTCTCGCCCTCGCGCGCGAAGCTCGCCCAGGCGATCAGGCTGCGCGTCGAGGGCGAACCCGGCATGACGCTCCAGCTGTGCGGCGCCGACCCGCTCGGCAAGGAACAGGCGGCGGCGGCCGCGCTCGCGCCTTCGAAGCGCCCGCTCTACGCGATCAGCGCCGCGATGCTGCCCGCCGCGCCGTCGGACATCGCGCGCCTCGCGCAGCTGTGGCGCCGCGACCTGATCCTCACCGGCGGCGCGCTGTTCGTCGATGCGACGCGTGGCGAGCCCGCGGCGCTCGCGCTCTTCGCCGAGCTGCTGCGCCTGCCGCTGATCGTCGCCGCGCCCGACGCGGTGCTGCTCGGCCAGGCGCCGACGGTGCGCCTCGACATGCCGCGCATGACCGCGAAGGAACAGGTGCCGGTGTGGCGCGACCGCCTCGGCCCCTATGCCAAGAAACTCAACGGCACGATCGAGAAGCTCGCGGGCCATTTCCCCGTGTCGCCCGAACTCGCCGACAGCGTCGCCGCCGAACTCGCGATCCTGGCGCCCGATCCCGCCAAGGCAGCGAAACCGAAGAAGGGCCAGCCGACGCTGGGCGACATCGCCTGGGACGCCGCACGCCGCTTCGCGCGCCCGCGCATGGAGGATCTTGCGCGCCGCATCGACGGCGAGGCGAAGTGGGACGACCTCGTGCTGCCGCCGAACCAGAAGGATGTCCTGAAGGCGATCGTCGCACAGGTGCGCAACCGCGCGACCGTTTACGAAAGCTGGGGTTTCGAAAAGCGCAGCGGCGGGCGCGGGCTCGGGGTCAGCGCGCTTTTCTCGGGCCCCTCGGGCGCGGGCAAGACGCTCGCGGGCGAGACGCTGGGCGCCGCGCTGGGGCTCGACGTCTATCGCATCGACCTGTCGTCGATGGTGTCGAAATGGATCGGCGAGACCGAGAAGAACCTCCGCCGCGTCTTCGACGCCGCCGAGGAAGGCTCGGCGATACTCCAGTTCGACGAGGCCGATGCCTTGTTCGGCAAGCGCGGCGAGATCAACGAGAGCCGCGACCGCCACGCCAATATCGAGGTCAGCTACCTGCTCCAGCGGCTCGAGGAATATCGCGGCCTGTCGATCCTGACGACCAATTTCCGCTCGAACATCGACACCGCCTTCCTCCGCCGCATCCGCTTCATCATCGATTTCGACTTTCCCGGCGTCGCCGAGCGTACCGAGATCTGGCAGCGCATCTTCCCCAAGGACACGCCGAAGGCCGAGCTCGATTTCGCGCGGCTGGCGCAGCTCAACCTCGCGGGCGGCTCGATCCGCAACGTCGCGATGGCCGCGGCCTTCACCGCCGCCGACCGCGGGCAGGACGTCGGCATGGGCCATATCCTCGCCGCGGCCCGCCTCGAATATGAAAAGAGCGGGCGCTCGCTGACGAGCGCCGAGCTCAAGGGCTGGGCGCTATGACCGCCTCGTCGCGCATCCGGCTGACCATCGACAAGCTGACGCTCGTCGGCGTCGCGCCCGGCGACGCGGCGGCGGTGCGGCGGGCCTTGGCGGTGGCACTCGAGTCCCGGCTGGCGGGCACAGACGCCGCGCTGCTCGCGGGCGATCACCCGCGCCTGTCCTTGATGATCGCGCCGGGGCAGGGGCCCGCCGCGCTCGGCCATGCCGCGGGGCAGGCGATCGGCGCGCGGCTGACGGGGGGCGGGCGATGAGCGGGCTGCACGCCACCGCCGCAAAAAGGGCGAGCGCGAAAGCCGCGCCATCGGTGATGCGCAAGAGCGCGCCCCCGTCGCATCACGCCGCGCCGCCGCTTGCGTCGCTTGCCGCGATCCCTGCGACAGCGATGGTGCAGCGTGAGTGTGCGAGCTGCGAACAGGAGGAGCCGAAGGAATCGGCGATCCAGCGCCGGCTGACCGCGACCGCCGCCGCGCCTTTGCCGCAGCGTGCCTGCGCGGCGTGCGAGGCAAAGGACGAGGAAAGCGCAGTCCAGCCGCGGCTCGAGGTCGGACCCGCCGGCGACCGCTACGAGCAGGAGGCCGACAGCATCGCTGCGAAGGTGATGGCGATGCCCGCGCCCGATGCCGAAGCGACACCCGCGGGCGAAAGCGTCCAGCGCGCATGCGGTGCCTGTTCGTCGCCCGAGGAACCGCGCGCGCGGCGTCGAGCCGACCCTGGCGGGAAGAGCGGCGCCACCGTCCGCGCCCGCCGCGATGGCGGCGCGGAGACAATCGCGGCGTCCGACGCCGACCTGACGCGCGGCGGCTCCGAACTGCCCGCCGCGACGCGCGGCTTTTTCGAAAGCCGCATGGGCCGCGACCTCGGCGACGTGCGCATCCACAGCGGCAGCGATTCGGCGGCGCGCAACGCCAGCATCTCGGCGCGCGCCTTCACCTACAAGAACCATGTCTGGCTGGGCGCGGGCGAGAGCGCCGCGCCCAGCTTCACCATGGCGCACGAACTCGCCCATGTGATGCAGCAGACCGCGCCGGGGCCGCTGGGCCCCGGGTCGGCTTCGGTTTCGCGCGCGACGATCCAGCGGCTGCTGCTGCCGCCCGGCAACTGCGACCAGGCCTCGCACGACGCCATGCAACGGCAGGTCAAATTCTGGTGCGACCATCGCCTGGGCCGCGCTTGCAGCGAGGGCGATTCCTGCGGCCGTCTCCGCCAGAAGATCCGGAACAACCAGATGTGCGCCCAGAGCCGGAAGCGGATCAACGATATCTGCTATGCCGGGGGTGACGCCGGCCACCGCATCGCCGAGCGCGACGCGCGGCGGGCGCAGGCGAATTGCATGGCGCTGTTCCGGGCAAAATGCGAACGGCGCACGCGACCGATCCCCGTTCCGGAGCGGCGCACCGTGCCCGAGGAACGCCGGGTGCCGGTGCCGGAAAATAACCGGACGCCGGTGCCGGTTCCGAATACGACGCCCGCCCCGGTTCCGGTCCCGGCGCGCTCGACCTGGGAGATCATCGCCGAATGGGCGCGTCAGGTCGCGAATAGCGGCGAAGATGCTTTCGCGGCGGCCGAACGGCTGCTCGCGGAAAATCCGGGCATGGCCGGCACGATCGTCGCGGCCGGGACGATCGCGATCATCGCGCTTCTCGCCGATGACGCGACGCTGGTGGGCATCGCCGACGATGTCCTCATTCCCATCATCGGCGCGCTCGAATGGGTCGCGGCGCGGGTGCTGATCTTCGGCGCGCCGGCGGCGGCCGCGGCAGCGGCGGGAGGGCGGTGATGGATCGCCGCGACGCCGCCCTTGCCGAGATTGCAGAGGCCTTCGCCGGTCGTGGGCTCGCGCCGGGCGACCCGCTGTTCGCGGTCGCGTCGCCCGAGCTCGATCAGGACCGGTTCTCCGGCTTCGCGCGCCCCGGCGGATGGGCGGATATCCCGTGGCAGGCGCTCTGCGGCAATGCGATCGCGCTGGCGCTCGCGACGCCCGCCGGCTTCGCCTTTCTCCTGCCCGCCGCCATGACCGCCTCGCTGGCGCATTATGCCGAATGCGGCGCGCTGACCTCGATGCTCCTGACCTGCCTGACGCCCGAAGACGCGGGCGATGCCGAAGCCATGGCCGATCTCGAGCGCGATTTCGAGGCGCTCGAACCGGGCTTTCTCGGCGAAGGCGCGGCGGGCGGCCTCTTCGGCGCCGACGATGCCATGCAGCGGGCGTTCGTCCGGCGTGTCGCGCTTTTGTCGGTGCCCGAACGCGCGGCGGTGCGCGCCTGGCTCGTCGCGCTCGACGACCGCCACGGCGCTGACTTCCCGATGTTCGGCCCGCGCGAGGCGCTGGGCCGCTTCTGGGCCGCGCCCGATCGCGGAGGCCAGCCATGACCCGCGCGCGCGCCGCGCGGCGGATCCGCGAGATGCCCGCCGCCGCGCCGGTGGTGCGACGCCGGGCGCTGCCGCCGCGCGAGGCCGCGCCGCTCGTCGCCTCGCTCGCCGCGGTCCCCGCGGTCCAGCGCAAGGATGGCGGCGACGCCGGGCGCGAGACGATCGCCGCCTCGGATACCCAGCTCACCAGCGGCGGGACCACGCTGCCCGCCCCGACGCGGGGCTTCTTCGAGGCGCGTACCGGCCGCGACCTCGGCGAGGTCCGTGTGCACAGCGGCGACGACGCGGCGGCGAAGAGCGCCAGCATCGCGGCGCGTGCCTTCACTTACAAGAACCACATCTGGCTCGGCGCCGGCGAGACGCCCGTGCCCGGCTTCACCATGGCGCACGAGCTCGCGCATGTGATGCAGCAGACCGCGCCCGGCCCGCTCGGTGCGCCGCGGGTTATGCGCCAGGCGCTCGGCGACGTCCGCATCGCCGAGGGCCTGCACGAGGCGAAACAGAGCGAGGAAGCGCGCCGCGCTGCCGCCAAGAAGGCCGCGGAGGAGGCGAAGACCCCCGAAGCCGGCGTCAACATGGCGGGGCGGACGCTGACCGACGGCGACATCGCCAAGGCCGAGGCGGCGTCGGGCGCCAAGTCGCCGACACGCATCACGCCGGCAATCAACGGCGCGACCTTCGTCCTCCACGACACCGCCTCGCTGGTCAGCGACAAGCGCATAGCCGAGGTCGCGGGTTTCGGGCGCCGGTCGTCGGGCGAGGGCGCGGGCGCCTATGCGCCGAAGACGGGGTCGCCGACCGTCGCGCACGACCCGATGTTCGGCCCGCGTCGCCCGACCGCCAGCGAGTTCGAAAAGGGTGAGGACATCATGAAAGAGGCCGACCGCGAGGCCGGCTATCGCGCGATCTGGAAAGCCACCGCGCGCGACGTGCGCGAAAGCGCGCTCGACGGCGTGATGCGCGCGCAGGGTTCGAGCGCCAAGGAAGCCAAGAAGGAGCGCGCCAAGGCGATCAAGTCGCTCGACGCGAGCAAGGGCAAGGTCTTTTCCGCGGCCGCGTGGGCGATGGAAGACATCTGCGACATGCTCACCCCCGCCAACGCCGCCAATATTTCGGCGGACACGGCGAACCCCGCGGCGCTGACCTCGGCCTGCGCCGCGATGGCGGGGCTGACCGCCGCGCGCCGCGGCCGGATCGGCACCCACACCAATATGGAGATCGTCCAGGACGCCGGCTCCGATTGCCTGACCAAGGCGACCAAGAAGAGGCCGCTGGTTCCCCTGGCGCCCTATAGCACCGACCAATATCGCGGCGTCATGGCCGTTTATCTCCGCGCCGCGCTCCAGGCGCGCGTCTTCCCGGAGATCACGACGCATTTCCAGCGCGACAAGACGGCGGGCGACCATTGCGACCCGCGCTGCTTCAATCTCGGCGTCCTCTACGCGCTGATCCAGAACATCATGGGGCATCCGGTGGGCAGCAGCTATGGCATCGCGCCCGCCTATGGCACCGGCGCCGCCCACAATGTCTGGTGGAACGACACCGTGTGCGGGGGAGGCCACCCATGACCAATTTCACCGGCTCTCCGAAGACGATCAAGGGCGCCATCGTCGGCCTCGACATCTTCAACCCGCTCGCCTCGGTGGCGATCTTCCAATATAATCCCGAGCAGATTTCGCGCAGCCTCGCGCCGCAATATTCGGAGGCCGGCGGGGGGAAGGCCGAGGCGCTTCGGCTCGCGGGGCCGCCGACCGAGACGATCAGCGCCAACCTGACGCTCGACCTCATCGACCAGATGGAACGCGGCGATGCCGGGCCGCTCGGGGCGGGGATCACCGGCTATCTCGCCGCGCTCGAGATGCTCGTCTATCCCAAGTCCTTGCTCGTCGCCGCCAACCAGATCCTGCTGCAGATCGGCACGATGGAGGTGATCCCGCCCGCGGCGCCGCTCACCCTCTTCATCTACGGCTGGAAACGCGTCGTGCCGGTGAAGATCGAGAGCCTGTCGATCACCGAGACGATGCACGATTCCGACCTCAACCCGATCCGCGCCGACGTGTCGGTGTCGATGAAGGTGCTCACCTACAACGACCTGTCGGTCACCCACCCCGGCTTCTGGGCCTTCATGGCGCATCAGGTGGTCAAGGAAGTGCTCGCGACCGTCGCCAGCGTCGACAATGTCGGTAAGATGGCCGGCGGCGATGTAGCTTTGTTCTGAAAGGGATAGCGGACGATGTTCACGCTCACCAGCCGTTACGCGAACCAGCCGCAACTGGTGGCCGACCGCGGCGACGGGGTGAGCGTGCGTTATGTCGCGCCGCGGCTGCTGCCCGATCCCGCCGATACGACGGTCGCGACGCAGCATCGCACCACCGACGGTGACCGGCTCGACCTCATCGCTTGGCGTCATCTCGGCGCACCGACCGCCTGGTGGATGGTGGCCGATGCCAACCGCATCGTCGACCCCGCCGCGCTCCCCGGCGGTCCCGGCGACAGCTTCGTCATCCCGCTCCCCGGCACCGGAAAGACGATCGGATGAGCCTGCTCGGCAACCTCCTCGGCGTACGCCTCAACCTGCTGATCGGGCCCAGCCCGGTCGCCTTGCCCGCGCCCGCCGACGTGATGAGCGCGATCGCCGACCTCGAGGTCAAATTGTCGGCGACCGCGCAATCGGGGTTCAAGCTGTCGATCAATACCGGTCGCACCGGCCCCACCGATTTCCTCGAATCGCCGTTGATCATGCACCCGCAATTGCAGCGCGGCTGCCGCGTCATCGTGACGATGATCTTCGACGTGATGCCCTACGTCATCTTCGATGGGCTGGTCACCAAGCGCAGCTATACGCCCGGCACCGGCTCGCAGTCGGGGGTACTGACGCTCTACGGCCGCGACCTCACGATGGAACTCGACAAGGAGGTCAAGCAGACCGAGCATCCCGCCATGGACGAGACGATGATCGCGATGCTGATCGCGGTCTCCTACGCGCAGTTCGGGATGATCCCGATGGCGCTGCCGCCCAAGTTCATCGACCCGCCGATCCCGATCGACCGCGTGCCGATCCAGAACGGCAGCGATTGGCAATATCTGAACTATATGGCGGCGCGCCACGGCTACGAAACCTATATCGATCCCGGCCCGGTCCCCGGCGTCAACACCCTCTATTGGGGCCCGCCGGTCAAGCCAGGCGTGCCGCAGCGCACGCTCACCGTCGACATGGGGCCGGGCTCCGACGCCTATGACGTCACGACGTCCGAGGACGACGAGGTGCTGACCTCGGTCGAGACCACGGTCATCGACCGCATCAGCGGCCAGGAAATCCCCGTCGTCGCGCTCGTCGGCAGCACCCCGCCGCTCGGCGCCATCCCCGAAACCGTCGCGCGCTTCGGCGACACGCGCAAGCAGCCGATCCAGACCTCGGGGCTCAACGCCGCGCAGGCGATGGGCCGCGCACAGGCGCTGGTCGACGAGGGCGCAAAGGAAGCCTTCACCGTGTCGGGCACGATCGACTCCACGCGCTACAACGCCGCGCTCAAGGCGCGCGACATGGTGTTCCTGCGCGGCGCGGGGCTCAGCTACGGCGGGCTCTACAAGGTCGCCGAAGTGCGCCACCTGATCAAGCCGGGCAGCTATCAGCAGCAGTTCAAGCTGGCGCGCGGCGAACGGGGCCCGATGGCCCCGCTGGTGCTGCCATGACCCGGCTCCCCGACGGCAGCCCCGCCTTCTACGGCAAATATCGCGGCACGGTCGAAAACCCCGCCGACGTCCAGGGTCTCGGCCGTATCCAGGTCAGCTGCCCCTCGGTGCTTGGCGACAGCAAGCTCGCCTGGGCGATGCCGTGCCTGCCCGGCGCAGGGCCGAGCGTCGGTTTCTACGCCATCCCGCCGATGGGCGCGAAGGTCTGGGTCGAGTTCGAGGGCGGCAACCCCGACTATCCGATCTGGTCGGGCGGCTTCTGGGATTTGGGCGATACCCCCGCGCCCCCGGGACCCGTGGGTTTCCTGACCAAGGCGTGGAAGGGCGAAAATTTCAGCCTCGAAATCTTCGACATCCCCGGCGCACCGACGCTGGCGCTCGAACTCACCACCGCGATGGGGCCGGCGAAGGTCGAGGCCGACGCCACCGGCCTGACGATCACCCATGGTGCCAGCACCGTGAAGCTCGCGATCGACGGCGTGTCGATCAACGGCGCCAACCTCAAGGTGCTGCCATGACCATCCCGATCGTCACCATGGCCTCGCTCGCCCAATGCCCGCACGCGATCCCCGCGACGCTCATCTCGTCGGCGACCAAGGTGCTCGTCGTCGGCGCGCCGCCGATGGTGATGGGCGACAAGGGGCTCGTCGCCGGCTGCCCCTTCCAGCTGCCGCCGCCGACCCCGTCGCCCTGCGTCACGCTGATGCTCACCGGCGCGTCGAGCAAAGTGCTCGTCGAGGGCAAACCCGTGCTCAAGATGAACCCCGGCGACCTCGGTGTCGCCGCGACACAGGCGCCGCAGGGCCCGGTGATCTGGGCCAACGTCCAGGCGAAGGTGCTCGCGACATGACCCATTTCGGCTTCCCCTATCGCATCGGCGCGAACGGCATGACCGCGGGGGCGGGGCATGAGGCGCATATCAGGGAGATGATCGAGCAATTGCTGTTCACGCGCCGCGGCGAGCGCGTCAACCGCCCCGATTTCGGCGCCGGCGTCAACGAACTCGTCTTTTCCGAAAACGCCCCCGAACTCGCAGCCGCGGCGCAGCATATGGTGATGGCAGCGCTCCAGCAGTGGCTGTCGGCCGCGATCGAGGTCCGCGGGGTCGAAACGAAAGCGCAGGACAGCCTGCTCTCGATCACCGTCCGCTACCGCCCGCTCGACGAGGCGCGCGAGCGGCTCGTCACCGTGGAGCGCGTGTTTTGACCGGGGCGCTGCAATATTGCGGCACCGAGCGCCGCCGCCAGCGCGTCGCCGAGGCCGCGATCGACACCGGCGGCGGCGTGCTGCTCAACGGCATCGACTATCTCGAGGTGGTCGACCGCGACGCGCCAACCAAGGAATTGCGCCAGCGGCTGCTGACGCTCGCGTTCCTCCGCGACGACGGCGTGCTCGCCGCCGGGGTTCCGTTGCTCGACCCCGACAATTTCCGCATCGACGGCGGCACGCGCGTCACCGGTATCCGCGTCACCGATGTCGCCGCCGGGCCGGTGCCGCACAGCTTGACGCTCACCGTCGACGCCGCGGGCGATTATTCGCCCTACCGGCTGTCGGTGCGGCTCGGCGCGGTCAACGACGCGATCCCGCCCTTCCTCGACCCGATGCTCGCCGCGCTCGATTTCAGCTTCAAGGCCGAATGCCCCTCGGCGTTCGACTGCGCCGCGCCCGACGGCCCCGGGACCGCACGCCCCTTCGGCCCGCCGATCGACTATCTCGCCAAGGACTACGACAGCTTCCGCCAGCTGATGCTCGACCGCATGGCGGTCAGCCTGCCGGGCTGGACCGAACGCAGCCCCGCCGACCTCGGGGTCACGCTCGTCGAGGCGCTCGCTTATGCCGCCGACCGCACCAGCTGGTTTCAGGACGCGGTGGGGACCGAGGCCTTTTTCGGGCGCGCGCGGCTCCGCCAGTCGGTGCTGCGCCACGCGCGGCTGCTCGGCTACAGCGCGTCGGAGGGCTGCAACGCGCGCGTCGCGGTCGCGGTCGCCGCGGGGCTCGACGTCGAGCGGGGCCCGCTCGCCGATGCGATCCTGCCACGCGGGACGCGGTTGCTGACACGTCCGCCCGACCTCACCGCGCCCTTGGCCACCGTCCAGCCGCGCGACCCCGAAATCTTCGAGGACCTGATCGGTACGGGCGCCATCACCTTCGAAACATTGCACGACCTCCGTTCGCTCCGCGTGGCGCGCAACGCGATGGTGCTGCATGATTGGGGCGATGCGGCCTGCTGCCTGCCCGCGGGCGCGACCGCGGCGCACCTCGTCGGCACGCGCGCCGCGCTCGGGGTCGCCAAGGGCGACCTCATCCTCTTCGAACAGCTCATCCCCTTCGGTGGCGAGGCGGGCGATCCGCCCGATCCCGCGCATCGCCAGCTCGTCCGCCTGTCGGCCGATCCCGTCGACGTCGAAGACGCCGTGATGGCCGAGGATCTGGTGCGCATCGAATGGCACGCCGACGACGCGCTCGCCTTTCCGCTCAACCTCGCAGCGGGCGGCGCGGTCGCGCGCGGCAATATATTGCTCGCCGACGAGGGGCGCAGCGTCGATTATGGCCTGAAGCCCGAGCAGGCCTTCGAGGATGCCATCGCGGTCGGCGATGACTTGCGCACCGGGCTGCTCCCCGACGACGGTCCCGGCGCGCTCAAGCGTTTCCGCCTGCGCGGCGAGGCGATCGTCCACGCGGTGCCGTACGACCCCGCCGCCGCCGCGACCGAGCCCGCGCGCGCGACGCTCGCGCCCGCCGGCGCGCCGCTGGCTGAGGTGCGCATCGACGGCGACGGCCATATCTGGCGCGCCGCGCCCGACCTGCTCGCCGCCGATCCTTTCACCACCGAATTCTGCATCGAGGCGTCGGACCAGGTCCACTACGCCCGCTTTGGCGATGGGGCCGGGGGGCGCCGCCCGACCGAGGGTGCCGCGCTCACTGCGCGCATCCGCCACGGCGGCGGCCGCCGCGGCAATATCGGCACCGACGCCATCGCGCATGTGGTCACGTCGGACGGCGCCGGAATCGCGAGCCTTCGCAACCCCTTGCCCGCCACCGGCGGCCGCGACCGCGAACCCGTCGCCGCGATCCGCGTCGCCGCGCCGCGGCACTTTCGTAAACTTCGCCGCGCCGTCACTCCCGCCGACTATGTCACCGCGGCGGAGGCCTATGGCGACGTCCAGCGCGCCTATGCCGAACGCCGCTGGACGGGCAGCTGGAACACCGTCTTCCTTGCGATCGACCGCCGCGGCGGCGGCGCAGTCGACGAGACGTTCGAAAATGCGCTGCGCGGCCATCTAGCGACCTATCGCCTGGCGGGACACGACGTCGAAATCGTCGCCCCGCGCTATGTCCCGCTCGACATCCGCCTCTTCGTCTGCGTCTGCCCCGACCATTATGCCGGCGACGTCGAGCGCGACCTCTTCGACATCTTCTCGGCCAAGACGATGCGCGACGGGCGCCCGGGCTTCTTCCATCCCGACTTCTTCAGCTTCGGCGACAATATCCTGCTCTCGCCGATTATCGCGCGCGCGATGCAGGTCGCCGGCGTGCAGTGGATCGGCACGCGCGACGGCGCGGGTGCGGTCAAGGGCCGCTTCGGGCGGCTCGACCAGCCCGACCTCGACTTTGCCGACGACGCCGAAATCCCGATCGCCCCCAACGAGGTCGCACGGCTCGACAATGATCCGACCTATCCCGATTTCGGGCGCATCGCTTTCCTGATGGCGGGAGGCCGCTGACCATGGCGCACAAAACACCCGCGAATATCTGCGGCGGGGTCGACCGCGACGAAAAGCGTCCCGACAACCGCCCGGGCCTCGCCGCGATCGCCTATCGCATCGGCACCCATCCCGAGTTCATGGACCGCATGGAGTGGCGCTTGCCGCGCCAGACGGTCGTCGACCCCGAAACCAAGGCCGAACTCCACCCGCTCGCGGCGCTGCGCGCCCGCGAGGTGAGCGACCCGACCATTGCGCTGCTCGACGGCTTCGCCGCGACGCTCGACGTGCTGAGCTTCTACAGCGAGCGCGTCGCGAACGAGGCTTATCTCGGCACCGCGACCCAGCGGCGCTCGCTCGTCGAAATGGCGCGAATGATCGGCTACGAGCCCGCGCCCGGGGTCGCGGCATCGGTGTCGCTGTCCTTCACCGTCGAGGCGTCGGACGATCCCTATCGCGCGGTCGAGATCCCGATCGGCGTGCAGGCCATGTCGGTGCCGACACGCAAGGGTGAACTGCCGCAGGTGTTCGAGACCGTCGAGCCGATCGTCGCTCGCGCCGAATGGAATGCGATGCCCGCGCGCACGCTCTACCAGCAGCCGCTCGCGCTGTTCCACGACGCCGCCAACGCGAACCACCCCGACAATGGTGCGATCTATCTCTTCGACCTCGACAATAGTTTCGACAAGGATGCGCTCGACCCGGGCGACCGCGCGACCTTGCGCGAGTTCACGAGCGTGGATCAGCTTGCACTCTATTACCCCCTCGACGGCGATACCGATCTTGCTGAGGAGCTGGCAGGGCGGATCGCAGCGCATGCGCTGAACGACGAGGTCGAACCGCTGCTGCGTGCGTTGCCGGTCAACGAAATCTATTTGCGCGGTACCGGCCTGGGCCTGAAGCCCGGCCAGCGCATCGTCGTCGTCGGCGTCATTCCCGTTCTCGGCGGCAAGCCCAAGGTCGCCGCCTCGACATTGCACGTCGTCAGCGCGACCGACGACCGCGATTTCGGCGTCACGCGCCTCGTCGCGCGCAAGGGCGGGGGTCTGCCCGACAGCGTGAAGGGCGCGCCGAAACGCCGCTCGCCGCGCTTCAAGCGCATCGCGATGCCCACCGTGCGGCTCGCCTTCACCAGCGCGACGGTCAGCAGCTACGTCCGCCAGGCGGTGTGGACGGGGCCCGCGCTGACCGCGCTCGTCCGCAGCCAGTCCTGGTCGCGCGTCAAGCTGATGCATCTCATTCGCCGCGTGAAGGATATCGACGCCCCAGAGACATCGGAGGCGATCCCCGGCCTCTATGTCCTGCGCGACGATTGCGGCTTCTTCGGCAACGCCGCGCCGAAATATGGCGCGCTTCCGCGGGGTCATGGCCATGGCGCCAACGATTGGGACGGCAGCAGCGGCGTGACGATCTGGACCGACAGCCAGAACACGCAGCTGACCGGCGCGCACGCGTTCCTGGAACGCGAGGTCAAGGAGATCGTCCCCGACGGCTGGGCGGCGATCGAGACCCCCGAGGGCGAGGCGATGGTCTTCCGCGTCGCCGCCGCCGCGACCCAGTCGCGCGCCGACTTCGCGCTGACAGGCAAGGCGAGCGGGCTGATCTTCCGCCATCCCGACGGCAGTGACGTCGATGTGCCGACGGCCAGCGAGTCCTCGCCGCTCAACGATTTCAAGTTCCGCACCGCGCATATCTTCGCCGCCAGCGCGCCGCTGCCGCTCGCGGGCACGCCGATCCGCGAGGATGTCGAGGCAGGCGCCGATGCGATCGACCTCGATGCGCTCTATCTCGATCTCGTCGACGGCCAGACGATCTCGATCGCCGGCGACCGCAGCGACGCCGACGGGCTCGCGTCGAGCGAGACTTTGACGGTCAGCGATGTCGTCCACATCGGCGGCTTCACCCGCCTGCTGCTCAAGAGCGGCCCCGAATACAGCTATCGCCGCCCGAGCGTCACCGTGAACGCCAACATGGCCGCGGCGACGCACGGCGAGGCCTATGAGGAACAGCTCGGTTCGGGCGATGCCGCGCAGATTTTCCAGCGCTTCAAGCTCACCAAGGCGCCGCTCACCTATGTCAGCGCCGAAACCCCGACCGGCCGCGCCTCGTCGCTCTCGATCCGCGTCGATGGGCTGCTGTGGCACGAGGTGCCGACGCTCTACGACGCCGGCCCCGACGACCGCGTCTATGCCGTGCGCGGCGAGGACGACGGCAGCAGCTGGGTGCAGTTCGGCGATGGGCTGCGCGGCAGCCGCCTGCCGACCGGCCAGCTCAACATCATCGCCAGCTACCGCGCGGGTATCGGCCTCGCGGGCGAGGTCGCCGACGAGGCGATCATCCAGCTGAAGACCCGTCCGCTCGGCATCCGATCGGTGGTGAACCCCAGCCGCGCGAGCGGCAGCGCGCCGCCCGAGAGCCTCGCCGATATCCGCACCGCCGCGCCGCGCGACGTCAAGACGCTCGGGCGCATCGTGTCGCTGATCGACTATCGCGACTATGCCGCGAATTTCGCCGGGGTGGGCAAGGCGCTCGCGGCCGAGCTCTGGTCGGGCGACCGGCGCATCGTGCTCGTCAGCATCACCGGGACCAGCGACACCATTCTCGAACGCAATTCCCCGCTGATCGACAATCTCCAGGCCTCTTCCGACGGTGCGCGCGACCGCTCGCACCTGATGGTCGTGCTCCCCGCGGCGCGGCGCTTCTTCCAGCTCGCGGCGCGATTGTTCCACCATCCCGACCATCGCGCCGAGGATGTCGAACTCGCCGCGCGCGCGCATCTCCTCGACGTCTTCGGCTTCGCCCGCCGCAATATCGGCCAGGTGGTGAGTGCCGCCGAGGTCATCGCCGCGCTGCAGGCGGTGCCCGGCGTCGTCGGGGTCGACCTCGACCTGCTCGCGCTCGTCGATGACGGCGCCGAGCCCGATCCGTCGGCCAGCCTCGCCACCGTGCTCCCCGCGGCGCAGGCGCGGCTGCTGCCGCCCGAGGAGGATGACGATTATGCCGCCGCCGAGCTGCTCACCATCTTCGATGCCGGCATCGCGCTGACCGTGGAGGCCGCCCGTGCATGACCGCCCGCCCGTCCCGCTGATCGAGCTGCTGCCGCAGCATCTGCGCAACCGCGACGCCGAAGGGGGCAGGGCGCTCGAAGCGCTGATGGGCCTGCTCGGCGAAGAACTAGGCATAGTCGAGCGCGACCTCGACCAGCTCTACGATAATTTCTTCATCGAAAGCTGCGAGCCCTGGGTCATCCCCTATATCGGCGCGCTGATCGGCGCGCGCCCGATGCGCAGCTTCGGCGCGGGCGAAGTCGGGCTGCGCAGCTACGTCGCCAACACATTGGGCTATCGCCAGGCCAAGGGCACCGCCGCCGCGATCGAACAGATCGCGCGCGACGTCACCGGCTGGCCCGTCGTCGCGGTCGAATTTTTCCAGCGGCTGATCTGGAGCCAGCACGTCAACCATGTCCGCCCCGGCGCGCTCGGCACCGCGTCGATCCGCGATGCCGAGGCCGCGCGCCTGTCGGCGGGCGCGTTCAGCGACGCGTGCCACAGCGCCGCGGCGGGCCCCGTCGACACGGCTTCGGGGCGTTACGCCATCCCGCACGTCGGGCTCTTCGTCTGGCGGCTCGACGCTTATCCGCTGGGTTTCCTCTCGAACGCGCCCGCGGGCTACACCGGCGGGATCGTCCCGCGGACTTCGGCGATCGGGCCCGGCTTCCGCCATTTCGACCCGCTCGGCGCCGACCGCGCGTTGTTCAACCAGCCCAAGGCCGACCGCTCGATCATGGGGCGCGTCGACATGCGCATGGTCCCCGCGCCGCTCGATCGCCGGCTGCTCCACCGCGACCTCAATCGCCTGCGTGACGGCGCGCCGGGCGGCGGGCGCTGGTTCGACGAGGTGCCCGTGCTGCGCCTCCGCCTCGGCGGCGCCGAAGTGCCGCCCGAGCGGCTGCACAGCTGCAACCTCGCGACGCGCACCGTCGGCGGCAACCCGACATGGCGCCGCCCGCAGCAGGCGGGGCATATCCTCTTCGACCCCGAACTCGGCCGCCTCGCGCTGCACGCGAGCGATGAAGGCAAGCCCGTCGAGGCGAGCTGCGCCTTCGCCGCGCCCTTCGCGCTCGGCGGCGGGCCCTACGACCGCGCCGCGAGCTTCGCCGCCTGGCACGACACGCTCTTCGTCGATGGCGCCCCCGCGCCGTGGGTGATCGGCGTCTCGGCGCGCAGCGAGGAGCAGACGAACGACGTGCTGCAGGGCGGCGTGGTCGTCGCCTCGCTCGCCGAGGCGATCCTGCGCTGGAACGCCGCCGCGGCCACCGGCACGCGCGGGCTGATCGTGATGCTCGACAATGCGAGCTATGCCGAGGACCTCAGCGACGCCGCGCATATATTGCGCATCCCCGCCGAGGCGCGGCTCGCGATCGTCGCCGCCGCCTGGCCCGCGGTCGAGCGCGCGGGCGGGGTGATTGCGCGCGATCTGGACGCGCTGTCGCTCGCGCACCGCCGCCCGCACATCCGCGGCGACCTCAGGGTTCGCGCGATCCAACCCGGCACCGAGGAGGAGGCGGGCAGCCTGATCCTCGACGGGCTGCTGGTCGAGGGCGAGGTCGCCATCATGGCCGGCACGCTCGGCAATCTGTCGCTCCACCACTGTACGATCGGCGCCTCGGCGGTGGGGCTCAGCAAGGGCGTGCGCGTGATCTCGCAAAACGGCGGCCTTGCCGTGACCGTCGACCATTGCATCACCGGTCCGCTCGCGCTCGGCACCGCGGGCGGCGGGCTCGCGATCCGCGATTCGATCGTCGGCGAGGACCGCGACCTCCAGGCCGATCCCGACCTGCTGCCGCTCGTCATCGACGCGCCGGTCGCCGATGTCGATATCGCGCGCAGCACGATCTTCGGTCGCGCGAGCATCCGCTCGATCGAGGCCGAGAACAGCCTGCTGATCGGCACGACGCGCGCTGCGCAGCGCCAGCGCGGCTGCGTGCGCTTCTGCTACGCGCCGCTGACCTCGCGCGTCCCGCGCCGCTATCGCTGCCAGCCCGACCTCGCGATCGCCGAGGCCGAACAGGCGATAGCGCCGACGCCGCTGTCCGACCCCGAGCGGCAGCGCATCGCGCGCAGCATGGTCCCGATCTTCACCGCCAGCGCCTTTCCCGCCAGCGCCTTCGGCCAGCTCGCGCTCGCCTGCCCGGGCGCGGTCGCGGCGGGCGCGTTCGGCGGCGCCGAAATGGGCGCGGGCTTCGCGGCGGGCACGCCGTTCCGCCGCGCGAACCTGACCGACATGCTCGACGAATATCTGCCGTTCGGATTGGTGGCGGCGCCCCTGTTCCAGACCTGAGGACAAAGACGATGACTGGCGATTTCACCCGCGACACCTTCCGCCCCGACAAGGGCTATAGCGCCGTCCGGATGCAGCAGGGGCGGCTGTTCACCGACGCCGACTGGAACGAGGAGGGCGATATCGGCCGCAGCGCGCTGCGCACGACGACGCGATCGGTGATCGGCGCCAGCGGCTTTCCCGAGGATGCGCCCGGCTTTGCGATCCTCGCCGGGGCGGGCGGCCAGACGCTGCTGATCGGCGGCGGCCAGGCCTACCTCGACGGCATCGGCATATCGCATACAGCGCCCGTCCGCCTGAGCTTGCTTCGCCACCAGGGGAGCGGTGCGAACACGCGCTGGCGCGTCGAGTCCGGCACGCGCGTCGCGGAGGGCGACTATCTGGTGCTCGTCGGCAATACGCCGGCGCAGGCGGTGCGCGTCGCGACCCTGTTCGACGATGTCGAGGGCCGTCAGGTCTTTCAGGCGTCCGGTGCGATCTCGGCCGCCAACGACGCGCAGGTCGACCGCTATCGCAGCGCCGAGAGCCAGCCCTTCCTGCCCGGCGACAATCTCCCCACCGTCGCGGGCGACTATCTCGCCTATCTCGACCTGTGGGAGCGGCCGATCACCGCCGCCGACGACCCGCTGATCCGCGAGACCGCGTTCGGCGGCCCAGACACCGCGATCCGCGACCAGCTCGTCTGGCAGGTCAAATTCGCGCGCACCGCCGATCTGGTCGCTGCGGGCGCGGTGACCGCACCGGTCAGCTGCGCCAGCTTCGCGCCCGGCTGGTCACCCTTCGGCCCCGCCGCGACGGGCGCGATGCGCGCGCGCGCCAATCCCGCGGCCGCGGCCGTCGACCCCTGCGCGCTGCCCGCGACCGGCGGTTATCGCAGCCTCGAAAACCATCTCTACCGCGTCGAGATCCACAATGGCGGCCCCGCCGGCGGGCGCTGGAAATGGTCGCGCGACAATGGCGGCGGCGCGGCGCGCTATGCCGATATCGACAATGGCGCGCTGATCCTCGACAGCCTCGGCCCCGACGAGCCGAGCGCGCTCAAGAAGGACGACTGGGTCGAGATCCTCGACGAGGCGCGGCGGCTGAAGGGCCTGCCGGGCTTCTTCGCGCGCATATCGGACATCAACGGTACCCGCGTCAGCCTCGGCGAAGTGCGCCACCCCGACACGCTCGCCGCGCTGACCAACGGCAGCGCGCCCGACCTGACCGTCCTCCCGAAAAAGGGCATCGTGCGGCGCTGGGAGGGCGGGCTGCCCATCACCATCGTCCCCGATGTCTGGGTGCCGGTCGAGCAGGGGATCGAGGTCGAGTTCCGCGCCGGGCGCATGGCGACTGGCGACCATTGGCAGATTCCCGCGCGCTCGCTCGCCGCGACGATCGAGTGGCCGTCTAAGGACGCGATCGGCAAACCCGCGGCGCTCCCCGCCAAGGGCATCGCGCATCATTATGCCGCGCTCGCGCTGGTGACGCGCAACGGAAACGGGATATGGACCGTCGCCAGCGACTGCCGCAACCTCTTCCCGCCGCTCACCGCGCTGCGCAGCTTCCTCTATCTCGGCGGCGACGGGCAGGAAGCGATGCCCAACCCGCTCGCCCCCGCGACGCGCGTGCCGCTCGCCTCGCCGCTGCGCGTCGGGGTGATCCGCGGCAAGACGCCGCTGCCTGGGCTCGCCGTCGAGTTCGAGATCATCGCCGGCGACGGGCGGCTCGGCCCGGTGGTCGACAATGTCAAGAAACGCATCGCGCTGACCGATGCCGACGGCGTCGCGCGGATCGACTGGTCGCTCGACGCGGCGACGCCGACCCAGCGCGTCGTCGCGCGGCTGCTCAACGCCGCGGGCCAGCCGACGCATCTGCCGATCCAGTTCAACGCCAATCTCAGCACCGCGGCGGCGACCTCGTTCGACCCCGCGAACACGCCGTTGCTGGCCGGCGAGAACACGGTGCAGGGCGCGATCGAGAAGCTAGCGGGGCAGACGCAGATCGGCTGCTCGACCTACATCGTTACCGAGGGCAGCGACTGGGCCGAGATACTGAAATCGATAAGGGACGGCGAGGATGCCGCGATCTGCTTCCAGCGCGGCACCTATGAGACCGACATCCCCGTCGAAATCTCGAACAAGGGGCATCTGACGCTCCACGGCGCGGGCGAGGGAACGCACGTCATCGCCCGGCGCGCCGAATGCGCCTTGTTGTTCAAGGGGTGCGCCAGCGTCACGATCCGCGACATGGCGGTTTCGGCGCCCGACGGGTCGGGGGCGCTCGACGATTTCGAATCGCGCCACGGCCCGGTGACGATCCTCGATTGCCCGACGGTCGAGGTGACGGGACTGACGCTGCGCTGCGGCGGCGGCGTGGCGGCCGAACGCACCGGGCTCGCGATCCGCGGATCGAACGAAAAGCCGCTCGATTCGGTGCATGTGACGCACAACCGGCTGTCGATCGGCCTGGCGCAGGACGGCATCCTCGTCACCGATGCGGTGCATATCCTGATCGCCGACAACGAACTGGCGGTGGTGCCCGGCAAGGCGGGGTTGCGGCCGGGGCGGCTGCTCGAGGACAAGGACTGGCGCAAGCGTGTCGTCGATCTGCTCGTCGCGCGACCGCGCGAGGTCGAGGCCAGGGGCGGCGGCAATCGCGAATTTCGCGCCGGGAACATCACCGCGACCTTCGAGTCGCCGATGCCGCAGGAGGAATGGAATCTGTTGTTCGACGCCGATCCGCCGCGCGCCGACGAAATCCGGACGATCGCGGGGATGCAGGGCTATATCAAGCGCGTCAGCGACGTCGTCGTCGCCGACCCCGATCGCGCGCCGACGTACAAGCGCGCGCTTCGCACCATGGGCGGCCGGATCGGCGATGCGCGCATGGCGGCGGTCGATCCCGAAGTGAAGCGATCGCTGGTGCTGATCGGCGAGCCGAGCGCTCGCACCGAGCGCGAACAGCCGAGTGCGGGCGACGGCCAGGTCTCCCTCAAATCGGGAGCCTATGCGGTCGAGTTCGGCTCGCCGGTCAGCCAGTCGGACTGGAGCAAGGCGATGAAGCAGGTGCGGCCGCGCGACATCACCAGCGCCGCCGATCTGATCGGCCACGCACGCCGGATTGCCGCGCGCATGGCGGCGGATGACGAGATTCGCGAAAGATTGCCCAGCGCCCAGCGCTGGTTCGATCGCTTCACCAGCCGCTTGCCGAGCTATGCCCGGCAGGCGATCACCTGCGGCGGCCTGACGCTGACCACGGTGCAGATTCGCGGAAACAAGGCTTTCGGTTTTGTGCGAGGCGTTCATGTCGGCGCCAGCGGACATAACCCGGAAACGGGCCGTGCGGATATCGTCCGAGCGGGCAATGTCACGATCGCCGACAACCACCTGTCGCTGCGCAAACCGGCTGCGGACGTCTATGTCCCGATGGCGCTGTTCGTCGGCAATGTCGACACGCTGCGCATCCAGCGCAACACGCTGGACTGGGCGGGACAGGCGAGCGACGACCTGTTCAATCACGGCATTCGCGTATGGGGCGATATCGGCCATTATCTAAAGATATCGGACAATCGCATTGCAATCGCGCGCATCGGCATCGCGGTCCAGCCGATCATGGAATTCGACCGGCAACAGCTGTTCCGCTATCTTTGGGTGGCGTCCGACAATCTTTCCGAAGCCTCTTTTCCGGCCAATGTGATCAAGGCGCCGCGATTCATGATAAAGCGCGACAATCGTCCGTGAAAATGGTCTGGAAAACACGATTTTTATTGCATTTCATGGGAAAATCGGTCAATGTTACGACGGCCTCGATGAAAAAACTAGGCAGGATGATCCGGTGCCATGAAAGGGTCGAGTCCCTTTCGGGGTCTTGGGGCGAGTCCACAGGGGCTCGCCCTTAACCGTTTCAGGGGACGCGCTTTTCTCGGAGCTTTCTAGGCAGTCGTCGAACCTGAACGACCGCGCACGATCTTCGCCCAAGGGTTGAGGTCGGGCTCGCCGATCCTGACCAGCCTGTTGCGGTCGCGGTGGAGGAAGGGCGCGTCGCGGCCTTTCACGACCAATGTGGTGTCGGAGACATAGCTCCACGATCCGTCGTCGTGGAAATCGATCGTCAGCTGATAGGCGTCGGTGCGAAAGGCGAGGTCGAGGAAGCGCGTCGAGCAGATGCCATATTCGGTCTCGCCGCGGCCGGCCTCGACGACCAGCCGTTTCGCATCGGCCTCGGCATGGCCCGAAGCCATCGCGATCTGCCCGCGCGGGATCGCCAGCGTCTGCAGGATCAGCCCGGTCGCGGGCTCGTACAGCCAGTAACCGACCTGGTCGTGGAAGCTGATATCCTCCTCGCGCGTGTTGACATGCTGGTGATAGCGCAGGCCATAGAAGAGCTGCGGACCGTTGGCCTGCGGATCGATCGGCTGCATCTCGATCCGCTCATAATATTGCCGCGTCTCGGGGCCGTCGGCCTTGGGGTTGATATCGACCCCGCGCTCGCCCTCCCAGATGCCGGCAAGCCGCGCGAGCGGGCCGAGATTGGCGAGCGTCTCGGGGTCGACGTCTTCGGGCTCGGTGAAAATATCTTCGGGTAATTCCATGGCTTGCCCCTAAAGCCTCAGGTGACGTCTCAAATATCCTCGACCAGCCGGCCATAGAGATGTGGACGACGATCGCGGAAAAAGCCCATGCCCGCGCGATGCTTCGCCGCGCGGTCCAGGTCGATCGTTTCGACCAGCACGCCGCTCTCGCTCGCGCCGAACTCCTGTGTCAAATCGCCCCATTCGTCGCTGATGAAGCTGTGGCCATAGAAGTTCGCGTCGCCCTCGGCGCCGATACGGTTTGCGGCGACCACGGGCATGCAGTTCGACACCGCATGCCCCTGCATCGCGCGGCGCCACATGCGGCTGGTGTCGAGTTCGGCGTCATAGGGTTCGCTGCCGATCGCGGTCGGATAGAAGAGTACCTCGGCGCCCATCAGCGCCATCGCGCGCGCGCATTCGGGATACCATTGGTCCCAGCACACCCCAACGCCGATCCGCGCGCCGAAGACGTCCCAGGCCTTGAATCCGGTGTTGCCGGGCCGGAAATAATATTTCTCTTCATAGCCCGGGCCGTCGGGGATGTGCGATTTGCGGTAGGTCCCCATGATGCCGCCGTCGGGGCCGATCATCGCCAGCGTATTGTAATAATGATGCCCGTCGCGCTCGAAAAAGCTCGTCGGGATCGCGACCTTCAGCTTGGCGGCGAGCGCCTGCATTGCCTGCACGCTCGGATGCTCGCTCGTCGGCCGTGCGGTGGCGAACAGCGCCTCATCCTCAACCTGGCAGAAATAGGGGCCTTCGAAGAGTTCGGGGGGCAGGATCACCTGCGCGCCCTTCGCCGCGGCCTCCTCGACGAGCGCCGCGACGGCGTCGATATTGGGCTGGACCGGGCCGGGCAGGGCAAGCTGGAGCGCGGCGACGGAGAGAGTGCGGGTCATTCGGGGTTCCGTGATAAGCTTATTCGAGCCGAATATAAGAGGCGTCGCGCGCGATGCTAGGCCGGAAGCTGCTGGCTCGAGCAATGGAAGCTGCCGCCCCCCGCGATGATGCCGAGCGCAGGCACGCCGACCGCGCGCCGCCCGGGGAAGAGCGCCGCGAGCGCCTCGACCGCCGCGGCGTCGTTGGGGGCGCCATAGGTCGGCACGACCACTATGCTGTTGCCGATATAGAAGTTCATATAGCTCGCCGCCGCGACCTCGCCATCGATCTCGACGCGGCCGGGCGAGGGAAGATCGACGATCTCGACCCCGCCGAACGCTTCGGTCCGCGCGCGCGCGTCGGCGTAGATCGCCGCATTGGGATCGTCGTCGCCCGCCGCGACCGGGATCGCCAGCCGCCCTTCGCCGACGAAGCGCGCGAGATTGTCGACATGGCCGTCGGTATGGTCGCCGACCAGCCCGTTGCCGAGCCACAGCAGCCGCTCGATCCCGAGCGACTCCCGCAGCCGCGCCGCGATATCTTCGCGCGTCAGCGACGGGTTGCGATTGACGTTGAGCAGGCATTCCTCGGTCGTGACGCAGAGGCCGGTGCCGTCGACGTCGATCCCGCCGCCCTCGAGCACCCAGCCCAGGTGCTGCGTCGGCAGGCTCGCGTGTGCAGCGAGAATAGCGCCAATCTCGCGGTCGCCGGGCATCACGAACTTGTTGCCCCACCAGTTGAAGTCGAAATTGCGCGCCTCGCGCCGGGTGCCCGTGCCGACGATGATCGGGCCCGTGTCGCGCAGCCAGATATCGCCGAAGGGAGCGACGAACAGCTGCACGCCCGCATCGACGAGCGCCTCGGCGATATCGGCATTGTCATGGTCGCGAACGAGGAGATGCACGGTCTCGCCGCGTCCGCCGTCGTGGACGGCATTGGCAAAGGCCGCGACGTCGCGCCGCGCGGCGTCGATCTGGCCCGACCATTCCTCGGCCATATGCGGGAAGCCGATCCAGACGGCGTCGTGCGGGGCCCATTCGGCGGGCATGCGCAATGTCATCGCGTGCTAGTCCCTTGCGTCGATGCCGGCGGCATCGGTCGTATCGTCCAAAACGCAGCAATCCAGAACGGCCCGCGCCGTTCTGGATTGCCGGAACGTGATGCTCCCCGCAACCGCGGAGGAGCGATTGCCGCCTTTATTTCCCGGCGCGCGACTTGTCGCGGGCGGCGCGGAATTCGTCGCCCTCGACCCAGTTCGGCCAGGCATCGGTCATCGCCAGCATGCGGCCCGCGGCGTAATAAAGGCGCAGGTCCGACATCATGCCGTCCCAGTTGGTGATCGCCTCATATTCGTCGCCTGGCGCATGATAGCGGTTCTTTTCATAGTCTTCGGCCGCCTTCTTGCCGGCCTCGACCCCGCCCTCGACCAGCTCGTCGCCGCTGCCGAAGTTGAACATCGGCACGCCCAGCTTGGCGAAGCTGAAATGGTCGGAGCGGTAATAGAAGCCCTTCTCGGGCGTCGGTTCCTGCTTGACCGTGCGGCCCTCCAGCTTGGCGAGCTTGGCGACATAGGCGTCGAGCTGCGACTTGCCGCCGCCGACGACGACGATGTCCTTCGCCGGGCCGATCGCGTTCAAGGCGTCCATGTTGACCCCGCCGACGGTCTGCGCGAGCGGGAAGATCGGGTTTTCGGCGTAATATTTCGACCCTAGCAGCCCCGATTCCTCGGCGGTGACCGCGAGGAAGACGATGCTGCGGTCGGGCGCGCCGGCGGTCTTGAACGCCTGTGCCAGCGTCACCAGGCCCGCGATGCCGCTCGCATTGTCGACCGCGCCGTTGCAGATGTCGTCGCCCGCGACCGGGGTGCAGCGGCCGAGATGGTCCCAATGGCCGGTGTAGAGCACATATTCGTCGGGACGCTTGGCGCCCGGCAGCACGCCGATGACGTTGCGCGACATCTTCTTGGCGATCTCGTTGTCGAAGCTGAAATTCGCCTTCACGCCGGTCAGCGCCACGGGCTTGAAGCCCTTGACCTTCGCCGCGTCGCGCAGCTTGTCGAAATCCTGCCCCGCGCTCGCGAAGAGCTCCTTGGCCTTGGGCAGCTGGATCCAGCCGTTGGCGACGGTCTGGCTCGCGCCGCCGTCCTTGCTTTCGGCGAGGTACTGCGTGCCGGTGTTGCTGCTCTCGACGACGTTCCAGCCATAAGCGGCGGGTTCGGTGTCGTGGACGATCAACACCGCGGCGGCGCCCTGCCGCGCGGCTTCCTCATATTTATACGACCAGCGGCCGTAATAGGTCATCGCGCGGCCGTTGAATTCGCCCTTGGTCTCGGGGGTCTGCCAGTCGGGGTCGTTGACGAGGACGACGACGGTCTTCCCCTTCACATCGAGCCCGGCATAGTCGTTCCAGCCCTTTTCGGGGGCGTTGATGCCGTAACCGACGAAGACGACGTCGCTGTCCTTGATTTCGGTCTTCGGCGCCACGCGCCAGCTGAACGCGACATAATCCTTGGCATATTGCGCGGTCACCGGCGTCTTGCCGCCGGTGAAGCTCAGCGGCGTCGCGTTTTTCGCGGTGATCTCGACCAGCGGGACGTCCTGCGTCCATTGGCCGTTATTGCCCGGCTGCAGGCCCGCTTCCTGATATTTCTTGATGATATAGGCGACGGTCTTTTCCTCGCCCGGCGTCCCCGGCGCGCGGCCTTCATAGGCGTCCGACGACAGCTCCTTGGTCACCTCCTGCAACGTCTTCAGCGACAGTTCGGGGATCTGGACGTCGGGAATCGCGGCGGCGGCGGCATCGCTCGCCGCCTTGTCGCCACCGCACGCGGCAAGCGACAGCAGAACCGCGACGGCCGCGGCAGATCGGGGGGAACGCAGCATGATATGTCCTTGAATGGTTTCGTTTGCGACGAGCGGGCTTGTGCCAGCGGGGGCGGGGGGATGCAAGGGCGGGGGTAGCCATTGCCATGTTGAACGTCGGCTCGGGGCGGCCTCTCGGAATGCTTTGAAGCTTTCCGCCCGACTCTGTACGGGCACCGGATTACTTGCTTCCATCGCCGCGCTCGGCTCCGCGCCCAGCCGTTCGATAAAGGCAGATCGCCGGGATTTTGAATTACGATGAATTATCGCCATAGCTTTCATGCCGGCAACAGCGCCGATGTCGTAAAGCACAGCCTGCTGATCGCTCTCGTGCGGGCCTTGCAGCAAAAGCCGGGCGCGCTGACCCTGATCGACACCCATGCCGGTTGCGGGCTGTACGACCTTGGCGGCGAGGAGGCGCGGCGCACCGGCGAGGCTACGCAGGGCGTGCTGCGCGCCTTTGCCGACACCAACCCCTTGTTGGACGACTACCGCGCCGCCGTACAGGCCGTGAACGCCGGGGCCGAGCCGCGACTCTACCCCGGATCGCCGCGATTTCTGGCGCAGCTTCTGCGTTCGCAGGATTTTCTGATCCTGAACGAGAAACATCCCGAAGACGCCCATGCCCTGCGCGGCGCGATGCGCGATACATCCGCTGCCGTGCATCAGCGCGACGCCTACGAGCTTTGGCTGGCGCTGCTGCCGCCCCGCACCGCGCGCGGCGTGGTCGTCGTCGACCCGCCGTACGAGCAGACCGATGAGCGCGCGCGCATCACCGCCACCCTCGCCGCCGCGCGCCGCAAATGGGCGCATGGCGTGACGGTGGTCTGGTATCCGCTGAAAGACCGCGCCACGCATGTGAGGTGGAAGGCGCAGCTACGCAGGCTCGGCATCCCGAAGTTTCTGGTGGTCGAGCATTGGCTGTACGATGGCGATCAGCCCGACATCTATAACGGCGCGGGCCTTTTTATCGTCAACCCGCCCTACGCCTTCACGCAGGCGCTGCCGCCTCTGCTGGAAGCCCTGCGCGCGGCGCTGGCACCGGAAGGGCATAAGGGAAAGATCATGACCGATTGGCTGGGCGATTGATAGGAATCGCCGCGCTTCGGACGATTGCGCTCGGTTGCCGTTGGCATCGCCCCGGATATCCGTGGCTTGCCGCGAAACGAAAAAGGGCGGCCCGCCTCCGGACCGCCCCTTTGTTTCCGGCGATGAACCGCCGGATCAGCGCGAATAGAATTCGACGACCAGATTCGGTTCCATCTTCACCGGGTACGGCACTTCGTCGAGCGTCGGGACACGGACATAGGTCGTCTTGGTGCCGTCGACCGCCAGATATTCGGGCAGGTCGCGCTCGGGCAGGCTCTGCGCTTCGGCGACCAGCGCCATTTCCTGCGCCTTCTTGCCGAGGGTGATTTCGTCGCCCGGCTTCACGAGGCGGCTCGCGATGTTGCACTTCACGCCGTTCACATAGACGTGGCCGTGGCTGACCAGCTGGCGCGCCGAGAAGATCGTCGGGGTGAACTTCGAGCGGTAGACGACCGCGTCGAGGCGGCGCTCGAGCAGGCCGATCAGGTTCTGGCCGGTGTCGCCCTTCATGCGCGAGGCCTCAAAGTAGTTCTTCTTGAACTGCTTCTCGGTGATGTCGCCGTAATAGCCCTTCAGCTTCTGCTTCGCGCGGAGCTGGATGCCGAAGTCCGACACCTTGCCCTTGCGGCGCTGGCCGTGCTGGCCGGGGCCATATTCGCGGCGATTGACCGGGCTCTTCGGGCGACCCCAGATGTTCTCGCCCATCCGGCGGTCGAGTTTATACTTGGCGCTCTGGCGCTTCGACATTGTCGTCTCCAATATGCTGTGTGCCGAAGGATTTCGGCGGATTCCCGGGTCGCACCATAGGAGCTGTGTCCTATGCGACCGCCGCTTCACCGGGGTGCGGGGTCCATTGCGAAGGCGCGCGGTTAGACGGCGAGGGCGGTAAAGTCAAGCGCCGCCGCGCTTGCCCGACGCGGCGGCTCGACAGCGGGAAAAAAGCCGCTAAAGCCGCGCGCATGACCGCTGCCAAATCGCCCGATGCCTGCGAAACGATGATCGACGTCCGTGCCGGGGTCGACGAAGTCGACCGCGCACTCGTCGCGCTGCTCGTCCGCCGCTTCGGCTATATGGATGCCGCCGCGCGTATCAAGACCGACCGGAGTGTCGTGCGCGACGAGGCGCGCAAGGCCCAGGTGCTCGACAATGTCGCGCGCGAAGGCGCGGCAGCGGGGCTCGAGCCCGACCGGCTGCGTGCGATCTGGAACGAACTGGTCGAACAGTCGATCGCCTATGAAATGATCCGCTGGGACGGGATTCGCGCGAAGTCGGCCTGAGCCGCGCCGACCGCCGTGTCGGCCGCGCCGGTTTTCCGACGGACAAGAAAAAGGCGGCCAGGCGAAACGCCGGCCGCCTCGATGCCTGAAACCGGGTCGCCGGTATCAGTTGTTGCCGCCGAGCGGCGACGCCCCGACGTCGATATTCTGCTTGTAGCTCTGATCCACCACGTCGAGCGTTTCGTTGCCGTTGCGTTGGCCGTCCCACTGTTCCTGCGTCTTGCAAACGCGGCGGCCGATCGTGCTGCCGGTCATCTTGGTGGTCTTGCAAATCTTCTTGGGCTTTTCGGGCTTCGCCGGCTGCGTGGTCGTCACGCCGTCCGCCGGCGGGGTTTCGGCGGCCGCGGCGGCAAGGGCCAGCGACAGGAAGAGTGTCATCATGGAAAGGTAACTCCTGAAACGATTTGACGGCTGCTTATCGTTTTTTCGTCGTCCGGCCAAGAGCCGTTATGATGCCGCGCATCATCCTGATATCATTATACGACCATCCCGTCTTGGTGAGCGCGGTGCGCAGCGTGCGCAGCGTCATCGTCCGGCGGTCGGGCGGGAAAAAATAGCCGGTCGCATCGAGATCGCGGACCAGATGGTCGATGAGCCCTTCGAGCTCGCCATGCTCCGCGGGGGGATCGAGCGGGACCTCGGGCGGGCTCGCCAGCGCTTCGCCCTTCGACCATTCATAGGCGAGCAGGATCACCGCCTGCGCCAGGTTGAGCGACCCGAATTCGGGGTTGATCGGCACGGTGACGATGCTGTGCGCCAGCGCGACGTCGTCGGTCTCCAGCCCCGATCGCTCGGCCCCGAAGACATAGGCCGAGCGGCCCGCGCTCGCGCGAACCTGCCTTGCCGCGGCTTCGGGGGTCAGCACCGGCTTGGTCACCCCGCGCTTGCGCACCGTGGTCGCATAGATGTGCGTGCAGTCGGCGGTCGCCTCGGCCAGGCTGTCGAAGACCCGCGCTTCGGCGAGAACGCTATCGGCGCCCGACGCCGCGGGTCCGGCGTCGGGATTGGGCCAGCCGTCGCGCGGACTCACGAGGCGCATCTCGGTCAGCCCGAAGTTGAGCATCGCGCGCGCCGCCTTGCCGATATTCTCGCCGAGTTGCGGGCGGACGAGGACGACGACGGGCGGCGGGGCGGCGGCAGGGGGCGTGTCCTGGCTCACCCCTTGTGCGCCGCCTCGTTGATCGTCGAGGCGAATTCCTCGAAATCCTTGGCTTCGGTGAACTCGCGATAGACGCTGGCGAAGCGGATATAGGCGACGCTGTCGAAACCCTTCAGCGCCTCCATCACCATCGCGCCGATCTGCGCCGCCTTCACCTCATTCTCGCCCGAGGTTTCGAGCTGGCGCTGGATGCCCGAGACGAGCCGCTCGATCCGCGCGCCGTCGATCGGGCGCTTGCGGCACGCGATCTGGACGCTGCGCATCAGTTTTTCGCGGTCGAAGGGCTCGCGCCCGCCGTCGGCCTTGAGCACTGCGACTTCGCGCAGCTGGATGCGCTCGAAGGTGGTGAAGCGCGCGCCGCAATCCTCGCATTGCCGCCGCCGCCGGATCGCCGCGCCGTCCTCGGTCGGACGGCTGTCCTTCACCTGGCTGTCTTCATGGCCGCAATAGGGACAACGCATCGGTCAGCGACGCACCCGGCTGAAAAGCGCGACGCCGGCGCCGACGAGCAGGCCGACGGGCCAGCTGACGACGGGCAGCACCGCGCCGATCACCGCGCCGACGGCGCCGCCGGTCAGCACCGGCCGCGTCGATGGGTGCGCCATGCCCTGCTTGCCCATCGCCTTGACCTCTTCGATCGTCAGCTCGACCAAAGTCGGTTCTTCGGGGTGCTGCCGTGCCATCGCCTTATCCCTGATAGATGGGGAAACGTTCGCACAGCGCGCGAACCCGTTTCCGCACATCGGCCTCGACGTCGGCATCGCCATGCTCGCCCTTGTCGCGCAGCGCTTCGAGCACGTCGGCGACCATGTCGCCGATGTCCTCGAACTCGGCGATGCCGAAGCCGCGCGTCGTGCCGGCGGGCGAGCCGACGCGGATGCCGCTGGTCTTGACCGGCGGCAGCGGGTCGAAGGGCACGCCATTCTTGTTGCAGGTGATCGCGCTGCGCTCCAATGCCTCATCGGCGTCGCGGCCGGTAATGCCGAGCGGACGCAGGTCGATCAGCGCGAGATGCGTGTCGGTGCCGCCCGCGACGACGTCGGCGCCGCGTGCCTTCAGCCGGTTCGCCAGCGCCTGCGCATTGGCGATCGTCGCCTTGGCATAATCCTTGAACTCGGGGCGCAAAGCTTCGCCGAACGCGACCGCCTTGGCGGCGATGACGTGCATCAGCGGGCCGCCCTGCAACCCGGGGAACACCGCCGAATTGATGCGCTTCGCGATCGCTTCGTCATTGGTCAGGATCATCCCGCCGCGCGGGCCGCGCAGCGTCTTGTGCGTCGTCGTGGTGACGACATGCGCATGCTCCATCGGCGAGGGATGCGCACCGCCGGCGACGAGGCCGGCAAAATGCGCCATGTCGACCATCAGCAGCGCGCCGACGTCGTCGGCGATGGCGCGGAAACGCGCGAAATCGAGCGTGCGCGGATAGGCCGAGCCGCCCGCGATGATGAGGGCAGGCCGATGTTCCTTCGCCAGCGCCTCGACCTGGTCGAAATCGACGAGATGGTCGTCGGGGCGCACGCCGTACTGCACCGCGTTGAACCATTTGCCCGACATGGCGGGCGGCGCGCCGTGGGTCAGGTGGCCGCCGGCGTCGAGGCTCATGCCGAGGATCGTCGCGCCCGGCTTGGTCAGCGCCAGCATCACCGCGCCGTTCGCCTGCGCGCCCGAGTGCGGCTGGACGTTGGCGAAATTGCAGTCGAACAATTTCTTGGCGCGGTCGATCGCGAGCGTCTCGACCTCGTCCGACGGGGCGCAGCCCTGGTAATAGCGGCGGCCCGGATAGCCCTCGGCATATTTGTTGGTGAAGACAGAGCCCTGCGCCTCGAGCACCGCCTTCGAGACGATGTTTTCCGACGCGATCAGCTCGATCTGATAGCGTTCGCGCTCCATCTCATGCTTCATCGCCGCCGCGACCGCGGGGTCGGTGGTGCCGACGCCGTCGGTGAAATAGCCGGCCGATTTGATGGGCTTGTCGAGCGTTTCTGTGGTCATCGGCTGGTCTCCAGTTGGGGAGGGTTGGAAAGCTTGTCGACGCGGCGCGCATGGCGGTCGCCGGCGAAATCGGTGGTGAGGAAGGCGGTCAGGCACGCCTTGGCCATGTCGATGCCGGTCAGTCGCGCGCCCATCGCGATGACATTGGCGTCGTTATGCTGGCGCGACAGGCTGGCCGACAGCGGCTCGCCGACGAGCGCGCAGCGGCAGCCGGGGTTGCGGTTGACCGAGATCGAGATGCCGATCCCCGACCCGCAGAGCGCGACGCCCTTTTCGGCGCGGCCGCTCGCGACGGCGTCCGCCAGGCGATAGCCGTAATCGGGATAATCGACGCTGTCGGGGCCGTTCGTGCCGAGATCCTCGACCTCATGCCCCTGCTCGCGCAGCCAGCCCGCAAGCTGGGCTTTCAGCTCGTAAGCGGCATGGTCGGCGGCGATGGCGATGCGCATGATGCGGCTCCCGCAGGGCTGGAGGGAATCGATGAGCGGCCTTTAGGCGAAGGCGCGCGGATTGGCCATAAGCGAGGTGGCAAATTTGTGACGCCGGCGATAAAGCCGCCCTATGTCCGACACGATCATGTCCATCCTCATGCTGACCGGCGTCGTCCTGACCGGGGGCGCTATCTATGTGTTCCGCATGGGCGACAGGCGCCGCGCGCTGCTGATGCTCGTCGCCGCGCTGGTAATGTTCGCCAATGTCGCGATCTGGCTGATCCCTGTAAAGGATGCCCCCGCGAGCACTGCTGCCGGATGAGCGGCGACTGCGTTCACCGCGAGGTCGGGCGCTATTGCCCCGATTGCGGCAAGGATTTGCTGCCCGAACCGATCACCCGCCGCACGGTGATGGACGAACTCGTCGAGAATTGGTGGGAAAAGGGTGTCCTCCACACGCTGGTCGGGCTGTTCCTGCAGCCGGGCGTGATGATCCGCCGCTATATCGAGAGCGACCGCGACATATTGGTCAAGGTGGTGCCTTATATCGCGGTGGCGCTGACGCTGAACGTTGCGCTACGCGCGCGCTTCATGCCCGGGAGCATGACCACCGACCTGTCGGTGATCGAGACGCTGCAGAAGGAGCCGCTGGTCATGCCGCTGCTCTCGGCGCTGATTTCCGCGCTGGTGCTCAATTTCATCTTCTACCGCGGGTCGTCCGCCGGGCTGTTCGGCACGATGGTGATGCGGCTCTACGTCCTCGCACAGGCGGTCATCCTGGGCCTCGCCGCCGATCTCACGATGGAGCTGTTTCTCGTCGACCGCAGCGTGGCGCGCAATCTCGCACGCCTCGCGGTCGGCCTCGGCTACACGATCTTCGCGGTGCGGCAATTCTATGCCGGCGAGGGGCGCGGCGGATGGATCCGCGCGGTCGCCGCCGTCATAAGCGGCGAACTCGCGCTGATCCTCCTCGTCTTCATGCCCGCCGCGATGATCGAGGGCGCCGGCCTCCTCGATTAGCGAATCGGCGAATCGGGCGCGAGCCGCATATCCAGATAGTTATCGAGCGACTTCATCAACTGGTCGAGCTCATGCTCGAAGAAATGGTTCGCGCGCGGGATCTCGTCGTGATGGATGGTGATGCCCTTTTGCGTGCGCAATTTGTCGACCAGCTTCTGCACCGCCGACGGCGGCACGATCTCGTCCTGCCCGCCGGCGACGATGATGCCCGACGAGGGGCAGGGGGCGAGGAAGCTGAAGTCGTACATGTTCGCCGGCGGCGCGACCGACAGGAAGCCGCGGATCTCGGGGCGGCGCATGAGGAGCTGCATGCCGATCCACGCGCCGAAGCTGAAGCCCGCGATCCACGTGGTCTGCGCCTCGGGATGGATCGACTGCACCCAGTCGAGCGCCGAGGCGGCGTCGCTGAGTTCGCCGATGCCATTGTCGAAAGTGCCCTGGCTGCGGCCGACGCCGCGGAAGTTGAAGCGCAGCACCGCGAAACCGCGCGCCACGAAGCTCTTGTACATCGCCTGGGTGATGCGGTCGTTCATCGTGCCGCCGCCCTGCGGATGCGGGTGCAGGATCAGCGCTACCGGCGCGCGCGGGCGCGGCGGGGGCGAGAAACGGCCTTCGATACGGCCTTCGGGGCCGGGGAAAATCACGTCGGGCATGGGCGCACCTTTATGTTTCTGGGGCTTGCCACCGATTCGCCGGACGGCGGGGTGGCGGAGCGAAGACGGCGCCTATATAGAAAATAGGTCTCAACATGCAACTTTTGCGAATCGTTCGCAACAAGGGTCTTCGAGTCTCGGCCAACCTCTCTCCGTTCGTGTCGAGCGAAGTCGAGACACGCGAAGGCACGCGCTTCTCATATGTGTCTCGACTACGCTCGACACTAACGGGATTAGCAGGCAAATGCCGCCCATGATCTACCTCGATTACCAAGCCACGACGCCGCTCGCTCCCGAGGCGCGCGAAGCGATGCTGCGTTGGCTGGAAGGACCGGGGCAGGGCGACGGTTTCGCCAACCCGTCGAGCACGCACAAGGCCGGCCGTGCCGCCGCCGCGGCGGTCGAGGTCGCGCGCGATCGGGTCGCGGCGCTGCTGCCGAAGGACGGGCGGGTCTTCTTCACCTCGGGCGCGACCGAGGCGCTCAACTGGGCGCTGCTCCGCGGCGCCGAGGTCATGCCCGGCGGCGTCGCGGGGCTCAGCATCGAGCATGCCGCGTCGCTGCAATGCCTCGAACGGCTGAACGCCGCGATCCTGCCGGTCGATGGCGAGGGACTGGCTTTGCCGCCTGACGCCGACCTGATCCCCGAGGGCGGCATCGTCGCGACGATGCTGGTGAACAACGAGGTCGGCACGATCCAGCCGGTCGCCGACTTCGCCGCCGCCGCGCATGCGAAGAACAGCCTGCTGCTCTGCGACGCGGTGCAGGGCTATGGCCGCGTCGCGATCCCCGACGGCCCCGACCTCATCGCGATCTCGGCGCACAAGATCCATGGGCCCAAGGGCATCGGTGCGCTCTGGATCAGCGACGGCGTCGACCTGCCGCCGCTGATGTTCGGCGGGGCGCAGGAACAGGGCATGCGCTCGGGCACCGTCTCGCCCGCGCTCTGCGCCGGCTTCGGTGCCGCGGCGGCGCTGGCGGCCGAGCGCGCGGATGCCGACGCGGCCCATGTCGAGCAGCTCTGGTCGATCGCGCGCGATATGCTCCCCGAATGGACGATCAACGGCTCCGCCGCGCAGCGCTACCACGGCAATCTCAACATCCGCCGCGAGGGCGTCAACGGCCTCCGCCTGATGTCCGACGCGCGCGATGTCGCTTTCTCGCTCGGCAGCGCGTGCGGCAGCGGGTCGGGCAAGGTCAGCCATGTGCTGCGCGCGATGGGGGTGAGCGAAGCCGACGCGCGCGCCTCGATCCGCCTCGGCTGGGGCCGCTACACCAGCGAGCAGGCGTTGCGCGACGGGCTGAACGCGATCAAACATGCTGCGCGGCTCCAGGGGGTTAACTGATGCGCGTCACCTTCATCCACGCCGACGGCAAGGGACGCACCGAGGCCGAGGCTGAGCCTGGCAGCATCCTGCTCGACGTCGCGCAGGCAAATCTGATGCCGCTCGAAGGGACGTGCGAGGGGCAGATGGCCTGCTCGACCTGCCACGTCATCGTCGACAAGCAGGATTTCGACCGCCTCCCCGAGGCGAGCGAGATGGAGGAGGACATGCTCGACCTCGCCGCGGGCGCGCGCCGCACCAGCCGCCTGTCGTGCCAGATCGTCCTCACCCCCAACCTCGACGGCCTGACCGTCCACATCCCTGCCGAAAGCCGCAACATGCAGGGGCCGCGCTGATGAAGAAGCTTCTCGCGGCCGCCACCGCACTGCTGCTCGCCTCCTGCTCGTCGGTCCCGCCCGAACCCGGCGGCGACACCTTCACCTTCAGCGACGGCCTGCGCGATATCGAGGAGCGCGCCGGTGGCCGGCTCGGCTTTGCGGTGGTCGACCAAAAGGGGCGGCTGATCCTCGGCAGCAACGACAACGACCGCTTCGCGATGTGCTCGACCTTCAAATTGCTGCTCGCGGGTCAGGTTCTCCGCGGCGCCACGAAGGGCGGCCCGTCGCTGCGCACCCCGCTGCCCTTTACCAAGGCCGATATCGTCTTCCACTCGCCCTATACCGAGGCCAATCTCGCGGCGGGCGAACTGCGCCTCGGCTTCGCCGCCGAGCAGATCGTCAAGGTCAGCGACAATGCCGCCGCGAACCTGATCCTCAAGGCGACCGGCGGCCCCGAGGCCTTCACCCGCCGCATGCGCGAAATGGGCGACGAGGTGACCCGGCTCGACCGTTTCGAGACGATCCTCAACGAAAATGCCGTCGGCGATCCGCGCGATACCACCACGCCGCAGGCCATGGCGAAGAGCGCGGCGAAGATCGTCTATGGCGATTACCTCGACCCGGCGCACCGCCAGTCGCTGCGCCAGTGGATGGTCGACAGCCAGACGGGGCTGGGCCGGATTCGTGCGGGCCTGCCCGCGGGCTGGGTCGCGGGCGACAAGACCGGCAGCTGCGGCAATGCCTATAACGACGTCGCCTTCGTCGAACTGCCCGACGGCGGCAAATATATCGTCGCCGTCTATCTCGACCGGCCGAAGGTCGAGGGGGCCGCCGCCAACGCGATCATCGCCGAGGTGACGCGCGCGATCGCCGAGGATCTGCCCAAGGTGCCGACACTGCGCCGATAGCGGCGCTTGATTTTCGCTGCACCCGCCGCCATATGCGCCGCGGGAGTCGGGCGGACGTGGTCTTCGCCAACCCGGTCAGGTCCGGAAGGAAGCAGCCGCAACGAATTCGCCGCGGGTCGTTCCGGCTCCCACCCTCACGCCATCGCCGATAAAGCCTCGTCACCCCGGACTTGATCCGGGGTCCCGCTTTTCGGGTGGTGCCGAGCGGGACCCCGGATCAAGTCCGGGGTGACGGATATGGGATCGCGGCGTCCGCATTCCCCTTCGACAAGCGTGCTGCCGCCCCCTAAGACAAGCCTATGAGCGATTCCGCCGACGACGAACCGACGATGCTGGGCATGGACCTGCCGGAGACGCCCGCGCCTTCGGCTTCCTCCGGGCCCTACCGCGTCCTCGCGCGCAAATATCGCCCGCAGACCTTCGCCGAACTGATCGGGCAGGATGCGATGGTCAAGACGCTGGGCAATGCCATCGCGCGCGACCGGCTGGCGCATGCGTTCCTGATGACCGGGGTGCGCGGGGTCGGCAAGACGTCGACCGCGCGCCTTATAGCGAAAGCACTCAACTGCATCGGGCCCGACGGGCAGGGCGGGCCGACGATCGATCCGTGCGGCATTTGCGAGCCGTGCCGCGCGATCACCGAGGGGCGCCATATCGACGTGATCGAGATGGACGCCGCGTCGAACACCGGCGTCGACGACGTGCGCGAGATCATCGAGGCGGTGCGCTACGCCGCGGTATCGGCGCGCTATAAAATCTACATCATCGACGAAGTCCATATGTTGTCGCGCAACGCGTTCAATGCGCTGTTGAAGACGCTCGAAGAACCACCGCCGCACGTCAAATTCCTGTTCGCGACCACCGAAGTGAACAAGGTCCCTGTGACGGTGCTGTCGCGCTGCCAGCGCTTCGACCTCCGCCGCATCACCCCCGACATGCTCTTCGCGCATTTCAGCTCGATCCTGCAAAAGGAAGGCGTCGAGGCAGAGGCTCCCGCGATCTGGCTGATCGCCAACGCCGCCGAGGGGTCGGTGCGCGACGGGCTGTCGATCCTCGACCAGGCGATCGCGCACGCCGATCTCGACGGCGGCGGCAAGGTCAGCGCCGACCAGGTGCGCGTGATGCTCGGCCTCTCGGACCGCTCGTCGATCGCCAACCTGATGGCGACGATCCTCGAGGGCGACGCGGGCGGCGCGATCGACCTCGCGCGCGGGCAATATGCGCTGGGCATCGAGCCCGTCGCGATGGTGCGCGGGCTGATGGACCTGACGCATGCGATCACGCTGGCGAAGGTCTCGCGCCACGAGGATCCCGCGCTGGCGCAAGCCGACCGCGAACGCATCGTCGACTGGGCGCAGAAGCTCGGTTTCGCGCCGCTCAACCGCCTCTGGCAATTGCTGCTCAAGGGGCATGACGAGGTGCTGCGCGCGAACAATCCGCTCGAGCATCTCGAAATGCTGCTGCTCCGCGTGATCTACGCCGCGGCGATGCCCGATCCGGGCGAGCTCGCGAAATTGCTCGAAACCGGCCATTTCCCGACCGCGCCGCTGCCCGCGCCCGCCTCGCCGGCGCAGAATGCGACCGCCACTGCGCCCGAGCCTGTGACGATGGAAACCGAGGTGCCCGCATCGGCGCTGACCGTGGCGCAAATCCACCAGCTGCTCGAAAGCACCGGAAATCATCGGCTTGCGGTCGACGTTTACGATCATTTGCGAATCCTCACGCTCGAACCCGGGATCATCGAGTTCGCCGCGGCGCCCGCGCTCGCCGACGGCTTCGCGCGCGACCTCGGCGAGGCACTGCTGAGTGCCACCGGCAGCCGCTGGCAAGTCCGCAGCGCCGCGGGCGAGGGGCGGCCGAGCCTCGGCCAGATCCGCAATGCCAGCCTGGCCGACAACGACCAGCGCATCCGCGAACTGCCGGTGGTGAAAGCCGCTTTCGCGGCTTTTCCCGACGCGAGGCTTGTCGAGGACGACGACAATCGCCATAGGTCGAACCCATGAAATCGATCGAAGAAATGATGAAGGCGGCGCAGGAAGCCGCCGCCACCGTCCAGGCCCAGATGCAGGAGGCGCAGGCGAAGCTCGACAGCGTCGAGGTCGAAGGCGTGTCGGGCGGCGGGCTCGTCCGCATCACCGCGACCGCGAAGGGCCGGATCAAGGCGATCGCCATCGACGACAGCCTGATGGTCCCCTCCGACAAGCAGATGCTCGAGGATCTGCTCGCCGCGGCGTTCAACGACGCACGCGAAAAGGCCGATGCCGCGAGCAACGAGGAAATGGGCAAGATGACCAGCGGCCTGCCGCTGCCGCCGGGGTTCAAGCTGCCCTTCTGAACTCTCTTTTATCGTCATCCCGGCGAAGGCCGGGATCTCGCCGGTGCGTTGTATCGAGAGGTCGAGATCCCGGCCTTCGCCGGGATGACGTGATATAGGGATTGCACCATTGCCTTCCCGTTCACCGCAGCGACATTGAATGCGGCGCAAGTTACGCCATATTAGCGGAGACACGCCTATAAGAAGGACGGCGCGCCGACTGCGGGCGCCGCTCCAGGAGCCATGATGAGCCAGACTTTTCCCCTGTTGCCGCTGCGCGACATCGTTGTTTTTCCCCATATGATCGTGCCGCTGTTCGTCGGCCGCGATCGCTCGGTCGCCGCGCTCGAAGTCGCGATGGAAGCCGACAAGGAGATTTTCCTCGTCGCCCAGCTCGACCCGGGCGAGGACGATCCGCAGCGCGACGACCTTTACGATGTCGGCGTGATCGCCACCGTGCTCCAACTGCTGAAGCTGCCCGACGGCACCGTCCGCGTGCTCGTCGAGGGCAAGGAGCGCGCCAAGCTGCTCGCGCTCGAAAATGACGACAAGGCGGTGCTCGCGCGCGTGACGCCGATCGCCGATACCGAGGACGACAGCGTCGACACCGCCGCGCTGATGCGCTCGGTCGTCGACCAGTTCGAAAATTACGCCAAGCTCAACAAGAAGATGCCCGCCGAAACCGCGGTTCAGCTGTCGCAGATCGAGGACGCCTCGCGCCTCGCCGATTCGGTCGCGGGCAATCTCAATATCAAGGTCTCGGACAAGCAGGCGCTGCTCGTCGAGGGCCAGCCCGCCAAGCGTCTCGAAATGGTCTTCGCCTTCATGGAGGGCGAGCTCGGCGTGCTGCAGGTCGAAAAGAAGATCCGCGGCCGCGTGAAGCGCCAGATGGAAAAGAGCCAGCGCGAATATTATCTCAACGAGCAGCTGAAGGCGATCCAGCGCGAACTCGGCAACGACAATGGCGAGGGCGGCGACGACCTCGCCGAGCTTGCGGCGAAGATCGAGGGCATGAAAATGTCCAAGGAGGCCAAGGCCAAGGCGCAGGGCGAGCTCAAGAAGCTGCGCGCGATGGCGCCGATGTCGGCCGAGGCCACCGTCGTGCGCAACTATCTCGACACGCTGATCGGCCTGCCCTGGGGCAAGAAGTCGAAGCTCAAGAAGGATATCGCCAAGGCGCAGTCGGTCCTCGACGACGACCATTATGCGCTCGAAAAGGTCAAGGACCGCATCGTCGAATATCTCGCGGTGCAGGCGCGCACCAACAAGCTGAAGGGCCCGATCCTCTGCCTCGTCGGCCCCCCGGGCGTCGGCAAGACCTCGCTCGGCCGCAGCATCGCCAAGGCGACGGGCCGTGAGTTCGTCCGCCAGTCGCTGGGCGGCGTGCGCGACGAGGCCGAGATCCGCGGCCACCGCCGCACGTACATCGGCTCGCTGCCGGGCAAGATCGTGACCAACCTCAAAAAGGCCGGCACGATGAACCCGCTGTTCCTGCTCGACGAGATCGACAAGCTGGGCCAGGATTTCCGCGGCGACCCGGCCTCGGCCTTGCTCGAAGTGCTCGACCCCGAGCAGAATGCGAAGTTCCAAGACCATTATCTGGAAATCGACGTCGACCTGTCGGACATCATGTTCGTGACGACGGCGAACTCGCTGAACCTGCCGCAGCCCTTGCTCGACCGCATGGAGATCATCCGGCTCGAAGGCTATACCGAGGACGAGAAGGTCGAGATCGCCAAGCGCCACCTCGTCGCCAAGCAGGTCGAGGCGCATGGCCTGAAGGCCGGCGAGTTCGAGCTCACCGAAGAGGGGCTCCGCGACCTCATCCGCTATTACACGCGCGAGGCGGGCGTGCGCACGCTCGAGCGCGAAATCGCCAAGCTCGCGCGCAAGGCGCTCCGCCGCATCCTCGAAGGCAAAACGGAGAGCGTCACGATCACGCCCGAAAACCTGTCGGACTTCTCGGGCGTGCGGAAGTTCAAGCACGGCATCAGCGACCTCGAGGATCAGATCGGCGCGGTCACCGGCCTCGCCTGGACCGAGGTTGGCGGCGAGCTGCTGACGATCGAGGCGGTCACCGCCTCGGGCAAGGGCCAGGTGCGCACCACCGGCAAGCTCGGCGAAGTCATGACCGAATCGGTGCAGGCGGCCTTGTCCTTCGTGAAGGCGCGCGCGCCCTCCTATGGCATCAAGCCGAGCCTGTTCGCGCGCAAGGACATCCACATCCACCTGCCCGAGGGCGCGGTACCCAAGGACGGCCCGTCGGCGGGCGTCGGCATGGTCACCGCGATGATCTCGACCCTCACCGGCATCGCGGTGCGCAAGGATGTCGCGATGACCGGCGAGGTGACGCTGCGCGGCCGCGTGCTCGCGATCGGCGGCCTCAAGGAAAAGCTGCTCGCGGCGCTGCGCGGCGGGATCAAGACCGTGCTGATTCCTGAGGAAAATGAAAAGGATCTGGTCGAGATCCCGAAGAATATCACCGAGGGTTTGCGCATCGTTCCGGTCAGCCACGTCGACCAGGTGCTCGCCGAAGCGCTCGTCGCGCCGGTCGAACCGATCGAGTGGACCGAGGCCGACGATCTGGCGGCATCGCCGCCGATCGCGACCGCGACCGACCCCGAAAGTGCGATTCGACATTAACCGCGGTTCAGCCAAGCTGTTTTTCGTCGCAAAAACGTCATTTTCATCGGTTTTTGCCCCTTTTTTGCTTTGACAAGCGGGGGGCAAAGGTCGTTAGTGGCGCCCCATGGCAACGGCCATGAATCATTCATTCAACAAAAAGCAGGGGTTCCTTAGGCATGAACAAACAAGACCTGATCGCCGCAGTTGCTGACTCGAGCGGCCTGAACAAGGGTGACGCGAGCAAGGCAGTGGAAGCTGTTTTCGTAGCGATCACGGATTCGCTTAAGAAGGGCGGCGAAGTCCGTCTCGTCGGCTTCGGCACCTTCGCCGTCAGCAAGCGCAAGGCCTCGACCGGCCGCAACCCGCGCACCGGCGAAACGATGACCATCGCGGCGTCGAACCAGCCGAAGTTCAAGGCCGGCAAGGCCCTCAAGGACGCCGTCAACTAAGTTGGCCGGCACCTTTTGGTGAAAAACATCTCGGGTCGCGGCGCAAGCTGCGGCCCGATTTGTTTATGGGCTGCGATCGGCAAAATCGGCGTTGCAATCGCCGCCGCAGCGGCTATGGACGTCCGGCTTTCGGACGCGGCGCCCGCCGCTCCAGTCCGGGACGGGCGCGTAGCTCAGCGGTAGAGCACACCCTTCACACGGGTGGGGTCACAGGTTCAATCCCTGTCGCGCCCACCATGGTTGGCCAGCCTAACCATGGATGACCGGACCATTCATCGCCTATTCAATGCGTTCGCATTAGGAATCCGGCCATGTTCCGCATTCTCACTCTCTCACTGGCCTCGGCCCTGCTGATCGCCGCCGGCGTGCCCGCCGAGGCGCGCGGCGACCGCGACCAGGATCATCTCCGCGACGCCGCGGCGCAGGGCAAGGTCGTCCCGCTCGGCAAGCTGATCGCCGACGTCAAGTCGCGCCCGCCGTACAGCGACATGACCTTCCTCGGCGGCGCGCAGTTCGATCCGCAGCGCATGATCTATACGCTGAAGTTCATGGACGGCAGCCAGGTCGTCGTCGTCTATGTCGACGCACGCTCGGGCCGCATCGTCGGGCGCAAGCCCTGAGATCTTACGACATTTGCGATCACTCGCCCGAGTGGTACAGATGAACAAAGCGACCGGGCCGACCCGGCTCGCGCTAGGAAAGGCGCCTGAATGCGAATCTTGATTGTCGAAGACGAGCCCACGCTGGGACCGCAGCTCAAGGCGACGCTGGAGGGTGCGGGTTACGCCGTCGATCTCGCAACCGACGGCGAGGACGGGCATTTCCTCGGCTCGACCGAAAATTACGACGCCGCGATCCTCGACCTCGGCCTGCCCGAGATCGACGGGCTCACCGTGCTCGACCGCTGGCGCCGCGAAAAGCGCAATTTTCCCGTGCTGGTGCTCACCGCGCGCGACAGCTGGTCCGACAAGGTGGCGGGGCTCGATGCCGGCGCCGACGATTATCTCGCCAAGCCGTTCCAGACCGAGGAACTGATCGCCCGCCTCCGCGCGCTGATCCGCCGCGCCGCGGGCAATGCGTCGAGCGAGCTGATCGCGGGCAAGGTGCGCCTCGACACGCGCTCGGGCCGCGTCACGCTCGACGGCGAGCCGGTCAAGCTGACCGCGCAGGAGTATAAATTGCTGTCCTACCTGCTCCACCACAAGGGCAAGGTCGTGTCGCGCACCGAGCTGATCGAGCATATCTACGACCAGGATTTCGACCGCGATTCGAACACGATCGAGGTGTTCGTGACGCGCATCCGCAAGAAGCTCGGCGCCGACATCATCACCACCATCCGCGGTCTCGGCTACCAGCTCGACGACCCGCAGGGCTGAGGGGCCATACCCGGCTACAGCGCCGTCGAGGTTTGAAGCAAAATGGCCCAGTGCGAGGAGAGAAGGCGCAGGAATATGTCAATATTTCAAGACTTCTCGACGAAGCAATGGGCCATTTTGATCAAATCCCTTCGGGACGCCCAAACGGCTTCCATCTCGGGCCGAAAGCCGCTTGGAAAGGCAACCAGCCTTCCTGGCGCGTCTTTCGGCCCGATATGTTCGCCATTTGGGCGCCTCGACGGCGCTGTAGCCGGGTATGGACCCTAGGATGGCCGAGGCAGATCTTGCCTCGAAGGTCGCGGTCGATCCGGACCCGGCGGCCAAATCGCAGGCGCTGACGAGCCGGATCACCGGCTCGCTCGCGCGGCGCATGATCGCGATCGCGACGATCTGGATCTCGGTGCTGCTCCTCGGCGGCGGCTTCGCGCTCGACCGCGTGCTCACCGGCGCGATCACGCGCAACTTCGATTCGAGCCTCGAATATGTGCTGATCGCGATGATCCGCTCGTCCGAAATCGGCCCCGACGGCGAGGTGCGGCTGATCGACCCGCTCGGCGACCAGCGCTTCCTCGAACCTTACAGCGGCCTCTATTGGCAGATCAGCGGCGGCAGCCAGGAGCCCTATCGCTCGCGCTCCCTGTGGGAACGCACGCTGAAGGCGCCGACCCCGCATGTCGACAACGCGCTCCACATCTACGACAGCGCGCAATTCCCCGAAGAGCAGCTGCGCGTGCTCGAACGCAACGTCATCCTGCCGGGCAGCAAGGTCAACTGGCGCTTCCAGATCGCCCAGTCGCGCGAAGCGCTCGACCTCCAGATCCGCGCGGTGCGCGCGACCTTGATCCCCAGCCTCGCGCTGCTCGGGCTCGGGCTGATCCTGCTCGCGGCGCTCCAGACCTTCTACGGCTTGTGGCCGCTCCGCCATATCCGCCGCGCGATCGCCGCGATGCGCGGCGGCCAGCACCGCCGCGTCGTCGCGCCGCTGCCGCTCGAGGTGCAGCCGATGGTCGACGAACTCAACGCATTGCTCGCGCACAACGAGAAGCAGGCCGAGGAAGCGCGCCTCCACGCCGGCAACCTCGCGCATGCGCTCAAGACCCCGCTCACCGTGCTCGTCAACAGCGCGACGAGCGATACATCCGAACTCGCCGAGACGGTGCGGCGCGAGGCGGCGACGATGCAGCGCCAGGTCGACCACCACCTCGCCCGCGCGCGCGCGGTCGGGCGGCGCGGCGCGGCGCAGGCGCGCGCCAACGTCCGCGACAGCGTCGACAGCGTGTCGCGCGCGGTGGCGCTGCTCTATCCCGAAACGCGGCTCGATGCATCGGGCGACAAGGGCGTCGTCGCGCGCGTCGAGCGCCAGGACCTCGACGAACTGATCGGCAACCTGCTCGAAAACGCCGCCAAATATGGCGGCGGCAGCGTCTTCGTCACCGTTCAGCGCGACGGCGGCATGGCCGAAATCCTCGTCGAGGACGATGGCCCCGGCATCTCCCCGGTCGACCGCGTGCGCATCTTCGACCGCGGGGTCCGGCTCGACAGCGGCAAGCCGGGCACGGGGCTGGGTCTCGCGATCGTGCGCGACGTCGCCGAAATCTACGGCGGCAGCATCGCGCTCGAAGAGAGCGAGGATCTGGGCGGGCTGCTGGTGCGGCTCAGGTTGCCGGCGGGGTAGGGGTAGTGGCGGCTCTGGGGTGGGGAGCGGACGTTCCTAATCCTCCCTGCGGCGTAGCCG
>NZ_LNSB01000033.1 GCF_001468285.1 Sphingopyxis sp. HIX | reverse complement strand
GGGGAAGGGGGCGGTTGGTCGGGTTGGGGCGGGAGCGGACGGTTGCAGTCACAAAGATCCTCCCCACGCGAAGCGATGGGGAGGTGGCAGCCCGCAGGGGTGACGGAGGGGTTCGACGCCGTCAGGTGTCGGTGCAGGGCCGGACCCCTTCGCGGCGGTCCCCCTCCCCAACGCTTCGCGATGGGGAGGATCAGTTCGCCCTCACGCCCCCTCCCACGCCGCGATCGTCGTGCGGTGGAGCAACCGGTCGTAGCCGTCGTAGCCCCCCGTCGCGCGGTGGAGGACCGAGCGATTGTCCCACAGGATGAGCATGTCGGGCTCCCATTTGTGGGTGTAGCGAAATTCCTCGCGGCCCTGCCAGTGGAGCAGTTCGACGATCAGCGGGATCGCCTCGGCATCGTCCATGCCGTCGATGCCGATGATATAGCCCGCGCAGCCGAACAGCCCCTCGCGGCCGGTCTCGGGATGCTTGCGGATGATCGGATGGAGCTGGGTATCGAGCGCCTCGTCGCCCGAGACGATGTCCATGCTGCGGTCCTTGTCGTTCGCGCCGTACATGCCCGAGGGCGCGTAGCCTGCGCGGGCGCTGTGGATCGCCTGGCGGCCCTCGATCTTCGCGCGCAAGGCATCGGGCATCGCGTCGAGCGCGGCGTGCTGGTTCGAAAATTCGGTGTCGCCGCCGACGGGCGGGATGGTGATGCCGAGCAGGCAGGTGCCCGCGGGCGGTCTCGCCTGGAAGCTCCAGTCGCTGTGCCAGTTTTCGGCGAAGAGCGGCGCGGTCTCGTCGTGGCGGCGGCGCACCGCGATGACATGCTGGCGGCCCGGGATCGGCTTGATGAAGGGATCGTCGCCGAAACCGCCGAAATAGCCGGTGAAGCGCTCGAGATCGTCGTCGCTCATCTCCTGCCCCGGAAAGGCGAGGACATGATGGTCGAGCCAGGCGGCGCGGATGTCGGCGACGGTGGCGGGGTCGAGCGGCTGCGTCAGGTCGACGCCGTTGACGCGGGCGCCGCAGGATTGGCCGCTGGGGGCGATGGTCAGGGTCATGGCACGATGCTGCGCCTGTTGTCGCGCGGCGTCAATCGGGCGCGGTGGGCCGCCCCGAAAGCTGGTCGAAGCGAGGCGCCAGGGGCTTGGGGGCGGGCGCAATTCAGCGAGGCGCCATGTTCGCCGCCCTAGTCTGGAGGCGAGGGGTCCAGTTGGAGAAAATCGATGTTCCTGCTCAAGAAGCTGGCGCTCACCGCGCTGATCGGCGCGAGTGCCGTCGCGGCGCTGCCCGTCGAGGCCGAAGCGCGCGATCGGCACCACCGCCATGGCTATTACCGCGACCATGACCGCTACAGCGATTACCGCCGCGACTATCGGCGCGATTATCGCCGGGATTATCGCCGCGACTATCGCGAGCGCCGCTATAACTGCCGCCGCGGCAGCGGCACGACCGGCCTGATCGTCGGCGGCGCAGCGGGCGCGCTGCTCGGCCGCGAGGTCGACCGGTACGGCGACCGCCTGCCCGGCACGATCATCGGCGGCGCCGCGGGCGCGCTGATCGGGCGCGAGATCGATCGCGGCGGGCGTCGCTGCTGATATTGCGCGCGCGGCGGCGTTCCGGTCCGGAGCGCCGCCGCCGTGCGACGATTTTTGCGGCGCGCCGGCGAATATCGGCTAGACTGGCCACGGCGGCGTCCGGTTCCGCCGGTCGTGGAGATCGCCCGATGAAAGCCCTGATGAAATTCGCCATGCCGCTGAGCCTCGGCCTGTCGCTCGCGGTGTTGCCCGCGCCGTTGGGCGCTGCGCTGCAGCAGGGGGCCAAGGCGCCCGATTTCACGCTGAAGGCCGCGCAGGGCGGCAAGGAGTTCGACCTGTCGCTGAAGTCGACCCTGCGCAACGGCCCGGTCGTGCTCTATTTCTTCCCCGCCGCCTTCACCCCGGGCTGCACGGTCGAGGCGCATCTCTTCGCCGAGGCGAACGGCAAGTTCAACCAGCTCGGCGCGCGCGTGATCGGGGTGACCGCGGGCAATATCGACCGCGTGGCGGAGTTCTCGCGCTCCGAATGCCGCGACAAATTCGCGGTCGCGGCCGACCCGGGCGCGAAGGTCGCGGCGAAGTTCGACGCGACGATGCAGGCGCCCGACGGGCGGACCTTGTCGAACCGCACCTCCTATGTGATCGCCCCCGACGGGACGATCTTGCTCAGCTACACCGACAGCAAGCCGCAGGCGCATGTCGAGAAGACGATGGCAGCGGTGCGGGCCTGGAAGGGGCGGCGGAAGTAGGTGCTGCGGGCCGGGCGATAGCCGTCGAGCTGCTATATATTCGCGCAGAGGCGCAGAGGCCGCAGAGACGATGTTCTCTTTCTCTGCGATCTCTGCGCCTCTGCGCGCATCAATTCGAAGGATTGCCCATGTCTTTTGAGGTTCTTGTCGCCGAATATCCCGGCGACGGCGCGTGGTCGCAATTCGCGCAAGCGGTTGGTGCGGCCGACGACAAGATTCCAAGCGTCACATATGCGGTGCTTGGGGATAGAAGTCTAAGTTGGCTGGAAGCGCCGGTGCCTGCTTTGGATGGAAAAAGTCCTCGCGAAGTGTTGAACGAGCGCCCTAATGGCGAACTGATTATTCGGTCGTTGGTAATGCGGATTCATTGAACAGCCGCTTCCTATTCTCCTCCCGGTTGGTCCTTGATGAACGGGATGGAGCGACTGCTAGCGGGCGGAAGGCGACGCCGGTGTAACCCACTTTCGTCACCCCGGGCTTGACCCGGGCCTGCCTTTTCTTTGATCCGACGGCGAAGGAAGGAAGGCGGGTCCCGGGTCAAGCCCGGGATGACGACCGGACAAACGTCTGCTCCCCACCCCAAAGCGGTCAATCAGAGCACAGGGTGGGGCGCCTCCCTACTTCGGCCGCCCGCCATACCCCGCCGCCTTGCGCAGTTCGTCGGCGTCCATGACATAGCCGTCGCTGACCACCGTCACCACGCGGCGGAGCGCGCCGAGGTCGGTCGCGGCGTCGCCGTCGACGAGGACCATGTCGGCCTCCTTGCCCACCGCGATCGACCCGGTGCGCTGGTCGGCGCCGACGACGCGCGCGGGGAGGATGGTGGCGCTCTGGATCGCCTCGGCGGGGGTGAAGCCCGCCTGGCGGTAGATTTCGAGCTCGCGGATCAACTCGATGCCCCAGCCGTCGGTGCCCGCGACGATCGGCACGCCCGCCTTGTGCAGGCGGCCGACGAGGTCGACCATCTTGGCGTAGCTCTTGCGGTAATCGTCGCGGGTATAGCCCTCGACCAGCGGATAGCCGCCCGCGGTGAACGCCGAGCGCTCGATGACGGGCGAGACGATGCCCATATAGGGCGCGTAGGCGGGGTGCGGCTTGCCGCCGTCCTGCGTCAGCATGCCTTCGAAGATGACGATCGTCGGGTCGACGATGGTCTTTTTCGCGGCGAGGTCGGCGACGAAGCCCTTCATCAGCGGCGCGTCGAGGTCGACGTCCTTGAAGAAGCGCGCGGGCCCCTCCATCCGCTGGCGCGTGTTCGCCTTGTCGATCACCTCGCGCGGCATCGATTCCATGACGACGAAATTGAGGTGCGTGAGCTCGTCATACCCTGCGGCGACCGCCTCGCTGGGCTTCATGCCCGCGGGGACGTGGCCGTGGACGTGGAGGCCGAGCTTGTGCGCTTCGGCGGCGGCGGGGGCGATCCACGCGGGGTTCATCGAGGTGTAGAATTTGACGCCCCACAGGCCCGCTTCCTTGACGCGGCGGACCGCGGCGATGGCTTCGTCGGCGCTGCTGACGACTTCTGCGCCCTGCGCGGCGAGCGGGTCCTTCTTGTCGATGATGACCGAGATGAAGGGCTCGCCCATGAGCAGGCTGCCGTCGGCGCGGCGTTTGGTCGCCTCGACCGCACGGTCGAAGGTGGTGCCGGGGCTGCGGAAGCTGGTGATGCCGTTCGCCATGTTCGACAGCACGTCCCAGTCGTCGCCGATGTGGAGGTGACTGTCCCAGATGCCGGGGACGAGCGTCTTGCCCTTGCCGTCGATGACGCGGGTGCCCGCGGGGGCCTTGAGCGACCCGGCGGCGCCGATTGCAGCGATCTTGCCGTCCTGTGCGAGCACGGCGCGGGCGGGCAGGAATTCGCCCTTGTCGGCGTCGAACAGCTGGACATTGTCGACCAGCACGGGCGCCTTGGCGGCGGGGGTGAGGAAGCGCTTGGCGACCGCGGCTACGGCCTCGGCCGTGGCGGCTTCCTGCGCGTTGCGGAGCTGCTTGAGCGCGCCTTCGTAACCCGCGGGGATCGTCGAGATATAACTGATGTCGGCGAAATAGCGCTTCTTTTCGTCGAGCCAGACGGGGAGCGGCGAGGGGAGGATGCCGTGCATGAAGGCGAGCTGGACGGTCTTGGGGCCGTTCGGGCCCTGGATGGTCTGCGTGTCCGCGAAGGTCAGATGGCCCTTGCCGCTGGGCAGGAAGGACAGCCCGGCATCGCCCGCGGCGGCGAGCGCGTCGATCATCGGCGCGCCCGCGATGCCGACGCCGCCCGCCGGGATGTACCAGCCGCCGGCGGGCGCTTCGCCGCTGTCGTTCGCGGTCTTCCACGTCGCGCGGCCGTCGGCGACGCGATACTCCTCGGCGGCGTCGCCCGACATGGTCACGCCGCGCACGGTGGTCGCCGCGACGGTCCCGTCGGGGGCGAAGCTGGTCACCTGGTCCATCTCGGTGATCCAGCCGCGCAATTCCTGCGACCAGCGATAGGCGGTGCGGCCGTCGGGAAGCTGCCAGCGCCACTGGTCGCCATGCTTGCCGGCCTCCGAAACGACGACATAATGCGCCGCGTCGGCGGGGGGCTTGAGCAAGTCTTCCTTGGGAACGGGCTTCGACGCCGCCGCGGGGGCGGGGGCCGCGTCATGCGCGAAGACGGGAAGGGCGGCGGTAGAGGCCAGCAGGGCGGCGGTCAAAAGCAGGCGCATCATATTCTCCCCTGTGCGCGGTAAAGCGCGACAATGGGTGGAGAATTTCGGCGCGCGAAGCAAGATGCGACGGGCGGCGACCGTGCATCGACGAAGGCGGTTCAGTCGCGCTTCTGCAGCCCGATCACCGCGTGCATCGGCAGCTCGGCGTAGATGTGCGGGAAGAGGTCGCCGCCGCGCGCGGGTTCCCAGCGGACGCTGTCGCCGAGGCAGGCGAGGTCCACCTCGGCGATCATCAGGCCCGACTGACCCGCGAAATATTTGGCGATCGTCGCCTCGAGCTGCTCGGCGGTCGACAGGTGGATATAGCCGTCGGCGATATCCACCGGGGCGCCGCGGAAGACGCGCTCGCGCTCGAAATCGGCCCATTGCTGCGCGGTGAGCACCTTGAAGGCCGTGGGCGCCGTCATTCCGATGGCGCCTCGGTCTCGGGCGTTTCAGCCGCGGCGTCGCCCTCTTCCTCGTCGCTGTCCTCGATCAGCGCCGCCGAGACGACATGCTCGTCATCGGCCACGTTGAAAAGCTTCACGCCCGCCGAGCCGCGGCCGATGACGCGCATCGAATCGAGCCCCATGCGGATGAGCTTCGCCTGGTCGGTGACGAGCATCAGCTGGTGTATCTTGGTCGCGGGGAAGCTCGCGACGACGAGGCCGTTGCGCGCGATATTGTCGATGTTGGTGATCCCCTGGCCGCCGCGGCCGGTGCGGCGATATTCATAGGCCGAGGAGAGCTTGCCATAGCCGTTGGCGCAGACGGTGAGGATGAACTCCTCGCGCGCTGCGAGTTCGGCCATCCGCTCGGCGGGGAGCGTCGGTTCGTTCTCATTGTCCTTCCACGGCGCGGCGCGCAGATAGGCCTCGCGCTCCTCGCTGGTCGTGCCGACCTTGTGCAGGATCGAGAGCGAGATCACCTCGTCGCCGTCGGCGAGGCGCATGCCGCGCACGCCGGTCGAATTGCGGCTTTGGAACTCGCGGACGTCGTCGCCGGCGAAGCGGATCGCCTTGCCTTGGCGGGTGGCGAGCAGCACGTCGTCGCTTTCGTCGAGCAAAGCGACGCCGATCAGCCGGTCGTCCTCGTCCTCGCCCTCGAACTTCATCGCGATCTTGCCGTTCGAGGGGATGTTGGTGAAAGCGTCCATGCTGTTACGACGCACATTGCCCTTCGCGGTTGCGAACATGACGTGCAGCGCGCCCCATTCATTCTCGTCCTCGGGCAGCGGGAGCACGGTCGAGATGGTCTCGCCGGTGGCGAGCGGCAGCAGGTTGATCATCGGACGGCCGCGCGTCGCGGGCCCGCCCTCGGGCAGGCGCCACACCTTCATGCGATAGACCTTGCCCGCGGTCGAGAAGAAGAGCACCGGCGTGTGCGTCGAGGTGACGAACAAATTGGTGACGACATCCTCGTCCTTGGTCGCCATGCCGGCGCGGCCCTTGCCGCCGCGGCGCTGCGCGCGGAAGGTTTCGAGCGGGGTGCGCTTGATATAGCCGTCGAGGGTGACGGTCACGACCATCTCCTCGCGCTCGATCAAATCCTCGTCCTCGATGCCATCCGCGGCGGGGGCGACGATCGTGCGGCGCGGGGTAGCAAATTCGTCGCGCACCGCGACCAGTTCCTCGCGCATCACGCCATAGAGTTTGACGCGGTCGGCGAGGATCGAAAGCAGTTCCTCAATCTCGGCTGCCAACTCCCCGAGTTCCTTGCCGATTTCATCGCGGCCGAGCGCCGTGAGGCGGTGCAGGCGGAGATCGAGGATCGCCTTCACCTGCACTTCGGACAGGCGGTAGGACGTGCCTTCTTCGGCCTCGCCCTCGATCGCCTCGACGAGGCGGATGTAAGGCGCGATCTCGCCGATCGGCCATTCGCGCGCGAGCAGCGCCTCGCGCGCGGCGGCGGGCGAGTTCGAGCCGCGGATGATGCGGACGACTTCGTCGAGGTTGCTGACCGCGACGACGAGGCCGAGCAAGATATGCGCGCGGTCGCGCGCCTTGCCGAGCTGATATTTGCAGCGGCGGGTGATCACCTCTTCGCGGAACTCGATGAAGGCCGATAGAATGTCCTTCAGCCCCATCATCTCGGGGCGGCCGCCGCGGATCGCGAGCATGTTCGCTGGGAAGCTCGACTGCGCCGGGGTGTGGCGCCAGAGCTGGTTGAGCACGACGTCGGCGGTCGCGTCGCGCTTCAGCTCGATCACGACGCGAACGCCCTCGCGGTTGGTTTCGTCACGGATGTCGGCGACGCCCTCGATGCGCTTGTCGCGCGCCGCCTCGGCGATCTTCTCGACCAGGCCCGACTTGCCGACCTGGAAGGGAATCGACGTCAGAACAATCGATTGACGGTCGTTCCTGCCTTCCTCGATGACGTACGTCGAGCGCATCATGATCGAACCGCGGCCGGTCAGATAGGCGTTGCGCGCGCCGCCCTGGCCCAGCATCATCGCGCCGGTCGGGAAGTCCGGGCCGGGGATGATCGCCATCAGTTCCTCGAGGCTGAGCGCCTCGCCGCCTTCGAGCTGACGGTCGATCATCGCGACGGTCGCGTCGATCACTTCGCCGAGGTTGTGCGGCGGGATGTTGGTCGCCATGCCGACCGCGATGCCGCCGGCGCCGTTGACGAGCAGGTTTGGATAGCGCGCGGGCAGCACCATCGGCTCACTTTCGGAGCCGTCATAATTGGGCTGGAAGTCGACCGTGTCCTTGTCGAGGTCGTCGAGCAGGGTGATCGCGACCTTGGCGAGGCGCGATTCGGTGTAACGCATTGCGGCCGGCGGATCGGGGTCCATCGAGCCGAAATTGCCCTGGCCGTCGATCAGCGGGACGCTCATCGACCAGTCCTGCGTCATGCGCGCGAGCGCGTCGTAGATCGAGCTGTCGCCGTGCGGGTGATATTTACCCATGACGTCGCCGACGATGCGCGCCGATTTGCGATAGGGCTTGCCGGCGACATAGCCGCTTTCATAGGCCGAATAGAGGATGCGGCGGTGCACCGGTTTCAGGCCGTCGCGCACGTCGGGGAGCGCGCGGCTGACGATCACGCTCATCGCGTAATCGAGGTAGGACGTCTTCATCTCGTCGACGATGTTGATCGGCGAAATGCCGTCGTCGGGCGATTCCATAGGCGTATTTTCTTCGGTCAAGACCCGGCCTTTTTTCTGCTTTTCGGGAGGTGGTTCCGGTCTAGCCGAAGGGGGCGGCAAAGGCCAGCGATTCGGGCGATTTTCGCAGGAATATTTCACTGCCGAAACGCGTGCTTTAGCCGCGCAGAATGACGTCACGACGGCGCGAAAGCGGGGCTTGCCAATCGGCCTTCCGCGCCTAAAGGTCGGGCGGTGAGAATGACGCCGAGTTTCGCCCGCCGATGGCCCTGATCGCGCTGATCGGCGCGTGCGAGAGCGTGCCCGACGGCGGGCTGCGCGCGCTCGTCACCGTCGCCGGAGAAACGCTGATCGAGCGCCAGGCGGCGCGGCTCGCCGATGTCGGCGTCACCCATATCGCGATCGCGGTCGCGGCGGTGCCCGCCGACCTGCTCGCGACCTGCGACCGCATCCGCCGCCGCGGCATGAAGGTGACCCCGGTGCGCGAAGCGAGCGACCTGCTCGCGCTGGTCGAGGGCGACGACCGCATCATCCTGGTCGCCGACGGGCTGCGCGCCGGGGGCACGCATTATGCGGCGATCGCCAAGCCGGGCTCGCCCGCGATCCTGGTCACCGGCGACACGGTGCTGACGCAGGGGTTCGAACGCATCGACGCGACGCGGCGCTGGGGCGGGCTGGCCAGCATTTCGGACCATATGGTCCGCGAACTCGCCGAGATGCCGGGCGAATGGGACATGATCCTGACGCTGCTGCGCATGGCAGTGCAGGCGGGCGCCCGGCGGCTCTATTGCGAGCCGGCCCTGTTCGAGCAGGGCGAGATCGCGATCGTCGCCGACCGCCCGACCGCAGCGCTGATCGAGCAATCGAGCCTGCAACGCGTCGAATATGGCGGCATGGGGCTGGGGCGATCGGCGATCATGATGCCCGTGGTGCGGCTGCTAGGGCCGTTGCTCGTCAAATCCTCGGCGACCGCGCGCTATTTGCCCTATGTCACCGGCCTGCTCTGGATCGCGGTCGCGGCGCTCGCGGCGAGCGGGCTGGCAGCGGCGGGGGCGCTGGTTGCGATCCTCGGCGGTTTCGGTCTCGCGGCGATGCGCTTCGTTGCGGCGTTCCGCGCCGAAAGCGCGGCGCAGGACCGGGTGCGCCACATGATCCGCAGCTTCGCCTGGCTGCTGCTCGCGCTCTTTCCCTGGCTCGTCGCGCTCGGTGGGACGCGGCACGAGATGCCGCCCTTTTCGGAGGCCGCGCTGGCGCCGTGCCTCGCCGCGGCGATCCTGCTCGCGCGCTGGCTTTACGAGGATTCGGGCGAGCGGCGGCGCTTTCACTGGCTGCTGCCCGACGCTGACCAGGCGTGGATGATGCTGGCACCCGCGCTGATTTTCGGCTTCGCGCCGCTGATGTTCGCGATCCTGCCGCTGCTCGCGCTGTTCCAGATCTTGCTGTGGGTGCGCCTCGCGCGGCGGCCCGAGGCCTGATCCATCGCCGCGATCAAGGTTTAGTCGGCATTAACGCCAAGCTGCTATGCGCGAGTGAAGATGGCTGAGACCCCTCTCTTTTCGCAGCTGGCGTCGGTGAATCCGGCGCTGTCGGCGCGCCTGCAGGAAAGCACGGCTTTCCTCGCGGCGCCGGCGGCGACGCGATTGTCCGAAGAGCAGCGCGCGCTGATCCTGGGGATCGCGCGGCGGCTGGTCGAGAGTGTGGCGGGACTGCTGGGCGGCGCGGTCGATTCGCTTGCCTTGTGGGACGATTGGGCGGCACAGGGATTGCCCGGCGCCGCGCAGCTTTCGGGCCTGTGCTTCGCCCGCGCCGAGGAACATCGCTGGCGGGGCCAGCCGGTGCAGGACGTCGGCGAGGCGCCGCCGCCGCGCGTCATCGCCGCCGACGCTGCGATCGACGTGCCGGTTGCGGCCGACGATCCGCTGTCGGCGATCGACCGCGCCTATCTGGCGTTGCAGATTGCCGACCGGCGGCGTTTCGACGCACTGGGGCATCCGCGCATCGCGATGGAGGATATGGACCTCGACCTGCTCCGCGCCTTGCTGCTCGACATCGCGGCCTGGGCTCTCGTGCAGGCGGGCAAGGACAGCGCCGAGGCGGCGCGGCTGGGCGAAGCGGTGCGCGGCGCGCTGGCGCAGCATCGCCCCGAGCGCGGGATCGATCGCGCGGCGGCCGACTATCATGCGGCGCTGGCCGGGGTCGGGGCGGGGGCGCTGGCCGACGGCGCGGCGGCGGCGATCGCGCGCCACGACTGGCCGAGCTTCATCGCGCTCGCCGCGGCGACGCATAAATATCGCTACGACGCGATGGCGCTGGCGCTGATCACCGCCGAACCCGCGCAGCTGGCGCCGATGCTCGCGCCGCTGCTGCGCGACCAAGCGGCGCTGGTACCGCTCGAAGGATCGCTGGCGATGCTGCCGGGGCGCGCGGTCGCGAGCGCGGCGCCCGACGATTATACCGCGGCCTTGCAGGCGCGCGCGGCGCTGTTCGGCGAAGCGGAAGGCGCGGCATGATGGCCGAGCGCGTCATTCGCGGCCGCATCGACCGCGGCGGGATTCTCGTCAGCGGCGACGCGCCGCTGCTGCGCCTGCAGCAGCGCGCGGGCGGCGGCGAGGGTAGGCCGCTGGCGCTGCCCAATCTGGCGCGGCTCGTCGCGCTGGCGCAGCGGCTGCAGCGCGAGATCAGCCGGCCTTTGATCGCCGCCGACGACCATAGCGACATCCATGCGCTGGTGCGCATCCTGCCCGATGCCGAGGGCGCGACGCTGGAGATCAGCGACTGGCGCACGCGGCCGGTCATGCAGTCGCAGATCCCGCCGGTGACCGAGGTCGCGGCGGTGTCGCCGCGCGCGTGGATGTGGGAAAGCGACGTCCAGCTGCGGCTGATCGCGCTGACCGCGGGCGCCGAGGCCGACGCCGTACCGGCGGAGTGGGAAGGGCGCTCGCTGTCCGAGCTGTTCGAATTGCAGCCCGATGCCGACGGGCATTTTGCGGTACTGCGCGCGCTTGCGCGGCAGGCGCGCTTCGCCGGGCAGCTGGTGCGCACCGACGACGGCAAGGGCGGGCGGATGGCGATGACGCTGGCCGCCGAGCCCTTGTTCGACGCGACGGGGGGCTTCACGGGCTTTCGCGGCACCGTGCTGCCCGACGACGCGCCGCCGCCGGCGCCGGCACCCGCGGCGCTCACCGATCCCGCCTTCGGCTCGCTGCCTTTGTCCGACCCCGCCTTTGGGCGTCGCATCGACGGCGCGCTGCGCGGGCCGTTGGCGCGCATCATCGCGACCGCGGAGACGATCTCGGGCCAGTTCGACGGGCCGATCCGCGCCGATTATGCGCGCTATGCCGGCGATATAGCGCATGCGGGGCGGCATCTGCTGGGGCTGGTCGACGACCTCGCCGACCTCCAGAATATCGAGCGGCCGGGGTTCAAGGCGGCGCGCGACGAGATCGACCTCGGCGACCTCGCACGGCGCGCCGTGGGGCTGCTCGGCATGAAGGCCGAGGAAAAGGGCATCCGCATCGACGCGCCGCCCCTCGACGACAAGATGCCCGCGACGGGCGAGTTCCGCCGGGTTTTGCAGGTGCTGCTCAACCTGCTCGGCAATGCGATCCGCTATTCGCCCGAGGATTCGATGATCTGGATCCGCCTCGACCGCGACGGCGACCGCGCGACGGTGACCGTCGCCGACCAGGGGCAGGGGATCGACGCCGCGCAGCAGGCGGTGGTGTTCGAGAAATTCGAGCGACTGGGCCGTACCGACAGCGGCGGATCGGGGCTGGGCCTCTATATCGCGCGGCGGCTGGCACGCGCTATGGACGGCGACCTGACGGTGGACAGCGCGCCGGGGCAGGGGGCGAGGTTTACGCTGAGCTTGCCGGCGCGGGACGCCTGAATCGAAACGGCGGCGCAGTTTCCTGCGCCGCCGTTCGAAATTCCCTTGAAACTAGCGTTTATCGCTTGTCGACCGGCACGTACGGGCGCTGCGTCGGGCCCGTGTAGAGCTGGCGCGGGCGGCCGATCTTCTGCGCGGGGTCCGAGATCATCTCGTTCCACTGCGCGACCCAGCCGACAGTGCGGGCGAGCGCGAAGAGCGCGGTGAACATCGTCGTCGGAAAGCCGATCGCCGACAGGATCACGCCCGAGTAGAAGTCGACGTTGGGGAACAGCTTCTTGTCGATGAAATAGGGGTCGTTGAGCGCCATTTCCTCGAGCTGCAGCGCGACCTCGAACACCGGGTCGTTGACCTTGAGAGCCTCGAACACCTCGCGCACGGTCTTCTGCATCACCGTCGCGCGCGGGTCGTAATTCTTGTAGACGCGGTGGCCGAAGCCCATCAGGCGGAACGGGTCGTCCTTGTCCTTGGCGCGCGCGATATATTCGGGGATGCGTTCGGGACGGCCGATTTCGCGCAGCATGTTGAGCGCGGCCTCGTTCGCGCCGCCATGCGCAGGGCCCCACAGGCAGGCGATGCCCGCGGCGATGCACGCGAAGGGGTTCGCACCCGACGAACCCGCGAGGCGGACGGTCGAGGTCGACGCATTCTGCTCGTGATCGGCGTGGAGGATGAAGATGCGGTCGAGCGCGCGCTCGACGACGGGGTTCACGACATATTCCTCGGCGGGCACGCCGAAGGTCATGCGCAGGAAATTGCCGGTGTAGCTCAAATCGTTGCGCGGATAGACGAAGGGCTGGCCGACCGAATATTTATACGCCATCGCCGCGATCGTCGGCATCTTCGCGATCAGCCGGTGGCTGGCGATCATCCGCTGGCGCGGATCGTGGATCTCGGTCGAGTCATGGTAGAAGGCGCTGAGCGCGCCGACCACGCCGCACATCACCGCCATCGGGTGCGCGTCGCGGCGGAAACCGCGGTAGAAGGTCGCGAGCTGCTCGTGCAGCATCGTGTGGCGGGTGATCGTATTGTCGAAGTCGGCGAGTTCGTCGGCGCTCGGCAGCTCGCCGTTGAGGAGGAGGTAGCAGACCTCCATGAAGCTCGAATGTTCGGCGAGTTCGCCGATCGGGTAACCGCGGTGGAGGAGCACGCCCTCGTCGCCGTCGATATAGGTGATTTCCGATTCGCAGCTCGCGGTCGAGGTGAAGCCGGGGTCGTAGGTGAAGGCGCCGGTCTGGGCGTAGAATTTGCGGATGTCGACGACGTCGGGGCCGACGGTGCCCTTGAGCACCGGATTGTCGACGGTGGTGTCGCCCAGGGTGATTTTTGCAGTTTCGGTCATGTCATTCCCCTGATCTTGCGGCGGGAGAGTCGCGGTGGCTACGCCCCTGCCGGATTATTGTGCGCTGCGTCAAGTCGCGCCAGGCTGGCATCGCGGCCCAGCAGCAGAAGCACGTCGAAAATACCCGGCGATACGGTGCGCCCCGTGAGGGCCGCCCGCAGCGGCTGGGCCAGTTTCCCCAGCCCGACGCCGGCCGCTTCGCTTTCCTCGCGAACCGCGGCCTCCACCAATTCCTGCGACCATGTCGGCAGCGCGCGCAGACGATCGGCGATCGACGCGAGCATCCCCTCCGGCGTGTCCTTTAGCACCGCCGCGGCCTTGTCGTCCATCGCCAGCGGTTCGGGGACGAAGAGGAAGGTCGCGCCGTCGGCGATCTCGTGCAGCGTCTTGGCGCGCGGCTTGAGCGCGGGCATCGCCGCTGCGAGCAGATCCCGCTCGGCGGCGGTGAGGTCACGGCCGAGCAGCTTGCCCGTCATCGGCGCGACGAGCGCGGCGAGGCGAGTATCGTCGGCCTCGCGGAGATAATGGCCGTTGAGATTCTCGAGCTTTTTGAAGTCGAAGCGCGAGGGCGAGCGGCCGACATGGTCGAGGTCGAACCATTCGGTCGCCTGTTCGCGGCTGATGATCTCGTCGTCGCCATGGCCCCAGCCCAAGCGAAGGAGATAATTGTTCACCGCTTCGGGCAGGTAACCCATCTCGTCGCGATAGGCGTCGACGCCGAGCGCGCCGTGGCGCTTCGATAATTTGGCGCCGTCGGCGCCGTGGATCAGCGGCACATGCGCATAGACCGGACGGCGCCAGCCCATCGCGTCGATGAGGGCCAATTGGCGGAAGGCGTTGTTGAGATGGTCGTCGCCGCGGATCACATGCGTCACGCCCATATCGTTGTCGTCGACGACGACGCTGAGCATATAGGTCGGGGTGCCGTCGCTCCGGAGCAGGACGAAATCGTCGAGCTCGGCATTCTGGACGGTGACCTCGCCCTGCACCTTGTCGTGGATCGTCTCGGCGCCGTCCTGCGGCGCGCGCAGGCGCACGACGTGCGGGACCGCGGGGTCGCCGTCGCTGCGGTCGCGCCAGGGGCTGCGGACGCGGAAGGGCAGGCGCTTTTCCTGCGCCTCGGCGCGCATCGCGGCGAGTTCGTCCTGCGTCAGGTAGCAGCGATAGGCGGCGCCACTGGCGAGCAGCTCGTGCGCGACGTCGGCGTGGCGACCGGCGCGCGCGAACTGGAACACCGTCTCGCCGTCCCAGTCGAGGTCCAGCCACTGCATGCCGTCGAGGATCGCGTCGATCGCGGCGTCGGTCGATCGCGCGCGGTCGGTATCCTCGATGCGCAGCAGGAACTTGCCGCCATGGTGGCGCGCGAACAGCCAGTTGAACAGCGCAGTGCGCGCGCCGCCGATATGCAGGAAACCCGTGGGCGACGGGGCGAAACGCGTGACCACGTCTGCGCCGGTCGCTTCGGATGATATTGCTTGATTTTCGGTTGCCACCACGGCCTCTTTCACTCACTTTGCCGGCCCCGGCGAAGGTCCGGGGGCGGGGTTCGGGGGTGCCCCTAGCATGGCGACAAGGCCGCTTCAAACGCCCATTGGCATGGCGGTCGCGGCGGCGATGCGGCGGCTGTCCGAAAGCATCGAGGCGCGGCTCGACGCCGAGCGCGAGCGGATAGCGCTGTGGCTGCCGGTGATGCTGGGCGCGGGGATCGCGGCCTGGTTCTCCTTGCCCACCCAGATGCACTGGATCGGCCTGTTGCTGGCGCTCGCGGCGCTGGCGCTCACGGGATTGCTCATGGGGTGGCAGCGGCGCGCGGGGCGGATGCTGGTCCTTGGCAGCGCCGTGGCGGCGGCGGGGATGCTGTTGATCTGGGGGCGTGCGCTGTGGGTCGAGGCGCCGGTGCTCGCGGCGCCGGTGGTCACGCAATTTTCGGCGGTGGTCGAAAGTGTCGAGCCGCTGCCCGCCAAGGGCCAGGTGCGGCTGATCCTGCGTCCGCACGGCCGCCCCGACCTGCCGCCGCGCGTGCGGCTGACCGCCGACGGGGTGCAGGGGGCGGGGATCGCGCCGGGCGAAGCGGTCGGGCTGCGCGCGCGGCTGATGCCGCCGCCCGCGGCGAGCCTGCCCGGGGGTTATGATTTTGCGCAGCGCGCGTGGTTCGACCGGCTGGGCGCGGTCGGGACGGTGCTCGGCGAGATCCGGCGTGCGCCGGGGGCGGGGCAGGGCGAGCAGACGCTGCGCGCGCGGCTGAGCAGCCATATCCATCAGCAGATCGACGGATCGGCGGGCGGGATCGCGGCGGCGCTGGTCGCGGGCGACCGCGGCGCGATCGACCCCGCCGACGAGGAGGCGATGCGGCGGAGCGGGCTCGCGCATCTGCTGTCGATCAGCGGGCTGCACGTCACCGCGGTGGTGGGTTTCGCGATGCTGCTGGCGATGCGGCTGCTGGGCTTGAGCCGGCGGCTCGCGCTCGGCGGCTATGTGCTGCCGCTCGCCGCGGCGGTCGCGGCGCTGGCGGGGGGCGGTTATACGCTGCTGGCGGGGGCCGAGGTGCCGACCTTGCGCTCGTTCATCGCGGCGCTGCTGGTGCTCGTGGCGATCCTGCTAGGGCGCGAGGCGCTGACCCTGCGGCTGGTCGCGGCGGGCGCGCTGATCGTGCTGCTGTGGCGGCCCGAGGCGCTGGCGGGGCCGAGCTTCCAGCTGAGCTTCGCGGCGATCACCGCGATCGTCGCGCTGCACGAGGGGCGCTGGATGCAGCACTTCATGGCGCGGCGCGAGGAGGGCTGGCCGCGGCGGCTGGGGCGCGGGATCGTCGGGCTGGTGATCACGGGCCTGGTGGTCGAAGTCGCGCTGGCGCCGATCGCGCTCTTCCATTTCCACAAGGCGGGGCTCTACGGCGCGCTGGCCAATGTCGTCGCGATCCCGCTGACCACTTTCGTGATCATGCCTGCCGAGGCGCTGGCTCTGCTGTTCGACGCGGTCGGGCTCGGTGCGCCCTTCTGGTGGGTAGCCGAGCAGGCGCTGAAGCTGCTGATCTGGCTCGCGCACAGCGTCGCCGATGCGCCGGGCGCGGTCGCGACGCTGCCGGTGTTTCCGCCCTGGGGTTTCGGGCTCGCGGTGTTCGGCGGGCTGTGGCTGCTGTTGTGGCAGACCGGCTGGCGGCGCTGGGGCGCGGTGCCGTTGCTCGCGGGCATGGCGGTGCTCTTCGTCCAGCCGCGGCCCGACCTGCTTGTGACGAGCGACGGCAAGCATGTCGCGGCGGCGCTGCCCGATGGCAGCTATGCGCTGCTGCGCGACCGCGCGGGCGATTATGTGCGCGATTCGGTCGCCGAGGCGGCGGGGATCGACGCGCCGCTCGGCGCGCTCGCCGAGCTCGACCATGTGATATGCAACCGCGACTTCTGCCGCTGGCGCCAGCGCGGGCGGACGATCCTCGCGGCGCGGGGCCGCGACCGGATCGAGGGGAGCGAGATGGCGGCGGCGTGCGCGGCGGCCGATGTCGTGATCAGCGACCGCTGGCTGCCGCGCGAATGCGTGGGGCGCTGGCTCACGGTCGATCGCGACAGCCTGCCCCAGACCGGCGGGCTCGCGCTTTATCTGGGCGAGCCGCCGCGCGCAGCGGCCAGTCTACGTGCGGGCGACGAACATCCGTGGCGCCGCCCGCCGCAGGTCAGTGGTAACGACGAAGCAATCCCGACAATTTCCCCTGCACCATGACGCGCTCGGCCTCGTAGCGCTGGGGCTCATAGGCGCTGTTCGCGGGGTCGAGGCGGATCATCTTGCCCTCGCGGCGGAAATATTTGAGCGTCGCGTCCTGTCCGTCGACGAGCGCGACGACGATGTCGCCCTCGCGCGCGGTGCTGACCTTCTGGATCAGCGCATAGTCGCCGTCGAAGATGCCCGCCTCGACCATCGAGTCGCCCGAGACCTCGAGCGCATAATGTTCGCCCGCGCCGAGCAGCGCGGCGGGGACGGCGAGATTGTTGTAATCCTCGAACGCCTCGATCGGCACGCCCGCGGCGATCTTGCCGTGCAGCGGAACCTCGACGATGTCGTTCGCGGCGATCGGCTTGAGCTGGGGCGCGGGCTGGCGCAGCGGGATCACATTTTCACGAACTTTATGCATATCGGCGATCTTGCCGCCCTCGGGAAGTTTGACCACTTCGAGCGCGCGGGCGCGGTTGGGGAGGCGGCGAAGGAAACCGCGTTCCTCCAGGGCGCTGATAAGGCGATGGATTCCCGACTTGGACTTGAGGCCCAGCGCTTCCTTCATCTCCTCGAACGACGGCGAGATGCCGCTCGCGTCGAGCTTTTGCTGGATGAAGTGGAGCAGTTCATGCTGCTTGGCGGTCAACATCGGGCGTTCTCCATGAAGCCGGTTCGGACATAAGGAGAACGATAAAGGAACAGATGCGAACTTGTCAAGCGATGTCGATATAAGCGGCGACATCGCCCGCGTCGCGGGGGGCAGCGTCGATCTCGCGCAGGACGAGCGCCGTCGCGGCGGCGAGCGGGAAGGTGCGGCCGCTGTCCTGGCTGTCGAACACCGCGAGGCCGCCGTGGTGCAGCTGCGCGCGCAGATAGTCGCGGCGCTTGCCGCCGGGCCCGAGCGCGGCGCGCAGCGGGGCGTGGCGGATCTCGGGGAGCGGCGCGGCGGCGCCGGCGAGGTGGCGGACGAGCGGAATCAGGAACAGCGTCGCGGTGACGAAGGCCGACGAGGGGTTGCCGGGCAGCCCGAGCAGCAGCGCGTCGCCGAGCGTTCCGGCGATCAGCGGCTTGCCCGGGCGCATCGCGATCTTCCAGAAATCGAGCGCGCCGCCGGCATCGTCGAGCGCGCCGCGGACATGGTCGTGATCGCCGACCGAGGCGCCTCCGACGGTGACGATGACGTCGTGACGTCGTGCCAGGTCCTTCAGAACCTTGGACAAAGTCTCGCGGTCGTCGCGGATGTGGAGCGGCAGGCCGACGACCGCGGGCTCGGCGGCGAGCATCGCGGCGAGCATCGTGCCGTTGCTGTCGGGGATCTGGCCGGGGGCGAGCGCGTGGCCCGGCTGGACGAGCTCGTCGCCGGTGGTGAGGATCGCGACGCGCGGGCGGCCCCCGACGACAAGCTGCGCGCCGCCGCCCATGATCGCGGCGGCGATCGCGCCGGGGGTCAGGCGGCTGCCCGTGGGGAGGAGCGTCGCGCCGGTCGCAAAATCGCTCGCGCGGTCGCGGACATGCTGGCCGGGCAGCGTCGGGGCGGGGTCGGTCAGTGTGAGCGTGGCGCCGTCGACCGCGACATCTTCCTGAATCAGTACGGTGTCGGCGCCTTCGGGGAGGGGCGCGCCGGTGAAGATGCGCATCGCTTCGCCGCGGCTGAGCGGCGCGGCGGCGACGGCGCCCGCGGCGACCTCGCCGGCGACGGTCCAGGGGCCGGGCAGGTCGGCGTGGCGGATCGCATAGCCGTCCATCGCCGAGAGCGGCGCGGCGGGCTGGTCGCGCCGGGCGATGACGTCTTCTGAAAGATAGCGGCCAAGCGATTCGGAAAAAGCGACTTTTTCGGGCGCGAGCGGGGCGCGGAGTGCGAGGAGCCGGGCCTGGGCTTCCTCGACCGGGAGCAATTTGCTCATGCCGCGGACCAGTCGCCCGAGCGGCCGCCGCTCTTTTCGAGCAGGCGGATGTCGCCGATCATCATCGCGCGATCGAGCGCCTTCGCCATGTCGTAGAGGGTGAGCAAAGCGACCGAGGCGGCGGTGAGCGCCTCCATCTCGACCCCCGTGGGGCCCGTGGTCGCGGCGGTCGCGGTGACGGCGATGCCGTTCGCTTCCCAGGTGAAGTCGACACCGACCTTGCTCAGCGCGAGCGGGTGGCAGAGCGGGATGAGGTCCGAGGTGCGCTTGGCGGCCATGATGCCCGCGATGCGCGCGGTCGAGATGACGTCGCCCTTGGGGGCGTTGCCGCTGCGGATCGCTTCGAGCGCTTGCGGAGACATGGCGATGCGGCCCGCGGCGACGGCGTGGCGCTGGGTCGCGGGCTTGGCGCCGACATCGACCATATGCGCGGCGCCGCTGTCGTCGAGATGAGTCGGTTTGAGCGTCATGCCGGGGAGCGAAGCAAGGCGGGGGCGGAAAGGCAAGGGGAATGGATGCACGTGGCCCCGCGGCAACCTCCTCGCCTTCATCCACACTATTGGACCCACATGCTTGTGGAGAAATCGCAGACGGCCGTTGCCCGCGCATCCGCAACGAGGATAGTCTCGACCGTGCGACCAGCGGTTTGCGCCTTTCGGAACAGGAGATGAGTTTGTCACGCTTGCGCTTTGTCATTCCCTCGCTCCTGATTGCGAGCTGTCTGGCCGGACCGGCTGGTGCGCAGGCGGGCAAGACCGGCGGGGTGCCCGCCAGGATCGACATTCCGAAAGTCGAAAAGGAGGGCGTGTGGCAACCGACAGCCGACGGCATACAGGTGCCGCTATGGCCTGCACACGTCCCGCTCGCAAAGCCGGATACCGGCGATCATCCCGAAGCAACCGGCAATGGCTCTCCCCTGGTCGGCGGCAGGCCGTGGCATTGGGCCAGCTATGTCACGCGGCCGACGATGACGATCTATCGGCCGAAAGGGCGCAATAGAGGCACGACGATGCTGGTGTTGCCAGGCGGCGGATTCCACGCGGTGGCGACCGATCTGGAAGGCACCGAGATTTGCGAGTGGGTCGTTCGGCAGGGTATGACCTGCGCCCTGCTGAAATACCGGACGCCGCAAGTGTGGCCGAAGGAAAAGGGGAAACAGCAGCGACCGAAGATCCTCCTGGGTCTGGAAGACGCCCAGCGCGCGATGGGGCTGTTGCGGGAGCGGGCCGCGACCTACGGCGTCGAGCCGAACAAGATCGGCGTCATCGGTTTTTCGGCTGGCGCGTATCTCGCGGCGAATATGAGCAACACCGAGGAGCGCAGCTATCCGCCGGCCGACGCGGCAGACCGCCAATCCCCGCGGCCCGACTTTGCCATCATCGCCTATACCGCGCGAATGCTGGATAACAGCAAGGGGAGGAACAGCCTGGAACTGCAACCATGGGTCGAGATCAGCGCGAAGGCGCCGCCGACGTTGATCATCCACGCCATGGACGATCCCATCGACGATATCCGGCAGGCGATGGCCTATGCGCTGGCACTGAACGACGCGGGGGTGCCGGTCGATATGCGGCTGTACGCGAAGGGCGGTCACGCCTTTGGGATGCGGCCGACCGGCGATCCGATCACCACCGAATGGCCGGGGCAGGTCGAGCAATGGCTGCACAGCCTCGGCATGTTTTGATGCCGGATCGGTGGAGCCGAGGGGGCCGTTCTCGATCCTTGTTTGCAAAGGTCGCGCGGTTGGGGCGCGGCAACCAATCGGCGGCTAGCGCCGGACAGCTGGCTGCCGGCTAACCCCCAACATCAACCGCGGCCCTCCAGCAACGCCATCGTCGCAGCGGTCACGTCGGCCTGCCGCATCAGGCTTTCGCCGACTAGGAAGCTGTTCACGCCGCTTGCCGACAGGCGCTGGCAGTCGGCGTGGGTGGCGATGCCGCTTTCGCCGACCAGCAAGGTGCCCGGCGGGACCAGCTTGGCGAGTCGTTCGGTGACCGCGAGGTCGGTTTCGAAGGTTTTGAGATCGCGGTTGTTGACCCCGATCAGGCGCGATTGGAGCTGGCTCAGCGCGCGGTCGAACTCGGCCTCGTCATGGACTTCGACGAGGACGTCCATGCCGCGGTCGATGGCAGCCGCTTCGATCTCGCGCATCGCGCCGTCGTCGAGCGCGGCGACGATGATCAGGATCGCGTCGGAGCCGATCGAGCGTGCTTCGGCGACCTGCCACGGGTCGATCATGAAATCCTTGCGCAGCACGGGCAGGCTGCACGCGGTTCGCGCGGCGATCAGATATTCCTCATGGCCCTGAAAATAGGGCGCGTCGGTGAGCACCGAGAGGCAGGCGCCGCCGCCGGCCTCATAAGCGCGGGCGTGGTCGGCGGGGTTGAAATCGTCGCGAATCAGTCCCTTGGAGGGCGATGCTTTCTTGATTTCGGCGATCAGTGCGAATTTGCCCGCGTCGATCTTCGCCTGCAACGCCTTGTGGAAGCCGCGCACGGGGCCGGCGTCGATCGCGTCGAGATCGGCGATGCTGCGCGACTGGCGGCGCTCGGCGACTTCCTCGGCTTTGGTCGCCAATATCTGCGTGAGTTTGTTCATTTATAAGCGATCCAGCAGTCGAGCAGCGTGTTGGCGAGGCCCTTGTCGATCGCCTCGGCGGCTTCCTCGGCGCCTTCGGTGCGCGTTTCGACCGCGCCCGCGACGACAAGCGCCTCGGCGGCGTTGTAGAGCACCGCATCGCGATAGGCGCCGGGGTCGCCCTGGAGCAAAGCGCGGAGGGCTTGGGCGTTGCATTCGGCGTCGCCGCCGCGCAGTTCCTCGAGCGGGCGCGTCGGCAGGCCGGCGTCGGCAGCATGGCTGCGCTGCATGACGACGCCGTCGGGGGTGACCACCGCGACCTCGTTGCCGCCCGCGAGCGACAGTTCGTCGAGCCCCTCGTCGCCCGAGACGACGCGCGAATGCTCGGTGCCGAGGCGGTGCAGCGCCTCGGCATAGACGGGGACATAGGCGGGGCGCGCGATGCCGACGAGCTGGCGCGTGACGCGCGCGGGGTTGGCGAGCGGGCCCATGAGGTTGAAGATCGTCCGGCGGCCGAGCGCGCGGCGGATCGGCATGATGCGCTTCATCGCCGGGTGGCGCGTGCCCGCGAAGAGGAAACAGATGCCGAGGTCGGCGAGCTGCGCTTCGGCCATGCGGTCGGCGCGGTCCATGTCGAGGCCGAGCGCTTCGAGCGTGTCGGCGGCGCCCGATTTGGAGGAAGCGGCGCGATTTCCGTGCTTTGCGACGGGAACCTCGCACGCCGCCACGACGATCGCGACCGCGGTCGAGACGTTCAAGGTGTGGTGGCCGTCGCCGCCGGTGCCGCAGACGTCGATCGCGCCCGCAGGCGCTTCGACCGGGATCAGCCGGTCGCGCATCGCCTGCGCCGCGGCGGCGATCTCGACCATCGTTTCGCCGCGGTCGGCGAGCGCCGTCAGGAAACCCGCGACATCCTGGTCGCTGCCGCCGCCGTCGAGCATCACGCTAAACGCGTGCGCGGCCTCGTCATGATCCAGCAGCGCGGCGGGATCGGGGAAGGGGCCGAACCGGCTCATAGGCCCAAGCGTTCGTGTACCGGCAGGCCCGCGCTCGCCATGAAGTTCGCGAGCATCGCATGGCCATGTTCGGTGGCGATGCTTTCGGGGTGGAACTGGACGCCGTGGATCGGCAGGTCGGCGTGGCGGAAACCCATCACCGCGCCGTCGTCGCTGGTCGCGTTGATCAGCAGGCTCGGCGGAATGTCGACGACCTCGAGGCTGTGGTAGCGCGTCGCGGTGAGCGGCGAGGGCAGGCCTGCGAAGAGCCCGCTGCCGTCGTGGCAAACGGGCGAGGTCTTGCCGTGCATCAGGTGACCGCGCTGGACCGTGCCGCCGAAATGCTGGCCGATCGCCTGGTGGCCGAGGCACACGCCGAGCAAGGGGCGCGCGGCGTCGGCGCAGGCGGCGACGAGGTCGAGGCTGATCCCGGCCTCGTTGGGGGTGCAGGGGCCGGGCGAGATGAGGATCGCCTCGGCACCGGTCGCGAGGGCTTCGGCGGCGGTGAGCGCGTCGTTGCGTTCGACGCGCACCTCGGCGCCCAGCTCGATCAGATAATGAACGAGGTTGAAGGTGAAGCTGTCGTAATTGTCGATGACGAGGATCATGGGGTTGGGCCGTAATGCGGGAAGCCGCGCGAGTGAAGCAATATTGCGTGCGGAAAACCGAAGCTTTGCTTTGTCCGTCATGCCGGGCTTGACCCGGCACCCGCCTTTCCCTGTCTTGAGAAAGGCAGGCCCCGGATCAAGTCCGGGGTGACGATGGGCGGGACGTCGGCGATCTACTCCGCCATCAGCTTCGCGAGATCGTCTTTCCAGAACTTCGCCCACGTGTGCGTGCCGTGGCCCTTGGTTTCGGGGCTCGCGGGGATCAGGATGAATTTCGCGCGCGGCATGCGCGGCGCGGCCTTTTCGGTGATGCCGTAGAGCGGCGGGTTGATGAAATCGTCGGCGCTGTTGATCCAGAGCACCGGGACGGTGATTTTTTCGAGGTCCGCCCAGGGGTTGTAGGTGCGCGAGCTTTCGAGCTGGTAGATGGTGTCGTTGGCGTCATTGCGGCCGTAGACGCGCGCGAAAGCCTCATCCTTGTACTTCTCCGCCGCCTCGCGCGTCGGATATTGCGCCTGCAGAGCATAGGGGTTGGCGCCCGCTATGATGCTGAGCGTCGCGGCGGTGCGCAGGCCCGCGGCGGGCGGCGCGCTATAATTGCCCTCCTGCCACGCGGGATCGGCCTTGATCGCGTCGATCGACAGCGTGCGCCACATGCGGTTCTGCCCCGCAATCTCGACCGGCAGGCAGGCGAAGGGCGCGAGGCGCTCGGCGAAGCCGGGCCAGGCCTCGCCCCAGACGAAGGCGTGCATGCAGCCCATCGAGGTGCCGAGGATCAGCTTCAGCTTCTTCACCCCGAGCTTTTCGGTGAGCAGGCGGTGCTGCGCGGCGACCATGTCGGCATAGTCGTATTTCGGGAATTTCATGCGGAGGCCGTCGCTCGGCTTCGATGAGCCGCCGTGGCCGATATTGTCGGGGAGAATCACATAATATTTCGACGTGTCGAGCGGCTGGCCGGGGCCGAAAAGCTCCTTCGCGAACTGCGGCTGGAAGAATTGCTTGCCGGTGCCGCCGGTGCCGTGGAGGATCATCACCGCGTTGGTGACATTGCCCGCAGCGTCGCGCTGCGGCGTGCCGAGCGTGGTGTAGTGGATCTTGAGCTCGGGCAGTTTCTCGCCGGTGGCGAAGGTGAAATCCTTAAGGATGACGTCGGCTTCGGTGGCGCCTTCGACCTGGGCGTGGGCAAGATTTGGGGCGAGGGCGGCGCCGGCGAGCAGCAGGGCGAGGGGGGCGAGGATTTTCAGCATGGCGTGAGGCTAGTCCGGGGAGCGGTGGGTGACAAGGATCAGCGGGCCGAGCGGGTAGCGGCCGTCCATGCGGTCGCTCGCCGGATCCCAGAGCGCCGAGACGGTGCCGTCGAGGAAGAGCGCGTCGCTGGTCTTGGCATGGTCGCGCATCAGCGCGGCGAGGGTGCCGAAAGAGACGGGCTCGTCGGAGATGACGAAATGCGCGCGGCCTTGCGGGTCGACGCCGACCGCGTTGCGGATTTTCAGCGAAGTGCCGTCGGGTGAAATCTGGAGGTTGAGCGCGCCGCCGATCAGCAGCATCGGGCCCGACTGGGTGCCGAAATTCGGGCGCTGCGTCACTTTGGTCGCGAAATCATCGCTGGTCATCACCTGCCAGCCGCCGTCGGGCTCGCCGAAGAAGACGCCGTTGGGTTTCAGGTAGAAATTGCCGCCGCCGTCGCGGGTGTTGAGCGGGTAGAGGCGTTGGCCGTCCTCGGCATAATAGCCGATGGGTTCGCTGCCGGTATCGTACATGCCGCCGTTGACCGCGAAGGCGACCGTGGCGGGATCGACATCCTCGGCGAGGCCCGCGAAGCCGCGGTAGATGACGCCGTTTTTGCCGGTGATTTTCGTGGAGATGCGGTGCTGGCCGGGGAGGGCGATGCATTCGGTGAAGCGTTTGCCGTCGAAGGTGACGGACTTACAGGCCGAGGGTTTGGGCGGCTTGGCGGGCGCGGTGGGCCGGTCGCCGTCGCTGAGCGCGAACCAGGCCCCGGCAACCAGCGCGGCGCCCAGCAGGAGCGCCGCGACGCGTTTCACTGGCCGTAGCCGGGCGTGCCCGCGAGGCGCACCGCTTCGCGCGCGGCGGCGAAGAGCGCGCCGGCCTTGGCCTCGCACTCGCGCTGCTCGTAGGCGGGGTCGCTGTCGGCGACGATGCCCGCGCCGGCCTGGACGTGCATCTCGCCGTCCTTGACGATGGCGGTCCTGAGCACGATGCAGCTGTCCATATTGCCGTCGGGGGCGAAATAGCCGACGCCGCCGGCGTAGGGCCCGCGCGCATCGGCCTCGAGCTCGGCGATGATCTGGCAGGCGCGGACCTTGGGCGCGCCGCTGACCGTGCCCGCGGGGAAGCCCGCGAAGAGTGCGTCGATGGCGTCCTTGTCGGGCGCGATGCGGCCGATGACGTTCGACACGATGTGCATGACGTGGCTGTAATATTCGACGGTGTAGCTGTCGGTGACGACGACGCTGCCGCCGACCGCGGCGCGGCCGACGTCGTTGCGGCCGAGGTCGAGCAGCATCAGATGCTCGGCGCGTTCCTTGGGGTCGGCGAGCAGGCTGTCGCGGTTCTCGACATCCTCGGCGCCGGTGCGGCCGCGCGGGCGCGTGCCCGCGATGGGCCGGATCGTGATCTCGCCGTCGCGCACGCGCACGAGGATCTCGGGCGACGAGCCGATCAGCGCGAAGCCGGGCAGGTCGAGGAAATAGAGGAAGGGCGAGGGATTCACGCGGCGGAGCGCGCGGTATAGGTCGAAGGGCGGCAGGTCGAAGGGGGTCGAGAAGCGCTGCGACAGCACGACCTGGAAGATGTCGCCCGCGGCGATATAATCCTTCGCGGTCGCCACCATCGACGCGAAATGCTGCGGCGCGATCGCCGGGTTGGCGGCGATAGCGGTGGGGTCGGTCAGCGTCGTCGCGCGCGCCGCGTGCGGGTTGGCGCTGGAGAGGCGCGCGGCGATGGTGTCGAGCTTGTCCTGCGCGGCGTCGATCATCCGGTCGATCGCGCCGTCGGCGTCGGGCCAGATCGGCGCGATCAGGAAAAGCTCGTCGGCGAGGCGGTCGAAGACGAGGATCACCGTCGGGCGCACGAAGACCATGTCGGGCAGGCCGAGCCCGGCGCCCGGCGCGCGCGGGATGCGCTCGACGAGGCCGATGGTCTCGTAAGCGAAGAAGCCGACGAGCGTCGCGAGCGCCTTGGGCAAAGCCGCGGGCACGTCGAAGCGGCATTCGGCGACGAGGTCGCGCAGCGCCTGGAGCGCGGGGGCGGCGACCGGCGTGAAGGCGGTGCGGTCGTGCTGCCATCCGCGGTTGATGCGCGCGGTATCGCCGCGCACCTCGAGCATCAGGTCGGGGTCGAGCCCGACCAGGCTGTAGCGCCCGCGCGTCTCGCCGCTCTCGACCGATTCGAGCACCCAGTCGCCGCGGCCGGGTTCGATCAGCTTGAGCGCCGCCGAGACTGGGGTCTCGACGTCGGCGATCAGCCGCTGCCAGACGACCGCGCCGTCGCCGCGCGCGAGCGCCTCGAGCGCCGCAGCCCTGCCTTCGAGCGCCACCTTATTGCGCGACCGGGGTTTTGCCGGTCAGTTCGTCGCGCAGCTGTTTGACCAGCTTCTGGTTGATCTTCACCCCGACGCGGCGCTTCGCCTCGGCGATCAGCTGCTCGGCGAGTTCGGGGCCGAACTGCTTGGCCAGCGACTGCGAGAGGCCGGCCACCATCCGCGGGTCGATTTCCTTGGCCTCGGGGCGCTTCACCTCGCCGAGCTGGAGCACCATCCAGCCGCGGTTGCCGGGGATTTCGAGCGTCTTGACCGTGTTCGGCGCCATCGAGAAGAGCAAAGCCAGCTCGGGGGGCACGCGCTCGCCATTGCGGCCGAGTTCGCCGCGGCGCCCACCGATCGTCTGGATGCTGCCGGCCTGCGGCCCGGCGGCACGCACGGCGTCGGCGAAGCTCGCCTTGCCCTCGACCGCCTTGACGATGCCGCGCGCCTTGTCGCGCGCGATCTTCTGGCCCTGCGCCAGTTTCCAGTCGGCGAGCAGCTCGCCGCGGATCTGCGCGAAAGGCGGCGGCGCGGCGGCGACGATCGACTTGACCGCATAGACCGCGAATTTCTCGTTCTCGACGAGCTGCGCGAGATGCGTCTCGCCCTCGCTGGCGCCCTGGAACGCCTGCGCCATCATCGGTGCGAGGTCGGCGGGGAGTGCATAGGCGGGCTGCGCCGGGGCGCGGCCGCTGGGCAGGATCGCCGGGGTCTCGACGAGCGTCAGCTTGCGGTCGCCGGCGATCTCCTCGATCGACACGCCGCCGTTCGCCGCGTCCTGGACGGCGTTGTAATAAGTGATCAGCGCCTCTTCGGCCTTGTTCTTTTCGAGCTGGGCGCGGATTTCGGGGGTCGCCTGTTCGAGCGTCTTCGCCGCGGTGGTGGTGATCGCGTCGACCTGCGCCACCGACCAGCCGAGGTCGGTCTGCGTCGGGCCGAGCACGTCGCCGCGCTTGGCGGCGAAGGCGGCCTTGGCGGCGGCGGCGTTGGTCAGCCCCGAGTAAGCGGTCTGGGTGACGTCGCCCGACGGCGCGGCGGTGAGCCCGACGGCCTGCGCGGCGGCGGCGAGCGCGGTACCGCCGCGGACCTTTGCGGCGATCGCATTGGCGGCGGCCTGGTCGGGGGCGATCACCTGCATGAATCGGCGCGTCTCGCTGGCGGCGAAGCGCGCGGCGTTCGCCTTGTAGAGGTCGGCGATTTCCTTGTCGGTCACCGCGGGAACGGGGGCGACGTTACGGTCGAACACGGCATATTGCAGGATTCGGCGCTCGGGGATGCTGAAGCGCGAGCGATTGTCCTTGAGATATTGCTGCAGCGCCGCGTCGCCCGGATCGTTCGACGGGGCGAAGCTGCTGGCGGGGATGAAGGTCGCCTGGCCGCGGCGTTCCTCGACGAGGAGCGCCGCATAAGGAAAGGCCATACCGTTGCCGGTGCGCGGGGTGGTGCCCGCGGGCGCGCCGAGCTGCTGCATCAGCAGCAGGGTTTCGATCTGGCGGCGCAGCTGCATCTCGCTGACCCCGCTCTCGCGCAGATAGGCGTTGTAGCGTGCCTGGTCGAAGCTGCCCGAGACGCCGGCGAAGGCGTCGGCGATCTGGCCGTCGACGAGGCGCTTGCTGACCCCGAAGCCGAGGTCGCGCGCGAACTGGCGGAAGGCCGCGCCCTGGATCACGTCGTCGAGCACGGCGTCGAAGCCGCCTTCTTCGATAAAGGCTTCGCGCGTCAGGCCGGGCTGCTGCTGGCGCGCGCGGTCATAGGCCTGGTTGATGCTCTGACGCAGTTCGGCGAGGCCGATCTGTTCCTCGCCGACGTCGGCGACGGTGGTGTCGCCCATGCCGCCGCCGAAACCCGTGTTGCCCACGTCGCTCAGCGCAAAGAGCACGCCGATGAGGCCGATGAAGGCGAGGGCGAAGATCTTGCCGAAGGTGGAGGAAAAGAGGCTGCGGATCGCGGTAATCATCGAGCGGGCATTCTTTCGAGCGGGCGCGCGGACGCGCGGTTCGGTGCGGCTTTAGGCGGGACGGGCGATGGCATCAAGGCGGGAAAGGCGGCTTGCCACTGGCGCCCGCGCACCGCTAGGGCGGCGGCAGGCAGAGATAGTGGAGGGAGCGAAGATGGCGCGGCGCAAATATGTGGTCGGCAACTGGAAGATGAACGGGCTGTCGGACGCGGTGACCGAAGCGCAGGCGATCTTCGCCGCGGCGGACGAGCACCCCGCGGTCGACGTCGCGATCTGCCCGCCCTTCACGCTGATCGGCGCGATGGCGGCGGCGCTGCCCGAAGCCGCGATCGGCGGGCAGGACTGCCACGCCGCGGCGTCGGGCGCCTATACCGGGTCGGTCGCGGCGGCGATGCTGGTCGATGCCGGCGCGACGCTGGTGATCGTCGGGCACAGCGAGCGGCGCGAAGGCTGCGGCGAGGGCGATGCCGAGGTGAAGGCCAAGGCCGAGGCGGCGCTGGCGGCGGGGCTGAACGTGATCCTGTGCGTCGGCGAGCCGCGCGCCGTGCGCGAGTCGGGCGGGGCGATCGATTATGTGCTGGCGCAAGTGCGCGAATCGCTGCCGGTGGAATTCGATCCGGCGCGCCTCGCGATCGCCTATGAGCCGATCTGGGCGATCGGGACCGGGCTGGTGCCGACGGTGGACGATGTCGCGGCGATGCATGGCGCGATCCGCGCGGCGCTGGCCGAGCGGATCGGCGCGGGCGCCGAGGTCATGCGACTGCTCTATGGCGGGTCGGTCAATGGCGAGAATGCCGCGGAGCTGTTGGGCGCGGGCGACGTCGACGGGGCGCTGGTCGGCGGTGCGAGCCTGACCGCGGCGAAATTCATTCCGATCGTGGCGGCGGGGGCGGGGCTCTGACCTCCCCTCCCGCACGCGGGAGGGGCAGCGAGACTTACGAGCTTGCTCGTTAGTCGCAGTGGGGTGGGCTATGGCTACGCTGCTTGCCCACCCCCGACCCCTCCCGCAAGCGGGAGGGGAGAAAGAGGTCAGCCGAGCTTTCCAGCTATGCCTTGAAGCCGCGGCCCTTCGCCTCTATGTGCACCGCCAGACCGGCCGCGGTGCGGCCCCATGAATTTTCCGGGAACTATCGATGTCGAACCTCTTCACCTTCCTGCTCGTCGTCCAGGCCGTCGTCGCCGCCGCGATGATCGGGGTCATCCTGATGCAGAAGTCGGAAGGCGGCGGGCTCGGCGTCGGCGGCAGCCCCGCGGGCCTGCTTTCGGCGCGCGGCGCGGCCGATTTCATGACGCGCGCGACCACCGTGCTCGCGACCGCCTTCGTCGCGCTGTCGATCATCCTCGCCGCGATGGCGTCGGTGCGCGGCTCGGGCGGCTCGACGATCGACACCTCGCTGTCGAAGGCCGGCCAGGCCACCCCGGCTACCGGCGGCGCTTCGCCGCTGACCGGTCCTGCGCAGGCCCCGGCGACGAGCACCACCGGTGCGCCGCAGGCGCTGCCGAGCGACGATCCGCTCGCCGCCGCCGCGGCCGCGGGCGCGCCGCCGGCCGAGGCGCCGGCTCCCGCCAAGAAGTAAGCGGCGGCGCCGTAGGGCGCTTCCGACTCCCGCATTCGCAGGCGGCGGAATTATTTCCGCCGTTCGCGATTCGACGGCTTGCGCCGTCCCCCTCCTGTTGAGTAAGTCTTTCCTCCCATGGCGCGGTTCATTTTTATCACCGGCGGCGTGGTCTCCTCGCTTGGCAAAGGTCTGATGGCGGCAAGCCTCGCGGCTTTGCTGCAAGCGCGTGGCTATCGCGTCCGTATCCGGAAGTTCGACCCCTATCTGAACGTCGATCCGGGCACGATGTCGCCCTATCAGCATGGCGAAGTCTATGTGACCGACGACGGCGCGGAGACCGACCTCGACCTCGGCCATTACGAGCGCTTCACCGGCGTCGCGGCGCGGCAGAGCGACAATGTCACCTCGGGCCGCATCTATCAGCAGATCATCACCAAGGAACGCCGCGGCGATTATCTGGGTGCGACGGTGCAGGTGGTCCCGCACGTTACCGACGCGATCAAGGCGTTCGCGCGCACCGATATCGACGACCTCGACTTCGTGCTGTGCGAGATCGGCGGCACCGTCGGCGACATCGAATCGCTGCCGTTCATCGAGGCGATCCGCCAGCTGCGCAACGAAGAGGGGCGCGACAAGACGCTGTCGGTGCACGTCACGCTGGTGCCGTACATCGCCGCCGCGGGCGAGCTCAAGACAAAGCCGACGCAGCATAGCGTGCGCGAACTGGCGTCGCTGGGCGTCCAGCCCGACATCCTGCTCTGCCGCTGCGAAAAGCCGTTGCCCGAGGGCGAGCGCGCGAAGATCGCGCAATTCTGCAACGTGCGAAAGGAAGCGGTGATCCCGGCGCTCGACGCCGACAGCATCTATTCGGTGCCGGTGCAATATCATGGCGAGGGGCTCGACGGCGAAGTGCTGCGCGCCTTTGGCATCCACGACGCGCCCGAGCCCGACCTGTCGCGCTGGTACGACATCATGGACCGCAAGCAGCACCCCGAGGGCGAAGTCACGATCGGCGTCGTCGGCAAATATGTGTCGCTGCCCGATGCCTATAAGAGCCTGAACGAGGCGCTGGTGCATGGCGGCATGGCGAACCGGGTGAAGGTCAACATCCGCTGGCTCGACGCCGAAATATTCGAGGAAGACGGCAATCTCGCCGAAAATCTCGAGCCCTTGCACGGCATCCTGGTCCCCGGCGGCTTCGGCGAACGCGGCTCGGAAGGCAAGATTTCGAGCGTGCGCTTCGCGCGCGAGCGGAATGTGCCCTTTTTCGGCATCTGCCTCGGCATGCAGATGGCGTGCATCGAAGGCGCGCGGAATACCAGCGGCATCCAGAATGCGTCGAGCACCGAATTCGGCAAGACCGACGAGCCGGTCGTCGGCATGATCACCGAATGGATGAGCGCCGAGGGCCTGCAGCAGCGCGGCGCCGACACCGACCTTGGCGGGACGATGCGGCTCGGCGCCTATGAGGCGAGACTCTCGCCGAACAGCCATGTCGCGGCGGTCTATGGTTCGAACGAGATCAGCGAGCGCCATCGCCACCGGTACGAGGTCAATGGCGCCTACCGCGACCGGCTCGAGGACGGCGGGCTGGTCTTCTCGGGCATGTCTCCCGACGGCATGCTGCCCGAAATCGTTGAAAGACCGGACCATCCGTGGTTCATTGGGGTGCAATTCCATCCGGAGCTCAAGTCGAAGCCCTTCGACCCGCACCCGCTCTTCGCCGGGTTCATCGAGGCGGCGGTGAAGCACAGCCGGCTGGTCTGAACAGGGGAAAACGGGGCTTATGGATCACGCGAAACTCGCCGAACTACAGGGCCCCGACAGCATATTCTCCGGCCTGACGGTCCAGGACTGGGCCGACATCGCGGGCCGCGCGGTGCAGGTTCAATTCGGCAAGGGCAAGGAACTGCTCTGCCAGGGCGACCCCGGCGACAGCCTGCTGATCCTGACCAGCGGCACCGCGCGCGTGTCGATGCTGACCGCGGGCGGGCGCGAGATCGTGCTTGCCTATGCCGAGCCTGGCGCGGTGCTGGGCGAGATCGCGCTGCTCGACGGCGGCGAGCGCACCGCATCGGTGACCGCGACGAGCGCGGGCGGCGGCCTGCAACTGGGGCGCAACGCGCTGCGCGATTTCGTCACCAGCCACCCCGAATTCGCCTGGTCGCTGATGCAGCAGCTCGCGCGGCGGTTGCGCACCGCCGACCAGACGATCGAGAGCGACCGCGCCTATGCCTCGGGCCCGCGGCTCGCGCGCTATTTGAAGCGCCTGATTCGCAAGGACAGCCCCGATACGTCGCACCGCGTCGAACTCAGCCAGACCGAGCTCGGCAATTTTGCGGGGATGAGCCGCGAGCATATCAACCGGCAGCTCAAAAGCTGGGAGGAATCGGGGGTCATCTCGCTCGAACAGGGGCGCGTGCGCGTGCTCGATACCGAGATGCTCGAGGATATCAGCGAGAGCGAGGGGTAGGGCGTCCGGCGCAATCCTGTTCGAGCAGAGCGCGCCTCCTTTCGCGAACGAAGGCCGGCCTTGGAAAATCATGATGACGGCGAGGCCATGCATGTTCGCGAGGGCGATCCTATTATTCTTGGCGGCATCGGGGATGGGCGGGGCCTGCTGGGCCAAGGACATCCCCCATCTCACTGCCGAGCAATGGCGCGAGGATGTCGATGCGCTCGTCGCGGGGATCGAAACGAAGCACCGCGACCCCTGGAACTTCGTCTCGCGGGCCAAGGTCGAGCAACTCGCCGATGAGGCCAAGCGCGCGGACCGGGTCGAGGATCATGCCATGGTCGTCGCGCTCCAACGCATCGCCGCGGCGATCGGGGACGGGCACAGCTTCGTCGCCGTCTCCGATCGCTACGCGCGCTATCCCTTCGAAGTGAGCTGGATCGAGGACGGCTTTTACGTCGTGCGGGCGGCTCCGGCGCATGCCGCGATGCTCGGCGACAAGCTGGTCGCGATCGACGACGTCCCGATCGAGAAGGCCACCGAAAAACTCCTGGATCTGGTGCCGCGCAACGAGAATCGCTGGCACGAACGCCATGTGCTCGCGGGCCTGTTGACGCAGGCCGAGCCCCTGAATGCGCTTGGGGTGTCGCGCAGCCTGCGCCGGGCGGCTTTCGGCTTCGAGACCGCGGACAAGCGGCGCTACGACAGGCGCTTCGCGGCGCAGGCGCCGGCGGACAGACCCGGTTATGTGACGATCGGTCCCGGCGGCCGGCCAGCGGCCTATGAAGCCGCCCGCGGTCTTCGGCTGCGCATGCTCGGCGACGTCGCGCATCTCGATTTCGCGAGCTATCATGCGCTGGCGGCGGACAGCCCGGCCATCTGGGCCGCGATCGACACGGCGAAAGCCCGCGCGCTGATCGTCGATTTCCGGAAAAATGGCGGCGGTTCGCTGCCCGCGGGGCGGCAATATCTGGTCTATCCGGCCTGGGAGCGGTCGCAATTGAATCGCGAGGGCTGCCTGTTCGTGCTGACGGGCCCCGCCACCTTTTCGGCCGCGATGACCAATGTCACCGACATGCGCCGCGAGACCGAGGCCATCCTCATTGGCCTGCCGACGGGGGCGAACCCGAACGGATATCAGGAGAATGGCTGGTTTTCGCTTCCGAATTCGGGCTTGCGCGTGTCGGTCGCCCAGCGCCGGTATCGGTTCGACGCGCCCGGCACGACCGCGGTGATGCCCGATGTACCGGTCGAGCAAGGGATCGCGGACTGGCGGAACGGGCAGGACACCGTCCTGAACACCGCACTGTCCAGGGCGCAGGATTGCACGCGTCGGAGCCTAGCCGCCGAATAGCTTTTCCCGGCAAAATCGGGCCACGAATCACAACGCCCGGGCCTCTGGAGAGACCCGGGCGCCTGTGACGAACTACCGCCATCCCCCTTTTGCGTGGACGAGGCGAAGCGTCCACACTCCCCGGAACCGGGCCTTTAGCCGCGTGATCCAGAAGTCATTGGGGTAGGCCCCCGGGGACGGCTTGTCACCCTCTGGCGGTTAGCATGCGATGCTTTTGCCCGCGCCTGTGGCCGATGGGCAACAGATTTTGCGAATCGCTCGCAAGTGGATCGCGGGCATCGCGGCCATTGCCAGCGCCGGGGCGCGCCCCTAAAGCGGCGCTATGACCGCGATTTCCCGCCGGTCCGAGGGACCGACCCGCTCATGATCTTGCGTCCGTACGAGCGCACCATCTTCAAACGCTATCTGCTTCCGCATCGCGGCGAGGGTTTCATCTTCGTCGCCGCGGCGTTCAGCTTCACCGCGGTGATGCTGGGGGTCGCCGCGCTGGTCATCGTAATGAGCGTGGTGAACGGGGTGCGCGGCGAGCTGTTCGACAAGATCGTCGGGCTGAACGGCCATGCGGTGGTGCAGGGTTTCGGCGGGCGCATCGACAATTGGCGCGACGTGCTGAAGGAAGTGCGCGCGACGCCGGGGGTGACCGAGGCGACGCCGATCGTCGAACAGCCGCTGCTGACCACCTTCAACGGCCGGGTCGAGGGGGTCGCGGTGCGCGGCATGCTGGTCGCCGACATCCGCAACAACAATATATTGAAGGGCGAGGTGCTGCAGGGCAGCCTCGCGCGGCTCACCGACGGGTCGGGCGAGGTCGCGCTGGGCTCCGAACTGGCACGCAACCTGGGCGCGACGGTCGGCTCGCGGATCACGATCATCAACCCCGCGGGGCGCTCGACGCCGTTCGGGACGGTGCCGCGCGAGATCAGCTACCGCGTCGGCGCGATCTTCGAGATCGGGGTCTACGACTTCGACAAGACTTATATCATCATGCCGATGGCCGATGCGCAATTGCTGCTGCTCACCGGCGACCAGATCGGGCTGATCAAGGTCGAGACCGAGGATGCCGACCGGGTCGGCGAGATACTCGACCCGCTGGCGCAGAAACTGGCGGCGCAGGCGGTGGTCTCCGACTGGCGGTCGATGAACAGCAGCCTGTTCGAGGCGCTGTCGGTCGAGCGCGTCGCGCTGTTCGTGATCCTGTCGCTGATCATCCTGGTCGCGGCGTTCAACATCGTGTCGTCGCTGATCATGCTGGTGCGCGCCAAGACGCGCGACATCGCGATCATCCGCACGATGGGCGCGCCGCGCAATTCGGTGCTGCGCATCTTCGTCGCGATCGGGGTGTCGATCGGCGTCGGGGGGACGATCGTCGGGCTGATCCTCGGTTTCGTGGCGCTCTATTTCCGCAAGGGCATATTGAACGGCATCGGATATCTGTCGGGGCAGAATCTATGGGACCCGTCGGTGCGCTTCCTGACCGAGCTGCCGTCGAAGCCCAATCCGGTCGAGATCGCCGTGGTGGTGGTGATGACCATCGTCTTCAGCTTCCTCGCGACGCTCTACCCGGCCTATAAGGCTGCTAACACGGATCCCGTGCAGGTGCTGCGCTATGAATGACGTGCTGCAACTGGTCGGGTTGACCCGGCATTTCGAGCAGGGCGGGGCGCGGATCGACGTGCTGCGCGGGGTCGACGCGCGGCTGCGCCCGAGCGAGATCGTCGCACTGCTGGGGCCGTCGGGATCGGGCAAGTCGACCCTGCTGCAAGCCGTCGGGCTGCTCGAGGGCGGCTTCGGCGGCAAGATCATGATCGACGGCGAGGATGTGACGCGCTTCGACCAGGATGCGCGGACCGCGACGCGGCGCGAGAAGATCGGCTTCGTCTATCAGTTCCACCATCTGCTGCCCGATTTCAACGCGGTCGAGAATGTCGTGCTGCCGCAGTTGATCCGCGGCACGGGTCAGTCCGAGGCCGAGGAACGTGCGGCGGAACTGCTGACGCGGCTGGGGCTCGCCGAGCGGCTGCACCACAAGCCGAGCAAGCTGTCGGGGGGCGAGCAGCAGCGCGTCGCGGTGGCGCGCGCGCTGGCGAACCGGCCGCTGCTGGTGCTCGCCGATGAGCCGACGGGCAATCTCGACGAGGCGACGTCGGACAAGGTGTTCGACCAGTTCGTGTCGCTGGTGCGCGACCATGGCTCGGCGGCGCTGGTCGCGACGCACAACGAGCGGCTGGCGGCGAAGATGGACCGCGTGCTGCGCTTGCACGAAGGGCGGGTGGCGGCATGATGGCGAAGGTGGAAACCAGGGGAGGTCGGAATGGGACTTTATGATCTTTCGGCGAAACTGCCGGGTGGTGCGACGCAGTCGCTGGCCGATTACAAGGGCAAGGTGCTGCTGATCGTCAACACCGCGTCGAAATGCGGCTTCACCCCGCAATATGAGGGGCTGGAGGAGCTGTATCGCGATTACAAGGATCGCGGGCTGGAAATCCTCGCTTTCCCCTGCAACCAGTTCGGCGCGCAGGAGCCCGGCAATGCCGAGGAAATCGCGAATTTCTGTTCGCTGACCTATGACGTGTCCTTCCCGCTGATGGCGAAGATCGACGTCAATGGCGACGATGCCGATCCGATCTTCAAGCATCTGAAGAAAGAAAAGACCGGGCTGCTCGGCAGCGGGATCAAGTGGAATTTCACCAAATTCCTGGTCGACCGCGACGGCAAGACCGTCTCGCGCCACGCGCCGACGACGAAACCCGAGCAATTGCGCAAAGAGATCGAGGAATTGCTGGGGTAGCTCTTCTGCTCTCTCTCCTTCAGGGGAGAGATACGCAGGCCTCGCAGCTTGCTGCCTGGCCGGAGTTGAGAGGGGTTTCCGAGCCTTCGAGGGCCAAGCCCCTCTCCAAGCTTCGCTAGCTCCTGACGGAGCAAGCTGCGCTATCCTCTCCCCTGAAGGGGAGAGGGCTTTGGAGCGCAGCGTCGCCGCTAGCTGATCGTCACCGCCGGCGGCGTCATCATCGGTCCGGTGATCGCGGCGGTGATCAGGCCGATCACGAAATAGGCGGCGATCGCCGCGACGATGAGGATGAGCACGAAGACCACCGCGCGGTCCTGCGGCACCTTCATCACCGGGGTGGCGCCGAGGTAGAGCAGGTAGAGGCCGTAGAGGCTCGCGAGCAGGCCCAGCGCCGCGATGGCGGGGACGATGCCGAAGATCCCGCCGAGATAGCCCGCGGTCCCGGCATAGGCCGCGAGCTTCATCGCCTGCGTGCGGTCCGATGTCCCGCCGAACGACGGCGCGAGCGCGTCGATGATGAAGGTGATCACCCACACCGAGACGAGCGCGAGCAGATAACCGACGATCGCCTGCGTGAGGCCGGCCATCAGGCTGGGCTTGAAGCTGACCCCGAAGAGCTGGATTCCGAACACCTGCATGCCGATGAAGCCGGCGATCGGACCGATGGCGGCGAGGGGAACGACGTAGCGCATGAAAATGCCCTGTGCCGAGTCGGGCTCGGTCGCGACGACCTGCCACTCGCTTTTAGGCTGTAAAATCATTGCTTTGGCTCGTGCGATCAGGCTGGCGGAACCGTTGCTCATGGTCACTTTCCCCTTGCTGCTTCGATGGCGGCGATTGGGGCATGGATTGCGGCCGGATGCAATGAAAAGGCCATTTTCGGGGACACGGCACGCGCGATTGAGCATGGCCGAATCGCCCTTGTCACGATAGCGTCATGCCATGGCCTACAGCCCCTTTGTCCCCCTGCGCGTCTTTTCCAGCTACACCATGCTCGAAGGGGCGATCGACCCCAAGGCGATTGCCAAGGCGGCGCGCGAGCGCGGCTTTCCCGCGGTGGCGATCTGCGACCGCAACGGGCTTTACGGCGCGATGGCGTTCGGCGAGGCGTGCAAGGCGGCGGGGGTGCAGCCGATCGTCGGCATTTACCTGAGCGTCGCGCGGCCGGGGCCGCGGCTGGCGAACGGCGCGCCGCAGATCGACTGGCTGGCGCTCTTTGCGCAGGACGAGACGGGCTACGACAATCTCTGCGCGCTGGTGTCGGCGGCGCATCTCGGGCGGCCGGTCGAGCAGGACCCGCATGTCACTTTGGCGTCGCTCGCGGGCAAGACCGACGGGCTGATCTGCCTGACCGGCGGCGGCGAGGGCGCGCTGACGCGATTGCTCGCGGGCGAGCAGCAATCGGCGGCCGAAGATTATGTCGAGCAGCTCGAAGCGCTGTTCGGCGGGCGGCTCTATATCGAATTGTCGCGGCGCGGCGACGCGGCCGAGAAGGCGGCCGAAAAGGCGCTGCTCGACATGGCCTATGCGCGCGCGCTGCCGATCGTCGCGACCAATCCGGCCAATTTCGTCGAGCCGCAGTTCCACGCCGCGCATGATGCGATGCTGTGCATCGCGCAATCGGCCTATGTCGAGAGCGAGGACCGGCGCGTGTCGAGCCCCGAGGCGTGGCTGAAGCCCGCCGAGGCGATGGAGGATGCGTTCTCCGACCTGCCCGAGGCGATCCGCAACAGCGTCGTGATCGCGCAGCGCTGCGCCTTCATGGCGCCCAAGCGCGCGCCGATCCTGCCGAGCCTTGCGGGCGACCGCGAGGGCGAGGCGGCGCAGCTCGCCGCCGACGCGCGCGCGGGGCTGGAGGCGCGGCTGGCGCTCTATCCTGATCTTCGTGAGGAAGAGCGGAACGCCTATGTCGCGCGGCTCGACTTCGAAGTCGGGGTCATCGTTCAGATGGGCTTCCCCGGTTATTTCCTGATCGTCGCCGACTTCATCAAATGGGCGAAGATGCACGACATCCCGGTCGGGCCGGGGCGCGGGTCGGGCGCGGGCAGCGTCGTCGCCTGGGCGCTGACGATCACCGACCTCGATCCCCTGAAGCTGGGCCTGCTGTTCGAGCGCTTCCTCAACCCCGAGCGCGTGTCGATGCCCGACTTCGACATCGACTTCTGCGAAACGCGGCGCGGCGAAGTGATCCGCTATGTGCAGGAGAAATACGGCCGCGACACCGTCGCGCAGATCATCACCTTTGGGAAGCTGAAGGCGCGCGCGGTGCTGAAGGACACCGGCCGCGTGCTCCAGATGAGCTATGGCCAGGTCGACCGGCTCGCGAAGCTGGTGCCCAACCATCCGACCGACCCCTGGACGCTCGACCGCGCGCTGAACGGCGTCGCCGAGCTGATGACCGAATATAAGCAGGACGACGGGGTGCGCCGCCTGTTCGACATGGCGCGCCAGCTGGAGGGCCTGCCGCGGCACAGCTCGACCCACGCCGCGGGCGTGGTGATCGGCGACCGGCCGCTCGACCAGCTCGTCCCGCTCTATCGCGACCCGCGCTCGGACATGCCCGTGACCCAGTTCGACATGAAATATGTCGAGAGCGCGGGGCTGGTGAAGTTCGACTTCCTTGGTTTGAAGACGCTGTCGGTGCTCAAGGAGGCGCGGCGCTTGCTCGCGCTGCGCGGAATCGACGTCGATCTCGACGCGCTCGCGTGGGATGACCCGGCGGTCTATGAATTGCTCCAGCGCGGTGAGACGGTCGGGGTGTTCCAGCTGGAATCCGAAGGCATGCGGCGCACGCTGTCGGCGGTGAAACCGACCAATTTCGGCGACATCATCGCGCTCGTCGCGCTCTATCGCCCGGGGCCGATGGACAATATCCCGCTGTTCGGCGCGCGCAAGAACGGGCGCGAGCCCATCGCCTATCCGCATTCCCTGCTCGAGGGCATCCTCGCAGAAACATACGGCATCTTCGTCTATCAGGAACAGGTGATGCAGGCGGCGCAGATCCTAGCCGGCTACAGCCTCGGCGGCGCCGACCTCTTGCGCCGCGCGATGGGCAAGAAGGTCCAGGCCGAGATGGACGCGCAGCGCGACACCTTCGTCAAGGGCTGCGGCGAGCATAATGGCATCGACGCCAAGGCGGCGAACGAGCTGTTCGACTTGATCGACAAATTTGCAGGCTATGGCTTCAACAAGAGCCATGCCGCGGCCTATGCTTTACTATCGTACCAGACGGCGTGGCTGAAGGCGCATCATCCGCACGAATTTTTCGCGGCGTCGATGTCGTTCGACAGCCATCAGACCGACAAGCTCTCGATCTTCATCGACGATATGCGCCGCTTGAACGTCGGCATCGCGCCGCCGTCGATCAACGACAGCGAGGCCGATTTTTCGGTCGGCGAGGCCGATGGCGAGCTGGCGGTGCGCTATGCGCTCGGCGCGCTGAAGGGTGTCGGCGAAAAGGCGATGGAGGCGCTGGTCGCCGAGCGCCGCGCGCATGGCGATTTTGCGAGCCTCGACGATTTTGCCGGGCGGATCGATCCGAAGCAGCTCAACCGGCGGCAGATCGAGGCGCTGGCGGGGGCGGGGGCCTTCGATCCGGTCGAGCCCGAGCGGCCGCGCGCCTATGCCGGGGCCGAGGCGTTGCTCGCCTGCGCGAACAGCAGCGCGCACGAGCGTTCGACGGGGCAGGGCGGGCTGTTCGGCGGCGACGTCGACCTCGCGCCCGCGCTGCAATTGCCCGCGGCCGAACCCTGGACGCTGGGCGAACGGATGACGCGCGAGAAGGAGGCGTTCGGCTTCTATTTCTCGGCGCACCCGGTCGAGCAATATGAGGCGATCGTCGCGGCGCGCGGCGCCCGCAGCTATGGCGACATCTGCGCCAATGTCGTGATGACGCCGGGGACGCGCATCCCGATGGTGATGGCGGCGATGGTCGAAAGCGCGCGCCCGCGCGTGTCGCAGCGCGGCAATCGCTTCCTGAACCTGACCTTGTCCGACCGCAGTGGCCAGTTCCAGTCGAGCTGCTTCGACGAGATGGCGGGCAAGGTGCTGGAAACGCTCGCGGGTTATGGCGGCTGCGCGATGCTCAACGTCGAACTCGACCTGCTCGAGGGCGAGGAGACGCCGCGCGTGACGGTGCGCGGGGCGCAGCCGCTCGCCGATATCGCGGCGACCGCGGCGCTGCAGCTCGAATGCCGGATCGAGGCGGCCGACGCGGTGACCGAGCTGGCGCGGCTCGCCGAGCGGCGTGACGATGCGCGCGGCGCGATCATCGTCACCACGCCCGATCCCGACACCGGGCGCGACATCCGGATCAACCTCGGCCGCCGCTTCGCGCTCGACCCCGACCTCGTCGCGCGGCTCGAACTGGTCGCGGGGTTGGTCGAGCCCAAGCTGTCGCTCGCGGCGCCGAAGGATTTCCGCGTGCGCGGATAGCGCTTGCGCCCCCGCCATTCTCGGCCTTATCCAAGGCAAAACCACAAAGAGGATGCCGAAATGGGAATGCAGGGCCAGCCGTTACTCGTCACCAGCCTGATCGACCATGCCGCGCGCGAGCATGGGGGGCGCGAGATCGTGTCGCGCTGGGCCGACGGCAGCATGACGCGGTCGACCTGGGGCGAGGTGGGCCGCGACGCGCGCCGCTTCGCCGCGGCGATGACACGGCTCGGGCTGACCAAGGGCGACCGCATCGCGACGCTGGCGATGAACCACGGCCATCACCTCGTCAGCTGGTACGGCAGCGCCGGCATGGGCGGGGTGCTGCACACGGTGAACCCGCGATTGTTCGACGAGCAGCTGGTCTACATCATCAACCATGCCGCGGACCGGGTGCTGTTCTTCGACGCGATGTTCCTGCCGATCGTCGAGCGGCTGCGCGATCAATTGCCGACGGTCGAGCATTTTATCCTGTTCGATGCGCCCGCGCGGGACGGCTATCTCTCGTACCGCGACCTGATCGACGCCGAGGACGGCAGTTTCGAGTGGGTGGCGCTCGACGAGCGCGATCCGGTGGGGCTCTGCTATACCAGCGGCACGACGGGCAATCCCAAGGGGGTGATCTACGAGCATCGCTCGAACGTCATCCACGCGATCACCGAGATCCAGCCCGACGTGTTCGACATGGCGAACCGCAGCGTCGTGCTGCCGATCGTGCCGATGTTCCACGCCAACAGCTGGGGCATTCCCTTCGCCGCGGCGACGGTGGGGGCGAAGCTGGTCTTTTCGGCGAGCAACGATGCGCAGATCCTCTGCGACCTGATCCACAATGAGGGCGTGACGCACAGCGCGGGCGTGCCGACGGTGTGGATCGCGATGTTCGCGCATATGGATGCGACGGGGATCGGTTACGGCAAGCTGAAGCGTGTGATCATCGGCGGCTCGGCGTGCCCGCGCGCGATGATCGAGCGCTTCATGCGCGACGATATCGAGGTCGCGCACGCCTGGGGCATGACCGAAACCTCGCCGATCGGGACGATGGGCAAGCGCCCGTGGAACTGGGACGCGATGAGCTTCGACGAGAAGGTCGACAATGTCGCCAAGCAGGGCTGCCCGCCCTTCGGGGTCGAGCTGCGCACCGTCGACGACGACGGCGCGCTGCTGCCGCGCGACGGCGAGACGAGCGGGCGGCTGCAGATCCGCGGGCCGTGGATCATCCAGCGCTATTTCCGTGCCGATGAGGATGCGGCCGACGACGACGGCTGGTTCGACACCGGCGACGTCGCGGTGATCCACCCCGACGGGGTCATGCAGATCACCGACCGCGCGAAGGATGTCATCAAGTCGGGCGGCGAATGGATTTCGTCGATCGAGCTCGAAAATGCCGCGGTCGGCGCGCCGGGGGTGCAGGAAGCCGCGGCGGTCGGCGTCTATCATCCGAAGTGGGACGAGCGGCCGATCCTGCTGATCGTGAAGAAGCCCGGCGCCGAGACGAGCGAGGCGGTCATCGTCGATTATTTGAAGGACAAGGTCGCCAAATGGTGGCTGCCCGACGAGGTCGTCTTCGTCGACGAATTGCCGCACACCGCGACGGGCAAGATCCTGAAGCGCCAGATCCGCGACGATTACAAGGATTACAAGCTGAAGTCGCTGGTGGGGGCCTAGAACAGCTCCATCTGCCCATCCCTCTCGGGCGGGCGGAAGAGGTCGCTGCGGATCGGGGGGAAGCTCTTGTCCAGGCCATGCGCGCGCGCGGCGCGTTTGACGCGGGTGCGGATGAGCTGGGCCCAGACGCCGTGGCCCTTCATGCGGGTGAAGAAATTGGGGTCGTTGTCGCGGCCGCCGCGGATGTCCTGGACCATGTGCATGACCTTGTCGGCGCGGTCGGGATAATGCGCCGCGAGCCAGGCGCGGAAGAGCGGGGCGACCTCGTACGGCAGGCGCATCAGGATGTACGAAGCACGAATCGCGCCAGCCTCGGCGGCCGCCGCCATGATCGCCTCGATCTCGTGATCGGTGATCGCGGGGATGATCGGCGAGATATTGACCTGCGTCGGCACGCCCGCGTCGATCAGCGCCCGGATCGCGGCGAGGCGGCGGCGCGGGTGCGGGGCGCGCGGCTCGAGCGTGCGCGCGATGGCGGGGTCGAGGCTGGTGACCGAGACCGCCACGCCGACGAGACCGTCCTTCGCCATCCCCGCGAGCAGGTCGATGTCGCGCAGGATGCGGTCGGACTTGGTGGTGACGATGAGCGGGTGCTTCGTTTCGGCGAGCACCTCGATCACGCCGCGGGTGATGCCCCATTCGCGCTCGATCGGCTGGTAGCCGTCGGTGTTGGTGCCGATCGCGAGCGGTGCGGGCTTGTAGTTGCGCTTCGCGAGTTCGGCGCGGAGCAGCTTCGCCGCGTCGGGCTTGGCGAAGAGCCTGCTCTCGAAATCGAGGCCGGGCGAGAGGTCGTGGAAGGCGTGCGTCGGGCGCGCGAAGCAATAGATGCAGCCATGCTCGCAGCCGCGATAGGGGTTGATCGAGCGATCGAAGCCGATGTCGGGCGAGGCATTGCGCGAGATGATCGTCTTGGGATGCTCGACGGTGACGGTGGTGCGCAGGCGTGGGGCGGCGCCGTCGACGGTTTCGGATTCATCGAGCCAGTCGCCGTCGGCCTCGCGGCCCAGCGAGCCGGTGCGGGTCGGACGAAGATTGGTCGGCGCACCGCGGCCGGCGATGGGGGGTAGGGCTTTGGGCGATTCCACCTTGCAATGGTATCGCCTTGACAGGAACAAAGGAAGAACATTTGTGATCGTTGCTCCCGCGAAGCGGGTATCGGTTCTCTTCTTCGTGCCTTTGCGCCTTTGCGTGAAATCAGAAAATCTCACGCAAAGGCGCAAAGGCACGAAGAAGGAATAAGATGGATTCCCGCATTCGCGGGAATGACGATATTGCAGTTCTACTCGGTCAACCGCGGGATCAGGTCGACGAAGTTGCAGGGCTTGTGCCGAGAATCCAGCTGGGTCGACAAAATGCCGTTCCACGCATCCTTCACCGCGCCGGTCGAGCCGGGGAGCGCGAAGATGTAGGTGCCGCGCGCGACCACGGCGCAGGCGCGCGACTGGATCGTCGAGGTGCCGATCGTCTGGTAGCTCAGCCAGCGGAAGAGTTCGCCGAAGCCCGGAATATCCTTGCCGTCGAGCGCGTGGAGCGCCTCGGGGGTGACGTCGCGGCCGGTGACGCCAGTGCCGCCGGTGGTGATCACGACATCGATTTCGGGATTGTCGATCCAGTTATGGAGGCGCGAGACGATCAGCGACTTTTCGTCGCGGATGATCGCGCGGTCGGCGAGGATATGCCCCGCGCCGGTGAGCAGTTCGACGAGCGTGTCGCCCGAGCGATCGTCGTCGAGGCCGCGGGTGTCCGAAATCGTCAGGACCGCGATATGAACCGGTTTGAAGTCGAGACTTTCGTCAATCGGCATTGGTCAGGCCGGGGGCGTAGCTGAGGCGTACCCGGTCCTTGCTGTCGGGGAAGCGCGGCCATTTGCCCTGCGCGAGCGCGGCGCGGCTGACCGAGGGCTTGCCCTGCTGCGCTTCGTACATCCAGTAGTTGCGCAGCACGATGCCGACATAGCCGCGCGTTTCCCAATAGGGGATCGATTCGATGTAGAGCAGGGGGTCGCCGCCATCGCGGACCTCGGTCTGCCAGCGCGCGATCGGCGCGGGGCCGGCGTTATAGGCCGCAATCACTTTCGGCAGCTGGCCGCCGGTCGAGCCGTCGCGGCTGAGATATTCGAGATAGCGCTGGCCGAAGTCCATGTTGACCGCGGGGGTCTTGAGGTCGCCGGGGCCGCTGGCGTCGCCGTTCCAGCGCGCGAGGTCGCGCGCGGTGCCGGGGCGCACCTGCATCAGCCCCATCGCGCCCGCCCCGCTGACCGCAGCACGCTGAAAGCGCGATTCCTGGAGGGTGTGCGCAAAGACGAGCGCGGGATCGACGCGCCAGCCGCCGTTGGGCTCCCATTTGGGCTGGGGGTAGCGCGTCGAGGCCGCGAGCTTGCGCCCCTGCGGCGTGTTGTGCGCGAGGTAGAGCTGCGTTTCGGGCAGGCTCAGCGCATTGGCGATCGCGATCAACTGCTCGTGCTGGCTGGCGTTGCCGATGCGCGCCTGGTGGCGGAGCGCTTCGCCGGCATATTGCTCCTCGCCGATCTCGGCGAGCGCGATCGCGGCGCGGACATTGGGCTGTTCCTCAAGCGCGCGCCAGGCGCTGCGATCGGGGCGGGCGGTCTGCTGGCGCACGACACCATCGCCGAGCGTCTCGGCGGCGAGCAGGCCGTAAAAGGTTTCCTCGTTGGCGGCGGCGGCGCGGAGGCGCGGCTGGACCGCGGCGGGTTCGCCCGCGGCCATCGCGGCGCGCGAGGCCCAATAATAGGCCGCGGCGCGGAGCTCGCTGTCTGGGGCTTCCCTGGCGACCCGGTCGAAAGCGGTCAGCGCGGTGCGATAATCGCGCAGGCGCCACGCGGCGAGGCCCTGCGTCCACGCGCCCTGGGTGGCCCAGGCGCCGCCGTTCTGCGTACAGGCGAGCGACAGGCGCAGCGCGTTTGTGTCGTCATTCTCGATATAATAGGACCAGGCGACCTTCTGCTGCCATTCGGCGCGCGCTTCGGGGCTGAGCTTGTCGATCACCGCGTTGAGCAAAGCCTCTGCGCCCGCGGGGTCGTCGTTCTTGATTCGCTCGGGGATGCTGCTGGCGAGGCCGTTCGCAAAGGGATCGCTGACGCTGTCGGCGCCGACGCGGCGCGGCGCGCTGCCCGCCCAGCTGAGCCGCGTCTGATAGGGGAGCGCCGGGATGTCGGTCGCGCCGCGCTTCGCCGCGAGGCGGCCGAGCTGTTCGGCCTGCGGCAGGTTCGGCGCGCGCGCGAGGATCGGCATGATGTCGGCGACTTCGGCCTTGGGGCTGTTCGGCGCGACGAGCAGTTCGGCGCGCAGGAAATCATGGAGCGGGCCGTTTTCGGCGCCGTCGAGTAGCGCGCGCGCTTCCGCCCAGCGCTGGCCGCGGATCGCGGCGGCGACCTGGCCGTAGAATTGCTTCTGCTTGGGCGAGAGCACGCCCGGCACGGTCTGCGGCGCGGCGGCCATCGGATCGCCCGCGTCGGCGGCGATCGCCGGGCTGGCGGCGGAAAACAGGAGGGCGGCGGCGAGAGCCGTGATCTTTTTCATCTGTCAACGTCCCCGGTTGAACAGTTTGAGACTATCCCAGGCGGCCGCTTTCTGGGCCGGCCGGGCGAGCAGCATCGCGGGATGCGCGATTGCCACCGCCTCCACCTTGCCGCCATCTTGGTTAATATCGAGTAACCTTCCGCGCGCGTCGGGCAGCGCGATTTTCGCCGCCATGCGCGTGATGTCGCTGCCGATGAGGAGCAGGCGTCCAGGGCGCGCGAGGCGGAGGTGGTGCCAGAGCAGCCGGTCGAGATCGGCTGCCGCCGCCTCGTCGCAGCGCCCGCCGGGCGGGCGGGTGACCGCGAGGCTGGCGAGATAGGTGTCGCCGCGCTTCGTGCCGATCGCAGCGAGCATCGCGTCGAGCAATTTGCCCGCGGGGCCGGTGAAGAGCTGGCCATCGCGCTGGTCGTCGACTTCGGGCCAGGCGGTGAGCAGCATCAGCGGCGCGCCGGGCTCGCCCACGGGCAGAACGCGGCGCGTCTCCCACTGGCTGCTGGGGACGTCGGGGTGCTCGGCGAGCCAGCTTTGGAAGGCGGCCCATTCGGTCGGAATCTCGACCGGGCCTTTCGCGACGGGCGCTTCGATCACTTCCTGCCGCTGGAGTGCGGTGGGCAGCGGAGCGATTTCGGGTTCGGGGGCGGCTAAGCGGGGCTTCGGCGCGGGATCGTTCGCGGGAAGCGCGGCGAGCCAGCCCGCCGGCGTCTCGCCGACCAATGCATCGACGCCCGCCAACGACCACCAGTCGTGATAGCTTTGCGCCAGCAACGCAGAGTTTTGCCCACCCATCGATTTGTTTCAAACAGGCAGTTGACGGACGCGTCAATTGGCGGGCATCGCATTTCGTGACAGAATGAGCGCAGGGCACGATGAATGTCCGCGCAGGGACGGCAGAAAGGTATTTGCGGTGAGCGAACGGGAATCGATGCCCTATGACGTGGTCATCGTCGGTGCGGGCCCGGCGGGACTTTCGGCGGCGATCCGCCTCAAGCAGCTGGCGAACGAAGCGGGCAGCGAATTGTCGGTCTGTATCCTCGAAAAAGGGTCCGAGGTCGGCGCGCATATCCTGTCGGGCGCGGTGATCGATCCCAAGTCGCTCGACGAGCTGATCCCCGACTGGCGCACGGCGGGCTGCCCGCTCGCCGAAGTGCCGGTCAACGATAACCAGCATTGGGTGCTTACCAAGAACAAGAAGTTCGGCCTGCCCGAATTCATCTCGCCCGGCTTCATGCACAATAAGGGCACTTATACGGGTAGCCTCGGCAATCTTTGCCGCTGGCTCGCCGAGCAGGCCGAGGGGCTGGGGGTCGAGATCTTTGCGGGCTTCCCGGCGGCCGAGATCCTGTACAATGAGGACGGCTCGGTGAAGGGCGTCGCGACCGGCGACATGGGCGTTGCGCGCGACGGCAGCCACAAGGGCGATTACCAGCCGGGGCTCGAGCTGCACGCCAAATATACCTTCTTCGGCGAGGGCGTGCGCGGGCATCTGACCAAGATGCTGAAGCCGCAGTTCGCCTTGGACGCCGACTGCGAGCCGCAGGTCTATGGCCTGGGGGTCAAGGAGCTTTGGGACATCGACCGCGAGAACCATGCGCCGGGCCGCGTGATCCACACGCAGGGCTGGCCGCTCGACGAAAATTCGAACGGTGGCGGGTTCCTCTATCACCAGGCGAACGGGCAGGTCGCGCTGGGCTTCGTGACCTGGCTCAATTATCGCAACCCGCACACCTCGCCCTTCCAGGAAATGCAGAAGTGGAAGACGCACCCCGAGATCGCGAAGATCCTGAAGGGCGGCAAGCGCGTGTCCTATGGCGCGCGGGCGATCAGCGACGGCGGTTATCAGTCGGTGCCCAAGCTCGCCTTCCCGGGTGGCGCGCTGATCGGCGACAGCGCCGGCTTCCTCAACGTGCCGCGCATCAAGGGGACGCACACCGCGATGAAGTCGGGCATGATGGCGGCCGAAGCGGCCTTCGCGGCGGTGACGGCGGGGCGCGGCGGCGACACGCTCGCCGCCTATCAGGACGCCTATGACGACAGCTGGGTGAAGAAGGAACTCAGCGTGGTGCGCAACGTGCTGCCACTGGTCGAGAAATGGGGCGATTTTTTCGGCACGATCCTGTCGGGGATCACGATGTGGGCCGAGACGCTGAAGATCAAGATGCCCTTCACGATGAAGCATCATCCCGACAACACCACGCTGTACCGCGCGGACATGATGCCGAAGCCCGATTATCCGAAGCCCGACGGCGTCTTGACCTTCGATCGGCTGTCGTCGGTGTTCCTGTCGAACACCAACCATGAGGAGGACCAGCCGGTCCACCTGCAACTGAAAGATCCGTCGATCCCGGTCGAATATAATCTGCCGATGTACGACGAGCCCGCGCAGCGCTATTGCCCGGCGGGGGTCTATGAGATCGTCGGCCAGGATATCGGCGATCCCAAATTCGTGATCAACGCGCAGAATTGCGTCCACTGCAAGACGTGCGACATCAAGGACCCGACCCAGAATATCAACTGGGTCACCCCCGAAGGCGGCGGAGGCCCCAATTATCCGAACATGTAAGCTGGGCCTGCTCGCGGCGGCGGTGCTGATGCCGCTCGCCGCGCAGGCCGCCGATGGCGGAGACGCGGCGCTCAACGCGCTCGCGAAGGCGCGGCTGGCCGAGGATGCGGGCAACCCGCAGATGGCGCTCGCGGCGCTGACGACGGTCGCGAGCGCGGCGCCCGAACTGCCGGGGCTGCGCGGGCGGATGCTCGAACAGGCGATCGAGGCGGGCGATTTCGCCGCGGCGCGGAGCGCGGCCTTCCTGCTGTGGCAGGCGGGCGACCGGCGCTTCGACGCGCAACTGGTGCTCGTCGCCGATGCGCTGCGGCGGTCGGACTGGAAGGGCGCGCAGGCCTATGTCGCGGGGCGGTCGGACAAGACCGGCGGCGATGCGATCGCGCGGCTGGTGACGCCGCCGCTGAGCAGCTGGATCGCGGTCGGTGCGCGCGAGGCGGCGCCCGAACGGCATCTGCTCGGCGCGGGCGATCGCGGGGCGGCGCAGCCAGCGTTCCAGCTCGAGGCGACGCTGGTCCAGCTCGGCGCCAAGCGCCCCGCCGAGGCGGCGGCGCTCGCCGACAAGGTGATCTTGACCGACCGCACGAGCCAGCTCGTCGCGATGCGCGTCGCCGCCGCGCTGGCGAAGGCGGGCGAGGGCGCGGCGGCCGAGCGGCTGCGCGGGCGGGTCGCGCTCGCGGCGGGCGAACGCGAGGATCCGGTGCTGCTGCTGCCCGACCAGCTCGTCACCGGCCCGCGCGGCGGGGTGGCGCATTGGCTGGGGCTGCTCGCCGACGGCTTTGCACGGACGCCGAACAGCAATCCCAAAGTGCCTTTGCTCTTTGCGCGTGTCGCCTTCTGGCTGGAGCCGAACGACTGGCAGGTGCGCGGGGCGTTGCTCGAGGCGCTGGCGGCGAACGGGCAGACCGACGATGCGCTCGGCACGCTCGCCGAGTTTCGCGACCCGCCGCCGGTGCTCGCGATGCGCTATGCCGAGCTGGTTGCCGACAAGGGCGGCTATCCCGCCGCGGTGAATCTCGCCGAACGCGCGATCGCGCGCGAGCCCAAATCGCGCAGCCTGCTGGTGCGCTACGCCGATGTCGCGCGGCGCGGCGGCGACGCGGCGGCGGCGGAGCGCGCCTATGCGGCGCTCGAAGCCGATCTCGGCGACGACGAGAATGACAAGGCGCTGCGCGGCAGTCTGCTGATTGCGCGCGCCGAACTGCTGCTCAAGGCCGACGACTGGGACGCAGCCCAGCCCTTGCTCGACAAGGCGATCAAGCTGCGACCCAACGATCCCAATATACTGAATTTCGTCGGCTATTCGTCGATCGAGCGGCGCAAGAATGTCGACAAATCGCTCGAACAGATCGAGGCGGCCTGGGCGCAGGACCCGCAGAGCGCGGCGATCACCGATTCGCTGGGCTGGGCCTATTTCCTGACGGGCAAGCCCAGCGAAGCGGTGCCGCTGCTCGAAAAGGCGCAGGCGGGCGATCCGGGCAATGCGGTGATCGTCGAGCATCTGGGCGACGCCTATTGGGCGGCGGGGCGGCATTTCCAGGCGCGCTATACCTGGCGCGCGGCGGCGCTGCTCGCCGAGGCCGATATGGCGACGCGGATCGAGGCGAAACTGCGCGACGGGCTGACGCCGGCGACGACCGCGCCATGACTATGCTCGCCGAGACCGGCTGGGCGAAGATCAACCTTGCGCTGCATGTGCGCGCGCGGCGGGCTGACGGCTATCACGAAATCGAGACTTTGTTCGCTTTCGTCGATCATGGCGACACGATCGAGGCGCGGGTGGCCGCGGTCGATGCGCTGGCGATCGACGGCGAGTTCGCCGAGGGGCTGAGCGCGGGCGCCGACAATCTGGTGCTGCGCGCGGTCGCCCTGCTGCGCGAGCGTTATGGCGCCGACCGCGTGCCGCCGCTGGCGGTCAGGCTCACCAAGCGGCTGCCGGTCGCGGCGGGGATCGGGGGCGGGTCAGCCGACGCCGCAGCGATGGCGCGGCTGGTGCGGACGCATTTCCTGCCCGAGCTGGGCGACGCCGTGCTCGCGCGGATCGTTGCGCCGCTGGGCGCCGATGTCGCCGCCTGCGTCGCGAGCCGGACCTGCCTCGGGGTCGGGGTGGGCGAGGAATTGACCCCGCTGCCCGAATTGCGGCTCGGCGGGACGCCGGTGTTGCTGGTCAACCCGCGCCAGCCCGTCGCCACGGGGCCGGTGTTCGCGGCGTGGGACGGCATCGACCGCGGCCCGCTCTATGGCGATCCGGCCGGGCGCGCGAAATTGCTCGCGGCGCGCAACGATCTGCAGCGCCCTGCGGTCGCACAGTGCCCGGCGATCGCCGATATCCTGCTCGAACTCGGCGCGCTCGGCCCTTGGCTCGCGCGCATGTCGGGGTCGGGGGCGACCTGCTTCGCGCTGTTCGATGCGCTGGCCGAGCGCGACGCGGCGTCGGTGAAGCTCGCCGACGGCCATCCGCACTGGTGGCAGATGGCGGGAACGCTGCGATGAGCGAGGCGTGGACCGCGCTCGGCATGCCGCGCGCGGGCGGGGTGCTGCTGATCGGCGACCATGCGTCGAACCATGTGCCCGCCGACATCGACCTCGGCATCGATCCGGCGCTGCTCAATGAGCATATCGCGATCGACATCGGGGTCTCCGAGGTGGCGGCCTTGCTGGTAGAGGCGGGCGTGGTCGATGCGGCGATCCTCGGCGGGGTGTCGCGGCTGGTGGTCGACTGCAACCGCGACGAGGAGGCACCTGGCGCGGTGCCGATCGCGAGCGACGGCCATGCGATCCCGGGCAATGCGCTGGGTCATGACGGGCGCGAGGCGCGGCTGGCGCGTTTCTTCCGGCCCTATCACCAGCATATCGCGGCGACGGTCGCGGCCCACCGCCCGGCGTTCATCCTGTCGCTGCACAGCTTTACGCCCTCGCTGGCGAGCGATCCCGAACAGGCGCGGCCTTGGCAGGCCGGGGTGCTGTACAATGAGGACGCGCGGCTCGCCGCGCCCGCGATTGCGGCGCTGGCGGAGGAGGGGCTGATCGTAGGCGACCAGCTCCCCTATTCGGGCAAGCTGCTCAACGCGACGATGAACCGCCATGCCGAGGCGAATGCTATTCCCTATGTCGGGATCGAGATGCGGCAGGATCTGGTCGGCGATGCGGCGGGGCGGGCGCTCTTTGCCGAGCGGCTTGCTCGTATGTGCAATAAACTGGCATTGTATATCGCCGGATAGGCGTGTAGAGGCGCGTTTCTTCGCTGAATTTTGAAATATTATTATCAGGATTGCTCAAAATGCCTTCATATCGTTCGCGCACCACCACCCATGGCCGCAACATGGCCGGTGCCCGCGGCCTGTGGCGCGCGACGGGGATGAAGGACGGCGATTTCGGCAAGCCGATCATCGCGGTGGTCAACAGCTTCACGCAGTTCGTGCCGGGTCACGTGCACCTCAAGGACCTGGGCCAGATGGTCGCGCGCGAGATCGAGGCGCATGGCGGGGTCGCCAAGGAATTCAACACCATCGCGGTCGACGACGGCATCGCGATGGGACACGACGGCATGCTCTACAGCCTGCCGAGCCGCGACCTGATCGCCGACAGCGTCGAATATATGGTCAACGCGCATTGCGCCGACGCGATGGTGTGTATCTCTAATTGCGACAAGATCACGCCGGGCATGCTGATGGCCGCGCTGCGCATCAACATCCCCGTGGTGTTCGTGTCGGGCGGGCCGATGGAGGCGGGCAAGGTCGTGATCAAGGGCAAGGAGGTCGCGCTCGACCTGGTCGACGCGATGGTCGCCGCCGCCGACGAGAAGTATAGCGACGAGGAAGTCACCGCGATCGAGCAGGCGGCGTGCCCGACCTGCGGTAGCTGCTCGGGGATGTTCACGGCGAATTCGATGAACTGCCTGACCGAGGCGCTGGGGCTGTCTTTGCCGGGCAATGGATCGACGCTCGCGACGCACGCCGATCGCAAGGGCCTGTTCCTCAACGCCGGGCGGCTCGTGGTCGACATGTGCCGCCGCCATTATGAGGAGGACGACCAGAGCGTGCTCCCGCGCAATATCGCGACCTTCGAGGCGTTCGAAAATGCGATGAGCCTCGACATCGCGATGGGCGGATCGACCAACACGGTGCTGCACCTGCTTGCGGCGGCGTTCGAGGCGGGGGTCGATTTCACGATGGAGGATATCGACCGGCTGTCGCGCCGCGTGCCGTGCCTGTCGAAGGTCGCCCCGGCGAAGAGCGACGTGCATATGGAGGACGTCCACCGCGCGGGCGGGATCATGGCGATCCTCGGCCAGCTCGAGCGTGCGGGGCTGATCCACGCGCATCTGCCGACGGTGCACAGCGCGACCTTGGGCGATGCGCTCAACAAATGGGATATCTCGCGCACCAACGATCCCGAAGTGCAGAAATTCTTCATGGCGGCGCCGGGCGGGGTGCCGACGCAGACCGCGTTCAGCCAGGATCGGCGCTGGGACGAGCTCGACCTCGACCGCGAGGCGGGAGTGATCCGCTCGGCGGACCATGCCTTCAGCCAGGACGGCGGGCTCGCGGTGCTGTCGGGCAATATCGCGCTCGACGGCTGTATCGTGAAGACCGCCGGGGTCGACGAGAGCATCCTCAAATTCTCGGGCCCCGCGAAGGTGTACGAAAGCCAGGACGCGGCGGTCGCGGGCATTTTGACCGGGCAGGTCGAGGCGGGCGACGTCGTCGTCATCCGCTACGAGGGGCCGAAGGGCGGGCCGGGCATGCAGGAAATGCTCTACCCGACGAGCTACCTCAAATCGAAAGGGCTGGGCGCGGCCTGCGCGCTGATCACCGACGGGCGCTTTTCGGGGGGCACCTCGGGGCTGTCGATCGGCCATGTCTCGCCCGAGGCAGCCGAGGGCGGAGCGATCGGGCTGGTCGAGAATGGTGACCTGATCAACATAGATATCCCCTCGCGCACGATCACGCTCGCGGTCGCCGACAGCGTGCTCGCGCAGCGCCGCGCGGCGATGGAGGCGAAAGGCGAGGCGGCGTGGCAGCCCGAGAAGGCGCGCCCGCGCAAGGTTTCGGTAGCACTTCAGGCCTATGCCGCGATGACGACGAGCGCCGCGCGGGGAGCGGTGCGCGACCTGTCGCAGCTGAAGGGGGCCAAGGGTTGAGGATCACCGGACTGGCGGCGCTGCCGCTGCTGCTGCTCGCGGCGTGCAGCGACAAGCCGAACAACGCCGACATCGCCGCCGCCGAGGCGAAGCAGTCGCGCGACGCCGCGAACGACGGACGGATCGAGTGTGCGCTCGAGGGCGCCAAGCTGTTCGACCGCACCTGCACGGTGCAGGAAATGAGCGGCGCCGAAGGGGCGGTGCTGGTCGTCGGGCGGAGCGATGTAGGATATCGGCGGCTCCAGATCACCACCGACGGGCGCGGGGTGATTTCGGCCGACGGCGCCGAGGTCGCGAACGTCTCGATCGTCGGCGAGGGCGTGATCGAGGTGGCGATCGGGAATGATCGCTACCGGCTGCCGGCGGATACGGGCGGGGTGGATTGAGCTGAACCGCTTTTGGGGTGAGAAGCTGCCTTTGCTTATTCCAAAGTTCAGGAAAGTTCAGCCCTGTGCGCCTTCCCGACAGGACCTCGGCAACCGCATTTATCGCCGCGTGAAGAGTCGGGATCGACGTTTGCATAGCCGGATAATGTAGGAAAGGCCTTTTTTGACGGCGGTGGTTTTGGGGTGGGGAGCGGACGTTCTTTAATCCTCCCTGCGGCGCAGCCGTGGGGAGGGGGACCATGCGAAGCATGGTGGAGGGGTCGAAGCCTTAGCGTCGGCTTCAGCCCGCCACCCCTCCACCACTCGCTTCGCGAGCGGTCCCCCTCCCCATCGCTTGCGACAGGGAGGATTAAGAGCGACCGCAACCGCCCGAAACCCGTCAATCGAACCTCCGAGTTCTCACCCGCACCGAAACGCGCTACCACGGTGCGATGTCCGTTCCCGCCGACGCCCCGATCCTGACCACCGCCGCGATGCGTGCGGCCGAGGCAGCTTGCGCGGCATCGGGAACCTCGCTTGCCGAACTGATGGACCGCGCGGGCGCCGCAGTCGCCGATACCGCCTGGCGCATGGCGGCAGGCGGGCCGGTGCTGATCCTGTGCGGGCCGGGGAATAACGGCGGCGACGGCTATGTCGCAGCGCGGCTGCTCGCCGGGCGCGGGGCCGAGGTGCGGGTGGCGGCGCTCGCCGAACCCGCGACCGATCTGGCACGCGCGGCGTGGGCGCGGTGGGAGGGGCCGGTCGAGGCGCTATCCAGCGAGACCGCGGCGGCACCGCTCGTCGTCGATGCCCTGTTCGGCGTCGGACTGACGCGGCCGGTCGGCGACGAGCTCGCGACGATATTGCGGCGCTTTGCCGGGCGACGGGTGCTCGCGGTCGATGTGCCAAGCGGGGTCGATGGCGACGGCGCGCAGGTTTGGGCGCCGCCGCTGCCCGCGGATGTGACCTTGGCGCTGGGGGCGCTCAAGCCGGCGCATGTGCTGCTGCCGGCTGCGGCGCAGTGCGGGCGCGTGTCGCTGGCGCCGATCGGGATCGCGGCGGACCGGGCGATGCGCACCGCGCCGAAATCCGCAGTCGCGGCGCCGGGGGCGACCGCGCACAAGTTCAATCGCGGGATGGTGCTGGTGCGCTCGGGACCGATGCCCGGAGCGGCCCGGCTGACCGCCGCGGCGGCACTGCGCAGTGGAGCGGGCTATGTGGTGCTCAGCGGCGCCGAAAGCGCGCCTCTCGATGCCATCATTGCCGAAGAGGCCGGCCGGTACGGCGAGCGGCTGGGCGATGCGCGCGTGGGTGCGGTGGTCGTGGGGCCGGGCTATCCGGCTGGCGACGATCTGGAGGGCGATGTTGCGGCAGCGCTCGATGCGGGCAAGTCGCTGGTGCTCGATGCCGCCGCGATTGCCGCGGCGCTGCCGCGCCTGCGGACGCTCGGCGGGGCGGTGCCGACGATCCTGACCCCGCACGAAGGGGAATTCGCCAAGGCCTTTCCGGGGCTCGAAGGCAGCAAGATCGACCGCACGAAGGCTGCTGCCGCCGATGCCGGCGCGGTGGTGATCTACAAGGGCGCCGACACCGTCATCGCCGCGCCCGACGGACGCGTTGCGGCGGCCTGGCCGGGCAGCCCCTGGCTCGCCACCGCAGGGACCGGCGACGTCCTCGCGGGGGCGTGCGGGGCGATGCTCGCGCGCGCGGGCGATGCCTTCGAAGCGGCGGTTGCCGCGGTGGGCTGGCATATTGCGCGCGCGCAGGCTATTGGCGCCGGCCTCGTCGCCGACGATCTGGTGGCCGACGACCTGCTGAAAGACTGATGTGAGCGAAACCGCCCTGATCACCCGCATCGCCGCGCGCGGCGACGGCGTCACCGACGACGGCCGCCATGTCGCGGGCGCCGCGCCGGGCGACCGCGTGCGTCCCGATGGCATCCTCATTCCAGGGCCGAACCGCGCCGAACCGCCGTGCCGCCATTTCGGCAAATGCGGCGGGTGCCAGTTGCAGCATGTCGCCGAGGCGGCGCTCGCCGACTATGTCCGCGACCGCGTGATCGGCGGGCTCGAGGGGCAGGGGGTGAACGCCGACGAGGTGCTCCCCGCGCTGCTGTCGCCGCCGCACAGCCGCCGCCGCGCAGCGCTGACGGCGCTGCGCACGGGGCGGCAGGTCGCGATCGGCTTCAATGCGGCGCAGAGCAACCAGATCGTCGACATGCGCATGTGCCCGCTGCTGCTGCCCGAACTGTTCGCGCTGGTCGAGCCGGTGCGCGAATTGCTGGGGCTGATCGCGCCGCAGCGGCGGCCGGTGAAGGTCAAGCTGCAGATGCTCGACCAAGGCGTCGAACTGGTGCTGGAGGGGGTGAAGGCCGAGGGGCTCGACGCCGCGATGGCGCTGCAGGATTTCGCGGGCGCGCACCGGCTCGCGCGCTTCGTCATCGACCAGGGCGACGGGCCCGAGACCCTGTGGCAGCCCGATCCGCCGACGGTGCGTTTCGGCGGCATCGCGGTCGAGGTGCCGGTCTTCGCCTTCCTGCAGCCGACGGTTATCGGACAGGACGCGCTGATCGACGCGGTGACGCGGGCGATCGGCGACGCGGGCGTGGTCGCCGACCTGTTCGCCGGGGTCGGCACCTTCGCATTGTCGGTGCAGGCGGGGCGGAAAGTCTATGCGGCCGAGGGCGCGCGCGATGCGATCGCGGCGCTGATGGGAGCGGCGAACCGCGCGCGGGCGCTGGTCGCGACCGAGCATCGCGACCTGTTCCGGCGGCCGCTGGTCCCGGCCGAGCTGAACCGCTTCGGCGCCGTGATCCTCGATCCGCCGCGCGCGGGAGCCGAGGAGCAGGTCAAGGAACTGGCGGCGGCGAGCGTGCCGGCGATCGCCTATGTCAGCTGCAACCCTGCGAGCTTTGCGCGCGACGCGAAGATATTGGTTGCGGGCGGGTACAGGCTCGACTGGGTGCAGCCGGTCGGGCAGTTCCGCTGGTCGACGCATGTCGAGCTGGCGGGACGGTTTTCGCGCTGAAGCTCCCCTCCCGCAGGTGGGAGGGGATGCCAGATCAATGCAGCACGAACCCCATGAAGGCGTGCACGCACAGCGCCAGCAGCGCGAGGCTCGCCAGCGCGAAGATCGCGAAACGCCACATCACGCGGTTGACCGTCACCTGCACCAGGCTGTGCAGGATGCGCAGCACCACATAGGCCCAGGCAATCTGCGTGTTGAGCCCGCCGCCCATACCGCCGATCGCGAGCGCCAGCGCGACGGCGTAGAAGACCGTCGGCTGCTCCATCAGATGGTTGTAATTATGCGCCTTCCACTGGACCTCGGGCGGCAGCACGTCGTCGAGATTCTTGCCGGTGCCGCCGACCATCTTGGCGGCGTCGATCTTGGCGCGGCTCATCGCGGGGATGCGCGTCGCGTACATCCACACCCACATCACCATCGACCACAGCGCGAGCGTCGCGACCGGCCCCAATATAGCGTTGGTTTCCATATTCTTCTCCCCCTCAACCCAGAGTTGCGATCACCGCGAGCAGCGCCAGCGCCAACAGGCATATCGTCGACAGCCCGAAGATCGCGAAGCGCACCGGGATGCGGTTGACCATCGACTGCCAGAAGCTGTGGATCACGCGCAGCACGACATAGGCCCAGGCGATCCACACGACATAGGCGGGATAGCCGCCGACCGCGTGCAGGATCAGGATCACCGCGTAGAAGAGCGTCGGCTGTTCGAGCAGATGCGTATAATTGTGCGATTTCCAGTTGGTGAGCGGCGGCAATATGCCCTCGAGGTCACCGCCGCGGCCGCCTGGCGGCGCGGCCTTGAGGTCGATCCCCGACTTGGCGAGCGCGCGGAAACGCGTCACCGCGGTCCACACCAGCATCACCAGCGTCCACAGGATCAGCACCGCGCCCGGTGCGAGGATGTTCGGCGTCATATCGCTCCCCCCTTTGTTTGGCCGCGATGCTAGGGATCGCGCGCCGATATGCAATTGCCCAAATTCACCCGCGCCGTGCCGCGAGTTCGGCGCGGATCGCTTCGCCGTCGCCGTCGATCCGCGGCGCGAAGCCGATGTCGCGCACCGGCGCCGCGCCATATTTCACCGGCGGCTGCATCTCGTAAAAGCCGCCGACGTCGGGATGGACGCGGTGGCGGAAGAAGCCCGTTTGGGCGAGGTGCGGGTCCTCGCGGATGTCCTGCAGGTCGCGCACCGACATCGCCGGAATGTCGTTCTGGGCGAACAGCGCGAGCCATTCGGCGGTCGAGCGCGCCGGCGTGCGCTCGGCGATCGCGGTGTAGACGAGCGGCATATGCTGCGCTTTCGCCTTCGCCGCTTCGAATTCCGGCGTCGTGAGCAGTTCGGCGCAGCCGAGCAGCCCGAGCAGCCGCGCGGTCGATTCGGGTGTGTAGGGGACGATCGCGAGATAGCCGTCGCTCGTCGGGAAGGGCTGGCGCGTCGGGTCGAGCTGGCGCGGATAACCCGCGGGGCCGATCGGCGGGTCGAGCGTGTCGTCGCGGAGGTGCTCGACCATCATGAAGCTGGTGAAGCATTCGAACATCGACACTTCGACCGCCTGGCCCTCGCCGGTGCGCAATTTGTGGATCAGCGCCGCGAGGATCGCCTGCGCGCCATATTGGCCCGCCACCTTGTCCGCGATCAGCGAAGGCAAATAGCGCGGGCGCGGGTCGCCGTCGACGCGCGGGAGCAGGCTGGTGGTGCCCGTCGCGGCCTGGATGACGTCGTCATAGGCCTGGAGGTCGGCATAGGGCCCGTCCTGCCCGAAGCCGGTGCCATGGACATAGACGATGTCGGGCTTGATCGCCCGGCAGCCCTCATAATCGAAGCCCAATCGCGCGATCGCCTTGCCGCGGACATTGTGGAAAAAGACGTCGGCGGTCGCGATCAGCTCGCGCAGCACCGCAGCATCGTCGGGTTGCTTCAGGTCGAGCGCGATCGATCTTTTGCCGCGATTGACCGTCAGGTGGACCGACCCCATCGTCGGGTCGGGAATGCCGTTGCCGAGGTAGCGCGAAATGTCGCCGAGCCCCGGCGCCTCGACCTTGATCACCTCGGCGCCGAGATCGGCGAGCATCTGCGTCGCATAGGGGCCGAAGATGACCGTGGTCAGGTCGACGATCCGGATTCCCTTAAGCATGGCCACCGGCATCGTCTCCCTTCGTCATTGTGTTTCGGGCGAATGGTTGCGGAAGAAAACCGAAGAGGCAATGCCCGTTTGCGTGAGGGCGTGTTTTTCGCGCCGTCGGCGCCCGTGCAACCCGGCGCGGTGTTGCGGCGTTTCGGCGACGGGGGTCTGAGAGGAGATCTTCCGATGATCAGGACCAAAAACCTCGCCGCGCTGGGCATGAGCGCCCTGCTGCTTTCCGCCGCGCCGGTGTCGGCGCAGAGCGATACGCAGCCATCGACCGAAAAGCAGAAGGTCCGGGTGGGCGACATATTGGGGTCGCTGTTCGGCGACCGGCTGGGCACCTCGACCTCGATCGAAGGCCAGTGGGCGGTGGGCCGCAAGCCCCTCAACACCAATCGCACGCAATTCCACACGCGGATCGACAGCGACGTCCGCGCGGGCACGCTGACGCAGGCCAATGGCACGCGGATGAAGTCCGAATATGACGAGCTGGTCGCGCTCGAGACGCGCTACGGCGCCGACGGGCGCTTCACCACCGCCGAGCGCACCGAACTCGGCGACAAATATGGCACGCTGACGCAGGCCCTGTCCGAGGGTGGCTATGCCGACACGCGCGAGCCCGACACGCTGGCGGTCGCCGACGGCAAGGCCGAATTCACGCGCCGCGTCGACGCGCAAGTCAGCGCGCGCCGGCTGACGCGCACCGCGGGCACGCGGCTCAAGACCGACTATGCCGCGCTGATCACGGCAGAGGCGACCTATGCGCGCGACGGGATCAGCGCCAGCGAGCGCGACGACCTCGACGCGCGGCTCGATGCGCTCGACGCGCGGGTGGGCGACACCAGTTACGGCAGCAATCCGGTGGTGCTCGACAACAAGACGCGGCTCGCCAATGTCGATAATGCGCTGCGCACCAGCGGACTCAGCACGAGCGCGCAGGCGCAGGTACGTGTCGAGGCGGGCGACCTGACGCGGCTCGACGCCGCCTATGCGCGCGCGACGCCTTCGAGCGACGATCGCGCTTATCTGGAGCGGCGGATCGCCGAGCTGGAGGTGAAGGCGAAGGTGAAGCGCTGACCGGGCATTACGCCGCGGTTTCGGCCGCCGGCTCGCCGCTGCGCGCGGCGTAGATCGCCGAAATCTGGCGATAGGCGCGCGAGCGGAAGGCGAGGATCGTCGCGAGCACGCCGAGCAGGCCGGTCAGCGTGAAGACGATCGCGATGCCGCGCTCGGCGCCGCGGCCGTACCAGCCGCCGATCGCGTCGGCGCCCGCACCGTCGGTCATCAGCGGGACGAAGACGAACTGCGTCAGCGGCGCGATGACGAAGGCGGTGACCGGCGCCGCGGCCTGCTCGACCGCCTGCGCGAAGCCGAAGACGCGGCCCTGCCGCTCGAAGGGTACGACCTTCTGCAGCGTCGTATGCTCGGCGGCCTCGGCATAGGGGCCGAGGAAGAGCCAGATGAAGCAGCCGATCGCCAGCAGCGGGATCGACGACTGGATGGTGAACACCGCGGCGACCGACCAGACGATGAAGTTGACCAGCAGCAAGGTGCGGACCGGATTGGCGCCAAGCCCGGTGCGCGCGATGAGTGCGCCGCTGAGGATGAAGGCGCAGGAGACGAAGGCCCACAGCAGCCCCCATTGCTCGACGGGCATCAGCGACAGGCCATAGGCGTCCATCAGCGCCATGAACACGCCGCCGAGCAGATTGTTGAACGCCGAGAAGAAGATCAGCGCGAACAGCCCCGAAATCCCTGCGACGAGGCGGATCGTGCCCGCGAGATCGACGCGGCGTGGGGTGTCGGTGTCGGTTTCGGGGCGCGGCTCGTCGATATGGACGAAGAGCAGATGGACCGCGGCCGCCAGCGAGAGGATCATCGCGAAGCCCAAGGTCGCGACCATCCCGCCCCAGGCGACGAGGAAACCGCTGATCGCCGAGGTGGTGAGGAAACCGACGCCGGTGACCATGCCGACGAGCCCGTTCGCCCTGTCGCGCCGGTCCTCGGGGATCAGCAGGGTGACGATCGTCGGCAGCGCGATGTTGCGGATATTGCCGGCGATCGCGCCGAGCATCGTCAGCAGCACGAACAGCCAGAGCGCGGGCTGCGCGGTGTCGGCGGTGCGGATCGCGGGGACGAGCATCAGCGCGCCGAGCGCGGCGCCGTAGAGCGCGAGCGAGGCGATGCTCGAGGCGATCATGACTTCGCGCTTGCGATGATGGTCGACGAGGCTGCCGAACCAGATCGCGAGCGACGCGGTGAGCACCAGGAAGATCCCCGCGATCATCCCCGTCGCGAACACCGACCGCGTTTCGAGAAAGATCCAGAAGGTCAGCGCGAACCACACCGTGAAATTGACGATGTTGGCGACGAGGTTGTTGGCGAGGAGGTGGTGGAAGGGGGGCATGG
>NZ_LNSB01000032.1 GCF_001468285.1 Sphingopyxis sp. HIX | reverse complement strand
GCGCGACGCGCCCCAGCCGGCTGCCCGTCACCATCACCTCCTCGGCATAATCCTGCGCGACCTCGACGATCGGCGGCAGCTCCCAGAAGGGGTGCGTGCTGGTGATGTCCATCGGCCAGCATTGCAGCCGCAGCGCCCCCGGCGGGGTGCGCGGCAATGGTGCGCGATAGCCCTTGTTGAGCCGTCCGGCGATCACGTTGAGCTGCGCGTTCGGAAAGCTCGTCACCCCGCCATTGGCGACGGTGATCCAGCCGGTCATGCCCAGCGCCGCGCCGCCCTCGGCGCGGTCGACGACATAGTTGGCGGCCCAGTCGAAACCTTCGGAAAGATAGACGAGCTGGAGCGTCACGGTGCGCGCGCGGCTCGATTCGACCAGGATCGACAGCGTCGGTTTCGCCGACAGATCCTTGGGCACGCGGCTGTAGAGCATGCGCTCGGGCAGCCCCGAACAGCCGAGCGCCTCGAAGCCCTCGGGGGTCTGGAGGATCACGCCGCCGTTCGGTCCCGCCTGGATGATCGCATTCTGCTCGCGCACCTTGCCTGTCTTGCGGTCGGTGCGGCGGAGCGTGACGCTGCGCTTGAGATACGCATCGACCAGCCCCGCGGGCGACAGCAATCGCGCGTCGCGATTCTTCTCGCGCACCCCGTCGGGCAGGCCCGACACCACCGCGGTCTCGGGCAGCAGCCCCTCGGACACGCCCTCGAAGCGCAGCACCGCACTCCCCGCGGGCAAGGTCACCTTGCGCGTCTCGGTGACCAGCGCAAAACCCTGCGGCCATTGGGGATTGATCGGCCCCGCGCCGCGGAAGGGCGCGCGATAGACGGTGACCGCGACGTCCTGCAGCACCGACGACACCACCACCGGCGCCTCGGGCCGCGGCGGCGCGGCGGGCAGGCGCGCGGCGGTCTGCGCCGCCAGCGACAGCGGCGCGAGCAGCGCCAGCAAGGCCGGGATCAGGCGCGCCCAGCGCATAGGCCGCGCCTCAGTAGCGCGAATCGAAGGTGGCGGTGACTTCGGTCTTGCCGTTCGCGGACACCGGCACCGCCCATTCGACGCGGTCGGCCGAGACGCGGTTGCTCTTGAGGCTTTCCTCGGTGATCCGCACGTCGCCCCACAGGCCCGACTGCGCGAGGTCGACCGTCACCGGCCCCGGCCGCGCGTTGGTCACGACATAGCGCATCTTGGTCACCCAGCGCGAATCGCTCTTGCGCGTACGCGAGACGACGGTGGTCTGCACCTTGACGTCGAAGGCGTCGCCGGTGCGCAGCGTCATCGCCGAGCCCATCGGGGTGTGGCCGATCTGGTTCTCGCCGATGAACTGCGGGTCGCCGCGCGCATCGCGCATATAGACGCGGATCGTCCCCGCGGGCAGCTGGTCGCCGAGCCCGCCGTTGGCGGACGTGGAAAAGCGCAACACGCTCGCCGCGCTGATCGGGTCGGTGCTCGCACCGAGCCAGCCGTTGACATATTCATAGGTCGAACGCGCGGGCGCGCCCTTCACGTCGAGGAAGCTCACCTGCTTCTGCTGCGCATTGGCGATCGTCGTTCGCTCGGCGAGCGGATAGAGATAATAGTCGCCGAGCCGCTCGCGCTGGTTGCTCTCGGTCCCCGCTTCGTCGAGCGAGGCGTTCATCCGCGAAAAGCCGCCCCCGCCGCCCGGGCTGCCGGCGACCAGCAAGGTGCGCGCGTTGGTGAAGGTCGTGCCGGTCGAGTTGGTGAGCGTCACCCACCCCTGCATGTCCATCGCGCCCTTGGCGGCGTCGAACAAAGCGACATAGTCGGCGGTCCAGCCGAGGTTCGGCGTGAGGTAGGAGAGGCGTGCGGGGACGGTGCCGGCATTTTCGGCCTGCACGGTCACCGACAGCGTCGGACGCGCGCGCAGGTTCGGGGGAAGCCGGTCGAACACCGCGCGCACCGGCAGGCCGTCGTCGCGCAGCACCTCGATCCGCTCGCCGATCTGGAGCACGATGCCGCCGTTCGCCGCGAGGACCTTGGCGCGTTCGCTGCGTTCGGCGCCGGTCGCGGGGTTGGTGCGCACGAGCGTGATCGACTGGCCGACCGCCTTGTCCATGAGCTTGTCGGGGGTGAGCAGGTCGAAGTCGAAATTCTGCTCGACGATCGCGAGCCCGCCGCCCGACAAGGTCACCGTCTCGGGCCGAATGCGCGCCGAGACGTCGGGAAATTCGATGCGGTTGCGCCCGGCGCTGACCGCGAGCTGGCGGTCGTCCTGCACCAGCGACTGGCCATTGTTGTAGATGGTGACCGCGACGTCGCCCTGCGCGGTGCCGCCGAGTTCGTCCTGCGCCGAAGCGGGAGGTGCCAGAAGGGGGACGGCGGCGGCCCCCAAAAGCCAAGCCTTCTTCTGCCAAGCCCTTGCCAAAGCGCGCATAATCGCTCTCCCCCACATGGTTGTGGGGGAGAGGCTATGTCATGTCGTACCGCTTGGCTAGGCCTATTCGGCGGCCTCGACGCCGGCGCCGCGCGGGGCGAGCGTGCGGCGGGTGCGGCGTGCCTTGGGCGCGGGTGCTTCGTCGCCGGCTGCATCGGCTTCGGCGGCGGGTTCGGGCGCGGGACGGCCGATCGCGGGGGGCAGCACGGCGCTGTCGATCCCGCCATTGCCCTCGTCCTCGTCGCGCGGACGGCGCGGCGAACGGCGCGCAGCGCGCGCGGGCTTGGGCGCTTCCTCGACCGCGGCTTCCTCTTCGCGCTCGGCGCGCGGTTCGGCTTCGACGCGCTCGGGGCGCTGGCGATTGCCGCGATTGTCGTCATTCTCGTCGCGGCGGTTGCCGCGGTTCGGATTACGATCGCCGCGGTCGTTGCGGTCGCCACGCTCATTGCGCTCGCGATTGTCGCGCTCGCCCCGGTCGCTGCGATCATTCCGCTCGCCGCGATTGTCCTCGCGACCCTCGTCCTGCTCGTCCCGGCCCTCGTCGAGGTCGGTGTCGTCGTGCGCGTCGAAATCCTCGACCCCGCGCACTTCGCGCTGGCGGTCGGGGCGATCCTGCTGGCCGCCGTTGCGCTCTTCCTGGCGCGCGCGGAAATCGCTGTGCACGCGGAAATAATGGTCGGCGAACTGCAGATAATATTCGGTCTGCACGCGGTCGCCCGAAAGCTGGGCGTCGCGGGCGAGATTCTTGTATTTCTCGATCATCTGGACCGCGTTGCCGCGGGCCCGGCTGTCGATGCGGTTGGCCTGGTCGACCCCACCGCGGCCGCCGCCCGATCCCGAGCGGTTATTATTGTTGTTATTGTTGTTGCGGCCGCGACGGCGACCGCCCTGACGGTTGTTCATGTTCAACTGAGACATCCTGTCGAAATAAGCTCTTAGCTATGCCAACCCCTTTTGGCCGACCGCGCCCTTGCGCGTCGTGCCCGCGCTCCCTTGCGCGGTTCTTCCTGTTACCGCTCGCCCGGGACATTCGTCCCGCACCAGCATCGTAAATGGGAAGCAGACCCGCCGGACCAGTATCGATGCTCCGCATCGCCAAAGGGACCCTGATCAGGCCTGTACCCACGCCCCTACCCCGCTTTCGGCGCGAAACCAAGCAAATTATTGCGGGTCAGCGCCGCGAACGGGACAGGATGAGAGCGCGGTCGCGGCCGCCGAGGTCCTGGCGGCAAGCGACGTCGAAACCCGCCGCTTCGGCGAGTTCGCGTACCGAGATATGCTGGCTCGCGCCGATTTCAAGCACCGCGATGCCATCGGGAGCGAGCAGGCGCGGCAGGTCGGGGATGATGCGGCGATAGTCGGCGAGCCCGTCGGCGCCCGCGAACAAAGCCTCGGCCGGTTCGTGATCGGCGACGTCGCGCATCAGTTGTTCGCTGTCGGCGATATAGGGCGGGTTGCAGAGGATGAGGTCGAAGGGACCGTCGATCCCGGCGCCCCAGTCGCCCGACAGGAACTCGGTGCGCGCCGCGATGCCCAGCGCCTCGGCATTGTCGCGCGCATAGGCGAGCGCGAACTCAGACGCATCGACGCCGACGCCGCTGGCCGCGGGAAATTCGCTCAGCACCGCGAGCAGCAGGGTACCCGGCCCGGTGCCGAGGTCCAGCACGCGCTTCGGCCAGCCTGCGCCGCGTTCGCGACCGTAGTCGAGACACGCCTCCACCAGCGTCTCGCTGTCCGGGCGCGGGATCAGCACCCCCGCCCCGACCTCGATCCGCAAGGTCCAGAAATCGCGATAGCCGAGGATATAGGCGATGGGCTCATGCGCCATCCGTCGCGCGATCAGATTGGCGTATATCTCGGGCACTTCGAACCGCGCCGGATCGAGCAGCAAAGCCTGCCGCTCGACCCCCAGCGCATGCGCCATCAGCAGTTCGGCATCGAGCCGCGGCGTGTCGCTGGTCGCGCCGAGCAGATTGGCCGCAGTGCGCAGCGATTCCGCCACGCCCGCGAAGATCGGCGTGTCAGTCACCCAGCCCCGCCAGCCGCTGCGCCTGATCCTCGGCGATCAGCGCGTCGATCAGCTCGTCCATCGCGCCTTCCAATATTTCGGGCAGGCGATGGAGCGTCAGGTTGATGCGGTGGTCGGTCACGCGCCCCTGCGGGAAATTATAGGTGCGGATGCGCTCCGAGCGGTCGCCCGAGCCGACCATCGACTTGCGCGCCGACGCCTCGGCGCTGTGGATCTTCTCGCGCTCGAGGTCGTAGAGCCGCGCGCGCAGCACCTGCATCGCCTTGGCGCGGTTCTTGTGCTGGCTGCGCTGGTCCTGCTGGATCACGACGAGGCCGGTCGGGATATGCGTGATGCGGATCGCCGAATCGGTGGTGTTGACGTGCTGGCCGCCCGCTCCGCTCGCGCGGTAGATATCGATCTTGAGGTCGGCATCGTTGATCGCGACATCGACTTCCTCGGCCTCGGGCAGCACCGCGACGGTCGCGGCGCTGGTGTGGATGCGCCCGCCGCTCTCGGTCACCGGCACGCGTTGGACGCGGTGCACCCCGCTCTCGAATTTGAGCTTGGCGAAGACGCCCTGCCCCGCGACGCTCGCGACGACTTCCTTGTAGCCGCCGACCTCGGCCTCGTTCGCCGAGATGATCTCGACCTTCCAGCCCTGCCCGTCGGCGTAGCGGCTGTACATGCGGAGCAGGTCGCCCGCGAACAGCGCCGCCTCGTCGCCGCCGGTGCCGGCGCGGATTTCGAGCATCGCGGCGCGCTCGTCGGCGACGTCCTTGGGCAGCAATTTGACCGCGAGGTCGTGCTCGGCGGCGGGCAGCGCGTCCTCGACGGCGAGCAGTTCCTCCGCCGCCATCGCCTTCATCTCGGGGTCGGCGAGCATCTCGTTCAGCGCGACGACCTCGCCGCGCAGCCGCACCACTTCGGCCGCGGCCTTGGCGACGGGTTCGAGTTCGGCGAACTCCTTCGACGCCGCGACGAAGTCGGCGGGCGCCATATCGCCCGTCGCCATGCGCGCCTGCAAGGCGGCGTGGCGTTCGATGATGGCGTCGATCTGACGGGCGGAAACGGAGGTCATCAGAGCGTGCGAACGATCGCCTCGACCGCCTTCGCCCGCTCGCCGTCGCCGCGCACATTGATGTGCGGCGCGTCGTCGCGCGTGCCGACCGACACCAGCGCGTGCGCCGGAATCTTTGCGGCCTTGTCGAAACGCTTGCGCGGTGACCCCGTCGCGACGATCTCGGCCGAGCGGCCGGCACCGCGCAGCGCCGTCAGCGCCTGCATCGCCAGCGCGAGCCGCGCGTCGTCCTCGAGCGCGATCACCGCGTCGAGCCGCGTGTCGATCACGTCGTCGGAAAGCAGCATCGCCAGCCGCTCGATCCCCGCCGCCCAGCCGACGGCCGCGGTCGGCGGCCCGCCCAGCGCTTCGATCAGCCCGTCGTAGCGCCCGCCGCCGAGCACCGTGCCCTGCGCGCCGAGGCGGTCGGTGACGAATTCGAACGCGGTGTGGCGATAATAGTCGAGCCCGCGCACGAGCCGCGCATTGCGCTCCCACGCGACCCCCGCGGCGTCGAGGCCGGACGTGACCGCGCCGAAAAAGTCCTGCGCTTCGCTCGTCAGAAACGCGTCGATATCGGGCGCGCTGTCGGCGATCGGGCGGTCGCGCGGGTCCTTGCTGTCGAGGATGCGCATCGGATTCTTGTCGAGCCGCGCAAGGCTGTCTTCGCTCAAGCTCCCGCGGTGCGCCTCGAAATGATCGACGAGCGCGGTGCGCCAGGCATCGCGGCTTTCCGCATCGCCCAGCGTGTTGAGCGTGAGCGTCACCCCTGCGGCGATCCCGAGTTCCTTCAAGAGCTGGTCGGCGAAGACGAGCAATTCGGCGTCGGCGAGCGGGCTGTCGCTGCCGAGCACCTCGGCGTCGAGCTGGTGGAATTGGCGATAGCGCCCCTTCTGCGGCCGCTCGTAGCGGAACAGCGGCCCGTGCGTCGCCACCTTGAGCGGCGCGAACTGCTGCCAGCCGCCCGTGACATAGGCGCGCGCGATGCCCGCGGTGAATTCGGGGCGCAGCGTGATCGACTCACCGCCGCGATCGTCGAACGAATACATTTCCTTCGACACGACGTCGGTGGTTTCGCCGAGCGAGCGCGCGAACACCGCGGTCGGCTCGATCACCGGCACCTCGATGCGCTTGTAGCCGTAGAGCCGCCGCACGCGGTCGAAGGTGTCGACGACATGGCTAAAGCGGTCGGCGAAGTCGCCGAGCATGTCCTGCGTGCCCCGAACCGGCTGCGGCGTCGCGATCTTGGCGGATTTGTCCTTGCTCATGGCGGCGGCGTCTAGTCGCTTTTGGTCGAAAGGCAAAGCGCGCTTGCAGTGCCGCGGCTGGACCTCCCCGGCGATTCGCGGCAAAGAGCCGCCATGAAAAAAGCACCGTTCGTCGCAGCCGCCCTGATCGCTTTCACCGCCCCCGCGCATGCGCAGGAGGGCAACAGCCGCCCCGAGCCCGTGGTCCAGCCGCTGACCATTCCGCTGCCCGCCGACCGCCCCTATCCGGGGACGATGCAGCTACGCGTCGACGCCACCGACTTCGCGCGCGGCATCTTCCACGTCCGCCAGACGATCCCGGTCACCAAGGCCGGCAAATTTACCCTGCTCTATCCCGAGTGGCTGCCCGGCAAGCATGCGCCGCGCGGCGCGATCGCCGAGGTTGCGGGGTTCAAGGCCTCGGCCGGCGGCAAGCCGCTAAGCTGGACGCGCCAGCCGACCGACGTCTACGCCTTCGACATCGACGTTCCCGCCGGCGTGAAGAGCATCGACATCGCCTTCGACTTCCTGTCGCCGACGCGCACGGCGGAGGGCCGCGTCGTCGTCACCCCCGCGATGATGAACCTGCAATGGGAGCAGGTCAGCCTCTATCCCGCGGGATATTTCACCCGCCAGATCCCGGTGCAGCTCGAAGCCCTGCTGCCCGAGGGCTGGACCGGTGCCGCGGCGCTCGACGGGCTCAAGGTTTCGGGCAACCGCTACAGCTTCGGCGTCACCAGCTATGAAAACCTCGTCGACAGCCCGATGTTCGCGGGGCGCTGGTTCCGCCAATGGGCGCTCGGCAACGGCGTGACGCTCAATGTCGTCGCGGATGAGGAGAAATATCTCGCCGCCAGCCCCGACCATATCGCGCGCCACGCCGCGCTCGTCGCCGAAGCCGTCGCGCTGTTCGGGGTGCGCCATTTCGACCGCTACGACTTCCTGCTCGCGCTGTCGGACGAGCTCGGCGGCATCGGGCTCGAGCATCACCGCTCGAGCGAAAACAGCCGCAACCCCGATTATTTCACCAAATGGGACGACAACGACAGCGAGCGCGGGCTGCTCCCGCACGAGCTGGTGCACAGCTGGAACGGCAAATACCGCCGTCCCGACAAGCTCTGGACCCCCGATTATCGCACCCCGATGCAGGATAATCTGCTGTGGGTCTATGAGGGGCAGACCAGCTATTGGGACCTCGTCCTCGCGGGCCGCTCGGGCATGCAGTCGAAGGAGATGATCCTCGCCGAATGGGCGACCAACGCGGGCTTCTACACCGTGCAGGCGGGACGCGCCTGGCGCTCGGTCGAGGATACGACGCTCGACCCGATCATCGCGGCGCGCAAGGCGCGCGCCTTCCCCAGCGCGACGCGTACCGAGGATTATTACAACGAGGGCGGGCTGATGTGGCTCGAGGCCGACATGCTGATCCGGCAAGCAACCAATAATGCGAAGAGCCTCGACGATTTCGCCAAGGCCTTCTTCGGCGGGCGCGAAGGCGACTGGGGGCAGGACACTTATGATTTCGACGATGTCGTCGCGGCGCTGAACGCGGTGCATCCATACGACTGGGCGAAATTCCTGCGCGACCGCATGCAGGCGCCCGGCCGTCCCGCGCCGACGGGCGGCATCGAGGCCGCCGGCTACCGCCTCGTCTGGCGCGACGCGCCCAATGTCTATGACCGCGACCGCATGTCGCGCGCGAAGAACGCCGACCTGACCCACAGCCTGGGCCTCGTCATCGACAAGGACGGCGTCGCGGGCAGCATTTTGTGGGACGGGCCCGCCTTCAAGGCCGACATCGTCAACGGGACCAAGATCGTCGCGGTCGACGGCGTGACCTACAGCCGCGAGCGCATCGAGGCCGCGATCCGCGCCGCGACCGACGGCAAGACGCCGGTGAAATTGCTTGTCGAACGCGGCGGCCGCTATCGCACCGTCGAGATCGACTATCGCGGCGGGCTGCGCTGGCCGTATCTGGAGAAGACCGGCACCGGGCCCGACTGGTTCGACCAGCTGCTGGCGGCGAAACGCGCACTTTAACTCGCATTCCTGTGAAGCGAGGGGTTCCGCGCTGCGCCCGCGAGGGCTAAGGCGCGCGCGAATCAATAGATAAAGGACTGCATCTCCCATGCGCATCGACCTGATCCCGGCCGGCGACAGCCCGCCCGACAGCCTGAACGTGCTGATCGAAGTGCCGATCGGCGGCGAGCCGGTGAAGTATGAGTTCGACAAGGCGTCGGGCGCGCTCTTCGTCGACCGCTTCCTGCACACCCCGATGCGCTATCCCGCCAACTACGGCTTCGTGCCGCACACGCTGGGCGAGGACGGCGACCCGCTCGACGCCCTCGTCGTCGCGCGCTCGCCGATCGTCGCGGGCGCGGTGGTGAAGTGCCGCCCGATCGGCGTGCTTTTGATGGAAGACGATGCCGGCGGCGACGAGAAATTGCTCTGCGTGCCGGTCAACAAGACCTTCCCTTATTATGCCGACGTCGCGAGCTACACCCAGATGCCGCCGATCGTGCTTCAGCAGATCGAGCATTTCTTCACCCACTATAAGGACCTCGAACCCGGCAAATGGGCGAAGCTCAACGGCTGGGGCGACGTCGAGGAAGCCAAGCGCATCATCGTCGAATGCGTCGAACGCGCGAAGAAGGTGGGGTTCTGATTAAAACGTCGCCCCCGCGAAGGCGGGGGCGACGCTATTTATTCTCGGATGCGCCCTCGTCCGCCAACACCCGAACATCGGTCCGCGGATAGGGAATCCTGATCCCCGCGTCCTTGAAGCGGTCCCAGATCCCCAGGAACACCTCGCCCTGGATATTGCCCAGCCCCGCCTCGGGGTCGGAGATCCAGTAGCGGAGTTCGTGCTCGACCGCGCGTTCGCCGAACGCCGTGATCCACACCACCGGCTCGGGATCGGTCAGGATGCGCGGATTCGCCTTCGCGACGTCGACCATGATCGCCTGTGCTGCGCGCAGGTCGCAGTCATACGCCACCGGCACGCGCATCCGCACGCGGACGTCGCGGCTCGAATAGCTCCAATTCTCGACGGGCTGCGTCATCAAGAGTTCGTTCGGGATGAGGTGCTTCTTGCCGTCGCGCGTCACGACGCTGACCGCGCGCACCCCGATCTTGGCGACGCGCCCGACATTGGGCATGCCATTGAGCGTCGCCGATCCGCCCATGCTGCTGCCGTCGCCGACGACGATCACGTCGCCCGGCTTGATCGAGCGGTCCATCAGCAGGATGATCCCCGCGATCAGATTGCCGACGGTCTTCTGCAGCCCGAAGCCGATCGCGAGGCCCGCGGCGCCCGAAAAGACCGCGAGCGCGGTGAGATCGATGCCGAGCAGGTCGATGCCGAACAGCATCGCAAACACGAACAATGCGATCGCGATGAGCTTCTCGGTCAAGATGCGCTGGGTGTCGTCGATCTGCGTGTTGCGCCGCAGCAGCCATTTGATCGCGCGCATGCTGAGCTTCACGCCGACATAGAGCAGCACGCCCACGACGATCGTCGACGCCACGCTGTACAGCGACAGCCGATACTGGCCGACGTCGATGCCGATCGCCTGCATCGACGCGGCGACGCCCTCGGCGCCCTCGCGCAGGTCGGCCTTGACGCTCATGCCGCGCCCAGCGCGGCGAAACCGCGCGCAAGATCGGCGATCAGGTCGGCGGGATCCTCGAGCCCGATCGACAGCCGCAGCAGCGGGTCGGGGTCGCCCCAAGTCACGGCCGTTCGGATATCCGCCGGATTGCTCGGCACGACCAGGCTTTCATAGCCGCCCCAGCTGAAACCGATGCCGAAATGCGCCAGCGCCTCGATGAAGCGCGTCCGCCCCGCCTCGTCGGCGCCCTTCAGCGTGAAGCCGAACAGCCCGCTCGCACCGCCGAAGTCGCGCGTCCAGATTTCATGGCCGGGATCGCCGGGAAGCGCCGGGTGCAGCACGCGTCCGACCTCGGGCCTTGCCGCCAGCCATTTGGCGACCGCAATCGCGCTCGCCTGGTGCCGCGCCATCCGCACGTCGAGCGTCCGGAGCCCGCGCAGCATCAGCGCACAATCGTCGGGCGAGACCGCCTGCCCGAGCTGGTACGCCGCGCTGCGCAGCTTCGGCCACACCGCGCGCGTCGCGGTCAGCGACCCCATCATCGCGTCGCTGTGCCCGCCGATATATTTGGTGAGGCTCATCATCGTCACGTCGACGCCGTGCGCCAGCGCGGGAAAGAGCAAGGGCGTCGCCCAGGTGTTGTCGAGCATCGTCAGCACGCCGCGTTCGTGCGCGACCGCGGTGATCGCGGGAATATCCTGCACTTCGAAGGTCAGGCTGCCCGGCGATTCGAGGAAGATCAGCTTCGTCTCGGGGGTGATCAGGTCGGCGATCCTCGCCCCGACCAGCGGGTCATAATAGGTCGTGCGCACGCCCATCCGCGCCAGCATGCCGTTGCAGAAGGCGCGCGTCGGCTCATAGGCGCTGTCGACCATCAGCAGATGATCGCCCGGCGCGAGCAGCGCGAGCATGCCCGCCGAATTGGCCGCGACGCCCGAGGGATAGAGCAAGGTCCCTTCGGCGCCCGGCTCCATGTCGGTCAGCGCATCGGCGAGCGCCCACACCGTCGGCGTCCCGCGGCGGCCGTAATAGAGCTTGTCGTGCGTCGCATGCCCGCGCGCCTTCAGGTCGGCGATGCTGTCATAGAGGATCGTCGAGGCGCGCCACACCGGCGGATTGACGATGCTGCCGCCCAGCCGCGGGTCGCCGGTCCACTCGGGCCGCCGCCCGCCCTGCACCAATTTTGTCGCCGGGCGGAGGCTGTCGTCGTCGCTTTTGCTCATGCGCCCCTGTTAGCGGCGCGGGGCGCAAAATCCAGTGGCGGGCATGCTCCTGCCCGCGCAGCGGGCCATTCCTCATCTCACGCAAAGGCGCAAAGGCGCGAAGAGTTCAGGTCCACGGGCGCTGCTCCGCGCCAAAATCTTTTCGCCTTTGCGCCTTTGCGTGAGTCAAAATGGCGCTACGGGCGGGTTTTCAAACGAACGCCAGCAGGGCCCCGCCCGGCCCGATCAACAGGCCCAAGACCGAACAGATCGCGAGCATCGGGATGATCCCCAGCTTGAGGCGGAACAGCAGCAGCGCCGCGAGCAGCGCGAGCAGCACCGCGGCCCAGTCGACCGACGCCCACACCGGCACCTCGAAACCCCAGCCACTCGGTTCGAGCCGCCGGAACAGCACGTGCAGCGCGAACCACAAGGACAGGTTGGCGATCACGCCGACGACCGCCGCGGTCACCGCCGCCAGCGCGCCCTTCAGCCCCGCGGCGCGCTCGAGCCGGTCGATCCACGGCGCAAAGGCGAAGATCCACAGGAAACAGGGCGCAAAGGTCACCCAGAGAGTCAGACCCGCGCCGAGCAACGCCGCGACGAAGGGTGTGAAGGGCGCCGCGTCGCGATAGGCCGCGAGGAAGCCGACGAATTGCGTGACCAGGATCAGCGGCCCCGGCGTGGTCTCGGCGAGTCCCAGCCCGTCGGCCATCTCGCCCGGCCGCAGCCAGCCGTAACCCGACACCGCCTCCTGCGCCATATAGGCGAGCACCGCATAGGCGCCGCCGAAGGTCACCACCGCGAGCTGCGAGAAAAAGACCCCGATGTCCCAGAGCACATGCTGTTTGCCGAGCGTGACGAGGATCAGCAGCATCGGGGCCGCCCAGATTGCGCCCCAGCCGAGCACCGCCGAGAGGCTCTGCCGCCACGCCGACCGCGCAGGCGGGGCCGGCGTCGCCGCGGCGGGCGCGAGCTTCAGCCACTCGGGCCGCCAGCGCCCCGCCGCCCAGCCGACAAGCAGCGCGCCGAGGATCACGACCGGGAAGGGCAGGGTCAGGATTGCAATGGCGACAAAGGACGCGACCGCTATCCCTCGCTGGAGTGGCGTCTTGAGCGCCCGCCCCGCGATCCTGAGCAGCGCCTGCACGACGATCGCGAGCACCGCAGCCTTGATCCCGAGAAACAGCGCCGCAAACCAGTCGACCCCCGTCGCCATCACATAGAGCGCCGACAGGCCGAGCATGACCAGCGCGCCGGGGATGATGAACAGCAGCCCCGCGACCAGCCCGCCGCGCAGCCCGTGCAGCCGCCAGCCGATCCACGTCGCGAGCTGCTGCGCCTCGGGTCCGGGCAACAGGTGGCAGAAATTGAGCGCGTGGAGGAAGGTCGCCTCGTCGACCCAGCGCCGCTCGTCGACGAATTCGCGGTGCATCAGCGCGATCTGCCCCGCGGGGCCGCCGAAACTCAAACAGCCGATCCGCGCATAGGCGCGCACCGCTTCGGCAAAACTGGGGATTAAGGGAGGGGAAGATTCGGTCATCGGTCACGCTTCTCCAGCCGGCAGAGCCGGGTGAAAAAGCAACGCTTGGGCGGATGCCTGACCGGGAGGTTGCCTCGCCCCGATAGCGCTGGATTAACGCGGCGCAGCGGGAGCGGGCAAGCAAGAAAAAGCAGCGCAGTCCCAAAGCCGCGCTTGCGACTGCCCCCAGCGAGCTTCTAAAATATCTCGCACGAAGCCACAAAGATGGTTGCCGCCGGAAGCGACGCGCACTGGCTGCTCCCCTTTGTGGCTTCGTGGCTTTGTGCGAGTCAAAAACGCGACCGCCGGTCACCAAACCGCGGCCGGTTTCGAGAAGGTTTCGCGCAAAGACGCAAAGGCGCAAAGAGGGAGCGACCTCTTTGCGCCTTTGCGTCTTTGCGCGAAACGAAAATGGCGCTGCGCGCGGAGCCATGCCCGCGCGGACGGGTTACGCCGCGCCGGTCGCCTTCGGCGTCGCCGGATCGGCGCCCCATTCGGTCCAGCTGCCGTCGTAGACCGCGACATCGTCCTTGCCGAGCAGGTGCGCGCCGAAGGCGACGACGGTCGCGGTCATGCCGCTGCCGCAGGTGGTGACCAGCGGCTTGTCGAGGTCGACCCCCGCGGCGTCGAACGCCGCCTTGAGATCGTCGCCACGCTTCCAGGTGCCGTCGGCGTTGAACAGCTCGCCATAGGGCAGGCTCTTCGACCCCGGGATATGGCCCGGCGCGACGCCGGGGCGCGGGTCGCGCTCTTCGCCGGTGAAGCGCGCCGACGAGCGCGCGTCGACCAGCTGCTCGGCGCCGCTGTCCACATTCGCGAGCACTTCGTCCTTGGTGCGCACCGCCTTGGCGTCGCGCCACACGGTGAAGTGGCGGTGGCGGAGCGTCTGCTTGCCCATTTCGAGCGGGCGGCCCTCGGCCTTCCACTTGGCGAGCCCGCCGTCGAGCAGCGCGACGTCGTGCGCACCGAACAGCTTCAAGAGCCACCAGGCGCGCGCCGCGCTCTTCAGCGGGCTGTCGTCATAGAGCACGATGCGGCTGCCGTCGCCGAGGCCCAGCGACTGCATGCGGCTCGCGAATTTCTCGGCCGGGGGGGCCATATTGTCGATGCTGCTGTTCGCGTCGGTCAGCTCGGCCAGGTCCATGAACACCGCGCCGGGGATGTGGCCCGCTTCATATTCGCCCCGCGCGTCGCGGTCGGCCTCCAGGAATTTCGTCGCATCGACGACCCGCAGGTCCGATGCCCCCAGTTCGCGTTCCAGCCAGTCGGTTGAGACCAAGGCGTCCATGTCATGCTCCTGTTACGACCCGGCGGCGGACCTGTGCCTGTCCCCTCGCCAGCCAACCTGCTCTTTCCGGGGACGGCAAGCCTATGCCCCCACCGGCGCCTTTTCAAGCGCCGCGGTGTCCTGCCCGAGCAGATGCTGCACTGCAACAGAAAAGCGTGACGCGCGCGTGACGCCTCTATTGGGTGCGGCGCACCGCGGTCGCGCGCGAACCGGGGCGGTCGACCGCGTAGGACGGGCGGTCGAGCGGGAGCGGCGCGAGCTTCTCGCTGCCGCTCGCCCCCTGTTCGCGGCCGAGCACAAAGCTGCCGGCGTTCTGGCCGAAGGCGTCGGGGTCGTCGCTTTCCCAATGATAGGTGACGTCGAAGGCCATCACCGGGACCAGCATCGGCTTGCCGCCGATCATCAGCGGCTCGACGATCGCGCGCGGCAACATCGCCTCGGTCGTGAGCGATTCGCCCGCACCGACCTTGATCTCCATATCGTCGCGCAGCACGCTGCCGCCCGCGCCGTCGAAGAAACGCGCGAGCACGGGCTCGGGCATCGCCGATCCCTGGTTGAGCGCGATGCGTACCATCAGCCCGGTCGCATCGGCCGACCCCTGGTTGGCAAGGTCGAGCGCGAAGCCGACGACGACATGCTCGGGGGTCATGCGGATCGACACGACGTCGAGCGCGATCGATACGATGGCACGGCGCTCGGCGGCGGGGCGGGTGACGAGCGGCGAGGGTGCGCGCTGGCCTGCGACGGCGCCTTCGAGCACCGGCTGGCGTGCGGGCGCTACGGGCTGCGGCTGCGGGGCAGGCGGCGGCGTAACGGCGCGCGGCGTGGGCTGGGGCGCGGGAACCGGGCGCGGCGGCGGGGGCGCTTGCGGAACGGGCTCGACCGACGGGCCATCGGCGACCACCGGACGGCGGCGCCAATACCAGTAGCCGGCGCCCGCCGCCGCGAGCAGCGCGAGCAGCCAGGTCCAGACCGGCATGCCCCGGTCGGGCGCGGGCGCGGCGGCGGCGGCATCGACCACCGACGCATCGTCGGCCAGCGGATCGCTGGTCGTCGTCGCAGACGGCAGGCTCAGCCCGGGGGCCGCGTCGGACGCCGTCGGGAGCGTATCGGTGGACGCGGCGTCATCGGTCGGCGCTGCAGCGCGCGGCGCGGCGGCGGCCGGATCGCGCGGCGTCGCAGGGGTCGCGGCCGGACGCGTGGTCGTCGGCGCGGCGGGTTGCGGTTGCACCTGCGGCTGGGTCGGCGCGACGCGCGGCGGCGCGGGTGTGGGCGCGGGCGTCGGGCGCGTGTCGTTCGGGCCGGTCGGCGCGATGCCGTTGTTCGACGGTCCCTGCACGCCGGGCGCACGGCCGTCATTCTCGGCCGCGGGGGGCAGGCGGAAGTCGATCGAGCGCGGCGGCGCGGGCGCAGGGGTCTCGGCCTCTTGCGCGCCGACGGGCATGGTGAGCCCCGCCGCCAGCGCGAACGCCAGCACCGCCCGCGCGCTGCCCGTCATCCCGAAATGCCTGTGCGTCATTCTATCCGTACGATCCCGATCGTGCCTTTCGCGCCTCATCCGCTGAATTGGCGCTGAATGGCGCGCGCCCCGCCCAATCGTGGAGAGTCGACGGATGACAGCGGCCGCGCGCGTCCCTAGAGGGATTTCATGTCCGATTCCACCCCCCTGCCGCTCGCGCCCAAACATCTCGGCCAATCGAGCGAACTGCCTGCCTCACCGGAGGCGGCGCAGCTCGACTATGTGCCCAACCCGCGCGCGGGCGAGCTCTATCTCGTACGCTTCGCCGCGCCCGAGTTCACCTCGCTGTGCCCGGTGACCGGCCAGCCCGATTTCGCGCATCTGGTGATCGATTATGCCCCCGGCGACACGATCGTCGAATCGAAGAGCCTCAAGCTCTTCCTCGGCAGCTTTCGCAACCATGCCGGCTTCCACGAAGATTGCACCGTCGGCATCGGCCGCCGCCTGTTCGACGAGATGCAGCCCAAATGGCTGCGCATCGGCGGCTACTGGTATCCGCGCGGCGGCATTCCGATCGACGTCTTCTGGCAATCGGGCGCACCGCCCGCGGGGCTGTGGCTCCCCGACCAGGGCGTCGCGCCCTATCGCGGGCGCGGCTAGGGACCGCAGTTCGGCTTAGCCGCAGCAGGGCTGGCGGCTGTCGTCGGCCATCTCGTCGTCGTCGGGGACCGGGTTCACCAGCGGCAGCGGTGCCGGCGGCGCGGTCGCCGCAGTGACCAGCCCCGCGAATTTCGTCCAGGGGAATTGCTTGCCCGGGTCGGCGCGGCGGCGGGGATCGACCGAGGCGTGCGAGAAGACCCAGCGCAGATTGGGATATTTCGCCCAGCAATAGCGCACGATGTCGGCGGTCGCCTGCACCTGCCAGTCCGAATAGGGATCGGTGTAATCGTCGAGGTCCTGCCGGTTCACGATCTCGATCCCCAGCGTCCAGTGGTTGATCAGCGCCGCGCCGCCGTTGATCGCCCGGTTCGACTTGTCGTCGCGCACGTGCCGCGCCGCACGCGCTTCATAGACCGAAGCGATGACCTTGCGGCCATGCTCGGCCTCGCGCTCGGCGGGGACGATCCAGTGCGCCGACGCATTCGCCGCGGTGCGCCAGTGCTGCAGCGCGCCGCCCGAGGTGCTGCCCGCCGTCGCATGGATCACCACGCCCTTGATCCCCAACACGGGATCGAAGCGCCTTTTGCTCGCGCGGTTGGCGTTGAACCAGTCGATGTCGTGGACCACCGTTTCCGCGAGCGAACTGCGCGGCGGCCGCGTCTTGCCATTCAGATCGAGGATATAGGTTTCGGGATTCGCCATGATGCCCCCCATTTTGCCGAGGCTCTCCGTCGAGTCGGCACCAGCGGAGTGTCTCCCGGCGGCGGGGCGCGGTATTGGATCGAAACGACAGATGATTTCGCCAGATGATTCCGGGGGCGGCGCACCAATTTTCATCTTCCCGTCACACTTTGTTGACATTAGTGTCAACGATATGACCAAGGCCTCGCTCCCGCACGATCACGCCATCGCCGTCGGCGCCGACGCGATCGACTTCATGGGGCACGTCAACAACGCCCATTATCTGAGCTGGGTGCAGGACGCGGTGCTGTCGCACTGGCGCCACATCGCGCCGCCCGACGCGGTCGCGGCGCATCTGTGGGTCGCGCTGAAGCACGAGATCACCTATCGCCGCCCCGCCTTCCTCGACGACCAGGTCATCGCGACGGTGATCCTCGAAAAGGTGCAGGGCGCGCGCGCCTTTTACGAGACGATCATCAAGCGCGGCGAGGAAGTGCTGGCCGAGGTCAAGTCGAGCTGGTGCTGCATCGATGCCGAGACGCTGCGTCCCGCGCGCCTCGCGAGCGAGGTCGTCGCGCGCTTCTTTCCCGGCGAAAAGGCCTAGCTCGACCCCTCGAGCATCGCGTCGACGAGCGTTTCGAGAAATTTGCAATTCTCGTCGATATCCTTGACCTCCTTGACCATCGCGGGGTCGTCGGCCTTTTCGGCGATCCGCGCAAAGCGGTTCATCTGGGCGTCGAAGTCGGTCCTGATCTGCGCGTCGTCCTCGTCGGCGAGCACCGTCGCGATCGCCAGGAATTTCGTCCCCGATTCGACCATCTTCGGATCCTCGGCCGCGCCTTCGCTGCCGAGTCCGGCCATGATCCCGAAAAAGGCCATGCACTGGATGCTGTTGTCGTAAAGCTCGCGCTCGTCGGCGTCGATCGTCATCGCATGGGCCGCGGGCGCAGCGGCGGCGGCGAAAAGGAGAGCGGCGGCAAGGGTCGGATATTTCATGGTTTCCCCCGATATCGACCCGGGCGCAGCCTTGGCATGGTGCGGGGCTGGCGCAAAGCGGAAAATGCGGATGGCGCGCCGCGCCCCGACCGTCGCCCTACGCCGCCTCGAACCGGATCGGCAGCCGCTTCAGCCCGCCGACGAACACCGACTGTACCCGCGCCGGCTCGCCCGTCAGTTCGAGGCTTTTGATCCGCGGCAGCAGTTCCTCCATCATAATCCGCATCTCCATCCGCGCCAGATGCTGGCCGAGGCACACATGCGCGCCGAAGCCGAAAGCGAGCTGCTGGTTCTTCGGCCGGTCGGGGTCGAAGGCGAAGGGCGTGTCGAATATCCCCTCGTCGCGGTTCGCCGAGACATAGTTGAGCATCAGCCAGTCGCCGGCGCGGACCTGCTGCCCGCCGATCTCGACGTCCTCCCTGGCGCTGCGCATGAAATGCTGCACCGGGGTGGTCCAGCGGATCGCTTCCTCGATCAGCCCCGCCTTGTCGCTGTCGGCGGCTCGGAAGCGTTCGAACAGCGCGGGGTCCTTCGCCAGCTCCATGATCGCGCCCGCGGTCGACGCGCTGGTCGTGTCGTGCCCGGCGGTCGCGATGATCATATAATAGCCCGCGAGCTCGCGGTCGGGGATTTGCCCGCCGTCGATCGTCGCATTGGCGATCACCGTCGCGATGTCCTCGCGCGGATTGGCGCGGCGGTCCGCGGTAAGCGCGCCGAAATAATTTTCGAAATCGGCGATGACATAATGGAGCATCGCGATCGCCTGTTCGGCGCTGGTGATCGCCTCGCGGCTGCGGTTGAGGTCGGGGTCGGTCGATCCGAACAGCTGCTGCGTGAGCATCAGCATGCGCGGCTCGTCCTCGGGCGGCACGCCCAAAATGTCCATGATCACGCGCAGCGGATAATGCGCCGCGACGTCGCGGGCGAAATCGCATTCGGGGCCCGCGGCGAGCATCGCATCGACGGTCTCGCGGGCCAGCGTCCGGATGCGGTCTTCGACGATCTTCAAATTCTTGGGCATGAACCAGCTCTGGGTGAGCAGGCGGTATTTCATATGGTCGGGCGCATCCATCTGGACCAGCGAGCGGATCAGATGACCGTCGTTGTTCGGCGTCGCGGCGCGGGCGATCGCCTCGCCGTCGCGGTTGGTGAGCACCGTCGGGCGCAGGCCGCTGGCGAAGCGCTGCGGATCCTTGCTGATCGCCATGATGTCGGCGTGGCGGGTGACGAGCCAGAAGGGGTCGACCTCGACATTTTCGGCCACCGCCAGCGGCGCATTGGCGCGCGCCCAGGCGAGCTGTTCGTGCAGCCCGTCCCATTGCCCGTAAGCGACGGGATCGACGACGGCGGCGGCTACCTCTCCAGGCAATATCGGTTTTGTCATGAAACCCAAGCTGCCGCGATTCGACGGGGTTGTCGAGGGGGCAACAACCACCTTTGCCCCTACGCGTCATCCCCGCGAAGGCGGGAATCCAGCTTTTTCCTTCTTTGCGTTCTTTGCGCCTTTGCGTGCGATAAATTTGAATCACGCAAAGGCGCAAAGAACGCGAAGGGTTTTGGGATCATCCGTGGCTTTCAGCCTGACCGCTTCGCAAGAAGCTGGATCCCCGCCTTCGCGGGGATGACGAACAAGAACGAAACGAGGGAAGTTATTCCGCAAGCTGCGGCGCGCCGGCGGGCATCGCACCGGCCCATTTGGCGCGTGCCTTGCGGATCATCGCCTTCAGCGCGTCCGCGCTGCGCGCCCAGGCCGCGGCGGTCGCGTCGCTCCACGCCTCGCCCGCCGCGGCGCCGAGCTCGGCGACCGTCATGTCGATGAAGGCGTCATATTCCTCGATCGGCAGCGCGCCGTAGCTCCTGTGGGTGAACACCAGCTCGGCGACGAGCGGCCACACCCACGCCTCGCCCGACGCCAGCCCGACCATCATCTGCAGCGTCTCGTCGGTCATCCGCCGCGACGCGGCGTCGACCGAGATGAAGCTCGGCCGCCGTTCGGGAAAGGCCGCGAAGAAGCGCTCGAACAAGGGCAGGCGGACATCGATGCCGGCATCGGCGACGGCGATCAGGCTCGCCTCCATCAGTGCGACGTCGTCCGCCATCTGTCCCCCTCACGTCATCCCGGCGAAGGCCGGGATGACGGAAAGGAGGAACGGGAATATCATTTAAACAGGCTACCCAAAATGCCGCGCATCAGCTGGCCGCCGAACTTGCCCGCGACCTGCCGCCCGAGGTTGGTCGCCGCCGAGCGCGCCGCCGATTCGACCATCTTCTCGGCGAAGCTCGGCTTGGCGGCCTCGCGCGCCGCGGCCTTTTCCTGTTGCAGCCGGACCTTCTCCTCGGCGACCTTGCGCTTCGCCTCTTCCTTGGCGGCGATCGCCGCCTGTTTGTCGGCCTCCTCCTGCGCCTTGGCCTCGACCGCGGCGGCCTGCGCCTGCTCGGCCTTGGCGGCGAGCAGTTCCTCGGCGCTCTCGCGGTCGACCGCGGTGTCGTATTTGCCCTCGACCGGCGAGATCGACTTGATGATCGCGCGCTCCTTGGCGTCGAGCGGCCCGGCGCGCGAGCAGGGCGGCTTGATCAGGGTGCGCTCGACCGGCGACGGCGCGCCGTCGGGCATGAGCAGCGAAACGAGCGCCTCGCCGACCTTGAGCTCGGTGATCTCGCGCGCGACATCGACCTTGGGGTTGGGGCGGAAGGTGTCGGCCGCGGCCTTGACCGCCTTCTGGTCGCGCGGGGTGAAGGCGCGCAGCGCGTGCTGGACGCGGTTGCCGAGCTGGCCCGCGACATCCTCGGGAATGTCGATCGGGTTCTGCGTGACGAAATAGACGCCGACGCCCTTAGAGCGGATCAGGCGGACGACCTGCTCGATCTTCTCGGCGAGCGCGGGCGGCGCGTCGTCGAACAGCAGATGCGCCTCGTCGAAGAAGAAGACGAGCTTGGGCTTGTCGGGATCGCCGACCTCGGGAAGCGTCTCGAACATCTCCGAGAGCAGCCAGAGGAGGAAGGTCGCGTAGAGCTTGGGGCTCGCCATCAGTTTGTCGGCGGCAAGGATGTTGACATAACCGCGGCCATTGTCGTCGAGCCGGATCATGTCCTGGATATCGAGCGCGGGCTCGCCGAAGAAATGGTCGCCGCCCTGGCTTTCGAGCGTCAGCAGCTGGCGCTGGATCGTGCCGACGGTGGCCTTCGACACATTGCCATATTTGACCGTCAGCTCGTCGGCATTCTGCGCGCACCAGGCGAGCATCGCCTGCAGATCGCCCAAATCGAGCAGCAGCAGATTCTGTTCGTCGGCGACGCGGAAGGCGATCGCGAGCACGCCCTCCTGCACCTCGTTGAGCCCCATCAGCCGCGCGAGCAGCAGCGGGCCCATTTCGGAAATGGTGGTGCGGATGGGGTGCCCCTGCTCGCCGAACAGGTCCCAGAAGATCACCGGATTGTCGCGGTACGTCCATTCGGCATCGCCGATCTCGGCGGCGCGCTTTGCAAAAATCTCGTGCATCTTCGACGTCGGGCTGCCCGCCATCGCCATGCCAGCAAGGTCGCCCTTCACGTCGGCGACGAACACCGGGACGCCGACCGCCGAGAAGCCCTCGGCGAGCCCCTGCAGCGTCACCGTCTTGCCGGTCCCGGTCGCGCCCGCGATCAGCCCGTGGCGGTTCGCGCGCTTGAGGACGAGCGACTGGCGCGGTCCGTCCGCCGCCCCGCCGCCGCCGAGCCCGATATAGATTTCGCTGGCCGTGCTGCCGTCGCTCACGCTGTTTTCCTCCACTGGTCACAATTCGCCCAAGGTCTAGAACGCGGCGATTGCACAGGCAATCGGCAAGAGGGGGGGGCTGCTTTGGGGTTGGAGCGGACGTTCGTGGTCCCCGGCGAAAGCCGCGGCCCATGAACGGCAGCTTCCCACCCCTAAGCGCCCTGCCACCACCCCGGGCAAGCACCGCCGCCTAAAATTCGAACCCGCGCTGCGTCGGCGCCACGGCCGCCGGCACCACGCCCTCGAGCTCCAGCATCGCCGCCTTCGACTGCGCGCCGCCGGGGGCCGAGAAGCCGCCGATGCGGCCGCCGGCGGCGGTGACGCGGTGGCAGGGGACGATGAGGGGGACGGGGTTGCGCGCCATCGCCTGGCCGACGTCGCGCGCATATTCGGGGCCGTGGCCGAGCGCCTGCGCGACCGCGCCATAGGTCGTCGTCTCACCCCAGCCGAGCGCGCGCACCAGGCGGTAGATGCCGGCGAAGGCCGGGTCCTGCACCGCGGGGTCGACGGGGACGCCGGTGAAATCGATCCGCTCGCCCGCGAAATAGCGGACAGCCATGTCGATCACCGCGCGCACCTCGGGCGGCGGCGCGACGCGCGCCGCGCCGGGCAGGCGGTTCAGGAGCGAGCGCTCGCTTTCGCGCGCATCCGGCGCGGGCAGGCGAAAGCTGGTGACGCCCACGCCGTTCCAGCCGATCGCGGCGACGCCCGCGGCGGTCTCGAACAGCTGGTAGAAATCACGCGCCATCGCCCGGCCTCCCTGTCGGTGGGACCGATATGGGGCGGCCGCCGGACGAAGCCAAGCTTCACCCCATGATGAAGGCGTTGAGCTTGTTGCCGTCGGGGTCGCGAAAATAGCCCGCGTAAAAACCCTCGCCGCGCGGTCCCGGAGGGCCTTCGCAGGTGCCGCCGTTCGCCAGCGCGAGGTCGTAGAGGCGGTGGACCTGGTCCTTGTCCTTCGCCTCGAGCGCGACCATCACGCCGTTGCCGACGCTCGCGACATTGCCGTCGAAGGGCTTGGTGAGCCCGATCCCCGCGGCGCCCGGCTTGCCCCAGGCGATGAAGGTGTCGAATTCCATCATCCGCGGCGTTTCGAGCTCGCCCGCGATGGCATCGTAGAAGACCGCCGCCTTGGCGAGATCCTGCGTCCCCAGCGTCACATATCCGATCATCGTCTCTCTCCCGACTCGTGGAGAGAACATAATAGGAACAATGACCGCGAAGGGCAAAGACTTTCAAACCCCTCCCGCCTGCGGGAGGGGCAGCGAGACTTGCTCCGGCGGCAGCCGGAGTTAGTCGCAGCGGGGTGGGCCAGCGGCGTGGCAAATGCCCACCCCGCTGCGGCTAACGAACAAGTTCGTAAGCCTCGCTCCCCTCCCGCAAGCGGGAGGGGATAGAGAAATCATTTCTTCAACCGCAGCGCGACATCGGCCGAGGGGCCGCCGCGGCGCAGGATTTCGACGAGCACCGCGTCGCGGCCCGCCGCCTTGGTGTCGGCGACGACCTTGGCCAGCGCGTCGGCGGTGGTCACCGGGGTGCGGGCGTTGCCCGCGCTCAGGATCACGTCGCCGCGGCGGATGCCCTTGCGGCCCGCGTCGCTCGTGCCCGAAGCGGCGGCGATCACCAGGCCCTTGGTCGATGCGTCGACGCCGACCGACCGGGCGATGTCGGGGGTCAGCGGCATCACGGTCAGGCCGAGTTCGGTCTGGATCGCGGCGTCGGCGGCGCCCGCCGGATCTTCGGTCGGGGCCTCGTCCTCGGGGTCGAAGGTCGAACCCGCGAGCTGTTCCTCGGGCGGACGCTTACCGACCACCGCCTGGATCGTCATCGTCTTGCCGTCGCGGATCACCTCGAGCGGGATGCGCGTGCCGGGTTTGACGCGCGCGACGATGTAGGAGAGCGTCTGCTGCGGCGTGACTTCCTGGCCGTTGACCCTGGTCACGACGTCGCCGCGCTTCAGCCCCGCCTTGTCGCCCGCCTCGCCGGGTTCGATGCGGCCGATGCGTTCGCCGCGGTCCTTGGGCAGGCCGAGCGCCGCCGCCATATCCTCGTCGACCGGGGTGATGCCGATGCCGAGGTAACCGCGCTCGACCGCCTGGCCGGCGCGCAGTGCCTCGATCACCGGGATCGCGGCGTCGGCGGGGATGGCGAAATTGACGCCGATGTTCGCGCCGACGGGCGAGATCAGCATGTTGTTGATGCCGACGACATTGCCCTGCAGGTCGAACAGCGGACCGCCCGAATTGCCGCGGTTGATCGCGGTATCGGTCTGGATATAGCGGTCGTAGGCGCCGCCCTGGCCGAGGTTGCGCTGCACCGCCGAGATGATGCCCGCGGTCACCGTCGAGCCGAGGCCCAGGGGATTGCCGATCGCGACGACCCAGTCGCCGACGCGCGCGTCGCTGCCGGTCGCGAATTTGACGAAGGGCAGGCCGGTCGCCTCGATCTTGAGCAAAGCGAGGTCCGACGCCGGGTCGCGGCCGACGATCTTCGCCTTATATTCCTTGCGGTTGGTGAGCGTGACCGTGACCTCGTTCACCGCCTCGCCGCGCGGGCCGCCCGAGATGACATGGTTGTTGGTGACGATATAGCCGTCGGCCGAGATCAGGAAGCCCGAGCCGCCGCCCTGCTGTTCCTGCGTGATCGGCTCGCGCGTGCCCGCGAAGGGATTGAGGCGGACGCCGAGGGTCACTTCCTGCTTGGTCGAGATGTTGACCACCGCGGGCTGGAGCTGCTCGACGAGGTCGGCGAAGCTTTCGGGCGCGCCCGAGCGGGGGACGACCTTGGCGATTTCGCTCGATTCATTCTGCGCGACCTGCGCGCCGACGGGGGACTGGGTGACCAGCGCCAGCGCCGTGCCACCCGCCAGCAGAGCCGAAGTGATGCCATAAACATAACGCACGATCGAAATTCCTCTTCTGTACACGAAAAACGCTCACCCCGGCGGCGGTTGTCTGCTTCGCCGCGGCTGAACGGCGATTGAACATGAACGACGCCTGCAGGCCCCGTTCAGCCGCGGGGATCAGTCGCCGCGGAAGCGGCGCAGATATTCATTGTCGGGCGACAGGATGATCGACGTTCCGCCCTCGTTGGTCGGCCGGAAGGTCTGGTCATAGCTCTGCATCGCGCGCCAGAAGTCGTAGAATTCGGGATCCTTGCCATAGCTTTCGGCATAGATGCGCGCGGCCTCGCCGTCGGCGGCGCCGCGGATGATCGCCGCTTCCTTCTGCCCCTCGGCGCGGATCGCGGTCGCGACCTGCTGGCGCGCGGTGCGCATGCGGTTGAACGCGAGCTGCAGCGTCTCGCCCTCGGGCAGGTCGGCGCGCTTGATCCGCACGTCGATGACCTCGGCGCCATATTTGTTCGCCTCGCGGTTCAAGGCGACCTGGATATTGTCCATCACCGCGCCGCGCTCGGGCGACAGCAAGGTCGCGAAGGTGCGCTTGCCGAGCTCGTTGCGCAGCGACGAACCGAGGATCGTCGCCAGCTGCTGCTGCAGCCGCTCCTCGGTGCGGATCGCGGTGTACATGCGCACCGGGTTGGTGATGCGGAAGCGCGCGAAGGCGTCGACCTGCAACCGCTGCTGGTCGGTCGAGAGCACCTGCTGGCGCTCCATGTTCACGCCGAGCACGCGCTTGTCGATATATTGGATGCCGTCGGTGAAGGGCACGCGCAGCACGAGGCCCGCGCCCGACCGGCCGAAATCCTCATTGGGCTTGTAGCGGTTCACCGTGCGCTCGATCTCGCCGAAGCGCAGGATCAGCGCCTGCTTGTCCTCGGGCACGATCGCCAGCGACTGCGACAGGATGACGAGCAGGACGATGATGCCGATGAGCAGGCGCATCGGGCGCTGGGTCAGATTCTCGAACATCACTGGCCTCCCTTCGTAGCGGGGGCGGGCGTGGCCGCGGGCTCCTGCATGCGGCGCTGCACCTCGGGAAGCGGCAGATAGGGGGTGACCCCCCGCGCCTCGACGATCGTCTTGTCGACGTTCGACAGCACGCGCTCCATCGTCTCGTAATAGAGCCGCTGGCGCGTCACCTGCGGCGACAATTTATACTGCTCGTAGATCTTGTCGAACGCCGCGGTCTGGCCGCGCGCGCCTTCGAGCACCTGCGCCTCATAGGCGCGCGCCTCGTTGATCGCCGATTCGCGCTGCTGCTGCGCGGCGGTCACGGCCTTGAAGGCCTCGTCGACCTCGCTCGGCGGATCGACCTGGCGGATCGCGATGCCCTGGATCGTCACCCCGGCGCGATATTCGTTGAGCAGCGCCTGCATGCGCTGCTGCACCTGCGCCTCGATGTCGACGCGTCCCGGGCCGATCGCCGACACGAGGTCGAAATTGGCGACGGTGGCGCGCATCGAGGTTTCGGCGACCTCGCGGATCGTGCCCTCCGGATCGGCGAGCTGGAAGAAGAAGAGTTCGGGATCGCGCACCGACCAGCGCACTTCATAGGCGAGGTCGACCAGGCTCTGGTCGCGCGTCAGCACGAAATTCTCGTCGGTGGCGTTGGGCGAACCGATCGGCATGGTGCGGATCGCGCGCACGTCCTCGAGGCGCATCGTCTCGATCGGCGCGGGCCAGGTGAGTTTGACCCCGGGACCGACGGTGCGCGAATAGCTGCCCAGGCGGACGACCACCCCCTCCTTTTCGGGGGGGACGATGTGGAAGGAGGAAAAGATCGCCCAGATCGCGATGAGCGCGAGCACGCCCCATTTCCAGAGCTTCGCCGAATCGGGCAGGTTCATGCGCCCGCCGCCGCCGTTGCCACCGTCTCCGCCGCCGAAGCTGCCGCGACCCTTGCGCAGCAGTTCGTCGAGCGCCGAGGGGCCGCGCGGCTTGCGGCCGCGGTTGATGTCGACCGGATCGGGGCTGACCCACGGGTTGCGCGGGCCGGGCTTCCTACCGCCGCCCTCACCGCTGCCGCCGTCGCCTTTCCCGTCGTCGCCGCCCTTGGGGCCCCAGGGATTGTTCGCCATCGCGGTCGCGATCCGGCTCAAAAAATGCCGCACACCCGAAAGGGCGCGGCGTCCCATAACGTCGCTATTCTCGTTGCTCATATCGCTTTTATAGGGGCGAGCCGCGCGATTAACAGGGGGTGCGCACGAAAATGGCTGGCAATCGGTTCGCGCAACCCTATCTGCCACCGACATGACCGACACCGCTCCCCTCGCCAGCATCGCCACCGACCTCAGCGGCGGTCGCACCTCGGGCCTCCGCTTCCTCGACGGCGAGGGCACGCTCGCGATCGTCCTCGACGTCACCGGGCTCGCCGAGGAGGAGCGCCAACCGCTCGAGGAAAAGATTCGCGCCGGGCTGCTCGCGCGTCCCGGCGTGACCAGCGTGCGCGTCGCGATGACCGCCGAGCGCAAGGGCCTCACGATCATCGCGGTGGGCAGCGGCAAGGGCGGGGTCGGCAAGTCGACCCTCGCCGCGAACCTCGCGGTCGCGCTGCAGCGCCGCGGGGTCAAGGTCGGGCTGGTCGACGCCGACATATACGGCCCGTCGCAGCCCCGGCTGATGGACAGCGAGGGCGTGAAGCCCGAGGCGCGCGGATCGAAGCTCGCCCCCGTGCCCAACGCCTATGGCGTGCCGATGCTCTCGACCGGGCAGATCGCGGCGCCCGGCCAGGCGATCGCGTGGCGCGGCCCGATGGCGGGGCGCGCGCTCGAACAGCTGGTCGATGCGAGCTGGGGCGACATCGACACGTTGGTCGTCGACCTGCCGCCCGGCACCGGCGACGTCCAGCTGACGATGATCCAGAAGCACAAGCCTGCGGGAGCGATCATCATCTCGACCCCGCAGGACCTGGCGCTGATGGACGCGACGCGCGCGATCACCTTCTTCGAGCAGGCCGACGTGCCGCTGATCGGCCTCGTCGAGAATATGGCGGGTTATGCCTGCCCGCATTGCGGCGAGACCAGCGATCCCTTCGGCAGCGGCGGCGCCGAGGCCGCGGCGAAAGTGATGGGGCTCGATTTCCTGGGCCGCGTGCCGCTGTCGATGGGCATCCGCCTCGCGAGCGACGGCGGTGTGCCGCCCGCCGCCGGAACCGATCCGCAGGGCGCGCCGTTCCACGCGATAGCGGCGAAGGTCGCCGACTGGCTCGCGGCGAACAAAAAATAGGGAGGCGCAGCCCCCATTTATCTCAGGAGAGGCTCATGGCGATCAACGACGACAGCGAAATCCGCGAGTTGCTGGGCCAGCCGCGCCGCATCGCGGTCGTCGGCGCCTCGCCGAACCCGGCGCGCGATTCGAACCATGTGCTCGCCTTCCTGGTCGGCCAAGGCCATGACGTGATCGCGGTGAACCCCGGCCACGCCGGCAGCACGATCCACGGCGCGCCGGTGGTCGCCAACCTCGCCAATGTCGAGCCGCCCGCCGAGATCGTCGACATCTTTCGCAGCAGCGATGCCGCCGGCGCCGCGGTCGACGAAGCGATCGTGCATGGCGCGAAGGCGGTGTGGCTGCAGATCGGGGTGATCGACGAGGGTGCGGCGAAGCGCGCCGAGGCGGCGGGGCTGACCGTGGTGATGGATCGCTGCCCCGCGATCGAGATTCCGCGCCTCGGTTTGCGGCGGTGACAGAACAACGCTGAATTTCACGCCGAATATTTTGGCGATCCTATCGATCGCAAACGCGCACCGATGGCGGTTTTGGGGTGGTTTCCAGACCGTCCCCTGGTTCGGTTAGTGTCGAGCGAAGTCGAGACACGCTTGGGCAGCGCCAGCCTTCACGTGTCTCGACTTCGCTCGACACTAACGGGATTTATAGGTCGGCTTGTCCAGTTAACGACCGAAAGCGACCGAACCGCATCTGCCATATTTATTCGCGCAGAGGCGCAGAGGCCGCAGAGAAGAAAGATCATCCTCTCTGCGGCCTCTGCGCCTCTGCGCGAATATTATGATAGCCTGCGGCAGCTTCCACCCGATACCGGACGATATCTGGATTTCGCCCCCGATTTCCGACAATGAGGGCACGATGAAACACGCCCTTCCCCTTCTCGCCGTCGCCGTCCTCACCGCCTGCGCCGCCACCCCCGCGCCGCCGGACCCGCAGGACGCCTTTTTCGCCGCGCTCACCGCGCGCTGCGGGCAGGCCTATGCCGGGCGGATCGAGACGAATGACGCCGCGGACGCGAACATGCAGGGCAAGGCGATGGTGATGCACATCCGCCGCTGTACCCCCGAGCGGATCGAGATTCCCTTCCACATCGACGGGCTCGGCCCGAAAGGCGGCTGGGACCGGTCGCGCACCTGGGTCGTGACCCGCACCGAAACCGGCCTGCGCCTCAAGCACGATCATCGCCACGCCGACGGCACGCCCGACGAGGTGACGATGTACGGCGGGGATACGGCGAGCGAAGGGACGGCGACGCGGCAGCTATTCCCGGTCGACGCCGAATCGATCGCACTCTTCACGCGCACCGGGCGCAGCGTGTCGAATACGAACATATGGGCGATGGAAGCGACGCCGCTGGGTTTCGCCTATGAGTTGCGGCGCGAGGGGCGGCACTTCCGGGTGGGCTTTTCGTGGAACCGCTCGGTGAGCCCGCCGCCGCCCGCGCCGTGGGGGTGGTGATCCCGTCATTGCGAGGAGCGAAGCGACGCGGCAATCCAGAGTAGCGCAAACCAGCTCTGGATTGCTTCCCCCGGCTTTCGCCGGGGTCGCAATGACGAAGCAGGTTAATCGCCGCCGCCCCTCCACCATGCTTCGCATGGCCCCCCTCCCCACGGCTTCGCCGTAGGGAGGATTAATAAGCCTTTGCCTCGCCGACTCGCCCCGCCTATCAGCATCCCCGATGGCGGGCATTCGCGACAGCATCGATAAAAAGAAGCGGCGCCTGCCGCCCATCAGCCGCCGCTCGCTGCTCGTCGGCGCGACCGCCGCGGGGGGGCTGGCGCTGGCGTGGAGCCTCTGGCCGCGCGACTATGCGCCCAACCTGACCGCCGCACCCGACGAGCATATCTTCAACGCGTTTTTGAAGATCGGCGACGACGGCCATGTCAGCGTCATCGTCCCGCAGTGCGAGATGGGGCAGGGCGTCACCACCCTGCTGCCGCAGATCATCGCCGACGAGCTGGGCGCCGACTGGCGCACGATCGCCGTCGAGACCGCGCCGATCAGCCCGCTCTATACCAACACGCTTTTGGTGGACGAGGATAGCGCGGCCTTCACCCCGCGGTCGATGGTACCCGACGCGGTCGCCGACGTGCGCAGCTGGGCGCGGCGCGAATGGGCGGTGCGCCACGCGGTGATGCTGACCGCCAATTCCTCGTCGGTGCGCATGTTCGAGCGCCCGTGCCGCGACGCCGCGGCGCAGGCGCGCGCGCTGCTGATGATGGCGGCGGCGCGGCGCTGGGACGCCGATTGGGAAGAGTGCGACACGGCGAACGGCTTCGTGACGCACGGCCGAAAGAAGCTCCGCTTCGCCGAGGTCGCCGCCGCCGCGGCGCTGCTCGAACCGCCCGCCGAGCCCGTCTATCGCGCCGCGAGCGCCGACCCGCTCTATGGCCAGGAACTGACGCGGCTCGACCTGCCCGCGAAGGTCGACGGGTCGGCCAACTATGCCGGTGACATCCGCCTGCCCGACATGGTCTTCGCCTCGATCCGCCAGGGACCGCTCGGCGCGACGCGGCTGAAGAGCATCGACAAGAAGGCGGGGCTCGCCTCGCCGGGCATGCTCTATGTCGTCGAGCAGGCGCATTGGGTCGCCGCGGTCGCGCGCAACTGGTGGGCCGCGAACCGCGCGCTCGACAAATTCGCCCCCGTGTTCGAGACCGCGGGCGCCCCGATCTCGTCCGACGGCATCGACAAGGCGCTGAAGGCCGCGCTCAAGGCCGACGGCCACCGCATCGTCAAGCGCGGCGACCCCGGCGAGGCGATGGAGGGCCGCGCGAGCCTGGGCGCGACCTATGCGGTCGCCCCCGCGCTCCACGCGCCGATCGAGACGCGCACCGCGACCGCGGCGCCCGACGGGGCGAGGCTGCGCGTCTGGACCGCGACGCAGGCGCCCGGACAGTGCCGCGCCGCGATCGCCGCCGCGACGGGGCTGTCCGAAAACGACGTCACGCTCTTCCCGATGATGGCGGGGGGCTCGTTCGACGCCTGCCTCGACCACGAGGTCGCGGTGCAGGCGGCGCTGATCGCGCGCACGATCGGCCGCCCCGTCCAGCTCGCCTGGTCGCGCGCCGAGGAGATCATGCGCGACATCCCCCGCCCGCCGGCGCGCGCGCGCATGGTCGCAACGCTCAACGCCGCGGGGGGCATCGACGCACTCGTCGCGCGCATCGCGGTGCCGTCGACGACGCACGAGGTGCGCGAGCGCCTCTTCGAGCACAAGGCCCCCGATGCCGCGCAGCGCGCCGCCGCGGGGGCGTCCGACGCCGCCGCGGTCGAGGGCGCGGCGAGCGTCTATGCCATCCCGCACCTCGCGGTCGATCATTGCCCCGCCGACATCGGGCTGCCCACCGGGCGCTGGCGCGGCAATGCCGACAGCTACACCGCCTTTTTCACCGAATGTTTCGTCGACGAAATGGCGGCGAAGGCGGGACTCGACGCGCTCTCGTATCGCATGGCGATGCTGGGGCAGCAGCCCCTGCTCGCGCGCTGCCTGCTCACCGCGACGAGCATCGGCGGGTGGGAGGGCATGCTCTCGGGATCGGGACAGGGGCTCGCGTGCCACAGCATGCGCGGCAGCCATATCGCGCTGATGGCGACCGCGCGCCCGAGCGACCGGGGACTGCAGGTCGAGCAACTGGTGGCGGTCGTCGACGCGGGGCGGCTCGTCAATCCGGCGATCGCGCGCCAGCAGGTCGAGGGCGGGCTGATCTTCGGCCTCGCCGCCGCGGTGGGCGCGACCACCGACTATGCCGGCGGGGTCGCGACCGCGCGCAAGCTGGGCCAGCTCGGGCTGCCGCGGCTCGCGCAATCGCCCGAGATCGTCGTCGAATTCGTCGAGAGCGACCGCGACCCCGGCGGGCTCGGCGAGATCGGGGTGCCCGTCGTCGCCCCGGCGATCGCCAACGCGCTCTACGCCGCGACCGGGCGCCGCATCCGCCGCATCCCGCTGAGCCCCGAGCTTGCATGAGCCGGCCCGCCGATCATCCCGCCACTGCGCCGCCGCGCGTCGGCGTGCTGCTGGTCAACCTCGGCACGCCCGACGCGCCCGACGCGCCGTCGGTGCGCCGCTATCTGGCCGAGTTCCTGTCCGACCGCCGCGTCGTCGAAATCCCGCAAATCCTGTGGCAGCCGATATTGCGCGGGATCATCCTGACCACGCGGCCGAAAAAGTCGGCGCATGCGTACAGCCAGGTGTGGACCGACGAAGGCTCGCCGCTCGCCGCGATCACGCGGCGCCAGGCGGCGGCGCTGCAGGCCGCGCTCGGCGACGATATCCGCGTCGCGCATGCGATGCGTTATGGTCGGCCGGCGATCGCCGCGACGCTCGATGCGATGTTCGCCGCGGGCTGCCGCCGCATCCTGGTCGCGCCGCTCTATCCGCAATATTGCGGCGCGACGACCGCGACGGTGACCGATGCGGTCAATGCGCATCTCGCCGGGCTGCGCTGGCAGCCGAGCCTGCGCTTCCTGCCCCCCTATGCCGACGACGACGCTTATGTCGATGCGCTCAAATCCTCCGTCGAGACCGGCCTCGCCTCGCTCGACTTCGTCCCCGACGTGCTGCTCGCCAGCTTCCACGGCATGCCCGAACGGACGCTGCACCTCGGCGACCCCTATCATTGCCAGTGCCGGAAGACCGCGCGCCTGCTTTCGGAAGCGCTCGGCCGCCCGGTCGAGGTCGCCTTCCAGTCGCGCTTCGGGCGCGCGAAATGGCTCGAACCCGCGACCGACGCGGTGCTGGCGCGGCTGGGCGGCGCGGGCAAAAAAGTCGCGATCTTCGCGCCGGGCTTCGCCGCCGACTGCCTCGAAACGCTCGAGGAACTCGCGATCCGCGGCAAGGAACAGTTCGAAGCGGCGGGGGGTACGCATTTCGCCTATATCCCCTGTCTGAACGATAGCGCCCCGGGGCTTGCGATGCTCGAAGCGCTGATCCGCCGCGAACTCGCGGGCTGGGCCTGAGCGGGGCGTTCGCTTACCTCCTGTTTAACCTATTCCCCTAGGCTGGTCCGCGAGTCTCCAGGAGGTCCGCGATGAGTCAGGTGCAATCGGCGATGCTGATGCTGGGGGGCGGTACGCTCGCCTATCTGCTCATCGTCTATTTCGTCTGGCAGCGCCGCCGCGGCCCCGCGCTGCCCAAGGCGCCCAAAGCCGCGCGCGTTCCCGGCGCGCCGCGCGAGAGCCGGATGCCCGGCCTGCCGCGCCGCGACCGCGCGCGCGAGCGGATCGCCGAGGAGCCCGTCGAAATCTCGGCCTCGCGGCTTGCGCGCGTCAGCGGCCGCGCGCCGCTGGAAACCGCGGCCGAAACCGCCTTCGAGGCACCCGCTCCGGCCCAAGCCGATATCCTCGTCGACGAGCGCGAACCGCTGCCCCCCGTGCCCGCCGAGCCGACCGAGGCCGACCGCGCGATGGTCACGCAGATGCTCGAATCGATGGTCGCTGAGGTCGAGCACGAGGCCGAGCTGATCGAGCGCCGCTGCAGCGAGCCCGTCGCGGTGCGCCTCGCGCCGCAAATCCCGCCGCGCACGGGCGAAGCGCGCACCAGCTGGCTCGGCGGGCGTCCGCGGCTCGACCCCGGCGCGGACTGGCCGCAGATCCGCGAGGTCCCCGGCCAGTTCATCGCGCAGATCGCCTGTGCCGACCTTCCCGCCGATATCTGGGACGGGCTCGGCCCGCGCCGCGGCAGCCTCGCGCTGTTCATCCACCCGCGCGACGGCGACGCCGCGTTGGTCCATGTCCATGCGGCGGGCGAGCCGGTCGATCCGCCGCACCCGCTCGACCCCGGCGGCAGCTTCTTCGCGCCCTATGGCGGGCTGCGCTTCGGCGACCTGATGCCCTTCGCGCGCGCCGCCTTTCCCGAATGGCCCGTCGACCTGGTCGCGGTGCGCCCGGGCGAGGCCGATCCGCGCGATGCGAACGGCGAAGACGGCGACGGTCCCGGGCTTCGCCTCTATCGCCTCGGCTACGATATCGCCGATCCCGCCTTCCATCCCTTCGACTGGCCTTCGATGCTCGCGATGGTCGACATCCTCGCGATGCGCATCGACCGTTACTGGAAAGAGGTCGACGGCCCCTCGCCGATCGACACCCAGCTCGCCGGCGTCGAGCGCCGGCTGATCAAGCACGACGACGGCGAAAAGGACCCGCTCGGCCGCGAGGGGCTGATCAACATGCGCGCGGCGCTGCAGGAGTTGCAGGCCGCCGCCGCCGCCGCGCGCGCCGCCAACCATGTCGCGCGCTTCCGCGCCGAGGAGATTATCGAGATCGTCCGCGAAAGCGCCACCAAAATGGCCTTTACCGCGACCGATTCGGCCGCGGTGATGGAGGCGCTGCAAGCGATCGAGTGGGTCAAGGTGCTGCGCAGGAAGGACCCGCAGGAACGCCCCGGCGCCGAGCTGATCGAGAGCCTGACGCTGCCGCTGACCCAGCATCATCCCGACGCGCCCTTGTGGGTCCACGACTATCACAGCATCTGGTTCGACCATGCCAAGCACGCCTATGCCGCGGACCCAGAGACGCTGTCGGAGGCGGCACGCGCGGTGTTCGAACCCTATGCACAGGAGCTCGCGGCGCGCGAGATGCCCAGCATCGGCCACATCCCCTTCCGCTACGTCCACGACTATGACGAGGAAAGCCACGCGACCCTGCTCGAACTGCCGACCAGCGGGCTGATGAGCTGGATCTTCGGCGACGTCGACCATCTGGTGCTGACGCTGCGCAAGGCCGACCTCGCCGCCGGCCGCTGGGACCGCCCGATCGTCCAGCTCAGCAACTGAAAATAGCTATGCGCTTGACGTAACGGTCAACTTGCGAGGCACTCCCGCGCGACCTAATCAGGAGCAAACCGGCCCTGTGGGAGAGCATAGAATATGGCACGCGTAGCAATCGTCACCGGCGGCAGCCGCGGTATCGGCGAGGCGATCAGCCTCAAGCTGAAGGAACAGGGCGTCACCGTCGTCGCCAATTATGCGGGCAACGACGACAAGGCGCGCGAGTTCAGCGAGCGCACCGGCATCGCCGCGCGCAAATGGGACGTCGGCGACCATCAGGCGTGCCTCGACAATTGCGCGGCGATCGCCGCCGAATTCGGCCCCGTCGACATCGTCGTCAACAACGCCGGCATCACTCGCGACGGCACCCTCGCCCGCATGAGCTACGACGACTGGGACGATGTCATGCGCGTCAACCTCGGCGGCTGCTTCAACATGGCGAAGGCGACCTTCGGCGGCATGGTCGAGCGCGGCTGGGGCCGCATCGTCAACATCGGCTCGATCAACGGGCAGGCGGGGCAGTACGGCCAGGTCAATTATGCCGCGGCGAAATCGGGCATCCACGGCTTCACCAAGGCGCTGGCGCAGGAAGGCGCCAAGAAGGGCGTCACGGTCAACGCGATCGCGCCGGGCTATATCGACACCGACATGGTCGCCGCGGTCCCCGCGCCGGTGCTGGAAAAGATTGTCGCGAAGATTCCCGTGGGGCGGCTGGGTCAGGCCGACGAGATCGCGCGCGGGGTGGCGTTCCTGTGCAGCGAGGATGCGGGGTTTGTGACGGGCTCCACGATGAGCATCAATGGTGGTCAACACATGTATTGACGGAGGCAGGGAGGCCCGATCGGACCTCCCCGTACCCTTTATTCGTCATCCCCGCGAAAGCGGGGATCCCGCTTTTTCCTTCTTCGTGTCTTTGCGTCTTCGCGCGAAATAATTTGGTTCGCGCAAAGGCGCAAAGAACGCAAAGGGTCTTAGGGTCGACCGTCCGCGCGTCCCTGCTCGCCCAGCAAGAAGCTGGATTCCCGCCTTCGCGGGAATGACGATGCAATAGGGGCGGGGCGTTTGGCTTACTCCACCGTCACCCCGACAACGCGCCAGCTTCCGCCCTCGCGCACCAGCGACAGCGTTTCGATCGCCCCCGGCTTGTTCGCATAATCGGTGCGGAACTTGACCATCTGATAGCCATAGGGCGGCGCGGGGACGGTCTCTTCGCCGAGCAGCACGCGCGCCTTCACTGTGCCGAGCGGGCCCTGCACCTGGCGCGCGACGCGGGCCCAGGTCTCGGCGGTGTTGAGCGCCTTGAACGACTGGCCGGTCGCTTCCCAGCTGGCGTTCCAGTCGCCCCGGTCGACCAGCGCGAGCCAGTCGCGCGCCGCCGCGACCGAAGGGCTTTCGGCGGAGGCGGTAGCGGGCGGTGCGGCGGGAGTATCGGCACTCCCCGACATCGAGGCGAAAGCGAGCAGGGCGAGAGCAAAGGACATGAACAAACCTCCGGCTATCCAGCCGGGCCGCCGCCCCATGCGGCGCGCCTCGGCTGATGCCATCGTCTGTTCCACGCCGGGGGCCGGCGCGGCTTCCCCCAAAACCTTGTCCCCGAGGATTTGGGGGTCCCGATGCTCGATCTCGCGCAGCTGGCGCGCCGCCTCGCGGCTGCTCGACACCGCCATCTTGCGCCGTGCGTCGCGCAGCCGTTCGTTGACCGTGTGCACCGACAGCCCCAGGTGGCGCGCCATCGACTTGGCGTCATAGCCGCTGACCAGCAGGCGCAGCGTCTCCTTCTCCTTTTCGGTGAGCGCCTGGATTCCGGCTGTCGTCACTTGGTTCGATCCTTGTCCGTCGGACGATAATCTAGGCCCCGCCCGAAACCCGGTCACCCCCAAATAAATCGTACCTCTTCAAGGGCGCCGGGGGTAAGATCACGCGATGGCCGCCCCCTATCACCCCCCGGTCAAACGCTCGGTGACGATCGCCGGCCACCCGACCTCGATCAGCCTCGAGCCGGTGTTCTGGGACGCACTCGAAGCCGAAGCCGCGCGGCAGGCGCTGCCGATCAACGCGCTGGTCGCACGCATCGACGTCGAACGGATGGAAGCGGAGGATCCGCCGAATTTGACCTCGGCGATAAGGCAATGGTTGTGGCGGGGGCGCTAATCCTCCCCGTGGCGAAGCCATGGGGAGGGGGACCGTTCGCGGAGCGAATGGTGGAGGGGCCTTGCGACGGTCGCACCATTGCCCCTCCGTCAGCGGCTGGCGCCGCTGCCACCTCCCCATCGCTACGCGACAGGGAGGATTATCGGCTGATCGCCCCGGCCACCGCTTTCCCGAACGCCGCGCCCTTGTCGGCGGCGAAGTGCAGGAACAGCGACGGCTCGATCAGCTCGAGCTCCATGATGTGCAGCTTGCCCGCCGCATCGCCGACCATGTCGACGCGCGCATAGACCGGCGGGGCGGGCGCCGCCGCCAGCGCCGCGGCGGCGAGCGCCTGCGCTTCGGCGCTCGCGTCCCATGCGGTCTCGCGGCCGCCGAACTGTTCCTGCACGCGGAAATCGCCCGCCGCGGGGCGCTTGACGATCGCGTGGCTGAATTGGCCGTCGAAGAAGAAGAGCGAGAACTCGCCGTCGGTCAAAATCCCCGGCATCAGCGGCTGCACCAGCCGCCTCTGCCCCAGCGCGTCGGCGGGCACGCCCGCGCCCGCCGCGATGCGGTGCGTGCCGTCGGCGCCGCCCGAGATTGCGGGCTTTATCACCACCTCATCAGCCCCGAGCCGCGCACGCGCGTCGGCCAGCCTGGCGTCATCGAGCGCCGCGACCTCGACGGTCGGCACCACCGCGACGCTTTTCGCCGCGAGCTGCGAGAGATAGGCCTTGTCGCTGTTCCAGCGCAGCACCGCGACGGGGTTGACCACCGGCAGCGCCTCGGCCTCGAGCCGGTCGAGCAAGGCGTACCAGGCCGGCACGTCGCGCTGATAGCCCCAGGAGAAGAGCGGCAGCACGAGGTCGAAGCCCCTGAGGTCGCCGGGGTCGCCCCAGACGCGCTGCTCGACCGCCAGCCCGGCACCCGCCAGCGCGAGCGCCTTGCGCGCGAAGGCGGGCTGCCATTTCTCGTAATAATCGGCCGCCGGAACGAGGATCGCGACGCGGGGTTGAAAGGGCAAGGAAGCTCTCCCGATAAATAGGGACAGTCCCTATTTAATTTCATCGACCGACAGATCGGAAACGGTGCGCGCGATTAAATAGGGACTGTCCCTATTTATCGCCCGCGGCGTCGCCGATTACCGCCCCAGCAGCCCGCGCGCTTGTCCGGCGATATGCGAGAGCATCGCGCCGTTCGGGTTCGGGATCGTCCGCGCGCGGTCGACCGTGGCGCGGAATTGCGCGACGCGCGGGCCGTTGTCGGCGAGCCACTTGGTCACCGCCGCGTCGAGGTCGCCCGCGGGCAGGCCGGCGAGGAAGGTCAGCCGCATCTGCTGGAAATCGCGCGCGAGGCTGTTGACCAGCAGGCGTTCCCACGGATCGGCGGGGCTCATATGCGCCGCCAGCGTCTGCGCCCAGTCGAGCCCCAGGGCTTCTCCCAAATGGGTGAAGGCGTGCGTCACCGCGATCTCGTCGTCGCCGCGCCGTTCGGCGAGGTCGACGATGCCGATCGCGCCGTCGGTCTTGAACAGGCGGACGACCGACGAGGCCAGCGCCTCGGGCGCGCCCGCGTCGAGCAATTGCTGGCTCAGCATGTCCCACTGGCGCTTGACCGAGGGGCTCAAGAGCCCGTCGACCCCCGCCATCAGGCGGTCGACCCCGGGTTCGAGCCGCGCGACGAGCGGGCCCGGATGCGTGCTGCCCGGCGCCGCGCGCAGGAGGTCGGCGATCTGCGAGGCCATCGCCGACGCCGCCTGGCTGAACAGCGACAGGCGGATCGCCTCGTCGATCTTCGCGGTGTCGAGCGACATCCAGATGTCGTGCATGCCGAGCAGGCGCTCGACCGCGACGAAGGCCGCGGCGACGTCGCCCAGCGAACAGCCTTCCTCCTCGACGAGTTCGAAGGGATGGACGACGCCCATGCGGTTGACGATGCGGTTCGCGAGCTTGGTCGCGATGATCTCGCGGCGCAGCTGGTGATCGGCGATCGCAGCCGCGAAATCGCGCTGCATCTCGACCGGGAACGCCGCCGCGAGGTCGCTCGCCAAGGCTGGATCGTCGGCAAGATCGCTATGCTCGATCGCATCCTGCAGCGCGAGCTTGGCGGTCGACAGCAGCACCGCGAGTTCGGGCCGCGTGAGCCCACGCCCCTCGGCCGAGCGGCGCAGGAGCTCGTCGTTCGCGGCCAGCCCCTCGACCTTGCGGTCGAGCCGGCCCGCGGCCTCGAAGGTCTCCATCACGCGCACCAGCGAAGGCACCGCCGCCGAGCCGCCCTTTTCGGCGATCGACAGCGCGAGCGCCTGGAGCCGATTATCCTCGAGCACCAGCGCCGACACATTGTCGGTCATCCGCACGAGCAGCGCGTCGCGGTCGTCCTGCGACAGGCGGCCTTCGGCCATCTCGCGGTTGAGCGCGATCTTGATATTGACCTCATTGTCCGAGCAGTCGACGCCCGCCGAATTGTCGATGAAGTCGGTGTTGATCCGCCCGCCATGCGCCGAGAAGGCGATGCGCGCGGCCTGCGTGACGCCGAGGTTCGCGCCCTCGCCGACCGCCTTGACGCGCAGATCCTCGGCATCGATGCGCAGCGCGTCGTTGGCGGGGTCGCCGACCTCGGCATTGTTCTGGCTCGCGGCCTTCACATAGGTGCCGATGCCGCCGAACCAGAGGAGGTCGGCGGGCGCCTTCAGGATCGCCGAGATCAAGGAGCCGGGGTCGATCTCCGCCTGCGACAGGCCGAGCGCGGCCTGCACCTCGGGGGTCAGCGCGATGCTCTTCTGGCTGCGCGGGAAGATGCCGCCACCCTTCGAGATCAGCTTGGCGTCGTAGTCGGCCCAGCTCGACCGCGGCAGCGCGAACATGCGGTCGCGTTCCTTCCAGCTCTTCGCCGGATCGGGGTCGGGGTCGAGGAAGATATGGCGGTGGTCGAACGCCGCGACGAGCTTGATCGCCTTCGACAGCAGCATGCCGTTGCCGAACACGTCGCCCGACATGTCGCCGCAGCCGACGACGCGGATCGTGTCGGTCTGGACGTCGACGCCCAGTTCGGCGAAGTGGCGCTGGACCGAGATCCACGCGCCCTTGGCGGTGATGCCCATCGCCTTGTGGTCATAGCCTTTCGACCCGCCGCTCGCGAACGCATCGCCCAGCCAGAAGTCGCGCTCCATCGCGAGCGCATTGGCGACGTCGGAGAAGGTCGCGGTACCCTTGTCGGCGGCGACGACGAAATAGGGATCGTCGCCGTCGTGGATCACCACGCCCTTCGGATGCACGACCTTGCCGCCCACGAGATTGTCGGTGATCGACAGCAAGGAGCGGATGAAGATGCGGTAGCATTCGGTCCCTTCCGCAAACCACGCATCGCGGTCGAGCGCCACGTCGGGCAAAGCCTTGGGATAGAAGCCGCCCTTCGCGCCGGTCGGCACGATGACGGCGTTCTTGACGCGCTGCGCCTTCATCAGCCCGAGGATTTCGGTGCGGAAGTCGTCGCGGCGGTCGGACCAGCGCAGCCCGCCGCGCGCGACCGGGCCGGCGCGCAGGTGGACGCCCTCGACGCGCGGCGAATAGACCCACACCTCGCGCCAGGGCAAAGGCTTGGGCAGGCCCGGGACGAGGCTCGAATCGATCTTGAACGCCAGCGCTTCCTTCGCCGCGGGGGCGAAGGCGTTGGTGCGCAGGGTCGCGCCGATCACCGCGTGGAAGAGGCGGAGGATGCGGTCGTCGTCGATCGACTTGATCGCGGCGAAACCCGCCTGGATCTCGGCATCGAGGAAGGCCGCGCGGTCGGCGTCGTGCTTCGCGGGATCGTGGAGCGCGCAGAAGCGCTCGACCAGCGCCGCGGTCAGGTCGGGCGCGTGGCGCAACGCCGCGACGACCGTGTCCATGCCATAGCTCGACCCGCCCTGGCGCATGTAGCGGAACCAGGCGCGCAGCCAGACGATCGCCTGCGGGTCGGTCTGGGTGACGATCACCAGCTCGTTGAAGGCGTCGTTCTCGGCCTTGCCGTCGAGCACCGCAGCGATCGCATTTTCGATCGTCTCGACATGCGGCAACAGCGCGGTCTCGTCGACGTTGGCGGGGACGCGGAGCGTGAAGTCGTGGATGACCACGGGCAGCTCGGCTTCGCCCTCTTCGGGCAGGCTGCCGGGCGCGCGCGCGGGATTCAGCGCGGTCGGGATTTCCTCGAGCACCTCGAAACCGAAATGTTCGAGCGCAGGGACGACGTCGGACAAGGCGAGCGGGCCGACGGCGCTATAGACCTTGAGCCGCAGCCGGTCGTCGCCGTCGAGGCTCTTCTTCGCCAGCCGCACGCTGCGCGGCTTGTCGGCGTCGAGGTCGCGCAGCCGCAGGATATCGCGCGCGGCCTCCTCGGGATCGTAGAGGTTGCGGTAGTTCGCCGGGAAGAGCGGCGCGAAGCGCGACGCCAGCGCCGCGGCACGCCCCGGGTCGCCGCGCTTGGCGAGCGCCGCCTCGACCTCGGGCTGCCAGCCGCGCACCATCTGTTCGAGCTGGGCGTTGAGCTTGTCGGCGTCGGGGACCACCCCGCCGCTGCGGAGGTCGAGCGTGTAGCGCAGGAGCGCCGCGCCGCCGTCCTCGAGCACCATCGTCCAGCCGATCACGCCCGCGCGCGCCTCGCGCACGAGCATCGCCTCGACCGCGATACGACGCCCGGTCGACACCTCGTCGCGCGGCAGCCAGACGAAGGCGAAGAGGTGGCGGCCGAGCGCGCTGCGCACCATCACCAGCTTCGGCCGCGGCCGGTCGGTGATCGACATCGAGGTGAGGACGAGGTCCTCGAGCGACGCCGCGTCGAAGGCGATGAGCAGGTCGTGCGGCAGCGCGGTCAGCGCATGCGCCAGCGCCTTGCCGGCGTGGCCCGTCGGATCGAAGCCGAATTTCGCCATCAGCGCGTCGAGCTGCGCGCGCAGCATCGGGACCTTGGCGGGCGGGGTCGATAGCGCCGCGCTGGTCCAGAGGCCGGCGTGGATCGAGAGCTTCTCGACGGTCTTGCCCTTCATCTCGGGCACGATGACGAGGTCGAGGAGCACGCGGCGGTGCACCGCCGACAGCCGGTTCGACTTGATCAGCAGCGGCGAATGCCCGCCGCCGTCGAACCAGGCGAAGGCGGCTTCGAGCGCGTTGGGCGACAGGAGTTGCCCGCTGCTCGACGCGCTGATCCCCAGCGGCTGTTCGACGTCGCCGCTGCGCGCGCGCCATTCGTGGCCGAGCTGGGTCATCGCGCCGCCCTCGAACCAGCGGAGCAGTTCGGCGCCCTCGCCCTCGACGCGCATCGCGGCGTCGGCGAGCATCGCGGCGCGCATCGCCTTCCAGTCGGCGACCGCGGCGCGCACGTCGGCGAGCGCGCCTTCGAGCCCGTCGAGCAGGCGCCGGCGCGCGCGCGCGTCGCCGCGCTCGAGCTCCATATAGATCACCGATTCGCGGCCTTCGCAGCCCGGGGTCGCGGCGGCGGCACCGGTCAGCGCGCCCTTGGCGTCGCGCGTCGCGGCGACCACGGGGTGCAGGATGCGGTGGATCACCAGCCCCTGCGCGCCGACGATCTGCGACACCGAATCGACGAGGAAGGGCATGTCGTCGTTGACCACCGCGAGGCGCATGCGGCGGTCGGTGCCGTCGGCGGCCATCGGCTCGAGCAGCAGCGACGGGGTGCCCGGGGTGCGGCCGAGCGAGGCGCGCGCGGCGAATTCGCCCGCATCCTTGAGCGCCGCGGCGTCGAGGTCGTCGCCCTCGCCGGGCAGCGCGCTGTCCTTCAGCGCGGCCTGATAGGCCTTGGAAATCTTCGCGGGAACGGGGGCGGGCGCCGCGGCCTCATGGTCGGCTTCGGCGGTTTCGGCAATCTTCTGGGGCATAGGGTTCAGGCTTCCCACTGAGGCGGGCCTGTGCCGGGGGGTGGCTGGCCCGTTCGCTGCCCGCCCCTATGCGCCTGTCGCGCGCGCGGCTCAACCCCCCGTGCGGGGGCCGCGTAAATATATTTCAATTTTTGGTTTGTCTGTTGCGCAAAGATCCTCCCCATCGCGAAGCGTTGGGGAGGGGGACCGCCGCCGCAGGCGGTGGTGGAGGGGTTTTGCGTCAGCGTTATTACCCCTCCGTCAGCGCTTCGCGCTGCCACCTCCCCATCGCTTCGCGTGGGGAGGATCTTGAACGAAATCCTACGACGTAATCACCACCGCCTTGCGCGCCAGCTTCGCCAGCAGCGCGTCGTCGTCGTCGGCCTTGGCGACGATGCCGATGTGGCCGCCGGGCATCGCCTTGGCGATCAGCACGACGAATTCGGCCTCGCCGGCGTCATGCTCGAGGATCACGGCGGGCTGCGCCGCGCGCAGCGTGTCGAACACCGGGTCGCGCTTCGCCTTCGCCGCGCCCGCGGGTTTGCGCTTCGCGCGCTCGTCCTTGACCAGTCCCTTGAGCCCGCCCGGATAGGCGTCGAGATAGCGCGCGAGGTCGCCGCGCCCGACGCCTTCTTCGCGCGCATGGCCGAGCACGCAGGCATATTCGGCGACGCGCGTCTTGTCGTAATTGGCGCCGAACACCAGCTTGACCAGCGGCGTCATCGGCGCACGTTCCTGCGCCTTCAGGCCCGCGTCGGCGAGCAGTTCGGCAAATTCTTGCGGCGCTTCCTCGGCGGCGAGCGCGAAATCCCATGCCTGGCCGACCGCCTGGTACAGCGCGCTGCGGCTGCGGCTGTCGGCGGCGAGCGCGCGTTCGGCGGTGTCGCGCGCCAGCGCCAGCCAGTCGGCGAGCGCGGCCCCCGCGCCAAGTTCGGCACCGGCGTCGAGCCCGTCCTCGACCGGCAGCACCAGCGCAGCGTCGACATCGGCAAAGGCGCCGAAGCCCGGCGCGGGTTCGTCGTCGATATGTTCGCTGTCGGGGCCGTCGGCCCACACCGGCACGGGCGCGGTCAGCGGCGCGGCGGTGCGCAGCGCCTGTTCGACCGACAGCTGCAATTCCTCTTCCTGCGCGGCGGGCGCGGCTTCCTTCCAGTTGATCACCCCCATGATGAAGTCGATCGTGTCGTCGTCGGACGAGAAGGGCAGCAATATGCCGCGGTACATGATCGTCACGCCGCGATCGTTGACGAATTCGGCCTCGAAGCCGATCGGCGCGCGGTTGGCGATGATCTGGAGATAATGGTCGGTCAGCCGCGACAGCAAAGAGCGGCCCGGGACCTCGCGGATATATTGGACATCCTCGTCGATCTGCGATTCGGCGCGCAATTTGTCGCCGAGGAAGGACAGGCCGGGATTCTCGATCCCGGCGGTGAAATCGAGCAGCACCGAAAAGGGGCCGAAATCGTCGAGATGGTCGAGGTCGAGATCCTCGACCGAGGGATAGGCGCGGTCGGACAGCAGCGACGCCCAATAATTATAGGCGCGCACCTGCATCCGCCGTTCGTCGACCCCGACGGAGGGCGGCGAATCGATCGCACCATCGTCCTGGCCGTGGCTGCCCGAAAGCAGTCCGCGCATGCTGTCCATCATTTATCCCCAGTCGCAAACATTGGTAAATGTCATGCAACAACACTGGTAAAGGTGGCGTAAACGATGGTGCGTGGGGCTGTTTGCTAGCGGGAGGCGGACCTTCTTAATCCTCCCTGCGGCGCAGCCGTGGGGAGGGGGACCACCCGAAGGGTGGTGGAGGGGTCGATGAGCGAAACCTCTGCGTTAGGCCGCCGCCCCTCCACCATGCTTCGCATGGTCCCCCTCCCCATCGCTTCGCGACAGGGAGGATTAAGAAAGGGCGCCACCCCCTACCCCGCCAACTCCTCCAGCCACTGCGCGATCATCCGCCGTCCCGCCGCGACCGCGCCCGGGCCCAGCCGCGCGTGGTCGGCGCGCATCGTCTCCGGCGAACTGCCGACCTCGGCGAGCGCCTCGGGCCATTGGTCGACCCAATGGTCGAAGCGCGGGTCGAGGCCCATTTCGGCGTGGAATTGCAGCGCGAGGATGTTGGGTCCGCGGCGGAAGGCCTGGTGCGGATAGGCCGCGCTCGATGCAAGCAGCTCGACGTCGGCGGGCAGGTCGAAGGTGTCGCCGTGCCAGTGGAGCACCGGCACCTCGGCGAGATGGCCGAGCGGGGATGCGGGATCGAGGATCGTCAACGCGTCGAAGCCGACCTCCTTCGCGGGGCCCGGATAGACGGACGCGCCGAGCGCGGCGGCGATCATCTGCGCGCCGAAGCAGACGCCGAGCGTCGGCCGCCCCGCCTCGAGCCGGCGCGCGAGGCGGCGGAGCTGGCAGGCGATCCACGGATGCTCGGCCTGCTCGTAGACCCCCATCGGGCCGCCCATCATGATCAGCAGGTCGGGCGCGCCGAGGTCGAGCGCGCCGAAATCCGGATCGCCGACATCGATGCGGTCGAGCCTGTAGCCCGCGGCCTCGATCGGTTCGCGGAAACCCGCAATTCCCTCGTGCGGCACATGGCGGATGATGAGACCGGTGTTGGTCATGGGCCTGAACTGACTCGATAAATCTGGCGACGAAGCGAGTATTTGCCGCGCCGTTTCGAACGACTCGCATCTAGCCAGAATCGATACCCGCTGTCACTCTACCAAAGCAGTAGAGATACTGTGGCGGCCCGTAGCTGAGCTTGGCTTCCCTCAGCTACGGGCCGCCATTCCTATCGGGCCGGCGGCCGGTGCTCGCCGAAGTTGAGCGCCGCGCGCCGCAGGAAATCGCCGATCATCGCCATGTCCGCCGCGCCGTCGCCCGCCGCCGCCGCGCGCATCCGCGCCGCATCGGGGAAGACGCCATAACCCGCGAACAGGCAGTGCCAGCTGATGCTGCCATAATAGGTGCCGATGCCGCGCTCGGCGATCACCGCGTCGATGTCGCCGCGGGTGAACCAGGCGGTGATCATCGCCTTGAGGTCGTCGGACAGCGCCTCCATCGCCGCGGCGTCGCGCCAATAGTCGCCGGCGTCGGCGCGCCGGTTCATGCGATAATGCGCGACGATATAGTCGCGGATGCCCTCGTAGCGCGCGGCGATGCGCTGATTGAACACCACGCGGTGCTGCGGGGTGAAGCCGCCGCTTTCGAACGCCGCGATAAATTCCTGCGCGGTGGCGATGACGATGTGCAGCGCGGTGGCTTCGAGCGGCTCGACGAAGCCCTGCGCGAGCCCCATCGCGAGGCAATTGCCCGTCCAGCTCTCGGCGAGGCGCCCGACCTTCATCGGGAGGTGCCGCGCGACGACCTCGTCGCCGACGCCGAGCGCGGTGCGGAGTTCGGCCTCGGCGGCGTCGGCATCGAGATAGCGGCTCGAAAAGACATAGCCGTTGCCGACACGCGTGGTCAGCGGGATCGTCCAGCACCACCCGGCCGCCATCGCGCTGCTGCCCGTGGCGACCGGCAGCGGTGTGTTTTCGCGGTGCGGCGTCGGCATCACCACCGCGCGGTCGTTGAAGAGATTGTCCGCGAAGGGCAGGAATTTCGCGCCCAGCGCTTGCTCGGCGATCAGCGCGCGAAAGCCCGAGCAGTCGACGAAGAAGTCGCCTTCGACCGCTTCGCCATCGTCGAGGAGCAGCGCCTCGACCAGGCCTTCGTTGCCGACGCGCACATGTTCGACCTTGCGCGGCCGATGCGCGACGCCGAGCCCGGCCGCATGGTCGCGCAGGTACGCGCCGACCTTGTAGGCGTCGAAATGATAGCCGTAGCTCAGCTCGAAGGGGAAATTCTCCGCCGGGTGCGGCCCCTGCCCCGCCGCTGCGAGCCGCGGCGCGAGATAGAAGGCGTCGGGGTGCGCGGGCACGTCGACGCCGCCGCGGCGCAGCGCCGCATTATGGACGAAGGCCGGCTGGCTATGGACGTCGAGCGGCGCCGGAAAGGGATGGAAATAGCCCGGCGCGCCGGCGCCGCCCCAGCCCTCGAACCCGATGCCGATCTTGTAGGTCGCGTCGCACGCGGGCATCCAGTCGCTTTCGGCGATGCCGAGCGTGTCGAAAAAGGCTTTGAGCTGCGGCGTCGAACCTTCGCCGACGCCGATGATGCCGATCTCGGGCGATTCGATCACGGTGACGCTTGCGCGCCCCGCCCATTGCTTCGCGAACAGGCACGCGGTCATCCACCCCGCCGTCCCGCCGCCGAGTATGACGATGCGGAAGGGCGGGTTGTCGCTCACTTCGCGCGCCTCATTTCGCCGGCGCGAGCCGGATCGCCGCGCCGGCGCCGGGCGCGAGCCATAATTTGTACGTATCGCCTTTCTTCACCTTGATCGTCTCATAGGCGATCTTGTGCCGCGCATCGGTGAGATAAGTGGCGCCCTCGCCGTCCTTGTAGATGGTCGCGGTGTAGGTCTTGCCGGGCTCGAGGAAATCGAAGGCGAGGTCGAGCGTCCGCGCGGTTCCGTCGTTGACTCCGCCGACATACCAGTCGGCGCCCCTGCGGTCCTTGCGCGCGAAGATCGCATAGTCGCCGACCGCGCCCGCGATCAGCCGGCTCTCGGCCCAGTCGGCGGGAACGCGTTTGATGAAGTCGAGCTCGCGCGGATGCGCGGCGAGGCTTTCGGGGAAATCGGCCGCCATCTGGATCGGCGAATAGATGGCCAAGTACAGCCCGAGCTGCTTCGCCAGCGTCGATGCGAGCGGCGCCTTGTTCGCGCCCTCGAGGCTGAGCACGCCGGGGGTGAAGTCCATCGGCCCCGACAGCATGCGCGTATAGACGAGCGTCGGCTCATGCTCGGGCCCGTTCGCGAAGGCGCCCCAGGCGTTATATTCCATGCCGCGCGCACCCTCGCGCGCGACCCAGTTGGGGTAGGTGCGGCGGAGGCCGGTGTCCTTGACCGGCTCGTGCGGGTTGACCGCGACCCTGTATTTCGCGGCGGTCTCGACGACCTTCAGATGGTGCTGCACCTGGCGCTGGCCGTCGTGCCACTCCATGCGCGTCTCGCCCGGCGTATCGCCCGGCGCGATGATGCCGCCGGCGTCGGCGACATAGCCGGTCTTGACCGTGCCGACGCCGAGCTGGCCATAGAGCTTCATCGCATCGTCGAGCTGCGCCTCATACACCGCGATATTGCCGCCGGTCTCGTGATGCCCGATCAGCTGCACGCCCTTTTTGCGGGCATAGTCGGTCACGCCCTTGAGGTCGAAATCGGGGGTCGCCTGGGTGAAGCTATATTCGTCGCCATGGCCGAACCAATTGCCGTTCCAGCCCTTGTTCCAGCCCTCGACGAGCACGCCGCCGAAGCCGTGCTTGGCGGCGAAATCGATCGTCGCTTTGGTGCGCTCGGTCGTCGCGCCATGCTTCGGCCCTTCGGCCCAGCTCCAGTCGCCGCGGATCATCCCCCACCAGATGCCGACATATTTCATCGGCTTGAACCAGCTGGTGTCGCCGAGCTTGTTCGGCTCGTTGAGGTTGAGTTCGAGGTCGCTCTCGACCAGCCCGGCGGCATTGTCGGTGATGCGGATCGTCCGCCACGGCGTCGCGAAGGGCAGGTCGCGCACGACGCGCGGCCCCTGCGACGAGGGCGAGAGCGTCGCGCGGAACTTGCGCCCCTCGGCGCGCTTCAGCCACATGCCGGCATAGTCGACCAGCGCCGCCTCGTGGAATGCCATATGCGTGCCGTCGGCGAGCCGGATCGTCATCGGGGTGTGCGCGGTGGCGACGCCCTCGATCGGGGTTTCCTGATAGACCTGCTCGTAGCGGTTCCACTCGCCGCCGGGGATCCACCAGGCGGTGCCCGCGGGGGCGATGTCGAATTCGGTGAGCTCGTCGGCGATGTTCGCGGTGGTCAGCCCCGGCTGCTCGGGCAGTTCGTAGCGAAAGCCGATGCCGTCGTCGAACAGCCGGAAACGGACGTTCATCAGATGCCCGCCCCAGCTTTCGTTCTGGCGGAAGCGCACCAGCAGCTCCTCGTGCCGGTCGCGCACGAAGCGGCGTTCGCCCCACGGCAGTTCCCAGGTTGCGTCGCCGGTGGCGCGCTCGACGCTCTCGATCGCGAAGCCGCGCTGCAGCCCGATGCGGTCGGTGAGGATGAAGCCGAGCTTCGACGGTGCGATAAGCAGCTGGCCCTTGCGCGACAGCGACCAGGTCGGACGCTGGTCGTTGTCGGTCGCGACGGTCAGCACGAGTGCGCCATCGGGTGACGCCACAGTCGTTGGTGCAGGCGCCGGCTGCGCGAGGGCGGGAACCGCCGCCGCGACGGCGGTGAAGAACATCAGGCTACGCATCACTTCGTCTCTTCCATTTCCAGCCACAGCACGCCCGCGGGCGGCAGCTGTTTTTCGTTGGCGCCATTTAGCGCGAGCAGCACGCGGCCATCGCCCTGCCCGGCCACATCGATCGGCGCCGCGCCGAGGTTGAACAGGCAGCGCAGATGCTGCCCTTCGCCGACGCGGTCGAAGCCGAGCAAATCGCCCTGCACCACCCAGCGCGCATTGGCGCCGAGCCGCAGCGCCGGGCTCGCCGCGCGCAGCGCGAGCAGCCGGCGCGTCAGCGCGAGCATCGAGGCCGGATCGGCCTCCTGCCGGTCGACCGCGAGCGCGTCATGCGCTTCGCCCAGCGGCAGCCAGGGGTCGCCGTCGCTGAACCCCGCGTGCCGCGCGCCCGCGACCCACGGCAGCGGGGTGCGCGCGCCGTCGCGCGACAGCGTCAGCGGCCAGTTCTTGAGCGCCTCGGGATCCTTGACCAGCTCGAAGGGGATATCGACCTGCCCCAGCCCGAGCTCCTCGCCATTGTAGAGGATGATATTGCCGCGCAGCGCGCAAAGCAGCGCCATCTTCATCGCGGCATAGGCCGCCGCATCGACCCCCTCGACCGCCCAGCGCGACAGCGCGCGCGGCGCGTCGTGATTCTCGAATGCCCAGCTCGGCCAGCCGATGCCCGGCGCGTCGGGCCACTGGTCGGCGGCCTCGCGCACCAGCCGCGGGGTCAAAGCGTCGGCGTAGAGGAAGTTGAAGCCATAGGCGCTGTTCAGCCGGCGCTCGCCCGCGGTGAACAATTTCATCTCGCGCTCGGCGTCCTCGCCGCCGACCTCGGCGACGGTGAAGGCGCCCTCATATTGGTCGGTCAGCGCGCGGATGCGTTCGAGGAACAAGGCGATGTCGGGGTGCGACTGGTTGTAGATCTTCTGCTGGAAATCGAAGGGCCGGGTGCGCGGCTTGTTCGACGGCGGCGCGGGCGGATTGTCGCGCAGCAGCGGGTCGTGCATCGAGAAGTTGATCGCATCGATGCGAAAGCCGTCGACCCCGCGGTCGAGCCAGAAGCGCACCGCGTCGAGCAAGGCGTCCTGCACCTCGCGATTGTGGACGTTGAGCTGCGGCTGGCTGCTCAGGAAGTTGTGCATATAATATTGGCCGCGCCGCGCGTCCCACGTCCACGCCGGGCCGCCGAACACCGACTGCCAGTTGGTCGGCGGCGAGCCGTCGTCCTTCGCGTCGGCCCAGACATACCAGTCGGCCTTGGCATTGGTCCGGCTCGCGCGGCTTGTCGCGAACCAGGCGTGCCGGTCCGAGGTGTGCGCGAAGACGAGGTCGGTGGTGACCTTCAGCCCCAGCGCATGCGCCTTCGCCACCAGCGCGTCGAAATCGGCGAGTGTGCCGAAGATCGGATCGACGTCGCAATAGTCGGCGACGTCGTAGCCGAAATCCTCCATCGGCGAGGGATAGAAGGGCGACAGCCAGATCGCATCGACGCCGAGCGACGCGACATAGTCGAGCCGTGCGGTGATGCCGGCAAGGTCGCCGATGCCGTCGCCGTTCGAATCGGCGAAGCTGCGCGGATAGATCTGATAGATGGCGGCGCCCTTCCACCACGGCAGGGCGGCGGCGGGCGCCGGGGCGAAATCGGGCTTCGGGAGGGACTGGTTCGTCGTCACTTGGCGTCGCTTATTCGCTGGCCTGGCAGATGATCGTGCCGAAGGCGGGGAGGGAAAGGCTAAGGCTGCCCGGCGCCGCGGGCGCCGCCGGACAATCGCCATGGAGCGCGGTAAAGCCCGCGCTTTTCATATCGATGGCAATATTGGCGGTGACCGGCGCCGCGGAGGTGTTGAACGCGACCACCGTCTCGCGCCCGCTGTCGGGGTCGAAGCGCGACAGCGCGAGCAGCCCCGGCTTCTCCGAAAAGGCGCGCAGCGTCGTGGTGCCGCGCGACAGCGCCGGGCTCGCGCGGCGCACCGCCGCGAGCTCGGCGATATGGCGGTAGAGCGGGTGGCCGGTGTCGAAATTGGCGGCCGCGGTCGTCGCGTCGCTGCCGATGAGGTCGTTGTCGTTGTAGACCGCGACCTGCGAGGCGAACATATCCTCGCGGGCGAGCTGGTCGTTACCGTCGGAGACGAAGCCCTGTTCGTCGCCATAATAGATCACCGGCACCCCGCGCAGCGCCAGCAACATGCTGTGCCCCAGCTTCACCCGCGCGAGCAGTTCGGCCTCGCTCGCGCCGGGGTTCGCCTGTTTCACGAACATCGCGAAGCGCCCCATGTCGTGGTTGCCGAGGAAGGTGGGCAGTTCGAGCGCGGCGCTCGCCCCGCCCCTGTAGAGCAGGTCGCCGTCGAACAATCGCGCGAAGTCGGCGGTGCCCCTGGTGCCGCTCACCGCGTCGATGGTGGCGCGCGCGAAGGCGAAGTCGAGCACCGCGGGCAGCCCCGCCGCATGCGTGTGCCAGGCGAGCCCGCCGGGGTCGACGGCGTCGATATAGACTTCACCGAAGATGTGGAAATTGGGGATGCCCTTTGCCTTGGCGCGTGCCTGCATCGCGGGGACGAAGGCCTGCCAGAATTCGGGGTTCACATGTTTGGCGGTGTCGATGCGGAAGCCGTCGATGCCGAATTCGTCGATCCAGCGGCCGTAGATGTCGATGAAACCCTGAACGACCTTCGGGCTCTCGGTCGCGAGATCGTCGAGCCCCGCGAAGTCGCCGTAGAGCGCCGATTCGCCGACCCAGTCGCTGTTGCCGCGGTTGTGATAATGGATCGGGTCGTTGAGCCAGGCTGGGACCTTCACCTCCTCCTCGCCCTTGGGCACCACCGGGGTGTAGGCGAAGGACGGATCGGTGAGCTTCGCCCAATTGCTGGCGCTCGGGTCGTGGTCGCCGGCGAAGCCCGGGTTGATCGGCGCACCCGCCACCCCGCCGCGCCGCGAATAGGGATAGTCGGCGAGGCCGCGATATTTATAGCCCTCGGCCTCGCCCTCGGCGTAGCGGATGACGTCGGCGGTGTGGTTGGTGATGATGTCCATATAGACCTTCATCCCGCGTGCATGCGCCGCGTCGACGAAGGCCTTGAACTCGGCGTTGGTGCCGAAATGCGGATCGACCTGGGTGAAGTCGGTCACCCAATAGCCGTGGTAACCCGCGCTCTCGTCGCCCTTCGGCCCCTGCACCGGCTTGTTCTTGAAGACCGGCGCGAACCAGATCGCGGTGGCGCCCAAACCCGCGATATAGTCGAGCCGCGTCGTCAGCCCGGCGAGGTCGCCGCCGTGGTAGAAGCCCTTGGCGGCGGGGTCGTAGCCCGTCGCGAGCCGGTCGCCCTTCAGCCCGCCCCGGTCGTTCTTCGCATCGCCGTTCTCGAAGCGGTCGGGGAGCACAAAATAGACGAGCTCGTCGGTCGGCGCGCGGGCGCGTACCGCGGCGATATCGGGCTCCTGCGCGGCGGCCGGCAGCGGTGCCAGCAGCAGCGCGAGCGGGGCCCAAAGGCGATGGACGCGGCGGATCATGCGGCAACTCCGGTCGGGGACAGGCTTTTCAGGAAAGCGTCGTAGGGCGGCATCGCCGCGACCTCGCGTTCGATGACCAGTCTGTTGGTATCGAGAAAGCCCTTGAGGTCGCTCTCGCTCAGCGTGTCGGCGAGCGGGTGCCAGCTGCGCGGCATCACGCCCTGCCCGACCAGCACCTGCAGCCAGCCGGGCTCGGTGAACAATTCCTCATGCTCGCGCACGATCAGCCCCTGCGCGCGGAACTGGTCGAGCTTCGCGGCGAGCGTATCGGGGATCTCCATCGCCGCGCGCTCGCGCCAATAGGGCGTGTCGGACCGTTCGGTCGCTTTGTAATGCAGGACGATGAAGTCGCGGATGCGCTCCCATTCGAAATCGCTCTGCCGGTTGTACTCGGCGACGATCGCGGGGTCGGGTGCGCCCGCGGGGAGCAGGTTCAGCAGGCGCGAGATGCCCGACTGGACGAGATGGATGCTCGTCGATTCGAGCGGCTCCATGAACCCCGCCGCGAGCCCCAAGGCGACGACGTTGCGGTTCCACATCTTCTGCCTTTTGCCGCTGGTGAAGCGCAGCCGGTTGGGCGCCGCCTGCGCCGGGCCGTCGAGGCTGGCGAGCAGCGCCGCCTCGGCTTCATCGTCGCCCAGGAAGCGCGAACAATAGACATAGCCGTTGCCGATGCGGTGCTGGAGCGGGATGCGCCACTGCCACCCCGCGTCGCGTGCGATCGCGCTTGTATAGGGTTGCTGCGCGGCGTCGCCATGGCCGCAGGGCACCGCGACCGCGCGATCGTTGGGGAGCCAGTGCGACCAGTCCTCATAGCCGGTGGCGAGCGCGCCCTCGATCAGGAGCCCGCGGAAACCCGAGCAGTCGACGAACAAGTCGCCCGCGACGCGCCGTCCGCCTTCGAGCCGCACCGCAGCGACATCGCCGTTCTCGTTCTGCTCGACCGAAACGACCTTGCCCTCGACGCGCGTCACGCCCCAACCCTCGGCGCGCCGGCGCAGGAAGGCGGCGTAAAGCGCAGCGTCGAAATGAAAGGCATAGGGCATGGCGGGCGCATGCGCCGACACGCCGGCGCCGCGCCGGAAGCGCGCGGCGTGGGCCGCGCTTTCGTTGAGCGAATAGGCGTCGAGGCTGCCCGCGATGCCGAGGCTCCGCCCGCGCAGCCAATAGTGGTGGAAGGGCAGCAGCCCCAGCCCGCGCCCGATCGCGCCGAAGGCGTGCATGTAGCGATGCCCCGGCCGCGCCCAGCCGTCGAATAAGATGCCCTGCTTGATCGTACCTTGGGTGGCGCGCAGGAACTCGTCCTCGTCGATGCCCAGCGCTTCGTTGAACAGGCGAATCTGCGGGATCGTCGCCTCGCCCACACCGACGGTGCCGATCGCCTCGCTCTCGACCAAAGTCACCGACCAGCCCTGCGGCAGGAAGCGGCGCAGGCACGCCGCGGCCATCCAGCCCGCCGTGCCCCCGCCGATGATGATGAGCCGCATGGGGGTCATTTGATCGAACTCAGGCCTCGGGTGCAAACAAAAGTGCGGGGGCGACCGCAGGGGCCGCCCCCGCAGGGGAGGGTATCAGAATTTGAACGAGGCGCCCGCGAGGAAGCGGCGGCCATAGACCTGATAGTCGACCACCGCGCGCGCGTCGCGCGGATCGTCGGTGACGAAGGGTTCGTCGGTCAGGTTCTGGCCCTGGATGAACACCGACAGCCCCTCGAGCGCGCTGCCCGGCTGAAAATCATAGCCGATCTGCGCGTCGATGATCGTCTCGGCGCGCGCGCGGCGCCGCACGCGGTTGCCGCCGAAGCCCGACAGCTCGCCGACGAAGCTCGACCGGTAACGCGCGCTGGCGCGGGCGTTGAAGCCCCATTTCTCGAAATAGGCGGTGCCGTTGGCGACCCATTTCGAATAGCCGGGGATATCCTCCGACGGCGCGCCGGGGGTCGGCTGGATATTGGTCTTGGTATAGGAGGCGCTGCCGGTCACCCCGAAGCCGTCGAGCGCCGAGGTGAAGGTGCTGAACGGCAGCGTCGCGGCGAATTCGGCGCCATAGAGCTTGCCGCCCTCGCCGTTGATCGGCGCGTTCACCGTGCCCATGTAATTGACGATGATCGGGTTGCCGTTGATGTCGTTGCCGACCGGCGCGATCGGGAAGCCGGTGAAGTCGTAGGGGATCGCCTGGTTGTAGATATAGCTCTTCAGCTGCTTGTAGAAGAGCTGCACCGCGACATAGCCCGACCCGCCGAAATATTTCTCGAAGGTGAGGTCGGCGGCATTGGCGCGCCACGGACGCAGGTCCGGGTTGCCCGAATCGCCGCGCACCACCGCGCACTGGCGCCCGGTCGGGCACACCATGCCGCCCGGATCGCCGATCGTCGTGCCATAGCTCAGCGACGCGCGCATGTCGTCGAGCCGCGGGCGGATGATCTCGCGCGCGAGACCCAGGCGGATCACGAAATCGCTGTCGGTGCGCAGCGACAGGTTCAGGCTGGGCAGGACGTCGAGATAGTCGGTGCTGCGGCGCTGCGGAATGCCCTGGATGTTCGGCGAGCCATTGGGGTTGGTCCCGATGAACGAACCCGACGCGCCGTTCGAATTCTGGTCGGTGAAGATCGCCTGGACGCCGATATTGCCGGTCAGCACCGACGAGCCCATTTCCTGGTCGATATTCGCCTGGAGATAGGTGGTCATCAGTTTCTCGGAGACGTCATAGGCCTTGACCACGACGTCGCCATAGGGGTTGGGCACCAGCCGGTAGATGCCCGCCGCGAGCAGGTCGCGCGGGTCGTAGCTGACCACCGGGCCGAGCCCGAGGTACGATAGGTTCGTCGTGCCGCGGCGGAACTGTTCGGGGATGGTGACGCTGGTCAGCCCGTCGGTGTTCGCGACCAGCCCGACGAACGCCTCGTCGGGGGTCAGGCTCTTCTTGCGGTCGGTGTAATTGACGCCGAACTGCACCGATTTCAGGAAGCCGTCGAGTTCGCGTTCGACCTCGACGCGATACTGCCACAGCTCGTCCTCGATGATGCGGTTGTTGTAATAGCCGTCCTGGCCGCCGCGGATGCGGTCGCCGTTCACGCCGGTCTGGTCGCCGCCCCAGCCGAGCGGGCTGGTCAGCCGGATGAGGTTGTAATCGCCATAGTTGAGCCCCGGGCTGAACACCGTGCCGTTGATGTCGCTGGTGAAGCCGATCGTGTCGCGCGCGCCGACGCCCGCGCCGCGCCCGGTGCCGGCGTTGCTTTCGAGGATCAGCTCGTTGCGGTCGGTCTTCGACAGGCTGATGTCGGCGCTGACGTTCCAGCCGTCGTCGCCTTCCCATTTGTTGTTCCAGCCGAAGCTGTAGAGCTTGGCGTTACGTTCGAACACGTCGTTGCGCACGACGCCCTCGACATTGGTGAAGGTGCCCGCGCGCGCGAAGACGAACTGGCCGCTGCTGTCGACGTCGGTGACGTTGACCCCGACGCTGCCGTCGAAGCCCAGGGGCAGTTCGATGCCGCGCTTGATCTGGTCGTCGCTGAAATCCGAATAGAAGGCGTCGAAGGTCGAGGTGAAATTGGGATGCGGGCGCCACTGCACCGTGCCCTGCAGCCCGAGGCGCGTGAGCTGGGTCGAGGTCGCATAGCTTTTCGACCCGCCGATCACCACCGGGCTCGCCGCGGTGCCATTGCCGGCATAGCCCCAGGCGTTGAATTCCTGGATCTGGTAGGGCTCGTCGACATAGCTCGCCGACAGCGCGATGCCGAGCGTGTCGTTCGCGAACTGGTCGACGAACACGCCGTTGACGCGGTAGCCATATTTCTTCGACCCGACGTTCAGCTTGCCGAGGTCGGCCCAGGTGCCGCGCCCGCCGATCGAGATCACGCGCTTGCCGTAATCGAGCGGACGGATGGTGCGCAGGTCCACGGTGCCCGACAGGCCCTGCCCGACGATCGACGCCATCGGCGTCTTGTAGACGAGCACCTGGTTCACGACTTCGCTGGGATATTGGTCATATTCGACCGCGCGGTTGTCGCCGGTCGAGGTCTGCTCGCGGCCGTTGAGCAGGGTGGTCGAGAAGTCGGGCGCGAAACCGCGGATCGAGATCGCGTTCGAGCGCCCCGAGACGCGCTGCGAGGTGAGGCCGGGCAGGCGCGCGATCGCCTCGGCGATCGAGGCGTCGGGCAGCTTGCCGATATCCTCGGCCGACACCGATTCGACGATCTGGTCGCGGCTCTTCTTGGCGTTCACCGCGCTCTGCAGGCTCGCGCCATAACCGGTGACGACGATCTCGTCCTCGCCGGCGTCGTCGGCGACGGGCGCCGTGTCCTGCGCGAAGGCGTGCGGCGCAAAGACGGACATCGCGAGGCCCAGCGCGAGGACGCTGGCGCTGCGGCGCAGTTGCGGATGGCGATTGGTCGGCTTGCTCATTTTTTTACCCCTGGTGCGACGGGGTGGTCTGGCCACGCGTCGGCAAAGGGGGCGGCGCCCGTCGGCCGCACGGCATCCTCACCTTCCGCGTGGGTTGATCCCATCGTCTGCCCCCGCAATTGGAACCAATCGCCCGGCGCCACCATAGGGTATACGTATACGCATATTATGCGCGGGCGCCGACTGTCGCCGAAAAGCCACGCTTTCCGACAATCGACCATGCGCCGCGCGATGGACCCTTCGGACATTGCATCGACCGGACCAATCGCTAGGCTTATGCCCTGCAAGGCGCCGGAAACAGGCGCCCGCCCGACAGGAGAGGAGCATGGGGCGCCCGCCCTCCGCCAAGCCGACCAGCTTCGACATCGCCTATCTCGCGGGCGTATCGCAACCGACGGTGTCGCGTGCGCTGCGCGGCAGCAAATCGGTGAGCGCCGCGACGCGCGCCAACATCGAACGCATCGCGCGCGAGCTCAACTACACCGTCGACAAGAACGCCTCGAGCCTCCGCTCGCAGCGAACGCACACGCTCGCCCTGCTCTTCTTCGAGGATCCGACCCCCGACCAGTCGATGATCAACCCCTTCTTCCTCTCGATGCTGGGGTCGATCACGCGGCAGTGCGCGCTGAGGGGCTACGACCTGCTCATCAGCTTCCAGCAGATGCACAACGACTGGCACGTCGCCTATCAGGACAGCCACCGCTCCGACGGCATCATCCTCCTGGGCTACGGCGACTATCAGACCTATCGCGCGAAGCTCGAGCATCTGGTCGAAATGGACACGAAGTTCGTGCGCTGGGGCTCGGTGTCGGACGACAGCATCGGGCTGACCGTCGGTTCGGACAATATCGGCGCCGGCGTGCAGGCGGGCGAGCATCTGGTCGCGATCGGGCGCAAGGCGATCGCCTTCCTCGGCGACGCGTCGGACCATGCCCCCGAATTCCAGGACCGCTACACCGGCCTCTGCCGCGCGATGGCCGCCGCGGCGCTGACCGCGGACCCCGCGCTCCAGCAGGATGCGGTCTCGTCCGAGGAATCGGGCTATGCCGCGGCGCAGGCGCTGCTCGCTTCGGCGAAGCCCTTCGACGCGATCTTCGCCGCGAGCGACCTGATCGCGATCGGCGCGATGCGCGCTTTGACCGAGGCGGGGCTCAGACTGCCGCACGACGTCGCGATCATCGGCTTCGACGACATCCCCGCCGCCAGCCTGACCAGTCCGACGCTGACGACGGTGATGCAGGATCTGAAGGGCGCGGGCGAACTGCTGGTCGACGCGCTGCTCGCGCGGATCGGCGACGCGCCGGTCGAGCGGAGCGTGCTGCCGACAAGGCTGATCAAAAGGCAGAGCACGGCGGTTTAGACGAACGGGATCGATAGGGCGGATCGGCCGTCACGGTTCGCCAGCCGACCACCCCTGTTGACACCCATGTCAATTGCTGAAACTCTCCGCGCCTGGTATCGGAGACAAGGCGACGTGGCAGAACAGCAAGCAACGGCGCCGACCGGCCTCGCGCCCGCCTCCCGATCCACCGAAGACGCCGCCCTCCGCCCGCGCAGCGTCGCCGCCTTTGCCGCGACCGCGGGACCGACGGCGATCCTCGGCCTGCCGTTCAGCGTCTACCTGCCGCCCTATATCGCCGAAGGCGGCGTGATCGCGGTCGGGCTCGTCGGGCTGCTCTTTTCGCTCACCACCATCTGGGACGGGGTGGTCGACCCGCTGATCGGGACGATGATCGACCGCGTGCGCACCGGGCTCGGCGCGCACCGCCGCTGGATGCTGGCCGCGCTGGTGCCGCTCGCGCTGCTGCTGGCGATGATAGTCACCGTCGGCGACAGCCTGCCCTTCGCCGCGCTCTTCCTGGTGATGGTGCTCTTCTATTCGAGCTTCAGCCTCTACGAGGTCGCGCAATTGTCGTGGGGCTCGGCGCTGGTGCGCACCCCCGCCGACAGCGCCTTGCTCTATGGGATGCGCGACTGGTTCGCGAAGATCGCGCTGCTGATCGCCTTTGCCGCGCCCGCGGCGGCGCAGCTCGCGATCCCCGGGCTCGACCTCCAGGGGCGCATCCTCGCCTATGCCGCGATCTTCCTGATCATGGCGCCCGTCGCGCTCGTCGCGATCGCGCGCGTGCCGCTGCGCGCCGTCGTTGCCGAGCCCGGGATCGGCTGGCGCCACGAGATCCGCGCCTCGCTGGGCTTCCCGCCGCTCATGCTGCTGTTCGGGGTGCAATTCCTCAACAGCTTCGCCTTCGGTTCCTTGACCTCGCTCTTCGTCTTCTTCGCCGCCGCGGTGCTCGGGCTCGACGGACAGAGCGCGGTGCTGCTCTTCGCGAGCTTCATCGGCGGCGCGATCGCCTCGCCGCTCTGGACCCTGCTCGCGCGCCGCTTCGGCAAGCCGCGGACGATGATCGCGATGGGGCTGCTGATCGCCAGCCTGCTGCTCGCGACGCTGGCGCAGGAGCCGCGCGGCCTCGGCCAGGCGACGGGCTTTTCGCTGCTGCTCGGCACGGGCTTCGTCGGATTGCTCTTCACCCAGTCGATGCTCGCCGACCTGATCCCGCGCGACGCCGAACGCTGCGGGCGCAGCCGCGCGGCCTTCCTCTTCGCGCTTTTGAACCTGATGCAGAAGTTCGGCGTCGCCGCGGCGATCGCGGTCAGCTACGCGCTGCTCGACCTCGTCGGCTTCGATCCCAAGCATGGCGCGGCGGCGGCGCGCGCGCTTCATCTGCTCTTCGCGCTCCAGCCGACGGCCGCCTGGGCGCTGATGATCGGGCTGCTCCTTTCGATGCGCCGCCATATGCCGCACCGCGTGGCCAGCCTATGACTTGCAATCGCGCCAAGGCACCGGTAAAGGCCGCTCCATTCGGACAGATGCGCCGTTTTCCCTCCGCCTTTGGCCGGCATGCTCGGCAAGGGTGGGCGGACTATTGCCCGAAGCGCGGTTGACGCGCGGGGGGCCGCAACCCATCTGGCCGGATATTGGACGCTTACGAGGACAGCAGGATCATGGCGAAGACGAGCCCGAGCCAATTCATCAATCAGGTGAAGGATGAAGCGCGCAAGATCGTGTGGCCCACGGGCCGCGAAACGGTGCAGACGACGATCCTGGTGCTCATCATGACCACGATCCTCGCCTTCTTCTTCCTCGGCGTCGATTCGGTCTTCAACGCGGTCGTCACCTGGCTGACGTCGCTCGCGCGCTAAGCCGCGCAACTAACAGGAACAGGACAGACATGGCGCGCTGGTACATCATTCACGCCTATTCGGGTTTCGAGAACAAGGTCCGCGACTCGGTGATCGCCGAGGCCGAACGCATGGGCCTGTCGCAGCTCGTCGAATCGGTCGAGGTGCCCGTGGAGACGGTGACCGAGGTCAAGCGCGGCAAGAAGGTGCAGGCCGAGCGGAAATTCTTCCCCGGTTACGTCCTCGCCAAGCTGACGATGACCGACGACGTCTATCACCTCGTCAAGAACACCCCGAAGGTCACGGGCTTTCTGGGCTCGATGGGCAAGCCGCAGGCGATCAGCGAGGCCGAGGCCGCGCGCATCCTGAACAGCAAGGAAGAGGCCGCAGCGCGTCCGAAGACCGAGATCCGCGTCGATTACGAAATCGGCGACCAGGTCAAGGTGCTCGAGGGCCCGTTCGCGAGCTTCAACGGCCTTGTCGAGGAACTCGATTTCGACAAGGCGCGCGTCAAGGTCAGCGTGTCGATCTTCGGCCGCGCGACCCCGGTCGAGCTCGACTTCGAGCAGGTCGAGCGGATGAAGTGACGGCCCGCGCCGTCCTCTCCCATCAGTTGCGGGCGATTTTATGAGCCTGAGTCCCGAGCAGATTCAGGCCCGCATCGCGCGCGCCCGCGAAATCAACGCCAGCGTCGATGCCGGACCGGTCGTCGCCGCGGTCGCGCGATTGTTCGACCTCGAGCCCGCGGGCGAGCCCGACGAATTCCTCTTCCCCGCGCTCGCCACCACGGCGCGCGAGCGCATCTTCGGCGGGCAGGTGATCGCGCAGGCGATGGTCGCCGCCGCGCGCACCGTCGATCCGGGCAAGCAGGTCCATTCGCTCCACGCCTATTTCCTGCGCGGCGGCGACGAGACCAAGCCGCTGCATTTTCGCGTCCACCGCGACTTCGACGGGCGCAGCTTCGCCAACCGCCGCGTCGTCGTGCGCCAGGACGGCAAGGTGATCTTCAACCTCACCGCCTCGTTCCAGCTGCCCACCCCGGGGCTCGCGCACCAGGTGCCGATGCCCGACCTGCTGCCGCCCGAGGAATGCCGCGATTTCCTCGAGACGATCGCCGCCGATCCGAACGTGTCCGAAGATACCTTCTTCCATATGGCGCGCCGCCGCCCGTTCGAGCTGCGCAACCATCGCCCGCCCGCCTCGGCGAAGGCGACCCAGCATTATCAATGGTTCCGCGTCGCCGCGCCGATCGGCGACGACCCGCTCGTCCACCGCGGCTTCCTCGCCTTTGCGTCGGACATGGGGCTCCTGTCGTCGGCGATGCTGCCGCACGGGCTCAACTTCATGACCCCGGGGCTCTTCTCGACCAGCCTCGACCATGCGATGTGGTTCCACGATGATGTGCGCGTCGATCAATGGTTCGTCTATGTCATGGACAGCGACTGGACCGGCGGCAGCCGCGGGATCAACCGCGGCTCGATCTATCGCCAGGACGGCACGCTCATCGCTTCGGCGGTGCAGGAAGGGCTGCTGCGGCTGGCGCCGCAGGGCTGAGAAGCCTTGCTTTCCCGCGAATTTGCGGCTAACGGCGCCGCTTCGCGTCAGATACGGGCGTGATTCCGCGCGGGAGGAGGGCTGATAACCCTCTGCTTGACCGCTTATTTTGAGCCCCGGATCCGTCCGGGGCGACAGAAAGAAAGGAGGCCGTCATGGCCAAGAAGATCAGCGGCTATATCAAGCTGCAGGTGCCCGCCGGCACCGCCAACCCGTCGCCGCCGCTTGGGCCGGCGCTCGGTCAGCGCGGTGTGAACATCATGGAATTCTGCAAGGCGTTCAACGCCGCGACCGATTCCATGGAAAAGGGCACCCCGACCCCGACCATCATCACCGTCTTCGCCGACAAGAGCTTCTCGTTCGTCACCAAGACCCCGCCCGCGACCTACCTCATCAAGAAGGCCGCGAACCTCAAGTCGGGCTCGAAGGAACCGGGCAAGATCAGCGGCGGCAAGATCGCCCGCTCGAAGCTCGCCGAAATCGCCGAGATCAAGATGAAGGATCTCAACGCGAACGATATCGAACAGGCCACCAAGATCATCGAGGGCAGCGCGCGCTCGATGGGCCTCGAAGTGACGGAGGGCTGAACCCATGGCCAAGCTGACCAAGAAGCAGAAGGCGCTCGAAGGCAAGGTTGATGCGCTGAAGCTGCACACCGTCGACGAAGCGCTGAAGACCGTCCGCGAACTCGCTTCGGCGAAGTTCGACGAAACGCTCGAAATCGCGATGAACCTGGGCGTCGATCCGCGCCATGCCGACCAGATGGTCCGCGGCGTCGTCACGCTCCCCGCCGGTACCGGCAAGGACGTCAAGGTCGCCGTGTTCGCGCGCGGCGACAATGCCGAAAAGGCGCTGGCCGCCGGTGCCGACAAGGTCGGTGCCGAAGACCTGATGGAAGACATGCTCGCGGGCAACCTCGACTATGGCCGCGTCATCGCGACGCCGGACATGATGGGCATCGTCGGCCGCCTCGGCAAGACGCTGGGTCCGAAGGGCCTGATGCCGAACCCGAAGCTGGGCACCGTGACCCCGAACGTCGCCGAAGCCGTGAAGGCCGCCAAGGGCGGTCAGATCGAATTCCGCGTCGAAAAGGTGGGCATCATCCACGCCGGCCTCGGCAAGCTGTCGTTCGGCGAGGAGAAGCTCCGCCAGAACTTCGACGCCTTCGTCGACGCGATCGTCAAGGCCAAGCCGGCCGGCGCGAAGGGCAAGTACGTCCGCAAGATCGCGCTGTCGTCGTCGATGGGCCCGGGCGTCAAGGTCGACACCGCCGACGTCACCGGCGCCTGATTTCAGGCACTGCGATTTAGGGAAGGGCCGGGGGAAACTCCGGCCCTTTTCTTGTGCCCGCTTTGGGGCGGGGGGCTGCCGTTGACCTCCCCTCCCGCAGGCGGGAGGGGTTGGGGG
>NZ_LNSB01000031.1 GCF_001468285.1 Sphingopyxis sp. HIX | reverse complement strand
ACTTAATCCTCCCTGCGGCGAAGCCGTGGGGAGGGGGACCACCCGCAGGGTGGTGGAGGGGTTGATGCCGTGAGCGCCTGCTCAAGGCCGCCACCCCTCCACCATGCTTCGCATGGTCCCCCTCCCCATCGCTTCGCGACAGGGAGGATTAGGATGTCCGCTCCCGCCCGAAACTGGCCCTAAGCCCTCAACTCCCCGCCTTGTCGCTCACCGCCTTGATCACCAGCGCCTTGTCATCGGTGAGGTAGCGTTTCGCGAGCGTCTGCAACTCGGCCGGGGTCGCGGCCTCGACCTCGGCCAGGCTCTTGCGGCTGCGGTCGAGGCGCGCTTCCTTGCTCGTCGCGGCGCCCACATAAGGGAGCCAATAAGCGTTCTCGCGCCGCGCCTTGGTCATCGCCTCGAGCATCGGCCTGCGCGCGCGGTCGAGCAAATCGGTGTCGACCGGCGTGTCGCGCAGCGCCTTGGCGATCCCCAGGATCGCGCCGCGCGTCGTCGCGAGGTCCTTGTAATCGATGTTGCTCGCCGCGAAGAGATGGCCGTAGCCGGGGAAATCGTCGGACAGGCTGGCGCCCGCGCCGGGGCTGTAGCTTTCGCCGAGCTTCTCGCGCAATTCCTCGGTCAGCATCAGCTGCATCACGCGCGACAAGAGTTGCAGCCGCATCGCTTCGCCAAGGTCGCTGTCGTCGCGCGCCGGCCAATAGACGCGAAGCTCCGCCTGTTCGGCCGGCCCCTTGTGGATCAGCGTCCGCTCGCTGCGGTCCCTGGCATATTCGCGGATGCGCGCCTCGGGGCGCGGGTCGAAGGCCGGGCGGCGCTCGGGCAGCGCGCCGAAGGTCGATTGGATCGCCGCGATCGCCGCCGCCTCGTCGATGTCGCCGACGACGCCGACCTCGATCGCGCCATGCGCGAAGCTGTCGGCGACCGCGGGCTTCAGTCCCGCCCAGTCGAGCTTCAGCATCGTGGCGAGCGGCGGGGTGGTCGCGCGCGGGTCGTTGTTCGCGAGGATGCCGCCCGCGTCGCGCGCGATCACCGCCGCCGGCGTCGCGTCGTTCGCGGCATATTGCTGCGGCAGGAAGCGGCGGATCAGCGCGAGCCCGTCGGCGCGGTAGCCGGGGTGGGTGAGGTAGGCGGCCATCAGCTGCGCCTGCAGCTGGAAATCCTCGGGCGAGGTGCGCGCGGTGCCCCCGAAGCTGTCGGTCGCGCTGCCGACGCTGCTGCCGACGGTCTTGCCCGCGAGGATCGTGCTGAGCTCGTCGCGGCTGTGCGCTTCGAGGCCGCCGAGGCTGATCGAGCCCGCGAGCGCGACGCGCGTCGGATCCTCCTTCGTGGCGAGCAGGCTGCCGCCGTCGATGCGCAGCGACAGATAGACCGTGTCCTTCTGGAAATCGGTCTTCTTGATGTTGAGCATGACATTGTTGGCGAAGCGGATGCGGCGGATGCCGAGATCCTCGATCCGCGTGTCGCTGACGATCTTTCCGGGGGCGCCGAAGTCGGTGTAGGCGAAGGCGGTGCTCGCCGCCTCGGCGGGCGCGGCGACCGCGACCTGCTGCGAGGTCTCGAGCGCCGCGAGGATCGCGCCGGTGCCGCCCTCGACCGGGGTCTTCGACGTCACGCGCACCAGCGGTGCGCCATAGCCCTGCATGCGCGCCTTGAACGCGGCGCTGACGCTCGCGGCATTGAGCGAGGGCGCCACCGCGTCGAACTGCGCCTGCGCGGTTTCGGGGCGGTTGACGACGAAGTCGCCCTTCGCCGCCTCGACGAGCGTGTTCGCCAGATTCTCGCTGCGCCGCGTGTCGACGCCGGCGACAGCATTTTTGAGCGCGGTGCGGCGGTTGGCGAGCTGCTCGTCGACCTCGGCCTGGGTGAAGCCATGCTCGACGGCGCGGCGCCATTCCTGCTCGATCAGCGCCTGCGCCTCGCGCCACGCGCCTTCCTTCGCCGTCGCGCCGATCGTCACCTGGTCAAAGACGTCCCAGCCGTTGCTGTCGCCGAAATAGCCGTTCAGGATCGGCGAATCCTCGGCGAGCGCGAGCTTGGCGAGGCGGCGCGAGATGATCGCCTCGCCGATGCCCTCGGCAAGATCCTTGGCGCGCTGGGCGCTGGTGTCGCCGCGCTTCACCCACGGCTTGAAGGCGGTGATGGTGACGCCGTCGGCGATTGCGGGATCGACGAAATCGTCGGCGGCCGCGGCGCGTTTATAGTCGATCGTGCCGATATCGGGGTCGGCGCCGGCGGGACCGCGCCCCTGCCAGTCGGCGAAGCGCGCCTTGATCTTCGCCTCGACCGCCGCGGGGTCGAAATCGCCGACCATCACCAGCGTCGCGCGCTCGGGGCGGTAATAGCGGTCGTAGAGGTCGCGAATGCGCGCGGCGGGGGCCGACTGGATCACCTCGACCGTGCCGACGGGGATGCGGTTCGGCGCGCTCATGCCCTTCATCTGGAAATCGAGCTGGTCGATCAGGCTGCGCAGCTGATAGGTGTCGCGTGCGCGGCGCTCGGAGAGGATGATCCCGCGCTCGCGGTCGACCGCGGCGGGGTCGATGGTGAGCTCGCTCGCGGTCTCGCGCATCAGCATCAGCCCCGTGTCGATCAGGTCGTCCGAGGCGTTGGGCAGGTCGAGCTGGTAGACGGTCGCATCAAAACCCGTCGAGGCGTTGGTGTCGGCGCCGAAGGCGAGCCCCTTGCGTTCGAGCAACTTGATCATCTCGCCCTCGGGCACGCCCTTCGACCCGTTGAACGCCATATGTTCGAGGAAATGCGCGAGCCCGCGCTGGTCGTCGGCCTCGGCAAAGCTGCCGACGTCGAAGCGCATGCGCAGCGACACGCTGTCCTTGGGCGTGGCGTTCTTCATCAGCGCATATTTCATGCCGTTGGGGAGCACGCCGAAAACGATGTTCGGGTCGACCGGGATATCGCTGGCGGCGAAGTTCCATGCCCTGGCGGCGTCGGTTTGAGGATTTGGAGTCTGGGGGTTCGTCGTGGCCGCAGCCGCTGCGGTTGCAGGCTCGCGCGCGGCGAGCGGCGCGGGTCCGGCGAGGGCGAGAGCGGCGGCGAGGGCAAGGGGCGACAGCGCGGACGAAGCGCGCAGCAAGGGACGGAAGGTCATGGTCGATGTCTGGCCCCGCCCCGCCGAGGGGTCAAGCCGCGCTCATCCGATCTGCACGACGCTTTCGACGGACGACATGGGGGCGCGGTCGGCGGCCTTGGCGGCATAGACCGCGCGGTCGGCGACCTCGAACAATTTCTTGGCGCTGCCGCCGTCGCCCGGCCAGCGCGCGACGCCGACGCTGGCGCCGACGTGGATCACCGCGCCGTCGATGCGATAGGGCGCGGCGAGTTCGGCGAGCAGATGGTCGGCGAGCGCGGTTTCGAGCAAAGGCGAGCCCGCGGGCACGAGGATCGCGAACTCGTCGCCGCCCTGCCGCGCGACCATCGCATGATGGCCGCAGGCGTGGCGGAGGCGCGCGGCGACTTCGCAGAGGAGGGCGTCGCCGACGCCGTGGCCATAGCGGTCGTTGACCGGCTTGAACCCGTCGAGGTCGAGCAAGGCGATCGCGAAATGCGTGCCCGGCTTCGCCGCGGCGATTTCCTGGTCGAGCCGCGCGTCGAGCTCGCGGCGATTCCACAGGCCCGTGAGCGCGTCGGTGTGCGCAAGGTCGCGCATCTGCTGCTGCAGCTGGAGCAGGTCGACCAGCTGGCCGTGCTGCTGCACGATCATGCGCAGGAGGAAGGCGGTGGCGACGAACAGGCTGGTCCCCGCCGCGATCTCGGGCGGGTTGCCCGACGTCAGCATCAGCAACATGATCGGAACGAGCCCGATGCCGAGATTGACGAAGGTCGCGAAGCGGATCGCAGAGAGGCAGTATGCGGTCGCGAGCGAACCCATCGCCATGATCATCGCATAATAGCTGTGCGCCTCGGGCGGCGCGGCGAGCCAGTTGATCACCGTCCAGCTGCTGCACATCGCCCCCATCGTCCCCGACAGCCAGGTCGATTCGACGATCACGTGCCGCGCGCGGCGCACGCTCATCCGACGGCCGCGGTTGCGCCACAGGATCAGGAAACCCAGCAGGCTGACCACCGCCAGGATCACGGGGAAACCGATGCGGATAAAGGGATGCACCGTCTCGACCCCGCCGTAGATGGCGGTCGGCGTCGTCGCCGCGAGGGTCAGGAACAGCATCGGGGTCAAGGTCTCGACGCGGTGCGCGCGGAGCAGCGCGACATCGTCGCGAATCGCGTCCGGAACCGGCGGGAACACCCGCGTCCGCAGCCAATGATAGACCCCCGTCATGGAGGGGTGGATATCAAGCGGGGGTAAAGCATCGGTTAAGGAACAGAATCCCCGATTTTCATGAGGCTACGCGCCTAGCACGATCGGCGCGCTTGCAAAATATTAACCATGTTTTGCGAAGAGCCGTCCCCTGTCCTGCCGTACCTGTTCAAGGGGGAGCCCCACCATGTCTTTTGAGTCCACGCCGAACGCCGGCGCATCGACGCCTGCCGCACTCCACGCCATGCCGTCGGCCAGCCCTTCGCTGCCGCAGAACGACACGACGACGCAGAAGGCCGCGCGCGCGGCACAGCTGACTGCGACGCAGGCGGTCTATACCTGGTCCACCGACATTCCGACCTTGCCCGGCGTGCCGCTCGCCGCGACGGTTCCGCCGAGCAACGAGCCGACGATCCCCTGGGGGATCACGCTGGTCGGCATTTTGCTCGGCATCGCGCGCAACGCGCTCGCGGTGAAGATCGGCGGCGTCGACAAGGGCGAACTCGACACGCCGCGCGCAGAATATGAAGCCGCGCTCGCACAATGCGACGCGATCGAGGCGTCGACCGCAAAAATTGCTGCGCAGCATGGTGTGCACAATGGCGGCAATATTTTCGAGCGTGTCATCGGCGATGTCGAGGCCGCGGTCGAAGCCGCCGAGCACGACATGCATGTCGCTTTGCTCAACGGTTACAAGGACGCGCTCAAGGACATGATCGCAGTGAGTGACGATGAGGCGGCCGGGCTTGGCAGCAGCACGCCGCGCACGATCGACGCCTATCGCGCGCTGTTCGACACGCTGCCCGTTCCCGGCATCTCCTATATGTTCCAGGAGGATGACGAGTTCGCGCGGCTGCGCGTCGCGGGTCCAAACAACATGCTGATCACCCGCCTCCTCTCCATCCCCGCCAATTTCCCGATCACCGAGGCGCAGTACGCCGCGGTGGTCAACGGCGACAGCCTGTTCGATGCGCTGCTCGACGGGCGGCTGTTCATGCTCGACTATCAGGAACTGTCGGTGCTGACGCCCGGCACCTATGGCACGCAGCAGAAATATGTCGCATTGCCGATGGCGCTGTTCGCGGTGCCGCCGGGCGGCGCGTCGCTGGTGCCCGTCGCGATCCAGTGCGGGCAGGTCTCATCGGCAAGCAATCCGATCTTCACACCCTCGGTCGCCGCCGACGACCAATGGGGCTGGCAGATGGCGAAGCTGGTGGTGCAGGTCGCCGACGGCAATTATCACGAGCTGTTCACGCATCTCGCGCGCACGCATCTGGTGATGGAAGCCTTTGCGGTCGCGACGCATCGCCACCTCGCCGAAGTGCATCCGCTGTGGGCGCTGCTCGTCCCGCATTTCGAGGGCACGCTCTTCATCAACAATCAGGCGGCGACGTCGCTGATCGCCGCAGGCGGGCCGATCGACCATATTTTTGCGGGCACGATCACCACGAGCCAGCTCGCCGCGGTCGACGACCGGCTGGCGTTCGATTTCTATGGCAAGATGCTCCCCGCCGACCTCGCCGCGCGCGGGGTCGACCAGAGCTCGACGCTGGCCGACTATCCGTACCGCGACGACGCTTTGCTCGTCTGGCGCGCGATCCACGGCTGGGCCAAGGCCTATGTCGAGCATTATTATGCGAGCGACGCCGACGTGACGGGCGATACCGAGCTGACCGCCTGGACGACAACGCTCGCGGGCGAGGCGAAGATCCAGGGCTTCCGCCCGATCACGACGCGCAAGCAGCTCGTCGATATCTGCACGATGCTGATGTTCACTGCGAGCGCGCAGCATGCCGCGGTAAATTTCCCGCAAAAGAGCATCATGGCCTTCGCCCCCGCGGTCACCGGCGCGGCGTGGCAGCCGGCGCCGACGGCGCAGGCCGATCAGACGAAGACCGAGTGGCTGGCGACGATGCCGCCGATGGCGCTCGCGCTCGAGCAGCTCAACACGCTCGAACTCCTGGGCTCGCTCCATTACCGGCCGCTCGGCCAATATTACAGCAACGCTTTTCCCTATCCGGCATGGTTCCAGGATCCGGCGATCACCGCCGCGGGCGGCCCGCTGCCGAACTTCCAGGCGGCGCTGGTATCGGTCGAGGCCGAGATCGTCGCGCGCAATGCCGAACGGATGCAGCCATACACCTACCTGCAGCCGAGCCTGATCCCGACGAGCATCAATATCTGAGGGGGGAGCGCACCCCTCCTCTTCAGAGGAGGGGCAGCGAGACTTACGAACTTGTTCGTTAGTCGCAGCGGGGTGGTGCGATGAACCGCGCGCTATCGCGCGCCACCACCCCAACCCCTCCTCTGAAGAGGAGGGGCTTAAAAAGCAGTCTCAGCTGCCCTTCTTCTTCCGGTGGCTCTCTAGGTCCAGCACCGCATGGTCGCCGCCCTCGGGCAGCAGGCCCAGCCGCCGCGCGACTTCCTGATAGGCTTCGACTTCGCCGCCGAGGTCGCGGCGGAAGCGGTCCTTGTCGAGCTTTTCGTTGGTGGTCATGTCCCATAGGCGGCAGCCGTCGGGGCTGATCTCGTCGGCGAGGATGATACGGCTGAAATCGCCCTCATAGAGGCGGCCGAATTCGAGCTTGAAGTCGATCAGGCGGATGCCGACCGCGGCGAACATACCCGACATGAAGTCGTTGATGCGGATCGCCATATCCTGGATGTCGTGGAGCTCGTCCTGGCTGCACCAGTTGAAGCAGGCGATATGCTCCTCGGCGACCAGCGGATCGCCGAGCGCATCGTCCTTGTAGCAATATTCGATCAGCGTGCGGGGAAGCTGCGTCCCCTCCTCGATGCCGAGGCGCTTCGACAGCGTGCCCGCAGCGACGTTGCGCACGATCACCTCGATCGGCACGATCTCGACCTGGCGGATCAGCTGCTCGCGCATGTTGAGGCGGCGGATGAAGTGCGTCGGCACGCCGATGTTGCCGAGCAGGGTGAAGACATGTTCGGAAATGCGGTTGTTGAGCACGCCCTTGCCGCTGATCGTGCCCTTTTTCTGGGCGTTGAACGCGGTCGCATCGTCCTTGAAATACTGGATCAGCGTGCCCGGTTCGGGGCCTTCGTAGAGGATCTTGGCTTTGCCTTCGTAGATCTGGCGGCGACGGGCCATGGCTGCGTACTTTCCTGTGCGTCAAAATAGCTGGCCCCGGCGAATACGACTCATGCGAGACGCGGCGCCGGGGCGGTTCGGGGCGCCTATAGCGGCAAAGGTCGGGCGCGTCACCAGTCACGTCGCCCCCGCGAAGGGTGCCGGGAGTCACGTGCCTCCCGACACGGCCGCTGTCGGCCCATTTCCGCGCCGCTGCACAAACCGATAGCGGCCCCCGCCTCCGCGGGGGCGACGGCCTCATTTACATCTTTACGCTTACGTAAACTAGAGCTTGCCTTCCGCCGCGTCGCTTGCGACGATGGCGGCCACGACAAGGAGAGAGACATGAGCTTCGAAGAGATTCGCCTCGACCGGCACGAGGGCATCGCGCTGCTGACGCTGTACCGGCCCGGCAAGATGAACGCCTTCACCACGCAGATGATGACCGAGATCGTCGCCGCGCTCGACGAATGCGACGCCGACGACCGGGTGCGCGCGGTGGTGTTCACCGGCGACGGCGACCGCGCCTATTGCGCGGGGGCGGATCTCAGCGCGGGCGGATCGACCTTCGATTACGACAAGCGCACCGACAAAGCCGCGTTATTGCCGGACGGCACCTCGCCCAGCCCGGTCGCCGAGGACGGCACGATCGACTGGTCGCACCCGCTGATCCGCGACGGCGGCGGGCGCGTGTCGATGCGCATCTTCGAGAGCAAGAAACCCGTACTCGGCGCAATCAACGGCGCCGCGGTCGGCATCGGCGCAACGATGACCTTGTCGATGGACGCGCGCCTCGCCAGCGAGACCGCGCGCTACGGCTTCGTCTTCGCGCGCCGCGGCATCGTGCCCGAGGCGGCGTCGAGCTGGTTCCTGCCACGCCTGGTCGGCATCCAGACCGCGCTCGACTGGTGCTATTCGGGGCGGCTGATCCCCGCTGCCGAAGCGCATGAAAAGGGCCTCGTCCAGTCGGTCCACGCCCCCGGCGAACTCGTCGACGCCGCGATCGCCAAGGCACGCGAACTCACCGCCGACAGCGCGCCGGTGTCGGTCGCGCTGACGCGCCACATGATGTGGCGCATGCTCGGCGCGCCGCACCCGATGAGCGCGCACCGCTGGGACAGCCGCGTGATCTTCGCGCGCGGGCGCAGCCCCGACGCCATGGAAGGCGTGACGAGCTTCCTCGAAAAGCGTCCGCCCAATTTCACCGCGAGCGTCGCGAACGACTATCCGTCGTTCGACGAGTTCGAGGACACGCCGCCCTACGGCTGAGCGCGCCCGCGAAAATACGGCCGGAAAAACATGTAGAGGCCGGTGAACATCAAGAGGAACAGCGGCGGCAGCGGCAGGTAATAGACCCATTCGGCGGGTTCCTGCCCTGCCCCCAGCATCGCGAAGATCGCGGCGACGGTCGCGGTGAAGAGGATCGATATCCAGCGGTGGAACTGCCGGATCCACAAACTCCAATTCATAAGTCTCTCCCTGTCCGATCAATCGAGCGTAGCCACGGCTTTCTCGAGATTTTCGAGATGGATTCGCCAGCCGGCCTTGGCGCCGCCAAAGGCCTGTTTCTGGTCGGGGCGGAAACCGACCTGTTCCATGCGCAGCAAGGTGCCCGCGGGGATCGCCTCGAGCGTGAAGGTGACCGTGCTCTCGAGCCGGTACGCCGGATCGTCATGCGCATAGTTCCAGCTGTAGGACAGGCTGCGCCCCGGATCGACCTCGAGGATCTCGCAGTCGACATGGCCCCAGTCGCCGCGCAGCTGGAAACGATGGCCGAGGTCGAGGCCGAAGTCGTTCTTCATCAGCCATTCCTCGATCAGATGCTGCGTCGTCAGCGCGCGCCAGATCTTTTCGGGCGGGTGCGGGATTTCGCGCTCCACGGTCACGCTCAACACGTCGTTATCGGTCATTGATCCATCCTTTTGAGCAAATTTTCGAGATCGTCGAACCGCGCCTCCCAGAAGCGGTTCATGCGCCCGGTCCAGTCGACCAGCGGCGCGAGCGCGCGTTGCTGCGCGCTGTAATGCGTCTGGCGGCCGGCGCCGCGGCCCTGCACCAGTCCCGCCCGCTTGAGGATGCCGAGGTGCTTCGACACCGCGGGCTGCGAAATTCCCGCCCCCGCGGTGAGCGCGCCGACGGTCTGCTCGCCATGCTGGCAGAGCCGTTCGAACAGCGCGCGCCGGCTGGGATCGGCGAGCGCCTTGAAGAGCAGGTCGGGGGAAGGCTCCGGCATATTCACAACTCTCTGGCTATGAACTATCTCATAACCAGATGGTTATGAATGTCAAGCACGCCCCGACGCCGCCCTTGTGGCGGCGGTGCCGCCCATCGGGCGATGGCGCCCTGGCGCCGGCATCGCCTAGGCTTGTGCCATGGATCGCTCGCCCCTCACTGCACGCCTCTCGCGCCGAACGCTCTGCGCGGGCGCGCTGGCGGGGCTGATCCTTCCTTCCACCGGACAGACGAGGCCCGCCATGCCCAATCGCGCGATCAACCCCACCGGCGTTTCCTATGCGCAGGCGCATCTGGTCGAAGCGCCGACGCGCTGGCTGTTTGTCAGCGGGCAGATCCCGGTCGACGAAAAGGACGCGGTTCCCGCGGGGTTCGAGGACCAGTGCCGGCTGGTGTGGCGCAATGTCGAGGCGCAGCTGAAAGCGGGCGGCATGACGCTTCGCGACCTGGTCAAGGTCACCGTCTTTCTGTCCGACCGGCAATATCGCGAGGCCAATTACCGGGTGCGGCACGAGGTGCTGGGCGGCCATTCGCCCGCGCTGACGATCGTCGTCGCCGACATCTACGACGAAGCCTGGCTGCTCGAGATCGAGGCGATCGCCGCCGTCTAGCGATCCTTGTCGCGCTTCAGGATCAAGGCCGTCGTCGTATCCTCGACCCCCGCGATCAGCGCGATCCGGTCGCGCGCGGCGTTGAGCGTCGCCGAGTCCTGTGCCACAATCTCGACGAGCAGGTCGATCTCGCCGCTCAGCGAATAGCAGCGCGCGACCTCGGCCATGCCGGTCACCGCGGCGACGATGTCGGGCGAGGGCGTGCGCGCGAGCCGCAGCTGCAGGATCGCGCCGATCGCGCCCTCGTCGGCGACGCGCGCGTGATAGCCGCCGATCGTCCCCGCCGCCTCCAGCTTCGACAGCCGCTCGCGCACCGAGCTGCGCGCGAGCCCGACGGTCGCGGCGATCGTCTTGAGCGGCAGGCGGGCATTGCCGCGCAGCATCGCCAATATTTGCCGGTCGATCGCGTCCATATCCTCTCCCCGCCGCCCTTTCGGCGCCGCCGCCGCCGATCGGACGATGGCCAGGCGCTGGGCAAAGCGGCACAAATCCGCCGCGCTTCTGCTAGCGCCCTGCCGGAGGGAAAGTCCATGCCATTTGCCGCCCGTGCCGCGATCCTGTCCTGCACCGTGCTGCTCGGCGCATGCGGCGCCGCGGCCGACACGCCGGTGCCGCGCGCCGCGACGCTATGGACCCCGGCCGCGATCGCGAGCGACGGCTATGAATCCTCGCCGACCTTCACCCCCGACGGGCGAGTGATGATCTATCTCGCCGCCGACAAGGATTTCGCGACCTACCGCCTGATGCAATCGAGCTGCGAAAAGGGCGCCTGGGGTGCGCCGGTGCCGCCGTCCTTTGCGCTACCGCTGCCGGTGATCGAGGCCGACCCCTTCGTGACGCCCGACGGCAAGCGGCTCTATTATATCTCGTCGCGCCACGCGCCCGAAAAAGAGGATTTCGACATCTGGTACGTCGAGCGGACGGCGGGCGGCGATTGGGACGAGCCGCAGCGCCTGCCCGAACCGGTCAACTCGCCCGCCGCCGAACTGCTACCGCGCGTCGATGCCGCGGGGCGCCTGATCTTCGGGTCGAGCCGCAAGGGCAGCGCGGGCGGCGGCGACATTTATGTCGCGACCGAGGTGCGGCCGGGCGAATGGACGGTGGCCAATCTCGGCCCGCCGGCGAGCGCGGGCGCCAACGACTATGAGGCCGAGATGTCGCGCGACGGCCGCACGCTGATCACCGTGTCCGACCGCGGCGACCGCTCGCACCTCTACCGCTACCGCCGCGCGGGCGATCGCTGGGTCGAGGTGGGGCGGATCCCCGCCGACCCTGACCAGTTCCAGGTCGGCCCGCTGCTGTCGCCGAAGGGCGACCGGCTGCTCTTCGCGCAGCGCCACGGCGCACGCTCGGGCGAGATGTTCCTGATCGACCTGGTGCCCGATCCCGACCGCTCTTGGCCGCCCGACTGCCGTGATCAGGCGGCGTTATAGGTCCGCCGTCCGCGCATCGCGGCCATGCTGTGGCTGGCCTTCATCGTCGGACTGTGCTCGCGGATCGTCTCCAGCAGGTGCCAGCTCGCGGTCACCTTGTCGGGCGTCAGCGCGACGGTGACATAGCCGCGGTCCTGCGTGTTCGCCCATTTGAGCTGCGGCGACGCGGCGCGGATCGCGCCGACGCGCGTCTCGTCCGAAATACCGCGCGTATAGCTTTCGTAACCCGGCGAGGTGACGCTCTGCCCAGCGATCTCGATCCCCGCGGGGCTCCCGCCTTCGCTGAGATCATAGGCCCAGGCATTGTGCGTGTCGCCGGTCAGCGTGACGAGGTCGGCATCGGCCTTTTGCGCCGCGGCGAGCAGCCGCGCGCGCGCCGCGGGATAGCCGTCCCACGCGTCCATGTTGAGCGGCAGCCCCGCCTTCGCCGCGGCCTGCGCGGTGGCGACGCGGCGGCGGATATTCTCCGACAGGTCGGTGCCGAACCACTTCTCCGATTCGGGCGGGGTGAAGACGCTGCCCATCACCACCTGCTGCGCGCAGACCTGCCAGCGCGTGCCCGCCCTGGTCGAGGCGGCGAAACCGTCGAACAGCCATTTCTCCTGATCGGCGCCGAGCATCTGGCGCGCGGGGTCGCGATAGGCGGTTTCGGCAAAGGCCTTGAGCTTGGCGGTCTCATCGCCGCCGCCGGCGACGATCTCGTCGAATTCAAACGGACGGTCGCGGCCGGTGACGCGCGTTTCGGGCAGGAAGATCGTCGCGAGGTCGCCGACCTGATAGTCGCGCCAGCGCGTCTCGGCGACGGGCATCCATTCGCGGTAGGCGCGCTCGGCGGCGGCCATGCGGTCGGTCCAGCTGCCTTCGCCTTCATTGTGGTTTTCGGCGCCGCCCTTCCACGCGTCGTTGGCGAACTCGTGATCGTCCCATTGCGCGATCATCGGGAACAGCTGGTGCAGCCGCTGAAGGTCGGGATCGGCGCGATAGGCGGCGTAGCGCAGGCGATAGTCGGCGAGCGCGACGATCTCGTGCGCCGGCTGGATCTCGCGCCCGGGCAGCAATTGGCCGCGCGAGGGATAGTTGCCGACCGGATATTCGTAGAGATAGTCGCCGACATGCGCGACGAGGTCGATGTCGTTTCGCGCGTTCGCATGCGCATAGGCGTTGAACCAGCCGAAGGGCAGGTTCGAACAGGAAAAGAGCGCGAGGGTGAAGGCGCTCGTCGGCCCCTGCGGCAAGGTGCGCGTGCGGCCGGTGACCGACTTGGTCCCGTCGGGCGCGACGAAGCGGTAGAAATACCAGCGGCCGGGCAGCAGGCCGTCGACCGTGAGCTTCGCGGTATGATCGCGCTCGCCGCGCGCGGTCACCGCGCCGCCCGCGACGATCCTCGCGAAGTCGGGGGTTTCGGCGACTTCGGCGGTCAGGCGCGCATCGGAGGCTGCGGCGTAGCGCGTCCAGAGGAGCACGCTGTTCGCCCCCGGCTCGCCGCTCGCGACGCCGTGGGTGAAGCCCTGCGCCATCATCGCATGCGCCGCGCCGGGCAGCGCCAGCGCGCCGAGCCCCGCGGTGCCGAGCTTGATCAGCAGGCGGCGGTCGATCTGGCCCCAAAGCTCGTGCATCGCGATTCTCCCTTTGACACGCGCCGGTTCTCTGCCCGGTCTTTGTGACGTTTCGGTGCTACCCCATCGTGCCCAAGGCGAGCAGCAGCAGCATGAAGGTGATCACCGCCCACAGGCTGAAAAAGAGCAGCAGGCTCGCGCGCACCAGCGATCCGAAGCGCGACGAACGATAGGCGCCGCGCAGCTGACGGTACATGTGGAAGGGAACGTAGAGCATCGCGAAAAAGGTCGCGACATCGCCGACGACGGTCAGGTTGAGCAGCCGCACCACGACGAACAAGAGCAGCATGAAGCTGATCGAGTAAGTGACGAAGACGAAATGGTCATAGGTGTGGAAGCGGCGGCTGAACGGATAGAGCAGCCACATGAAGGGCAGCGACAAGGGGATCAACGCCCAGGCGAATTTATAGGCGTTCGCCTGGAGTTTGTAGAAGATCAGCGCGGGGTTGGCGAAAGCCTTGGTCAGCCCCTTGTCGATCGCGGGCACCCCGGTATCGACCTTCAGCCGCGACAGGAAATCGGCGCTGCTCATCACCTGCTCTTTGGGATCTTCGAGCACCGGCGGCCCCTTGGCGCGTTCCTCGTCGGTCATCTTGGGCTCGACGCCCAGATAGGCGGCGCCTTTCTCCAGCGTCTCGCGCTCCTCGATCAGCCTTTTCTTCTCCTCGACGGTGACATCCTTCGCCGCCAGCCGCGCCTCGACGCGCGCGACCTCCTCGTCGAAGCTCGCCTCGAGCGCGTTCGAGCGCGTCTGCGCGTCGGCCGCCTTGGCGATTCCCTCGCCTAGCCCGCCGCCACTGCCGACCATCGCGAGCACCGCATAGGTCAGGAACACCGCGAACAGGAACAAGGCGAGCGGCGAGACGAAGCGCGCGCGCTCGCCGTGGATATAGCGGCGCGTGAGATCGCCCGGCCGCCAGGCGAGCAAGGGCAAAGTGTTCCAGATCTTGCCCTCGAAATGGAAGATCGCATGGACCAGATCGTGGCCGATCGCGCCGAAGCTGCGGTGGACGTCGGCGCGCTGGCCGCAATGATGGCAATGCGAGCCTTGCAGGCTGGTGCCGCAATTGAGGCAGCGCAGCCCCTCGTGCGCCGCCGCATGCCCGTGCCCCGGCTCGACCGCGCGCGCCGCCAGCCCCGCGGTCACCGCCGCCCCGATGCCTTCGATGTCCCCTGTCATGCCGCCTAGGTAGCAGCGCAGGCCGCAGGCGCAACGGGGGACTTTCACCGTCGGCGCAAAGCATGATAGGGGCCGCGCATGACCGCCAAAGCCCATCTGTCCGCCGTTCCCGATGCCGATGCGCTGATCGCCGACATGGGCGCGCGCGCGCGCGCCGCCGCGAAAAGGCTGGCGGTGGTGCCGACCGCCGACAAGGCCGCGGGGCTGCGCGCCGCCGCGGCGCAGTTGCGGCTGCGCGCCGACTCGATCCTCGACGCGAACCGGCGCGACATGGCGGCGGGCAAGGGCGCGGGCCTGTCGGCGGCGATGCTCGACCGGCTGCGGCTCGACGACGCGCGGCTCGGCGGCATCGCCGACGCGGTCGAGGCGGTCGCGGCGCTGCCCGACCCCGTCGGCATGGAAATCGACCGCGCGGTACGCCCCAACGGGATGGAACTCAGCCGCGTGCGCGTGCCGCTCGGCGTCGTCGGCATCATCTACGAAAGCCGCCCCAACGTCACCGCCGACGCCGCTTCGCTCGGCCTCATGTCGGGCAATGCGGTGATCCTGCGCGGCGGCAGCGAAGCGGTGCAGAGCAATCGCGCGATTCATGCGGCGCTCGCCGCCGGGCTCGCCTCGGTGGGCCTGCCCGCCGACGCGGTGCAGCTGGTCCCGACCCAGGATCGCGCCGCGGTCGGTGCGCTCCTCCGCGCGCAGGGGCTGGTCGACATCATCATCCCGCGCGGCGGCAAGAGCCTGGTCGCGCGCGTGCAGGACGAGGCGCGCGTGCCCGTGCTCGCGCATCTCGACGGGATCAACCATCTCTATATCGACGGCGCGGCCGATCCGGCGAAGGCCATCGACCTCGCGGTCAACGCCAAGATGCGCCGCACCGGCGTCTGCGGCGCGACCGAGACGATCCTGATCGACCGCGCCTATCCCGCCCCGCTCGCCATCGTCGATGCACTGGTCAAGGCCGGGTGCGAGGTGCGCGGCGACAAGGAGGTCGCGGCATTGAGCCCGCACGTCACCCCCGCGAGCGCGAACGACTGGGACTGCGAATATCTCGACGCGATCGTCTCGGTCGCGATGGTCGGCGGCCTCGCGGGCGCGCTCGCCCACATCGACGCGCATTCGAGCAAGCACACCGAAGCGATCGTCACCGAGGACACCGCCGTCGCCGAACGCTTCCTCGCCGAAGTCGACAGCGCGATCGTGATGCACAACGCCTCGACGCAATTCGCCGACGGCGGCGAATTCGGGCTGGGCGCCGAGATCGGCATCGCGACGGGGCGGCTGCACGCGCGCGGCCCGGTCGCGCTGGAAGGGCTCACCACCTACAAATGGCTGGTGCGCGGGTCGGGGCAGGTGCGGCCTTGAGCGCGGCAAACAGGCGATTTCGACGGTGAGCCATTGATGCGCCGCCGAATCAAATTCGCCTTGGTCATCCTGGCAGTCGCCGCGACCCCCTTTTGCTGGTCGATGGCGCGCGACCTGTTCCCATTCCTGTTGGCTGACAAGGACGAAGCCGGCAACGCCAAGGCCGCCATCGCGTTGCAAGTCGCCGCCGAGCACAGACGATTGCATATCGGCGAAGCGCCGCTTTCGTTCTCCATTTCAATGCCGGCCCGTTGTTATTCGGTGCCGAAGGCCAGTGTCCGGACGGAGTTTCGGCTGCCGAACAAGACGATCGACGGCATCGACGAAGATTTCCGGTCGCGTTCGGACATGGTCACCATGAACGGCTATAACATTCCCTATGCCCATTTTGCCGAGCAGATCGAACTCGAAGGACTGCAGAAGAATCTCTCGCCGTTCGAACTGGCCGCGCTGAACGCCTGCATGACGGCGACGCCCTTCGCCCGCTGGTGCGACACGCATTTCGAAGAGAATATGGGGGCCGACCATGAGCAGGTCGAACAAAGGCTCGTGACCTATGGCTTCATGCGCCACGCAATCGACGAATATGGCAGCGAAATCCTGTGCACGACGATCCCCGCGATCGAGGATCGTCCCTAGGGAGCAGTCGCACGCTTCCTTGAGTCGTTTGTATACAAGTGATACACCGAGCCCATGACCAAGCATGCCGTCATCTCCGCCCGTATCGACGCCGATCTTCTCGCCAAGCTGGATCGGATCGCAGCATTCAACGAGCGCAGCCGCGCTTGGGTGATCGGCCGTCTCCTCGACAGCGCCGCGACGAAGGAGTTGGAGTTCGTCGATTTCATCCAGGTCGGGCTGGACGATATTGCAGCGGGGCGTGTCGTGCCGCACGAAGAGGTGGTCGCCGAAATCGAGGCCCGGATCGCGGGGCGTAAAGCAGCTTGATGCGGCTGCAATGGGCGGACACCGCTCAAGAAGAACTTTTTCGAGCCGCCGACTTTCTCGACGACGAAGGCATGGGCTCAAGTGCTAAGATGCTGGAAGCCGTTCTTTTGGCCACCAGCCTTTTGGTCCAGCATCCCCAGGTCGGCCCGGCGATCATGGGGTCGCGGATCAGGAAATGGCCTGTCGCCGACCATCCATTTCTGTTGCTATACGAAGTCGACCGGCATGCGATCACCATCGTGCGCTTCGTCCACAACCGCAGCGACTGGCAGTCGCTCCTGTGATCACCACCGGCCTCCTCGGCGGCAGCTTCAACCCGGCGCATGGCGGGCACCGGGCGATCAGCCTCAACGCCATCGACGCGCTGGGGCTCGACGAGCTCTGGTGGCTCGTCTCGCCGGGTAATCCGCTCAAGCCCGCCAAGGGCATGGCGCCGCTGCCCGCGCGGCTCGGCGCCGCCCAGCGCGCCGCGCGGCGCTCGCCGATCCGCGCCACGGCGATCGAGGCCGAGCTCGGCACGCGCTATACCGTCGACACGCTCAAAAAGCTGGTGCGCAAATACCCCAATCGCCGCTTCGTCTGGATCATGGGGGCCGACAATCTCGCCCAATTGCCCCGCTGGCGCGACTGGCGGGGGATTGCGCGACTCATGCCGATTGCGGTTATCGCGCGTCCGGGCTATAATGGCCGCACCCATGCTGCAGAGGCGATGGGTTGGCTTCGGCGCTTCGTCCGGCCCGGCGACCAGAAATCTCACTGGACGGACTGGAGACCGCCTGCCCTCGTGTTCCTGCGATTTTCGCCCGATGTGCGATCCGCAACTGCAATACGGCAGGCCAACCCCCGCTGGTTCGAACGCTATGCAGGCCGCGCGATGCGCGACCCGCTGACGCATTCGCGCCTGGCAGCGCATGAAAGGAATGAAAAAGCTTGATAGCCGCCAGTAAGGATGCCGCGCCCGGCGCCGCACCGAACGACAGCGTGGACGCCCTCCACGCGCTGATCCTCCACCAGCTGGACGAGGACCAGGCCCAGGAAACCATCTCCATCCCGCTTGCCGGCAAGAGCAGCATCGCCGACCATATGGTGATCGCGAGCGGCCGGTCGACGCGCCATGTCTCGGCGATCGCCGACAAGCTGGCGCAGCGGATCAAACAGGAAGCGGGCCGCCTCGTCCGTGTCGAGGGCCTGCCCAACGCCGACTGGGTGCTGATCGATGCCGGCGACGTCATCGTCCACCTGTTCCGTCCCGAGGTGCGCAGCTTCTACAACCTCGAGCGCATGTGGTCGTTCGGCGACGCGCCGCCGGTTGCCGCGGTAAATTGACGCCTCAGCCTCGCACAGGCTAGGCGAGGCGTCATGTTGCTGCACATCATCGCGCGCGGGCGCATCGGGCGCGGGCCCGAGGCCGAGCTGGTCGAGCGCTATATGAAGCGCGTGACCTGGCCGCAGAAGATCAGCGAATTGCCCGACACCGGGGGCAAGGTCCCCGCCGCGGCGCCCGGCAGCCGCACCATCCTGCTCGACGAGACGGGCGAACAGATCAGCTCGCTCGACCTAGCCAAACTCCTCGAACGCTGGCGCGACGACGGGGTGCGCGAGACACGCTTCTGCCTCGGTGCCGCCGACGGCTTCACCCCCGACGAACGCAAGAACGCCGACAAGGCGATCGCCTTCGGCCGCGCGACCTGGCCGCATCTGATGGCGCGCGCGATGCTCGCCGAGCAATTGTGGCGCGCGACCAGCATCATCGCAGGCCACCCCTATCACCGCGAGGGCCAGCAATGAGAGGCGCCTTCGCCCTGCCCATATTGGCTTTGGCGCTCGCCGGGGGCGCGCTCGCCGTCGCGCAGAGCGACGTCTTCGACCCCGCGGCGATCGCCGCCGCCGAGCGCCAGCAGCTGGTCAGCGCCAAGGCGCAATCGGCCGACGCGATGGCGCGTAGCGCCGCGCTCGAGCGCCAGGCGCAGGCGGCGACCGACGCCGCCGACCGGCTGAGGAAACGCAGCGCCGCGCTCGCGGCGCGCATCCAGTCGGCCGAGGCCGATATCAGCGCGGGCGAGGCGCGCGTCGCGCTGGTCGGGCGGAGGCTCGCGGCGCAGCGCGCGGCGCTGGCAGAGCAGGAAGCGCCCTTGCTCGAACTCACCGCCTCGCTCCAACAGCTCTCGCGCCAGCCGCCGGTGAGCGTGCTCGCGCAGCCGGGCTCGCTCACCGACATGGTGCATGCGCGCGCGGTGCTCGACGCGGTGATGCCGGTGATCGAACGCCGCACCGCGGGCGTACGCCGCGAACTCGCCCAATTGCGCGAGACGCGGCGGCAGCAGTCGGTCGCGCTGGCGGCGCTCGCGGCGAGCCGGAAGCAGCTCGCGACGCGGCGCGACGAATTGACGCGGCTCGAGAACGAGGGCCGCCTGCGCTCGCGCGACCTGATGAGCAGCGCGCGGCTCGAGGCGGACCGCGCGCTCGGGCTGGGCGAAAAGGCGCGCGACATCGTCGAGCTGATGGACACGCTCGAGGCCGACGGCACGGTGCGCGCCGAACTTGCCGCGCTCGCGGGACCGGTCGCACGGCCGCGCAACCCCGCCAGCGGCAATCCCACCGCCGCACCGCGACCCAACGCCGAGGCCCAGCTGACCGAGGGCGCCTATCGCCTGCCCGTCGTCGGGCGCATCGTCGCGGGGCTGGGCGAGGTCGACGACAGCGGGGTACGCTCGCGCGGCATCACCATCGCCGCGCGGCCCGGCGGCCAGGTCGTCGCCCCCGCGCCCGGCCGCGTGAGCTTCGCCGGCGACTATCGCGGCTATGGCAAGATCGTGATCATCGACCATGGCGGCGGCTGGACCTCGCTCCTGACCGGGATGATCGCGCTGTCGGCAAGCGTCGGCGACAGCGTCGATGCCGGCGCGCCGATCGGCCGCGCGGGCGCCGACGACGCCTTCATCACCGTCGAGCTGCGCCGCGCCGGACGCCCCGTCGACATCGCCTCGATGCTGGGCTGAACGGGGCCCGTTAATCCCCCGTTTCGCTGCTGTCCCCTATCGGGAAGCGCCGCTTGACGCCCCGGACAATGCATAGGAATATGGCTCGCCGGGGATATAAGGCGCAGACTCCGCCAAAGGCTGAAAGACGATCATGACCGAAACGACCAAGAAACCCGTGTCGACGAAGCGCCGTTTCGCGCTGTGGCAGGGCGCCGCCGCGCTCAGCACGCTCGCGCTGGTGCCGCTCGCGACCGGGGCGATGGCGACCGTCGACACCGCGACGACCGACGAGATTTCGCGCTTCATGGACGTCTTCCTCGAGGTGCGGTCGAACTATGTCGAGCCGGTCGACGATTCGAAACTGATCGAGGGCGCGATCAACGGCATGCTCGCCAGCCTCGACCCGCATTCGGGCTATCTCGACGCGCACGGCTTTTCGACCCTGCGCACCCAGACCGACGGCGAATATGGCGGGCTCGGCCTTTCGGTGACGATGGAGGACGGCGTCGTGAAGGTCATCGCGCCGATGTCCGACACGCCCGGCGACCGCGCGGGCATCAAGGCGGGCGACTATATCACCCACATCAACAAGGAACTGATCTTCGGCCTGACCCTCGACGAGGCGGTCGAACAGATGAAGGGACGCCCGGGCACCAAAGTCGACATCACCGTCGTACGCGAAGGCCAGAGCAAGCCGATGGAATTGTCGCTGACGCGCGAGATCATCGACCTGAAGCCCGTCAAATGGGAAGCGAAGGGCGACGTCGGCGTGCTGACCGTGACCAGCTTCTCGGCCGACGCGACCACCGACCTGCGCGCCGCGATGCTGGCGGTCGAAAAATCGATGGGCAAGAAGCCGCGCGGCTGGGTGCTCGACCTGCGCTCGAACCCGGGCGGGCTGCTCGACGAAGCCGTCGGGATCAGCGACCTGTTCCTCGAACGCGGCGAGATCGTCTCGCAGCGCGGCCGCCGCAAGGGCGACATCGAACGCTATTTCGCCGAGCCCGGCGACCTCGCCGGCGGCGCGCCGGTGATCGTGCTGATCGATGCGGGGTCGGCCTCAGCCTCCGAAATCGTCGCGGGCGCGCTGCAGGACCAGCACCGTGCGGTCGTGATGGGCGAGCGCAGCTTCGGCAAGGGATCGGTGCAGACGGTGCTGCCGCTGACCGAAACCACCGCGCTGCGGCTGACCACGGCGCGCTATTATACGCCGTCGGGGCGCAGCGTGCAGGAAGGCGGGATCGAGCCCGACATCCGCGTGCCGCAGCTGTCGGACCCCGATTACAAGGATCGCCCGCGCTTCCGCGAGAGCGATTTGCGCCGCCACCTCGTCAACGAGAAGAAGGTCGACAACAGCCTGCTCGAAAAGGACGAGAAGGACGATCCGCGCTTCACCGCGACCGCCGAGGAGCTGAAGGCCAAGGGTATCGACGATTTCCAGCTGAACTATGCGCTGCAGACCATCGGCCGGATCAACCCCGCGGCGCGCATGGCGCAGTCGACCAAACCGCCCGCCAAGCCCGCCGCCAAGCCGGTGCGCCGCAACTGATTTTCTTTCCTCCGTCATCCCGGCGAAGGCCGGGATCTCGACCTGGCGTCGCATCGCACCGGCGAGATCCCGGCCTTCGCCGGGATGACGATCTATACAGGTAGGTTTGATGCTGAACTCGCGTATCGCCGCGCCGCTCGTCGCGCTCGCGGCGCCCTTGCTGCTCTACGGCGGCGCTTTGGTGTCGCAGCTCGGCTTCGGCCTGCACCCGTGCGAGATGTGCTATTGGCAGCGCTGGCCGCACCAGGCGGCGATCCTGCTCGCGCTGCTCGCGCTGCTGCTGAACAAGAACGACCGCGCGATGCGCGCCTTCACGCTGCTCGCCGCGATCGCCATTGCGGTGAGCGGCGCGATCGGCGTCTTCCACGCCGGCGTCGAATATGGCTGGTGGCAGGGGCTCACGACCTGCAGCACCACGGGCAGCGGGCCGGTGACGCTCGACAGCATCATGGCGGCGCCGATCGTCCGCTGCGACGTCGCGCAATGGACGCTCGGCGGCATCTCGCTCGCGGGGTTCAACGCGATCTTCTCCTTCGCCGGCGCGCTGCTCGTCTTGATCTTGCTGCGCCGCCGGTCCACATCGGCGGCATGAGCAGCAGCGACAAAAATGCGTCGATGATCCGCGTCGACCAGGCGGGCGAATATGGCGCGACGCGCATCTACGCCGGCCAGCTCGCGGTGATGGGCGACCGCCACCCGATGGCGCGCGAGATCGCGCATATGGCCGAGCAGGAAGAGCGTCACCGCAAATTCTTCGACGCGATGGTCGCGAAGCGCGGCGTGCGACCGACCGCGCTGCAGCCGGTGTGGAACGTCGCCGGCTTCGCGCTCGGCGCGGTGACCGCCGCGATGGGGCCGCGCGCCGCCATGGCGTGCACCGCCGCGGTCGAGACCGAGATCGACCGCCACTACCAGCACCAGCTCGAAGCGCTCGGCGACAGCGATCCCGAACTCAGCGCCGCGGTCGCCGATTTCCGCGCCGAGGAGCTCGAGCACAAGGAAGCCGCGCTCGCCGCGGGTGCCGAAAGCGCGCCGGGCTACCCGCTCTTGAGCTTCGCGATCCGCGCGGGCTGCCGTGCAGCCATCGCGCTGTCGAAGCGTATCTGATAAGGAAAAGGCCTGCCCGTTCATGACGGATGCAGGCGCGCGGTGTCATGCCGCATCAAACGACGAAGGATGATCCGATGACCCGCCTCCCCCTCGCCGCGCTGTTCCTCGCCGGCAGCCTGTTCGCGCTTCCCGCCGCCGCGCAGGAGGCCGACACCAGCGCCGCCGAGAAGATCAACCAGGTCATCGTCTATGGCAATGACCAGTGCGCGCCGAGCGCCGCCGACGAGATCGTCGTGTGTAACCGCCTGCCCGAACAGGACCGTTACCGCGTGCCGCAGCTGTTCCGCGGGGGCGACCCGCTCGACCCGCGCAACCAGGCGTGGCTCAACCGCGTGACGACGATGGAGCGCGTCGGCCGCTTCGGCACCGACAGCTGCTCGCCGGTCGGGCTCGGCGGCTTCACCGGCTGCACGCAGGCGCTCGTCGCGGGCGCGCGGGCCGAGGAGCAGGCCGCCGACAAGACCGACTGGCAGGCGATGATCGCCGACGAGCGCGCCAAGCGCATCGCGGGCATCGACGCCGCCGCCGACGAGGTCGAGGCCGCGGTCGTCGCCGAGGAACGCGCGCTCGCCGAGCGCCAGAAGGCGGCACAGGACCTGGAAGCCCAGGCCAACGGCACCGCGCCGCAGCGCGAACAGGCCGACCCCGAAGCGAGCGAACTTCCGGTCCCGCCGCAGAATTGAGCTGATACTGTCCGTACGCCCGATTGGGGGGTAGGGCGGGAGCGGACATTCCTAATCCTCCCTGTCGCGAAGCGATGGGGAGGGGGACCATGCGAAGCATGGTGGAGGGGTGGAGGCCTCTAACGCTGACGCGTATCGCATCGACCCCTCCACCACCCTGCGGGCGGTCCCCCTCCCCACGGCTTCGCCGCAGGGAGGATTAAGAACGCCCGCTCCCCACCCCGAAGGCGCCCTCCGACCGCCGTCTATCCCGCCTTCACCCGCTGCAGGTCACATCCATCGACGCCGGATAATGCCGCGGATTGGTCGGCACCGAGCGCTTGACCATCAGATAGCCGAGCATGTCGCCCAGCAACGCCTGCTCGGGCACCTTCGCGATCCATTCGCCCAGCGTCTCGCTGCCGTCGCAGGCCGTGCACGGATAATTGTCGGCAAAGCCGAAGCGATTGGCCGCGACCCAGTCCTTGCCCGTCGCCTCGCTGGCGTAGCGCGTCTCGGCCGCCAGCCACTCGTAGCGCGCGTCGTGGCGCAGCAGCTTCATCGCGGGGTTGCTGCCATGGTCGGTGGTCACCGCGGGGATCGACAGGTCGAGTTCGGTGACGTTGCCGTCGCAATCGCGCAGCCGGCGCAGGTCGTTGAGATGCGTGTGGCTGCTCAAGGTCCCGACGATCTGCTTCGAGAAAGCCCCGACCAGCGCCAGATAGACGTCCTGCACCGGCCGCCCGGTATAGCGCGTCAGCCCCGGCGCGCTCCCGGTATAAGCCCGCCCCGGGTCCCAGTTCGCCCCGCCGCCATAGCCATCGATCCCCGGCGGCACATGCATCGCGACGATCACCTTCTCCTTCTTGAGCGCCGCATCGGCCAGCTGGGCGTAGAGCCATTCGATCTGCGCATTGGCGTCGGCCTGCCGCGTCGCGGCATCGACGCAGCTCGCGCCCTGGAAAGTCCCGTAATTGGGATTGAAGATCACCGTGTTGAGCGCGAGCAGCCGCAGCCCCGCGGCCGGGACGCCCGGCGCGGGCTTGCCGAGCGGATAGGCCGAATAGAAACCGCGCGCGAGCTGGCCTGCGTCGATGATATCGCCCGGCTGCGCGTTGATCACCGGCCAGGCAGAAGGGTCGCTCGCGGCGTCGAACGGCGTCTGGCCGCCGGTGGTGAAGGCGCAATAATCCTCGCCGTCGCTGTCGTTGTTGCCGGGCAGGAAGAGCAGCCTCTTCTTCGTCCCCGCGACCAGCCCCTGCAACCCGTCGAGCACCACCTTGAACTGCGTTTCGCGGGTCGCCTGGGGCTCGCCATGCGCTGGCAGGTCGCCGAGATAGAGGATGAACCCCGGATCGTCGGCGGCGATCGCCCGCTTCGCCTCGGCCTGCGCGCGCGTCCACAGGATCGCGCTCGTTTCCTGGCCTTGGCCCCAGATATCGGTGCTGTTGCCATCGTAATGGACGTCGGAGAGCGTTAGGAAGCTGCCGGGCTGGCCGGCCTGCACCGCGATCAGCGGGCGCGCGCCGTTCGAAGGCGCCGGTGCTGCCGCGCATCCGGCGAGCCCCAGCATCGCCGCCAGACCCAAGACTATCGCCGCTTTTGCCATGCTGCCCCCCCTCCTTTGCCCCCCCTGCCCCGTCATCGAAGACTGGGCGCGAGGGAGCGGAGAGTCAAATGGGTGCGAACCGCATGATCCTCCCCGCTCGCGGGGAGGGGGACCGCCGAAGGCGGTGGAGGGGGCTCGCGGCCTGACGCAACGCCGCGTCAGGACGATAGCCCCCTCCGTCAGCGCTGCGCGCTGCCACCTCCCCACAAGTGGGGAGGATCGATGATCGTCAATTCAGCAGATATTGCTTCCAGAACACCAGCGACGCCCAGAAATTATAGTCGGCATTTTCCTTCTTCGCGAAGCCATGGCCCTCGTTGGTGCCGACGAGGTGCCACGCCGTGCCGCCGTTCGCGCGCACCGCCTTGACGATCTGGTCGGCCTCCGACGCAGGCACGCGCGGGTCGTTGGCGCCGGTGACGATGAACAGCGGCTTCTTGATCTCGGCAACGCGGGTCAGCGGCGAGATTTCGAGCAGCTTGGCGCGCTGCGCCGGATCGCGCTCGTCGCCATATTCGACGCGGCGAAGGTCGCGGCGATAATCCTGCGTATTTTCGAGGAAGGTCACGAAGTTCGAGATCGCGACGACGCAGAGGTTCGCGCGCAGCTTGTCCGAATAATGGATCGCCGCGGCATAGCACATATAGCCGCCATAGCTGCCCCCGGTCAGCGCGAAACGCGCGGGGTCGAGCGCCTTGTCCTTCGCGAAATGGTCGAGGAAGGCGCCCATGTCCTTGACGCTGTCCTCGCGCTTGAACGGCCCGTTGTCGAGGCTGACGAAGGTCTTGCCATAGCCCGTCGAGCCGCGGACGTTGGGATAGAAGACCGCGATGCCCATCTCGTTGATCAGATAGTTGGTGCGCCCCATGAAGCCCGGCCGCGACTGCCCCTCGGGCCCGCCGTGGACGTTCATGATCATCGGGCGCTTGCCGGGGAATTTCGCCGGGTCGGGGCGATAGAGGAAGCCCGACACCTCGAGCCCGTCGAAGCTCTTCACCTTGACCAGCTCGGGCTCGACATTCTTGGTGACGTCGAGGCCGCCGGTCTCGCTTTCGGTCCAGCGCGTGACCTTCAGCGTCTTGGGATCGACGCTATAGGCATCAGCCGCCGCGCGCGCCGAGGTGAAGCTGATCCCGATCTCGCCCCAGGGCGCGATCTCGACCCCGCCGATGATCCCGGGGGGCAGCGCCTCGACCGTGCGCACCGCGCCGGTCTTCGGGTCGAGCAGGCGCAGCTTCGACATGCCCGCCTCGTTCACCGTATAGGCGATGAAGCTGCCGTCGTCGGCGACGTCGAAGCCGCCGACTTCCCATTTCTCCGCCGGGCCCTTCGGCGTGAACGCCCCCGTCGCGGGGTCGAGCGTGCCGAGCCGTTCGAACTCGGCGCCCTCGTCGCTGGTGATCCAGATCGTGCCGTCGGGCGCGAACTGGCCGCCACCCCGCGACACCGACTGCGCATGGTCGCCGATCGGGGTCATCGCGCCCGTCTTGAGATCAAGGCGGAAGAAGTCCGATTTCTGCACCGACGTATATTTGCCGACCAGCGCCCAGCTCTTGTCGGGCGCGAAGTCGAGCAGGCCCCAACCGCCGCCCTCGACCTGCGCCGCCAGCCGGTCCGATTTGGGATTGCGCGGGTCGATCAGATAGATGTCGCTGTCGCGCCCGTTGCGGCGCGTCGAGGTGTAAGCGACGAGCTGGCCGTCCTTGCTCCACGCGTTGAGCCCGTTGCGGCTCTTGCCGTCGGTGAGCAGCTCGAGCCGCCCGTCCTTCATCGCATAGATCTGATAGAATTCATTGCCGCCGATGTCCTTCTGCACCAGCATCAGGTCGCCGGTCTTCGGCGACCAGGCGGCACCGCCGACGGGTTCGGCCTCGAAGGTCAGCTGCTTGCGGTCGCCCATCGGCACCGCGACGCGGTGAATCTGGTTGGTGTTGCCGAAGCGCGTCGAGATCAGCATCGACTTGTCAACCGGGTTCCAGCCGACGAAGCCTGCGCCGCGATTTTCCATATAGGGCCGCGTCGCCGCCGCGAGTTCGGCGGGCACGTCGGGCATGCCGTCGGCAACCAGTGCCGCCGGCTTGGGTGCCACGTCGGCGCCGGCGGGCTTCGCCGCCTCCTGCGCGAGCGCGGGCGCGAGCGGCAGCGCAAGCGCGGCCAGAAGGGCAAGATAACGCATCGATGATTTCCCCTGTGTTTTCGAACTGATCCGAACGGACAGGATCTAGACGCTATCAGGCGTTCGCCCGGATGCAAGGTTTCGACGGAAACCAGTCGTCGGTCGACGAAGCGCGCCGCCGCCGCCGAGTCGCGAGCGCAAGCATGTCGAAGGCCTTTTCAGGCCAGTTTCGCTGCCAAAATGGCGGCATGCCCGCCTCCCATCGCGAAATCGTTGCGAATCCGGGGCGAATCGAAGGCAAATTTAACGAATCACGGGCACCTTGTCTTGACTCGGTCATTTATGGCTGAAAACGTGTCGTTTCTGGGAATCGCCGGCCGGGGAGGCTGAAAAAATGGCATCGACATTCGGACCGCGCCTGTTCAGGCGCTCGACCCGCAGTGTGCCCACGGCACGCCATTTGGGCCGCCGAATGACCTTCCACGCCGCCGCCGCGCTCCTCGTTTTCGCCGTGCTGCAGATCTGGCTCGTGTCGAGCGCGATCGCCGCGGGCGCGCCGACCGCGCTCACCTTTATTGCGCTCGCGCTACTGCTCGCGCTCGCGGTGCCGATCGCGCGGACCACCGAACGCCGCTGGTATCATCTGAGCCGCCAGGCGCTCGCCAGCTGGGGGCTGCACGCGCGCTTCCGCCGCGACGTCCGCCGCCTGTGGGTCGCCGCGCTCGCGCTGCCCTTCGTCTGGGTCAGCGGCGCGATGGCCGCGACCACCGGCCTCTCGGTCATCGGCGGCTGAGCGCCCCGCCCCACCGATAAGATTTTGACGGCAAAGCGCGCGCGCCCTAAGGCGCGGCCATGCTGACCGTAGCCGAAGCCCTCGACCGTGCGCAGATGCTGTGCGACGCCGCCACCAAGGCGGGCGCCGACGCCGCCGACGCGCTCTATTATTGCAACGCCGCGACCTCGGTCTCGATGCGCCTCGGCGCATTGGAGGATGTCGAGAGCTCCGAAGGGCAGGACATCGCGCTCCGCGTCTTCGTCGGCCAGCGCAGCGCGAGCGTGTCGACCGCCGACATGGACGCCGGCGAACTGGCGAAGCTGGTCGAAAGGTGCGTCGCGATGGCACGCGAGGCGCCCGAGGATATCTACGCCGGCCTCGCCCCCGAAGAGCTCCTTTATAAGGGCCCGATCCCCGACCTCGACCTCGACGACGCGAGCGAGGCTGACCCGCAGGCGCTGCGCGCCGCCGCGCGCGCGGTCGAGGAGGCCGCGCGCGCGGTCGCCGGGGTGACCAACAGCGAGGGCGGCACCGCAAGCCACAGCCGCACGCGCATCGCGCTCGCGACCAGCCACGGCTTCGCGGGCGGTTACGGCGCGAGCGGGCACAGCCTCTCGGCGAGCGTCATCGCCGGCGAAGGCGCGAGCATGCAGCGCGACTATGGCTGGCACAGCGCGCATTACCTCGCCGACCTCGAAGGCGTCGCGGACATCGGCACGCGCGCGGGCACCCGCGCGGTCGCGCGGCTCAATCCCGGCAAGGCGCCGACGGGCAAACTCCCCGTCGTCTTCGACCCGCGCGTCTCTAACAGTCTCGTCAGCCACCTGCTCGGCGCGATCAGCGGTCCGGCGATCGCGCGCGGCACCAGCTTCCTGCTCGGCAAGGAGGAGCAGGTCCTCTTCGACAGCGCGATTATCATCCGCGACGAGCCGCACCGGCCGCGTGGGCTGCGCAGCCGCGCCTTCGACGGCGAGGGCCTGCCGACCGCGGCGCGCGACCTCGTCGCCGCGGGCAAGCTCACGGGCTGGCTGCTCGACACCGCCTCGGCCAAGCAGCTCGGCCTCACCCCCACCGGCCACGCCAGCCGCGGCGGCGGCGCATCGGGGGTTGCCGTGAGCAACGTCCATCTCGCCGCAGGCAGCGTCACCCCGGCCGCGCTGATGGAGGGGGTCGCCGAGGGGATCTATGTCACCGAGCTGATCGGCCAGGGGGTCAACCCGGTCACCGGCGATTACAGCCGCGGCGCGTCGGGCTTCGCGATCCGGAACGGCGAGCTCGCCGAACCGATCGCCGAATTCACCATCGCCGGCAATCTGATCGACATGTTCGCCGCGCTCATCCCCGCCGACGACCTCGCCTTCCGCCACGCGACCAACGTTCCCACGCTGCGCATCGACGGCATGACCGTCGCCTCGAGCTGAGAACGCCATGCCGGGTCGCAACCTCGAAGCCGTGATCGCCGCCACCCGCGAGGTCGGCGACATGGCGATTGCGCGCTGGCGCGGCGAGGGCCGGCCGGTCGACGTCTGGCACAAGTCGCACGACAATCCGGTCAGCGACGTCGACCTCGCGGTCGATGCGCGGCTTAAAGCCGTGCTCGGCGCAATGGTGCCCGAGGCGGGCTGGCTGTCGGAGGAGACCGCCGACAACGAGGACCGCCTGGCGTGCCGCGCGATGTGGTGCGTCGACCCGATCGACGGCACGCGCGACTTCATCCGCGGCCGCCCCGGCTGGTGCGTGTCGGTCGCCTTGGTCGTCGACGGCGCGCCCGAGCTCGGCGTGCTCTATGCCCCCGCGCTCGACGAATTGTGGGTCGCCGAAAAGGGCAAGGGCGCGACCTTGAACGGCGAAGCGCTGCGCGCCAGCCGCCGGATGATCTTCGACGGCTCGCGCGTTCCCGCCGACAGCCTGCCCAAGATCGACCGCGACCTGATCATGGTGACCAAGCCGAACAGCATCGCGCTCCGCATGGCGCTGGTCGCCGACGACCGCGCCGACCTGGTCGCGACCCTGCGCTGGGGTTTCGAATGGGACGTCGCCGCCGCCGCGCTGATCGCGGCCGAGGCGGGAGCGGCGGTTTCGGACGCCTTCGGCGAGCCGCTGCGCTTCAACACCCCGCGCGCGCAGGCCTTCGGCGTCATCGCCTGCGCCCCCGGAATCCACCGGGCCGTCGTCGCGCGCTTGCACGATCGCGCGGTTGCGCTTACGTCCAAGGAATAGCGGGGCTCACGCCATCGTTTCCGCGTCGCGGAAACCCCATCATCGCGCCGCAGTTCGCTTGACAATTCAGGCGACTCACCTTACTTGCGCCTTCCATTCCGACAGCCTGACCGGACGGCGAAGCGCAGCTGCGCATTCGTGGTCCGTTTTTTGCGTTGGAAATCAGACGCTTTGAGATGGGGCCGTTGCCAGCGACCCTGTGGAGCAGGAGAAAGTATCCATGGCACGTATCGCGGGCGTCAACCTGCCCACCAACAAGCGCGTGATCATCGCGCTCACCTATATCCACGGCATCGGCCGCAAGACCGCCGTCGACATCGCCGACAAGCTGGGCATCGACCACACGCGCCGCGTGCAGGACCTGTCGGACGCCGAAGTCCTGCAGATCCGCGAAACGCTCGACGCCGACCACACGGTCGAGGGTGACCTTCGCCGCACCACGGCGATGAACATCAAGCGCCTGATGGACCTCGCCTGCTATCGCGGCCTGCGTCATCGCAAGGGCCTGCCGGTCCGCGGCCAGCGCACGCACACCAATGCGCGCACCCGCAAGGGCAAGGCCAAGCCGATCGCCGGCAAGAAGAAGTAAGGTCGAGCGCGCCTGCACCCTTTCCAAGAGGGCGGCGCGCTTCCTTGCTTTCCCTGCCGGGGCAGCGGCCTCCAGCCCGCCACCGGCCATTCAGGATTAGGTTAGGATTATATCATGGCTCGTGAACCGCAGCGTCTTCGTCGGCGCGAACGCAAGAACATCTCGTCGGGCGTCGCCCACGTCAACGCCACCTTCAACAACACGATGATCACCATCACCGACGCGCAGGGCAATGCGATTGCCTGGTCGAGCGCCGGCATGATGGGCTTCAAGGGCAGCCGCAAGTCGACCCCGTACGCCGCCCAGGTGTGCGCCGAAGACGCCGGCAAGAAGGCCGCCGAACATGGCGTCCGCACCCTCGAAGTCGAAGTCAAGGGCCCGGGTGCGGGCCGCGAATCGGCGCTCCGCGCGCTGCAGGCGGTCGGTTTCCACATCACCTCGATCCGCGATGTGACCCCGATCCCGCACAATGGCGTCCGCCCGGCCAAGCGCCGCCGCGTCTGACGCCTGCTTCGGATGCGCCCCGGTCGGGGCCGCATCCGCCACCTCCTAACGCCGGACCGGTCGGTTTCCGCCCCCGCCCTGTCCCGCCAAAAGCAAAGGGAAGTCCATGACTGTCAATATCCGGAACTGGCAGGAATTGAAGAAGCCCAGCAACCTGGAAATCAAGGCCGGCAGCGACGGCAAGCGCAAGGCGACCTTCGTCGCCGAGCCGCTTGAGCGCGGTTTCGGCCTGACGCTCGGCAACGCGCTGCGCCGCGTTTTGCTCTCGTCGCTCCAGGGTGCGGCTATCACGTCGATCAAGATCGAGAACGTCCTGCACGAATTCTCGAGCCTGGCCGGCGTGCGCGAGGACGTCACCGACATCGTCCTCAACGTGAAGCAGATCGCGCTCAAGATGGAAGGCGAAGGCCCGAAGCGGCTCCAGCTTTCGGCGACCGGTCCCGCGACCGTCAAGGCCGGCGACATCATGGTGTCGGGCGACATCAAGGTGATGAACCCGAACCATGTCATCTGCCACCTCGACGATGGCGCGACGCTCAACATGGAACTCGTCGCCGACACCGGCAAGGGCTATGTCCCCGCGACCGCCAACCGCCCGGCCGACGCGCCGATCGGCCTGATCCCGGTCGACTCGCTCTTCTCGCCCGTGCGCCAGGTCGCCTACAAGGTCGACAATGCCCGCATCGGCCAGGAACTGGACTATGACAAGCTGTCGCTGACCGTCGACACCGACGGCACCGTGACCCCGGAAGACGCCGTCGCTTACGCCGCGCGCATCCTCCAGGACCAGCTGCAGGTCTTCGTCCACTTCGAAGAAGCGATGAACGACAGCGGCATGATCGGCATGGCGGCCTCGCCCACCACCGCCGACGAGAGCGACGTCAACCAGCTCAACCGCTTCCTCCTGAAGAAGGTCGACGAGCTCGAGCTGTCGGTCCGTTCGGCCAACTGCCTGAAGAACGACAATATCATCTATATCGGTGACCTCGTTCAGAAGACCGAAGCCGAAATGCTGCGCACGCCGAACTTCGGCCGCAAGTCCTTGAACGAAATCAAGGAAGTGCTGTCGTCGATGGGCCTGCGCCTGGGCATGGACATCCCCGGCTGGCCGCCGGAGAATATCGAGGAAATGGCCAAGAAGCTCGAACAGGAGCTGTTGGGCTGATAGCGCTGCTATCCCGATATTTTTTCGATTGGCAAAAGAGCCGCCCTCGGGCGGCTCTTTTCATTTGTGCGCGCAGCGAATAGCTTCCGGGAAAGGGGAGGTATTTGATGCCATTGAAAGAAGCGAGCATTCTTCAGGTCGCCGAGCTGGTGCGCGGTGCCCATGTCGGCGGCGTCAAGGCCTGCGTGCTGGTCGGCGCCGGCGTCTCCAAGACGGCGGGCATCGGGCTTGCGGGCGATTTCGTCGAAAGAATCCGGAAGGGCTATCCCCAAAGCTACGCCAAAGCTTGCGAGGCGGCCGAAACCCCGGGCAATCCCGGCTACGCCGAGTGCATGGCGGCGCTTCCCACCGCCTTGCAGGTGCAGTTGGTCCGCGAGGACATCGACCGGGCGCGGATCAACTGGGCACATATCGGCATCGCACGCCTCGAGGCCGCAGGGGTGATCGATACGATCCTGACCCCCAATTTCGATCCCCTCGCCTCGCGCGCCTGCGCGATGTTCAACCGTTTTCCGGCGATCTACGATCTGGCCGGGCTGCGCGACGATGCGAACAACCAGATCAATTTCGACCGGTCCTTCGTCAAGGGATCGGCGATCTTCCACCTGCACGGTCAGCATACCGGCTTCCTGTTGCTGAACACCGCCGACAAATTGCAGCAGCAGGCCGATCGCATCCGGCCGGTGCTCGACGCGGCGATGAAGGGAAAGCCGATCATCATCGCCGGCTATAGCGGCGAGTGCGACCCGCTGGTGGATCGGATCGCCGAGTTGGCGCCGTTTAACCACGGGCTGTTCTGGGTCTGTCACGACGACCGCGACCCGGCCGCCAATGTGTGCGAAAAATTGCTGGAGAAGGAAAATTGCTGGGTCGTCCGCAACGCCCCCGGCGATCCGTTTTTTATCGAACTGGCCAATGCTCTTGAAGTCCCGGCACCGCAATGCCTCGCCGATCCCTTTGGCCATATGAAGGACGTTCTGGGGGCGATAGCGCCCTTTGATAGCGACGGAAACAGCCCGAACGACCTGTTGCTGACGCAAGCGCAGCAGCGATTGGAGCAGGCGGCCGAGCGTTTTCCGGAAAGGTCGCAGATTACACAATTGATGGCGGACGGACGATATCAGGACGTGTTGGATATATTTGGCACAACAGCAAGTCCCGACGAAGCGGACCGCGACCTTGCCGCATGGGCCGCGACAGAATTGGGCAACGTACTGTCGGACCAAGCTGAACGCAAATCGGGCGAGGAGGGCGACGCGCTCTTCGCTGAGGCCTATGCGAAATATGCCACCGCGCTCGCGATCAAGCCCGACATGCATGAAGCGCTGTACAATTGGGGTGTCGCGCTGTTGGAGCAGGCGGAACGCAAACCGGGTGAGCAAGGCGACGCGCTCTTCGCTGAGGCCTATGCGAAATATGACGCCGCGCTCGCGATCAAACCCGACAAGCATGAAGCGCTGAACAATTGGGGCACCGCGCTGTTGGAGCAGGCGAAACGCAAACCGGGCGAGGAAGGCGACGCGCTCTTCGCTGAGGCCTATGCGAAATATGACGCCGCGCTCGCGATCAAACCCGACAAGCATGAAGCGCTGTTCAATTGGGGTGTCACGCTGTCGGATCAAGCGGAACGCAAACCGGGTGAGCAAGGCGACGCGCTCTTCGCTGAGGCCTATGCGAAATATGACGCCGCGCTCGCGATCAAACCCGACAAGCATGAAGCGCTGTTCAATTGGGGTAACGCGCTGTCGGATCAGGCGAAACGCAAACCGGGCGGGGAAGGCGACGCGCTCTTCGCTGAGGCCTATGCGAAATATAACGCCGCGCTCGCGATCAAGCCCGACAAGCATGAAGCGCTGCATAATTGGGGTGTCACGCTGTCGGATCAGGCGGAACGCACGCCGGGCGAGGAAGGCGACGCGCTCTTCGCTGAGGCCTATGCGAAATATGCCGCCGCGCTCGCGATCAAGCCCGACAAGCATGAAGCGCTGCACAATTGGGGTGTCACGCTGTCGGAGCAGGCGGAACGCACGCCGGGCGAGGAAGGCGACGCGCTCTTCGCTGAGGCCTATGCGAAATATGCCGCCGCGCTCGCGATCAAGCCCGACATGCATGAAGCGCTGTTCAATTGGGGTACAGCGCTGTCGGATCAGGCGGAACGCACGCCGGGCGAGGAAGGCGACGCGCTCTTCGCTGAGGCCTATATGAAATATGCCGCCGCGCTCGCGATCAAGCCCGACAAGCATGAAGCGCTGAACAATTGGGGTATAGCGCTGTCGGAGCAGGCGGAACGCACGCCGGGCGAGGAAGGCGACGTTCTCTTCGCTGAGGCCTATGCGAAATATGCCGACGCGTTTGCAATCAAGCCCGACATGCATGAAGCGCTGAACAATTGGGGTGTCGCGCTGATGGAACAGGCGAAACGCAAATCGGGCAAGGAAGCGGCAGCCTTGTTCGACGGAGCGGAAAGCAAGTTTATGCAAGCCGAGACCATCCTGCCCGGATCAGCCGCCTATAATCTGGCCTGCCTATCGGCCTTACAAGGTCAGGCGGCGGAGGCGGCGAACTGGTTGCGTAAATCCCAGCGCACAGCTTTGGACTTCCCGTCCTGCGACCACATCACCACCGACACCGACTTCGATGCGATTCGCGACACCCCCGAATTTCAGGCGGCGCTCGCCGATGTCGGCTGTGCGCCGCCGCCAGCTTGACTCTCCGCCCGTTTTCGCTAAAGGCACCCGCGAAGAAAACGGGGCCACGCGCCCCGCTTTTCGTTTCAGGGTTTGGGCTCACCCGTAAACGGGCCTGGCTTGGGGTACCTTGTACGGCCCCTCTGACAAACGAAGGAATGGATTATGCGTCATAAATCGGGTGGCCGGAAGCTGCAGCGCACCAGCGCGCATCGTACCGCGATGTTCCGCAACATGTCGGCCTCGCTCATCAAGCATGAGCAGATCATGACCACCGTCGCCAAGGCGAAGGAACTGCGTCCCTATGTCGAAAAGCTGGTCACGCTCGCCAAGCGCGGCGGCCTTGCCAATCGCCGCCTCGCGCAGAGCCGCCTGCTCGACGAAACCCAGCTGAAGAAGCTCTTCGACACGATCGCCGAGCGCTACAAGGATCGCAACGGCGGCTACACCCGCGTGATCAAGGCCGGCATCCGCGCCTCGGACGCCGCCCCGATGGCGATCATCGAATTCGTCGATCGCGACGTCGACGCCAAGGGCCAGGATTCGGGCCCCGTCGAGCAGTATGACGACGAGATGGAAGCCGCGTAAACTCGGACTTTCGATCGAACAAAAAAGGGACCGGAAGCGCGTGCTTCCGGTCCCTTTTTTGTTTTCCAGAGTTCCCGTGGCGACTTTCGGGCGGACGTTGACGGAGTCGACACCCCATCGCTTTTGCGGGGGGCCGGGGATCGCATGGGAGCAGCTCGCCATCCCGACCCTGCCACCCGCCCCCGGGGTTGCCATTACCCCCCCGCGCGCCTAGGCTTGCCCCCAAGTGCACGTCCGGTCTTCGGGCGCGTGAGAAACAGGTAAGAATAGCCATGCGGCAAATGGCAGCGCCCCAGGGGCGGTCGCCGCGGCCCGGGGCGGCAGCGGCGCAGAATCGGAAACCGGCCGGCGGTCATGACCGGCCCGCACCCTTTACGCGGCCCAAAAGCTATGCCGCGATCGACCTTGGCACCAACAATTGCCGGCTGCTGATCGCGCGGCCGCAGGACGGCGAACTGGTCGTCATCGACGCTTTTTCGCGCATCGTCCGGCTGGGCGAGGGGCTGCACGGCAGCGGCCGGATCAGCGAGGCGGCGATGGACCGCGCGGTCGCAGCGCTGTCGATCTGCGCCGACAAATTGCGCCGCCGCCACGTCAGCCTATCACGCGCGGTCGCGACCGAAGCGTGCCGCCGCGCCGCCAACGGGCACGAACTGGCCGACCGGGTGAAGCGCGAAACAGGGATCGTGCTCGACATCATCTCGCCCGCCGAGGAAGCCCGGCTGGCGGTGCTCGGCTGCCACAATCTGATGGAGCCCGGCGACGGCCCGGCGCTGATCTTCGACATCGGCGGCGGCTCGACCGAGCTGATGCACGTCGAGGGCAGCGGCAACGACGTCGCGATCCGCGACTGGGTGAGCGTGCCGTGGGGCGTGGTGTCACTGACCGAACATGCCTCGTCCACCGGCGCAACCATGGCCGAGCGCCAGGCGAGCTATCAGCATATGCGCGAGACGACGCGCGAGGCCTTTGCCGCCTTTGCCGCGCGCGCCGAGCGCCATGCGGGGCAGCCGCTACGCCTGCTGGGCACCAGCGGCACGGTAACGACGCTGGCCAGCGTCTTCCTCGACCTGCCGCGCTACGACCGGCGCGCGGTCGACGGGCTGGTCGTCCCCTGCGACGCGATGCGCGACATCAGCCGCCGCCTGGCCGAGGCGAGCATCGCCGACCGCGCCGAGATCGGCTGCATCGGGCGCGAGCGCGCCGATCTGGTCGTCGCGGGTTGCGCGATCCTGGAAAGCATCATCGACCTGTGGCCCGCCGCGCGCGTCGGGGTCGCCGACCGCGGCATCCGCGAAGGCATCCTCCGCACGCTGGCGATGCAGGGGCGCGACATTCCGGTGACGCGGCGCGAGTATCGCAAATGAGCCAGGGTAAGGGCGGCACCAAGGGCGGCGGCCGGGGCAGCCGCGGCGGGCTGCACGTCCGCGTCAAGACCGCGAAGAAGCGCACGACATCGTCGACGCGCTGGCTGGCGCGTCAACTCAACGACCCCTATGTCCGCCGCGCGCAGGCCGAGGGCTATCGTTCGCGCGCCGCGTACAAGCTGATCGAGCTCGACGAGAAATTCGCCTTCGTCAAAAAGGCGCGCGCGGTGGTCGACCTGGGCATCGCCCCGGGCGGCTGGTCGCAGGTCGTGCGCAAGACCAACCCGCGCGCGAAGATCGCGGGGATCGACCTGCTCGAATGCGAGCCGATCGAGGGGGTCGAGATCCTGCAGATGGATTTCATGGACGATGCCGCGCCGGGCGCGCTGATGGAGGCGCTGGGCACCGCCCCCGACCTCGTCATGTCGGACATGGCGGCGAACACCGTCGGCCATCCGCAGACCGACCATTTGCGTACCATTGGCCTTGCCGAGACCGCCGCCGATTTCGCGGTGCGCACCCTGCTGCCCGGCGGCACCTTCGTCACCAAGGTCTTCGCGGGCGGCGCCGACCACAGCCTGCTGACCCTGCTCAAGCGGAATTTCGCGACCGTGAAGCACGCCAAGCCGCCGTCGAGCCGCAAGGGATCGCCCGAATTGTTCGTGGTCGCGCAAGGCTTCAAGGGGCGGAAGGACGCAGCGGAGGATTAGGTCGGCGGCAGGACGAATACGGACGGTCCCAGCCCCCTCCTGATTCAGAGGAGGGGTTCGATATCCAAAACCCACCCCGAAGCCGCCAATCAGCCACCGCCAAGCTCCACCCGCCGCTCCACCCCGATCGCTTCCAGAAACGCCGCATCGTGACTCACCACCAGCAGGGCCCCGTCATAGCCGCGCAGCCCCGCCTCGACCGCCTCCAGCGAGTCGATGTCGAGATGGTTGGTCGGCTCGTCGAGGATCAGCAGCAGCGGCGGTTTCGGCGCGCCCAGGGTGCACGCCAACCCGGCGCGCAGCATCTGCCCCCCGCTCAGCGTGCCGACCAGCTGCAACGCCGCGTCGGCGCGGAAACGGAAGCGCGCGAGCGCCGCGCGGCATTCATTCTCGCCCGTTTCGGGATGCAGGCGGCGGAAATTGTCGCGGATCGACAGCGCGGGATCGAGCAACGACACCGTCTGGTCGAGCATCGCATGCTCGGGCACGACGCGCACCCGTCCCGCCCAGGGCACCAGCCGCCCGGTGAGCAATGCGAGCAGGGTCGACTTGCCCGACCCGTTGGGTCCGGTGACCGCGACCCGCTCGGGCCCGGTCACCGTGAAGCTCAGCCCATCGACAACCGGTATCCCGGGCGCATATCCCGCCGACACCTCCTCGACTTCGACCACCGTCCGGTTCGCCGCGAGCCCGCTCGGCGCGATCTCGACGGTCAGCGGCTGCAGGACCTCGACCTTCGCGCGCGCCGCCACGAGCGTCTCGCCGGCCTCGGCGCGCTTGCGCTCCGCCAGCCGCGCCCCCGCGCCCGCCGTCTCTTCGGCGCGGCGCTTGAGCGCGCCGATCAGGATGCGCGGCATGTCGCCCTTCGCGGCCTTCTTGCGCCCGCCCTTGTCCTTGCGCGCCTGCCGCTCGCTCGCGCCCTGGATCTCGCGCGCGACCTGCGCCGAATGCCGCTCGGCGTCGGCGAGCCCCTGCTCGGCCTGCGCAAGCTCGGCATCCTTGCGCGCGCGATAGGCGCTCCAGTTCCCGCCGTAGCGCGCGGCGCCGAGCGAGCTCAGCTCGACGATCGCGTCCATTTCCTCGAGCAGTTCGCGATCGTGGCTGACCACGATCATCCCGCCGCGCCAGTCGCGCACGAGGTCGCGCACCGCCTCGCGCCCCTCGCGGTCGAGATTGTTCGTCGGCTCGTCGAGCAGCAGGAAGTCGGGCTCGGCGAGGATCGCCGCAGCGAGCGCCGCGCGCGTCCGCTGCCCGCCCGACAGCCCGGCGAGCAAAGTCTCGGGCGTCGCATCGAGCCCGACGCGGCCGAGTGCGGTTTCGATCCGGCTTTCGAGCGTCCAGTCGGCCTCGGCGAGTTCGTCGACCGTTGCGGTCCCGGTTTCGGCGCGCGCGAGCAGCGCCAGCGCATCGGCCACCCCGAACAGATCGGCGATCGTCTCGCCCACGCCGGGCCGGACGCTCTGGCGCAGCACCGCGAACGTGCCCGACACCGAAACGCTCCCCGCCTGCGGTTCGATCTCGCCCGCAATCAGGCGCAGCAAGCTCGTCTTGCCGACCCCGTTGCGGCCGACGAGCCCCGTCCGCTCGGCAGCGAAGCCGAGGTCGAGGCCGGTGAACAGCGGCTGCGCGTCAGGCGTGGTGTAGTGAAGATTCGCGAAGGTAATCGAGGGCATGGAAATCATCCTGCAAGGCAAGGCTCTGGGGCGATGGCTTGGCGATGAAATCCATGACGGCTACCTATTCCTGCGAAATCAGGCGGCTAACATAGGCCGCGCGCGCCGCCGCCGCAACCCGCGCGCGCCGGCAATCATAGGCCGGACGCCAAAGCCATCGCGCGCATGTCTTGCACGGCCTCGCGCAAATCCTCCTCGCGGATCGTCGCGGCGAGCCCGTCGGCCTCGTCGATCAGCCCGCGATCCTTCACCTGCACGGCATGGTCATAGAGCGCCTCGACCAGCAGATGTTTCTCGAAATCGCTGTCGGGAAAGGCCTTCGACCGATAGCGGTTGGCGAGCACGCGCGTTGCCGACCAGTCCGGCAGGCGCGGGTCGCGGAAGCGGACGCCGAGGCTGTAGAGCTGCCCCGCGGCGCCGCGAAACGCGTAATTGGGCCGGTCGTCGTCGCCCGCGACGCCCGCCGCCAGCACCGGCGCCAGCACCTCGACCGTCTCGGCCAGCCATATGATCTCGGCCTTCTGCCCCTCGACATCGGCCCATTCGGGATCGTTATGCTGCGCGGCGTTGAAGATCGCATGGCCCTGCAGCGCGCGCAGCCGGTTCGCCGTCGCGGGATCGCCGGCATAAAGCTCGGCCGCGGCCCTGGCGCGATCGCGCATCGCCACATAGCCGTCGCGCATCGCATCCTTCTGGCTGTCGTAATCGAGCCGCGCGATAGCCTCGCCCATCGCCTCGATCGCGGCGATCTCGGCCTCAGCCGCGGTGTCGGCTGCCGCCACCGGCGCGGCGAGCGCCATCGCCATAACCAACGCGAGCATCGTCTTTCGCATATTCGCATCCCCAAGCATGCCCGCCGCTTCCCTACCCCGGCCCCATGAATCACGCCAGACTTGACTCCATTCCTGTCCCGACTATTATTTCTGTTATGACAGAAATAATAGAACATGACGCAAAACTCTCCCCGGCGGCGACCGAGTTCATCCTCCATTGGGGCAATCTCGGCGGGCAATGGGGCGTGAACCGCTCGGTGGCGCAGATCCATGCGCTGCTGTTCGTGTCCGACCGCCCGCTGCATGCCGAGGAGATCGCCGACCTTCTGGGCCTCGCGCGTTCGAACGTGTCGAACTCGATCAAGGAACTGCTGGGCTGGCGGCTGATCGAGCGCGTGCCTTTGCTCGGCGACCGGCGCGACCATTTCACCGCCGAGACCGATATCTGGGAAATGGTCACACGCATCGCCGCGGGGCGCAAGGCGCGCGAGGTCGACCCCGCCGAGGCGGCGCTCAAGGCCTGCGTCGCCCGCGCGGCGCACGATCCCGGGCTCAGCGACGGTGCCAAGGCGCGGCTCGCCGACATGCTCGATTTCGTCACGACGATGAGCCGCTGGCACGACGAGATGCTGAGCGTGCCCAAGCCCGCGCTGATGCGGCTGATCAAGCTCGGCGCGGGGGTGACGAAACTGATCAACTGGCGGCCCGGCAAGGGCAAGCAGTAGGAGACGGACGATGTGGGGCGGAGCGCAGCGCGAACCGGTCGAAACGGCCCCCGCCCCGTCGCTGCGCGACGACGAGCCGCTTTACGACACGCGCTTCCGCCGCCTCGTCCCGCGCGGCGACTGGGACGCGCTGCCCGAAGACGTGCGCCGCCGCTTCGCCAAGCGGCTCACGGGGCAGGCGGTCGCGACCTACGGCGGCGAGATCGTGTGGACGCGGCTCTCCCGGGTGGGCTGGCTCCTCGCGCAGCTGTGCCGCCTGATCGGCGCGCCGCTGCCGCTCGAGGCCAGCGGCCCCGCCCCCGCGGCGGTCGCGGTCAGCGAGGAGCGCCATAGCGGCGGCCAATATTGGACGCGGCTCTACGGCCGCCGCCGGGGCCATCCGCAGGCGATCCACAGCGCCAAGAGCTTCGCCGGTCCGACAGGGCTGGAGGAGCATATCGGGCGCGGTTTCGGCATGGCGCTGACCGTGCGCGCCGAAGCCGACGCGCTGATCTTCACCTCCGACCATTATTTCTGGCAGGCCGGCCGCCTGCGGCTGCGGCTCCCCGCCTGGCTCACGCCGGGCGAGACGGTGGTGACGCACCAGCACCTCGGCCACGCGCGCTTCGCCTTCGACCTCAAGGTCACCCACCCGCGCCTCGGCGAACTGGTCAACCAGCACGGGCTGTTCCGCGATGGCTGACCTTCGCGTGCTGCTGATCGGCGCGACGGGCGTCTTCGGCAGCCGCCTCGCCGCACGGGCCGTTCTGGAACAGGGCATCGCGCTCACGCTCGCGGCGCGCGACCGGTCGAAGCTCGATGCGCTCGCGGCGCGGCTCGGCGGTTTGCCGGTACGAATAGTCGATCGCGAAAGCCTGACCGGTGCCGACCTCGCCGGTTTCGACCTCGTCGTCGATGCAGCGGGGCCGTTCCAAGCCTCGGCCCCGACCGTGATCGAGGCGGCGATCGCGGCGCGCGTCTCTTATGTCGACCTCGCCGACGGGCGCGATTTCGTCGCCGCCATCGGCGCACACGATGCGGCGGCGAAGGCCGCGGGGATGAGCGTCACGACCGGCGCCAGCTCGATCCCCGCGCTGTCGCACGCCGTGCTCGACGCGTTGGTCGCGCGCTGGGGCCGGATCGACGCCATCCGCATCGGTATCTTCCCCGGCAACCGCGCGCCGCGCGGGCTCGCGGTGGTACAGGCGATCCTCTCCTATGTCGGCCATCCGGTGCGCGTGTGGCGCGGCGGGCGCTGGACCCAAGTGCCGGGCTGGGGGATGACACAGCGCTGGGCGGTGCCGGGCGTCGGCAACCGCTGGGCAAGCGTGTGCGACACCCCCGAACAGGATCTGCTCGTCGCGCGCTATCGCCCCGCGCAAAGCGCCGAATTTTTTGCCGGCATGGAATTGTCGATCCTGCACCTCGGTCTCGCGCTGCTGGCGCTGCCGGTGCGCTGGGGATGGCTCCGCAGCCTGCAACCCGCGGCCCGGCCCTTGCTCGCGATCGCACGGCTGCTGCTGCCCTTCGGCAGCGATGTCGGCGCGATGGACGTCCGCGTCGACGGGCAGGACGCCGACGGAAAGACCGCCGCCGCGCGCTGGACGCTGCGCGCCGACGGCAATCGCGGGCCCTATGTGCCGACGCTGGCCGCGCTCGCGATGCTGCGCCGCTTTCGCGACGGCCACGCCCCCGACCCCGGCGCCCGCGCCTGTGCGGGGATGCTGCCGCTCGCCGAGTTCGCCGCGGATTTTGCCGTGTTGGGGATCAAGACCAGCCGCGACGATTGCGGCGAGTGACGGCGGATGGTGGCGTTGGGGTGGGGAACTGACGTTGACCTCCCCTCCCGCTTGCGGGAGGGGTTGGGGGTGGGCATGCGGCGTTGCAACGGCCCACCCCGCTGCGACTAGGGCGCAAGCGCCCAAGTCTCGCTGCCCCTCCCGCCTGCGGGAGGGGACATCAGTTTAGTCCTTCATCGGCAGCTAACGCCCGGAACCCTCCCCTACCGAACCAAGTAAGCAGAGGGCCTTACCCCCCGCTCGGCCCGTTCGAGGTCAGGCTGTCGACATCGTCCATGATGCTGCGGAAGGCCTCGCTCGCGGGCAGTTCGTCGTCGCTGCGCAGCGGCATCTGCCCGCCCTCGAGGATCGCGTGCAGCGCGGTGCGCGCGCGCGACACGCGGCTCTTCATCGTGCCCACCGCGCAGCCGCAGATCGCCGCGGCCTCCTCGTAGCTCAGCTGCCCTGCGCCGATCAGCACCAGGGCCTCGCGCTGGTCGACGGGCAATTGCATCAGCCCGCGCTGGACGTCGGCGAGGTGCAGGCTGTCGTCCTGGTCGTCGGGCGCGACGAGCAGCCGCTCGGCGGCGAGCTCGTCATAATCGGCGGTGAATTTCCTGCGCCGCATCTGCGACAGGAAACAGTTGCGCAGGATGACGAAGGCCCAGCTCTTCATGCTCGACGGGCCGGGAATATATTGCTCGCGCGCCTTCCACGCCTTCAGCATCGTTTCCTGGACCAGGTCGTCGGCGAGGTCGGCGTTGCCGCACAGGCTGCGCCCGAAGGCGCGCAGATGCGGCAGCATCGCGGCGAGTTCGCGCTTGAAGGTCGCGTCGTCGAGCGGCCGGGCGGTGTCGCGGGTCATCGGGGGCGCCGCTGGGGACGCCGGGGCGCGGCCGGGAAATTTAACATCATCTTTTGCGGGCTTAGCCCGTTCGGCCGCCAATGCAAAGTCCTATGGGATGGCGCCAGCAGGGTCACCCTGCGCCGCCGTGCCGGCCAAGCGCGAGGAAGTTCGCGATCAGCCTTTCGTCCTGCGGGTCGAGCGTGCCCTGCGCCGCGAGCCGCGACAGATCCTCGTCATGGTCGCGGAACAGCGGGCTGTAGAGCATCGAGAAGCCGGCGAACTCGCGGGTCGTGACCAGCCGCCGCCGGATCTCGATCATCCCGTTGTGGCGCCGGTCGGCGCGGATACGCGCGAGGCACGCCTCGGCCTTCGCCACCGGACCTTCGAGCAGCTGCATGAAATTCTGGCCATTGTAGATGAGCGCGCCGGTCAGCTCGTCGCGCGCGTTGCACCGCTGCGCGCCCTCGACCAGCGACGCGATATCGTCCGGCGTCAGGCCGGGGTCGGCGACGCTTACATAAATGACCGACAGCAATGCGCGACCCTCCCGCCGCCGCGACGCGCGGGGGCTTTGGGCGACCCTAGTCGCCCACCCCCGATCGCGGCTTAACCTGGGTTAACGGCTGAAAATAGTGGCGCGACTCCACATCCCGTCGCAAAAAACAACGCGCCGGGGAACTCGGCGGCATTTTTTTCGTTCCTCGGACATGGCAACCCACGGCGATCATAGGATGAAAGGCAGCGAACTGCGCGGTTCCGCGACCAACGGTCGCCGGACGTCGCAGGGCAGCTTCCCCGGCACCGGCGGCGACCAGTGGCACCGCGCGCTGACCGGCCGCCAGGCGCCCGAGCCGGTGAGCACCAAGCTCAAGATCATCTATGGCAATATCGTCGCCGAGCCGCTTCCCGACGAGATGCTCGACCTGCTGTTCAAGATCGACCAGAAAGCGCCCGGACACGAATGACCCAGGCAAGCGCCGTTTCGCAGCGGGAGGAGGGGCAGCTTTCCGACCGGGAATTCAAGACTCTGCTCGCGGGAGTCATTCCCCATCTTCGCGCCTATGGCCGCAGCCTGTCGGGCAATCCCGACCTTGCCGACGACCTGACGCAGGACACGATGGTCAAGGCTTGGGCCTCGCGCGACCGTTTCGAGGCGGGGACGTCGATCAAGGCGTGGACCTTCGTGATCCTGCGCAACACCTTCCTCTCGCAGATGCGCCGGAACAAGTTCGTCGGCGATTATGACGAAACCGCAGTCGAACGCACGCTGTCGACCCCCGCCAGCCAGGAGGAATCGGGCGAGATGGCCGACCTCCAGCGCGGCCTCATGGAATTGCCGCAGGACCAGCGCGAGGCGCTGATCCTCGTCGGCGCGGGCGGCATGTCGTACGAGGAAGCCGCGGGCATCTGCGGCTGCGCGCTCGGCACGATGAAGAGCCGCGTCTCGCGCGCGCGGCACGCGCTCGAGGACATCATGAACAGCGGCCATTTCAGCCAGAAGCGCGCCGACGCCGCACCCGCGAGCGAGGCGATCGACGCGATCATGGACAGCGTCGAGACCATCGCCGCGCGGCATGGGGCGGGGAGCCGCTGACCCTCTCGACATTGCGCGCGGCGCGCGGCAGACTGCGGTTTCGATCCCCCCAGCGAAACGAGTCAAATCCATGAAGACCCTGCCCAATTTCGCCATCGCCGCGGCGATGCTCGTCGGCGCCTGCTCGACGGGCGCGACGCAGAGCGAAGCCGCCCCCGCCGATACCGCGGCGATCGACGCCAATGGCGAACAGCCCGCGGTCCCGCTCAGCGCGGCGCCCTTCACGGTCGAGGAAGTCGAAAGCTTCAACGAGCCCTGGGCGATGACTTTCCTCCCTGGCGGCCGCCAAGCGCTGGTCACCGAGAAATCGGGCAAGCTCAAACTCTGGCAGGAGGGCGGCTCGACGCTCGACGTCGCGGGCGCACCGACGGTGGCCTATGGCGGGCAGGGCGGGTTCGGCGACGTCATCCTCGCCCCTGACTTCAAGGCGAGCGGCACGATCTACCTGAGCTGGGTCGAACCCGGCGAGGGCGGCACCTTTGGCGCGGTGGTCGGCACGGCGAAGCTGGTGCAGGGCGCCTCGCCCAGGATCGAGGGCCTCAAGACCATCTGGACCCAGTCGCCCAAGGTCAGCGGCCGCGGCCATTTCTCGCACCGCCTCGCCTTCTCGCCCGACGGCAAATATCTCTTCATCGGCTCGGGCGAGCGCCAGAAATTCGACCCCGCGCAGGACATGAAGGCCAATCTCGGCAAGATATTGCGCCTCAATCCCGACGGCAGCGTGCCCGCCGACAATCCCTATGCATCCGAAGGCGGCGTCACCGCGCAGATCTGGTCGCTCGGTCACCGCAACATCCTCGGCCTGACCTTCGACGGCGCGGGCAAGCTCTGGAACCAGGAAATGGGGCCCAAGGGCGGCGACGAGGTCAACCTCGTCGCGGCGAAAGCCAATTACGGCTATCCGGTCGTCTCGAACGGCGACCATTATGACGGCAAGGACATCCCCGAACACCCGACGCGCCCCGAATTCGCCGCGCCGAAACTGTGGTGGAACCCCGCCGTCTCGCCCGCCGGCCTCGCCTGGTACGACGGCGACCTCTATCCCGGCTGGAAGAACAGCCTGCTGATGGGCGCGCTGTCGGGCGAGGGCCTGATCCGCATGGCCGTAGACGGCGAGACGCTGCACAAATCCGACCGCTGGGATTTCGGCACCCGCATCCGCGAGGTCGAGGTGCGCGAGGACGGCAGCGTCTGGCTGCTCACCGACGGCAGCGGCGGCAAGCTGGTGAAACTCGTCCCGAAGGGGTAAGGCGCGCCGCATGATCCGCGGCTTCCTCACCCGGCGCGCCGAATGGCCGGCGCGCATCCCCGATCCCGACGCGCCCCCGTCGCTGGGGCTGCTCTGGCGCGAGGTGACGGGGCTCCTCCGCGCGCTGGTCGGCCGCGTCCGCACGATGCCGCCCGAACCCAATCCCGACAGCGACCATCCGCCGGTGATGGTGCTGCCGGGCTTCCTGTCGGGCGACTGGGCGACCAAGGCGCTGCGCGCCGACCTTCGCCGCGCGGGCTTTCGCTGCTACGCCTGGGGCCTCGGCTTCAACCGCGGCGCCACCCCCGACATCATCGAGCGCATCGACGGCCGCGTCCAATGGATCATCGAGCGCACCGGCCATGCGCCCGCGCTCGTCGGCTGGAGCCTCGGCGGCATCTATGCCCGCGAATATGCCAAGCATCACCCGGACAAGGTCGCGCGCGTCGTCACCCTGGGCTCGCCCTTCTCGGGCAGCCGCCGCGCCAACCGCGCGTGGCGTCTCTATCACCTGATCGCGCGCCACCCGGTCGAGAATCCGCCGATCGACTTCCACCCCGCGCCGCGCCCCGAAATGCCGACCTTCGCCTTGTGGTCGGCCTATGACGGCGTCGTCGCGGTGAACAGCGCGCGCGGCGGCGAGCATGAAAGCGACCGGCAGGTCGAGGTCGACTGCGGCCATATGGGTTTCGCCTATGCGCCGACCTCGGTCGCGGCGATCGTCAAGGCGTTAACCGAAGACATAGGTTAATGCGGCATAAGGCGATCCGATACCGCGCCACAGGAACCTGCCGATGCTCTCGATGACGACCGCCCTCGCCCTTGCCTTGCAAGCCGCGCCCGCGCCGCCGGTCTGCGCGGCGGGCCTCGCCGCGGGCAGCAGTCCGAAGATCTGGGTCTATAAATCGCCCGGCGCGCGCAAGACCGACAAATTGCGGCGGGGTTCGCCGCTGTTCGTCTGCAGCGCCAACGGCGGCTGGGTCTATGTCCTCTACCGCGACCGGGCCCATACGTGCCCGGGCACCACGGCCGGGCTCGACCTGCGCTATGCCTCGGCGTGCGCCGGGGGCTGGGTCCAGCGCCAGCAGGTCGCGCTGATCCGCCGCTAGATTGCTAGCAAACGTCGATGCGCCAGGCGGGCGCCGCGCGCCATTCCATCAGCATCCGCCCGGGCCGCCTGCCAGGACGTCCCGTCGACACGAAACCGACGCGGCGCAGCAGCGCGCGCGACGGCTCGTTGTCGGGATGGCATTCGGCGACGATCGGCGCGCCCGGCCGGGACGCGGCGAGCGCGGCGACGACGGCGCGCACCGCCTCGGTCGCGATCCCCTTGCCGCGCACGCGCGCCGCGAACCAGTAACCGATCTCATATTCCTGCCCGACGCGGCGATGCACCCCGATCACGCCGTTGAGGTCGAGGCCGTCCGCATCGCGCACCGCATGGAACATATCGCCGCCGCCCGACCCCGCGATCAGCGCGCGGGCATCGGCTTCGGTGAAGGGAGCAGGCAGGAAATGTACGCGCGAGGTCACCGTCTCGTCGGTGATCGCGGCGAGCGCGCGCGCATCGTCCGCGAACAGCGGGGTGATGCGGCAATGGTCGGTCGACAGGGCAAGCAAGGTATCGGTCATGTCGCGTCTTCTTCGAAAAGCGCGCGCCGCGGCCGGGGGGTTCTGGTCTGATGCTGTGAAAACAACCAATCGCCTTCCGGTCACGGCGGCGATGGTCACAGGTGATGCCATGCCGCTCCTATGTAAAGGAGCGCCAATACGCCTTGAATCGGGTGGATCGGTCGTTGGTCATCGCCGCTGTGGCTAATCGCTCTGCGGCTGCGGGTCAATCCCGCGTCTTGACGATCGTATTTCACGTACTATTTAAAGTTACATGAAACGCGACAGCCGACTCTCGGGCGTGCTCCACGTCCTCCTCCATATGGCCGAGCAGGGCACGCCCATGACGTCGGAGCAGCTCGCCAGGGCGATGCAGACCAATGCCGTCGTCGTCCGCCGCATCCTCGGCGGGCTGCGCGAGGCGGGGTTCGTGCACAGCGAAAAGGGCCATGGCGGCGGCTGGACGATCGCGCGCGACTTGGCCGCGATCACGATGCGCGACGTCTATGACGCGATCGGCCGGCCGCGGCTGATGGCGATGGGCAACCGCACCGAGGCGCCCGGCTGCCTCGTCGAGCAGGCAGTCAACGCCGCGCTCGACGACGGTTTTCGCGACGCCGAAGCGCTGCTGCTGGTGCGCTTCGGCGAAGTGACACTCGCCGCGCTCGCTGCCGATTTCCACGCGCGTTTGGCCGCGCGAAACCTCACCGCACAGGAGCATATCCATGGCTGAAGGCGCCCAGCATTTCCTCGACAGCTTCAAGGATCCCGAGGCCGTCGCGCGCTATACCGAAGGCCCGCGCCGTTTCGTCCCCGGGCTGGACGGCCTCCACCGCATGACCGGGCTGCTGCTCGCCGAGCGCGTACCCGCGGACGCGCATATCCTCGTGCTCGGCGCGGGCGGCGGGCTCGAGCTCAAAGCGCTTGCCGACGCCTGGCCCGGCTGGACCTTCACCGGGGTCGATCCCGCGGGCGCGATGCTGGGTCTCGCCGCGCAGACGCTCGGCGCGCACGCGCATCGCGCCGAGCTGGTCGAGGGCTATATCGACGACGCCCCGCCCGGACCCTTCGACGGCGCGATCTGCCTGCTCACGCTGCACTTCCTCGCCACCGAGGAGCGCATCCGCACCGCCGCCGAAATCCGCAAGCGTCTCAAGCCCGGGGCGCCGTTCGTCGCCGCGCACGGCAGCTTCCCGCAAGGCCCGGACGAGCGCGACCGCTGGCTCGACCGCTACGCCGCCTTCGCCATCGCCTCGGGCGGCGATCCCGAGCAGGTCGCCAAGGGTCGTCAGGCGGTCGCCACCCACGTGGCGATGCTGAGCCCCGAAGCCGACGAGGACGTGCTGCGCACCGCGGGCTTCACCGGGGTCGAGCAATTTTACGCCGCCTTCACGTGGCGCGGCTGGGTGGGGTACGCCTGAGGCCGGGATCGGGCGGAAGGCGACGTTAATCTCCCCTCCCTGAAAGGGAGGGGCTGGGGGTGGGTTTGCCGCCGAAAGGCGGCGTTCTTACTCTTGCTCGCTACGCTCGCTACCCACCCCTAACCCCTCCCTAGAAGGGAGGGGAATGGCTCAGATCCACCCCAAAGCCGACGCTCTTATCCCGCTAGACTTCAACCCGCCCCCACCAGCTCCATCTCAAGTACCGTCAACCCGCGCGCCAACCCCGCACGGGTGATCGCGCCGCCGAGCGACACGCGCAGCGCCGCCCCGCCGCCTTCGCCCGCGGCAAAGGCATCGGCGGGGATCGCGGTCATCCCCGCGGCGCGCAGCGCCTCGGCCACACGCGCCTGATCGGCGCCGGCGGCCAGCGGCACCCACAGATGATAGCCGCATTCGTGCGCGGCATAGCTGCCCGGCGGCAACACCGACGCCGCGATCGCCTGCCGCGCCTTCGCCTCCGCTCGCGTCTCGGCGGCGAGGCGGGCGTAGCTGCCGTCCGCGATCCAGCGCGTCACCAGCGCGCAGTCGAGCGGCGGCGCCATCACCGTCGAGGCGTGCACCTCGGCGGCGAGCGCCAATGCGTCGCGCACGCCCGGCGCCCGCACATGCGCGACGCGGAGCGCAGGCGACAATATCTTCGACACGCTCGCGACATAGAAACCAAGCTCGGGCGCGAAGCTGGTCACCGGCGCGAGCGGCCGGTCGGGAAGCTGGCCATAGGCGTCGTCCTCGATCAGCCGCACATCGTGGCGGCGCAGCACCCCCGCCAGCGCCTCGCGCTCGGCGATATCGAGCGTGCGCGTCGTCGGATTGTCGTTGGTGGGAACGAGGTACAGCGCCGCCACCTCGGTGATGCGGCACAGCGCATCGAGGCTCGCGGCATCGACGCTGGCGAGCGGTGCGAGACGAAGGCCGAAGCGCCGCGCGAGCGCGAGGAAGACCGAATAGACATGCGCCCCGCACGCGACGACATCGCCGGGCTTCAGCGTCGCAGAAACGATCGCGTGCAGCGCATTTTGCGCGCCTGCGGCGACGATCAGCTGGTCGGGCTCGCTGCTCAGCCCCAACCGGCCGAACAAGGCCGCCCCCGCCTCACGGTCGGCGGCGCGCCCGCCCGCGGGCGTGTAATGCAACCGTCCGCCGGCGCCCTCGGCGCGGAGCAGCGCACTCGCGGTGCGCTCCCATGTCGCGAGCAGCGACCCGCCCGCGACCTCGGGCGGCATGTTCATGCCCGTGTCGCGCGGCGGCGGCCCCGCGGCGATCGCGTCCTGCGGCAGGATGAAGCTGCCCGCACGCCCGCGCGCGCCGATCAGCCCGCGCCCGCGCGCCTGGTCATAGGCCTTGGTGACGGTGGTGAGGTCGACCCCGAGCCGCGCCGCCAAGTCGCGCTGCGGCAGCAGCCGGTCGCCCGCGCGCAGCCGCCCGCTCTCGACCGCCGCCTGCATCGCATCGGCGATCGCCAGATATTTGGCGCCCGTCATCCGGCTGAGATCGGGAACCCATGCTTCAGGCATCCGCCTCCCGAACCTCCCCTTTGGCGCGCGCGTTGAGCTCGGCCCATAGCGCGCCCGTGCCCGCTTCCTGCGCCTTGTTCACATATTGCGACGCGACGAGCCAGCCCTTGATCGGGTGCAGCACCGCGAGGCACGGCAGGATCATCAACGGCACCGAGGTCAAAAGATGCACCCACCAGGGCGGGTTCACCGCGACCTCGAACCACACGACGAGGAAGAGCAAGGGAAAGGCGACGAAGCAGAGCGAGAAAAAGGCGGGTCCGTCGTCGGGCGCCGCAAACTCATAATCGAGCCCGCACACCTCGCAGCGGTCGGAGACTTTCAGCCAGCGACGGAACATCCGCCCTTCGCCGCAGCGCGGGCAGTGGCCATGCAGCCCCGCCCGATAGATCCAGAGCCATTTTTCGCGCCCTTCGAGTTCGCCGCTCATCTTCGATACCTTGCATGAAGCCGTGTAGAAAGCCATACACAATACCATACATAATAACGATACCCCGGAATGTCGAGTCCCCGGCTTGCGGGGCGTCGGCGGCAGGATTAGGCCCGGTCCATGGGCGACGAGAAAATCTTCATCGATGCGAATCACCTGCTCGCGGACTCGCTGCGGCTCGGCATGCAGGTGATCGACAGCGGCTTCAAACCGACACATCTCGTCGGCATCTGGCGCGGCGGCGCGCCGGTGGGCATCGCGGTGCAGGAACTGCTCGACTATCACGGCCAGCATTGCGACCATATCGCGATCCGCACCTCCTCCTACCACGGCATCGACCGGCAGGACCCGCAGGTGAAGGTCTTCGCCTTGGGTTATCTGATCGACACGCTCGATCCGACCGACCGCCTGCTCATCATCGACGATGTCTTCGACAGCGGGCGCAGCATCCGCGCCTTCATCGCCGAGCTGAAGGCGCGCTGCCGCCACAATATGCCGCGCGACATCCGCATCGCGACCGTGTGGTACAAACCGCGCCGCAACGTCACCGACTTGAAGCCCGACTATTACATCCACGAAACCGACCGCTGGCTGATCTTCCCGCACGAGATCGACGGTCTGAGCCCCGAGGAAATCCGCCGTCACAAGCCCGAGGCGGCGATCATCCTGCGCGAGGAGGAGGTGCCCGATGCCTGAGGCTTTTGCGTCGCGCGAGGAGCGCGCGGCCTTCATCGCCGGCCTGCCCAAGGCCGAGCTGCACCTGCATATCGAGGGCAGCCTCGAACCCGAGCTGATGTTCGAGCTCGCGCAGCGCAACGGCGTCGCGATCCCCTTCGCGAGCGTCGAAGAGGTCCGCGCGGCCTATGCCTTTTCGAACCTCCAGGATTTCCTCGACATCTATTATCAGGGCATGGGCGTGCTGATCACCGAACAGGATTTTTACGACCTGACCGCCGCCTATCTCGCCCGCGCGCGCGCCGACACTGTCCGCCACGTCGAGATCTTCTTCGACCCGCAGGGGCACACCGAGCGCGGGGTCGCGTTCGAAACCGTGATCGCAGGCATCACGCGTGCGCTGGACGATGCCGAGGCGCAGCACGGCATCACGTCCAAGCTCATCATGTGCTTCCTCCGCCATCTCAGCGAAGCCGAGGCCGAGGCCACGCTCGACGAGGCGTTGCCCTGGCTCGATCGCATCGACGGCGTCGGGCTCGATTCCTCCGAAGTCGGTCACCCGCCCTCGAAGTTCGAGCGCGTCTTCGCCCGCGCCCGCGGCCTCGGTCTGAAGATCGTCGCGCACGCCGGCGAGGAAGGCCCGCCGGCCTATGTCCATGAGGCGCTCGACCTGCTCAAGGTCGACCGCATCGACCATGGCAACCGCAGCCTCGAGGACCCCGCGCTCGTCGCGCGGCTCGCCGCCGAAGGCCTGACGCTCACCGTGTGCCCGCTGTCGAATTTAAAGCTCTGCGTGGTGGACGACATCGCCGCGCATCCGCTCAAGACGATGCTGGGCGCCGGGCTCAAGGCCACGGTGAACAGCGACGACCCGAGCTATTTCGGCGGCTATGTCGGCGCCAATTATCTGGCGGTCGCCGACGCGCTCGACCTGTCGAAGGCCGAGCTCGTCACGCTCGCGCAGAACAGTTTCACCGGATCGTTTCTGGACGAGGACACCAAGTCGAAACACCTCGCCGCGATCGACGCCTACGCCTGAGGCACCAGGAACTTCAGCCCCTGCAATTTGACCACGCTGTCGCCGACGCACACCGGCGCCGCGATCAGCCGCATCCAGCGCGGCGCGCCCATCGCCGGCCGGATCTCGGCATCGAGGGTGAAACCGCGGCGATGGCGGATCGCATAGGCGCGGAGCTTCTCCATCGCCGCGCGCGACGGTTCGGCATAGAGCGCGACCGCCTCGCCGCGCGACACCGCCGCGCCGTCGGGAAGCCCGAAAATCTCGTAGACCTCGCGCGACCAGCTCAGCCGATTGTCGGCGAGGTCGCACGACCATTGGCCGATATTGCCGAGGCGCGGCGACGCCGAGGCGATCAAGGGTTCGGCATCGAGCGAATCATAACCCAGCCATTGCCCCAGCTCGAAATGGCGCGCGCTTTCGTACAGCGGCCAGCTGTGATGGATCGGCAGGGGATGTCTGTGCTTCAACGCCGCGCCCTTCCGCTACGCCCCCTCAGGCTAGCGCGGGCCCCCTAACAAGTGATGAGCGCGCTCGCCAGCCTAATGCGAGGCGCCCATCGAGACTTGCTTGGGCAAGGGCGCGCACCACACCGCGACCGCCGCGATCACGAACACCACCCCCGCGGCGAGGAACAGGTGGAGCACGCCGATCGTCGCCGCCTGCACATCGACCAGCCGCTCGATCGCCGCGCGCGCCTGTTCGAGCGTCAGCCCGGCGCGCTGGAGCTGGTCCATCGTTTCCGACGTCCCGTTCATATGGCCGACGAGTTCGGAGCGCGCGACGCGGTTCTCGGTGTCCCACGCCGAGGTCGCGATCGCGGTGCCCATCGCCCCGGACAAGGTCCGCAGGAAGCTCATCAGCCCCGCCGCCGAGGTCTGCTTGTCGGGCGGCACGCTCGACAAGGCGAGCGCGGTCAGCCCGACGAAGAAGAAGGGCATGCCCATGCCCTGAAGCAGGTGCGGCATGGCCAGCGTCCAGTAGTCGACGTCGGCGTTCCAGCTCGCGCGCAGGATCGAGATGAAGGCCATCCACAATATGCCCGCGCTGATCGAGATTCGGATGTCGATCTTGCCGATCAGGCTCGCCGCCAGCGGCGACATCAGCACCGCGAAGACCCCGATCCACGCGACGATATAGCCCGTCTCGGTCGCGGTATAACCCGCGACCTGCTGGAGCCACAGCGGCGTCAGCACGACCTGCGCGAAGAAGGCGCCGAAACCCAGCGAGATCGCGATCGTCGCGAAGCTGAAGCCGCGGAAGCGGAAGACGCGGAGGTCGACGACGGGATTCTCGTCGGTGAGCTCCCAGATCACGAAGGCGGCGAAGGCGATCGCCGCGACGATCGCGAGCCCGATGATCCACGTCGATTCGAACCAGTCATGCTCGCGCCCGGTATCGAGCATCAGCTGGAAGGCGCCGACCGACAGCACCAGCAGGATCAGCCCGATCGTGTCGATCCGCGCCTTGGCCTTCTTGGTCTCGAAGGGGCGGAGCAGGCTCGCAACGCCGAAGGCGCAGAGCGCGACCACGGGCAGGTTGATGAAGAAGATCCACGGCCAGCTCCAATTGTCGCTGATCAGCCCGCCGAGAATCGGGCCCAGGATCGGCGCGGTCGTGGTCGTCATCGCCCAGATCGCGAGACCGATCCCCGCTTTCTCCTTGGGGAAGATACGCAGCAGCAGGATCTGCGACAGCGGCATCAGCGGCCCGCCCGACAACCCCTGCAGGATGCGGAAGGCGATCAGCCCGTCGAGCGTCTGCGCGATGCCGCACAGGAAGGAGAAGATGCCGAAACCGACGATCGAATAGAGGAACCAGCGCACCGTGCCGAAGCGCATCGCGAGCCAGCCGGTGAGCGGCACGCTGATCGCGTCGGCGACCGCATAGCTGGTGATTACCCATGTCCCCTGGGTCGGCGACACCGCGAGGCCGCCCGCTATATGCGGCACCGAGACATTGGCGATCGTGGTGTCGAGCACGACGACGAAATTGGCGAGCGCCAGCGCGAAGGCCGCCACGAACAGCCGCACCCCGGTCAGCGGCGCGGGTTCGTCCGGCAGGGTGGTGGCGGCGGCGCTGGCCATCGGCTCGGATCAATCCTTGCCACGCGTGTCGATCGTCGCTTCCATCGACAGCCCGACGCGCAGCGGATGCGCCTTGAGCTCCTTCGGGTCGAGCGCGATGCGCACCGGCAGGCGCTGCACCACCTTCACCCAATTGCCCGTCGCATTCTGCGCGGGGATCAGCGAGAAGGCCGCGCCGGTGCCGCCGGCGATGCCGATGACCTTGCCGTGGAAGACGACATCGTCGCCATAATAGTCCGACACCAGCTCGACCGGCTGGCCGATGCGGATGTCCTTGAATTGGCTTTCCTTGTAATTGGCGTCGACATAGGCGGTCGAGATCGGGACGATCGTCATGATCGGCGCGCCCGCCGCGATGCGCTGCCCCACCTGGACCTGCTTGTTCGTCACGATGCCGTCGACCGGCGCGCGGATGACCGTGCGCGCGAGGTCGAGCTCGGCCTTTTCGAGCCGCGCCTGCGCCGCGGCGACGTCGGGCGCGCTGTCGATCGTCGTCCCGCGCACCAGCGCCTCGGCTGCGCCGAGATCACCGCTCGCCGATCCCTGCGTCGCCTGCGCCGAGGCGATCGCCGCCGACGCGAGATCGCGGGCCGCGCTCGCCGACTGGAGCGCGGCGCGCGCGGCGGTGATTTCCTCGGCCGAGACCGCGCCGGTGCCCGCGATGCTCTCACGCCGCGCGAGTTCGGCGCGCGCCTTTTCGACCGCCGCATTGGCGTCGCGCAGCCGCGCGCGCGACTGGTTGACATCGGCACCGCGCGCCACCACGCGCGCCCGCGCCGCATCGGCGTTGGCGCCCGCCTGGCCGTAGCGCTGGCGCGCGAGACGCAGCGCCGCCTGCGCGTCGGCGACCGCGAGCCTGGCGTCGGCATCGTCGAGGATGACGAGGATGTCGCCCTTCTTCACCGCCTGCGTGCCCGCGACGCGCACTTCCTGCACCGGCCCCGCGACGAGCGCGGTGACGACGGCGGAATCGGCGCCGACATAGGCGTTGTCGGTGTGCACGCGCCCCGCCTGCGTCAGATAATACCAGGCCGCCCACAGCAGCGCCGCGGACAGGACGACGATCGCCAGGATGCGCAGGAATTTCCTGCGCTTGGCGCCATTGCCGCCCAAGTCGGGGGAGGTTTCGGCGGGGGTCGCAGCCGTTTCGTCGGCCATCATCACTCTCCTGTTGAAGTCTGGTACCCGCCGCCGAGCGCACGGATCAGGGAAATGTCGAGCGCGAGCTGGCGCGCCTCGAGGTCCGCGACCGCGCGCGCCAGCGCGACCGCGCTGTCCTCGGCGGTGAGCACCGCGATCTGGTTCGAGAGGCCGGCGCGGTAGCGCAGGCTCGCGAGCTTCGACGCCTCGGCCGCCGCCGCCAGCGCCGCGCGGCGCTCGGCCAGCTGGCGCGCATTGGCAGTGCGACTCTGAACAATATCGGCGACCTCGCGCAGCGCGCCGATCAGCACCTTGTCGTAGTTGCCCACCGCGACGTCATAGTCGGCGCGCGCACCGCGATAGCGGCCCTGCAGCCGCCCGCTGTCGAAGATCGGCAGCGTGAAGGCGACCCCGCCATTGCCATATTCGGAGCCCTTGTCGAACAGGTTCGACAGGCCGAGCGACTGCAGGCCGACGAGCGCCGACAGGCTGATGTTCGGATAGAAATCGGCCTTGGCGACATCGATGCGCTTTGCCGCCGCCTCGCTGCGCAGCCGCGCGGCGACGATATCGGGACGCCGCCCGACGAGCGCGATCCCGGCATCGGCGGGGAGGCCCGCGGCGGGCACCGCCAAGGTCGGCCGCGCCAGCGCCAAACCGCGATCGGGGCCCGCGCCGACCAGCGCCGCGATGCGGTTGCGGGTGAGCGCGATGGCTTCCTCGAGCGCGACGATGTCGCCGCGCGCCGCGGCGGCGCGGCTCTCGGCCTGGCGCTGCGCCGACAGATTTTCGATCCCCGCCCGGGCACGCTCGGCCGAGAGGGTGCCGCTCGCGTCGCGCACGCGCAGCGCGTCCTTCGCGACATCGAGCGCGGCGAACTGCCCCGCGAGGTCGGCATAGGCCGCCGCGATTCCGGTGGTCAGCATCAGCCGCGCCTGCGCCGCATCGACGCGCGCCGCCTCGGCCTCCGAGGTCGCCGCCGCCAGCGCCGCGCGATTGCGGCCCCAGAGGTCGAGGTCGAAGCCGAAGGTCGCGGCGAGGCGGCCGGTGTCCTGGATGCCGTCGGGCACGAACTGCGGCGGGATGCCCATATTCTTGCTCTGCTGGACGCCGCCCGCACTGCCCTCGACCCCGACGCGCGGGCCGAGCGCCGCGCCCGCCTGCTGCGCCAGCGCATCGGCGGTGCGCACGCGCGCCGCGGCGATCGCCACGTCGGGCGACCCCGCCAGCCCCTCGTCGATCAGCGCCGTCAGCTGCGCATCGCCCATCGCCTGCCACCAGCCTTCGGCGGGCCATTGGCCGGATGCATCGGCGAAGGAGGCGCGCGAGTCGAGCGACTCGGCGGCGACCGGAACGGGCTTGGGCCCGACGTCGGGGGTGCTCACACAGCCCGCAAGCAGGCCCAAAAGCGCGGTCGAGAGAAAAAATCTGGAGAGCATGGCGTCCAACGATACTAGCTGGTATCATGCGCCAATGAACCCCGGAGAATGCGTTGTCAATTGAAATGATACCAGACAGTACGACGGACACCGTAACGCTGGACGACGCCGCCGCGGCGCGGCGCAAGGCGTTCGTCGACGCCGCCCGCGCGCAGTTTTTCGCCAACGGCTATGCGGGCACGACGATGTCGTCGATCGCCACCAAGGTCGGCGGGTCGAAGACCACGCTCTGGACCTATTTCCCGTCGAAGGAGGAATTGTTCGCCGCGGTCGTCGACGACATCGTCGGCGAATATGGCACCGCGCTGCACGTCGACCTGCCCGTCGACCGGCCGGTGGTCGAGGTGCTCACCGGTTTCGGCAATATCTTGATGGCGGCGCTGGTGACGACGCCCCTGCTCTCGCTTTTCCGCCTCGTCGTCGGCGAGGCCGAACGCTTCCCGCATCTCGCCGAAACCTTCTACGAGCGCGGTCCACGCCGGGGGAAGGCGCGCGCCGCGCTGTGGGTCGCCGAGAAGATGGTACGCGGCGAACTGCGCCAAGGCGACCCGATGCAGGCGGTCCGCCATTTCTCGGGCCTCTGCCAGTCGGGCCTCTACCAGCATGCGGTGCTCGGCCTGCCCGAAGGCCGCGACACTTCGCGCCTCGCCGCCGAGGTCGACGCCGCGGTCGACACCTTCTACCGCGCCTGGGGACCCGAAACGCGCTGAACCGGCGCCGGGGAAGCGCCGGGTCGCGCCTTCAGCCTGCTCCACCGCATCGCAACACGCCCGGCACGAGCCCGGGCGCCTTCGGGCGCCGGCTCTGGAAACGCAATCGCGCCGCTCTCCGGGGGGGGGTGGAGAACGGCGCGACGCGTGCGGCTTTGGGGAAAGCCGCTGGGGGAAGCTTCGATCAGGCGGCGATCAGCACGCCCTGATAGTCGGGCTCCTCGGCCGCGCGCCCCGCGCCCATCGCGACGCACATCAGCGCATCGTCGGCGACCGCGACGTGCAGCCCCGTCGCGCTCGCGATCGCCGCGTCCATCCGGCGGAGCAGCGCCCCGCCGCCGGTCAGCACGATGCCCTCGTCGATGATGTCCGCCGACAATTCGGGCGGCGTCGCCTCGAGCGCGGCGCGCACCGCGCCGACGATCTGCCCGACGGGCTCGGCCAGCGCCTCGGCGATCTCGGCCTCGGTGACCTGCACCTCCGACGGGCGGCCGTTGACGAGGTCGCGCCCCTTGACCCCCATCACCAGCCCGATGCCATCGGGCGGGGTCGCGCAGCCGAGCAGCAGCTTGACGCGCTCGGCGGTCATCTCGCCCACCATCAGATTATGCTTGCGGCGGATATAGGAGGCGATCATCTCGTCCATCTTGTCGCCGCCGACGCGCACCGAGGTGCTGTAGGCGATGCCGCCGAGCGACAGCACCGCGACCTCGGTCGTGCCGCCGCCGATGTCGACGACCATCGCGCCCTGCGGCGCGGTGACCGGCAGCCCGGCGCCGATCGCCGCCGCGAGCGATTCCTCGATCAGCCGCACCGACACCGCGCCGGCGTTCGACGCCGCATCGCGGATCGCGCGGCGCTCGACCATCGTCGACGCCGCGGGAACGCAGATCACGACATGGCTGCGGCGGCGAAAGCGGCTGGGTCCGCCCAGCGCCTTTTCGATGAAGTGCGACAGCATCTGCTCGGCGACGCCGATGTCGGCGATCACCCCGTCGCGCAGCGGACGAATCGCCTGGATATTGTCGGGGGTCTTGCCCAGCATCAACTTGGCCTCGTTGCCGACGACCTTGACGCGCTGGACGCCGCCGCGCGTTTCGAGCGCGACCACCGAGGGTTCGTTGAGCACGATGCCCTGGTCGCGGGCATAGACGACGGTATTCACCGTGCCGAGGTCGATCGCCATGTCGTGCGCGGAAGAAGTAAGGCGGCGGAAAAACTGCATCTGGAAGTGCGGCCCTTTGGGAATGAGGACGCGCGGCTGGCCATAAGGCGCCCGCGCTGTGGTTGGTCTCCCTCTCGCCTGCGACCGGCGCCGGGGCGCGTCAATCGCCCGCACCCTACGCGGTGACAGGCCGGTGGTTTCTCAGGTCCGGCCGAAGCCGCGGACTATCGCGGATGGAGCCGCGCGAGCGCGATCCCCGCCAGATTCTGCGCGCGCCCGATATGGCGGACTCGCGGGGCCGCCGCTTCACCCGCCAGTGCGCGAAAGACGGCGAGATGCTGCGACGCCCTGCCACGTGCGGGTACGACGCCATTCGCCTGCGCCACGACCGCCGCCGCGTCGCCGAGCAGCAGTATATCGTCGAGCCCCCGCGCCCGCGCCAGCCGCAGCGCCGCGATCAGCGCCAGCCACTCGGCGTCGAGGCTGCTGCCGACGCCGATATCGCGCTCGACATGAGCGACGCCGCGGCAGACGACGGCGATCTCCATCGCCCCCGGGTTCGGCCGCGCGCCGCCGTCGAAATAGATTTTGGTGCGGCGGGTCGTCACCCCGCCATGCTAGACGCTCAAAACGTCCCGCGCACCGAAAAGGAGAAGATCGGGCCGATCAGCCGGTTGCGATCCTCGATGAAGTCGATGTCGCTTTCGCCGCGCACGCCCTCATACACAATACGGTCGCGGCGCGAGCGCGCGTTGACGATATTGTTGATCGTCGCGCGGATCGTCAGCCCCATCACATCCTTGTGCTCGACAAAGACCGACGCCCACACCGGCCCTTCCCACACCTTGTCGACCTGGTTGCGGCGGTAGTTGGGCTGGTAATGCGCATATTCGGCATTCGCGCCCCACGCGATATCGCTGCCCGGGATGTCGTGGCGCACCCCGATCGAGGCGACGGTGTCGGTGAAGCCGCTCCACTGGCGTTTCTCGCCGGTGAAGGGATCGCGCAGCGAGCTGGTCTGGAGCAGCAGCCGCGGCTCGAGCTTCATCCCCTTAATCCCGGCGGGATCGAGGTTGATCGTCGCGGTCCAGTCGATCGCGCTCGCCTTCGCCTTGGCGATATTGCCCACCGCCTCGCCGCCGCCGTCGACGGGGATGATGTCGACGCGATCCTCGACGTCGCGGTGGACGAGGATGATCTTGGTCGAGCCCCAGGCGCCCAGCTTCTTGTTGATCTCGGCCTCGTAGCTCCAGTCCTGCTGCGGGCGGAGGTCGAAATTGGTCTCGTTCTGGTTGCCGTCGTTGAGGAAGGCGCGGCCGAGGAAGTCGTAGAAGGAAAGCTGGAGCACGCGCCGCCGGATTTTGAGCGAAGCATCGAAATCGGCCGAGGGCTTCCACGACAGCGTCAGCGAGCCCTTCGGCCGCGCGAAGCTGCGGCTGACGCCATCGGGCCCCGCCTGGACGATCGTCGAATGTTCGGCCCCCGCGACCAGCTGGAACGAGAAAGTGTCGGTGATCTTGCGTCCGAAGCTCAAGAGCCCCTCGTAACGGTCTTCGCTGACCCCGCCGGTACCGGGCAGGAAGGGTTTTTTGTCGAAGCTGCCGTCGGGTTGGAGCTCGCCAGTCGACGCGACATTGTCGAGCGTGTTGAACGCGGCCTCGCCCGACAATTGCCAGTCGCCGCCCCACATCTTCCACTGATATTCGCCGCGTGCGATCGTCTCGCCGAGGTCGCCGACCTGCGCGAAGCGGTCGCCCTCCGCGAGGCGGCCGTCTGCGAAAGTCGTGATGACTTCGGACGAATAGGGTTCGTGGCTGAAGCGCCGCAGCCCGATCAGCTTGAGCTTGCCGGGACCGACGCCGAACTGATAATCGCCGCTGATCTCGTAATTCCAGCTGTCGGCCTTGTCGCGCACGGTGCGGAAACGGTCGACGAGGCCGGGCCCGCTGCGCACGCCATCCTCGTAATAGCGGTCGTATTTGCGCTGATAATGGCCGCCGAAATTCGCCACGGTGTCGCCCGCGGGATCCCAGGTGATGCGCCCCGACAATTTGGGCGTGTCGAAATGAGTGTTCCACACGTCGCGCCGCCGCTCGATGATATTGCCCGCGCCGTCGGTGATGATCGTCGGCCCGCCGGCACCGCTGCGCGCCGAATCGTCGTTGCTGAGCGCCGCCTCATATTCGATCTCGCCCTTGCGCCCGCGCACCGACACGTCGCCGCGGGTGAACAAAGGATCGGTGTAATGCGGACGGAATTGCGGCTTCCACGAGAACTGGCCCGAGAAACTGTCGGCGCGGTAGACGATATTGGCGACCTGCCCCGACAGGCCGGGGATGTCGAGCGTCGCGCCGTCGACGATCTCGATGCGTTCGACGTTGCCCGCGGGGATGCGCGACAATTGGGTGTACATGTCGTCGGCCTTGTTCGACGGCCTTTCGCCGTTGAACAGCACATTGCCCGTCGCGACCCCCAGCCCGCGGAGGTTCTCGTTGTCGCGGATCGAGAAGCCGGGGACCTGGATCAGCATGTCATAGGCGTTGTTCGGCGCGTAGCGCGCGAAATCGGCAGGGCTATAGACCTGCCCCTGCGTCCGCTGGCCGCCGACCGGCGCCTCGGTCGGCGCGGGCGGCGGGGTGTCGCCGGTCGGGGCGTCCTGCGCCGCGGCCGGGACCGACGTCAGGACCGCGGCGACCGCGGCAAGGCTCGTCCCCAGGCTCTTTCGATGGTTCACCGGGTGCCCCCTGCCGCGCCGTTCATCCGCCGGGCATAGTCGCCCGTCACCCCCATCGCCTTCATCCCGATCACATCCTCTGCCGATAATTTCGCGTAGCCCGCGGCGCGCAGCTCGCGGACATAGTCGCCGGTGACTCCCAGCGCCTTCATGCCGGTGACGTCGTCGATGCCGAGCTTGGCAAAGCCGGCCGCATTGAGGTCGCGGACATAATCGCCCGACACGCCGAGCGCGCGGAAGGCGACGGCATCGTCGACCTCGCTCAGCTGCAGCGACGTGCCCTTGAAGCCGCGGACATAATCGGGGGTCACGTCGAGCGCCGCCGCCGCGATCAGTTCGTCCGAATCCGCGGGCTTCACCCCCTCGGCGGTCAGCCCGTCGGCGAGTTCGACCGTCGCATCGACGATGAACATCGCAAAGAGGTCGCCGCGCGTGTCGGGCGTCAGCCCGCGTGCCGCGAGCTCGCGCTCGAAGCCCGCATCGGGGGTAAAGCTGCACCGCCCCTCGCCCTTGTAGCTCTTCGCCAGCGTGCCGCTGCATTCGAGCGTGCCCGACGCGTGGCGCACCGCAAAGCGCACCGGTCCAGTGCCGCCCAGCGCGCTTTGCGCCGCGTCGAATTCGGGGCGCTGCACCGACAGGTCGGCGTCGAGCGACAGGTCGCTGCTCGACTTGGCGTGGCTCAGGCGCAGCTTGGGCGCCCCCTCCTTGCCCCCGGCGGGCTCGACGGTCCAGCGCACGTCGCCGCGCTCGGCGCCATTGTCCGTACCGGCTTCCTGCGCCGCCGCCGTCGCCGGCTGGCTGGGCGTGGTGCAGGCAAGCACCGACAGGATCGCCAGGCTCGAGGCGAAAATCAGGGTCTTCATGGCAACACTCCTCCCTTCGTGCGCCAGACGAGCGCCATCGCTCGCCGCCGCAGCGACATTTTTCAAAACAGCTTCGATCAGCAGCTTGTGGGTGCGGACGAACGTCCGGACGTCAGCTCAATGGGTCGGCGGCACCGGGGGCACGGGCGCCGCGGGCATTTCGACGCGCGCCACCGACCCGTCGGCATCGCGCACCTCGATCACCCCGGCGCCGGGCCCCGGACCCATCCGCACCGTTGCCGACTTGGGTCCCTTGTCCCCCTTGCCGCCCTTGGACGCCTTGCTGGCGACGAACATGCCCGTCGCGCGCAATTCGATCGCATCGTCGGCATCGCGCATGCGCACCCCCGACTTCTGCATCTCGGTGACGAAATCGCAGTCGACCCCCATCGATTTGAGCGCGATCAGGTCGTCGATCCCGACGCCGGGGAAATGCGATTTCATGTCGCGGGCGAAGGCCGGCGTGACCCCCAATTGCCGCGCGCCGACCAGCTCGCCGAAATCGGCGCCGCGGACGATCCCGCGCATCTCGCGGATATAGGCGGGGTCGAGCCCGCTCGCGCGCGCCGCGATGATGTCGTCGGCGTCGAGCGCGCCGCCATGCTCGCGCATCTCGGCGACATATTCGGGCGTAACCCCGACCGCGCGCATGCTCACCAGCTCGTCGGCGGTCAGCGCCTTGGCCTTCGCCGCCGCGACGTCGCGGTCGGCCTCGGCGACAACGCGCGCCGCATCGGCGGACTGCGATTCGGCCAGTGCCTTTGCCTGCGACACTTCGGCGACGGCTTTCTCGACCGCCGCGTCGCGGTCCGCGGTCGCCGAAAAGGCCGCCAGCGGCGCGGTGACCCCCGCGAGCAGCAACAGGCTCATCAGCATCCAGCTCGCGCTCGCCGGACCGCGCTTCAGCCCGCTGTCGAGCACGCGGGTGATGCGGCGCTTCAGGCTCGACTTGCCCGGCGCGACGCCATGCGCCGCGAGCAGCGCGCCCTGGTTGTCGTGGCGCGCCGCGCCGACCAGCAGGCTCGCATAGTCGGGGCCGTCGATGTCGGCCATCAGCACCGCGTCGTCGGCGGCTTCCTCGCGCAGCTGATGGCTCTCACGCGCGAGCATCCACACCAGCGGATTGAACCAGAAGACCGCGCAGGCGACGCGCGCGCCGAGCAGCTTCGCCCAGTCGAGCCGCGCGACATGCGCCAGTTCGTGCGCGATGATCGCCTCGGCCTCGCCGGTCGCGCTCACCGCCTTGGGGCTCAGCACGATCGTCGGGCGCAGCACGCCCCAGCTGATCGGCGAACGCAATTCCTCGCTGACGAGCAACGCCGTGCCATGCTTGAACCCCATGCGCCGCTGCGCCTCGGCCAGCGCCGACAGCCACGAGCCGTTGGTCAAGATCTCGGCGCGGCTCCGCATCGCGAACAGCCGCACCACCGCGAGCAGCATCACTCCGAACAGCAGCGCCAGCGGGATCGCATAGAGAAAGGGGGCAAGGTCACCTGCCGCAAAAACGATCGGCGGCGATCCCGCC
>NZ_LNSB01000030.1 GCF_001468285.1 Sphingopyxis sp. HIX | reverse complement strand
ACCCCTCCACCACCCTTCGGGTGGTCCCCCTCCCCACGGCTTCGCCGCAGGGAGGATTAAGAGCGTCCGCTCCCCACCCAAAACCGACACCTCGCCGCCGTGCTCAAGCCGTTCTTTGGCGCGTCCGAGAAAGTCTTGCGCAGACAAACCGCCCCTCCCCCTTTCGCAGTTGCAGCAATTGGGCTAATCGGGCCGCCGATCTGTTTTCCCCTACGGAGTCTCTCGCCATGACCGCCACCGATCCCGTCGTTTTCCTCTCCTATGCCCGCACCCCGATGGGCGGCATGCAGGGCGCGCTGTCGGACGCGAGCGCGACCGACCTCGGCGCGACCGCGGTCAAGGCGGCGGTCGAGCGCGCGGGCGTGTCGGGCGACGATATCGAGCGCATCTACATGGGCTGCGTGCTGCCCGCCGGGCTGGGCCAGGCGCCGGCGCGCCAGGCCGCGATCAAGGCGGGCCTGCCCAAGTCGGTGCAGGCGACCACGGTCAACAAGGTGTGCGGTTCGGGCATGCAGACGGTGATTATGGGCGCCGAAGCGCTCGCCGCGGGCAGCATCGACCTGGTCGTCGCGGGCGGCATGGAATCGATGACCAACGCGCCGTACCTGCTCAAGAAGCACCGCTCGGGCGCGCGCATCGGGCACGACACCGCATACGACCATATGTTCCTCGACGGGCTGGAAGATGCCTATGAGGCCGGCCGCGCGATGGGCACCTTCGCGCAGGATACCGCCGACGCCTATCAGCTCAGCCGCCAGGCGCAGGACGATTATACGCTCGAATCGCTGAGCCGCGCCAAGGCGGCGATCGCCGACGGCGCCTTCGCCAGCGAGATCGCCCCGGTGACGATCGCCGGCCGCAAGGGCGACGTCGTCGTCGACACCGACGAGGCGCCGGGCAAGGCGATGCCCGACAAGATCCCGACGCTGAAGCCCGCCTTTGCCAAGGACGGCACGATCACCGCCGCGACGAGCAGCTCGATCTCCGACGGCGCCGCCGCCGTCGTGCTGACGCGCCAGTCGGTCGCCGATGCCAAGGGCGCCAAGCCCGTCGCGCGCCTCGTCGCGCACGCCGCGCACGCGCAGGAACCCAAGGATTTTACGATCGCCCCCGTCGGCGCGATCAACAAGGTGCTGGCCAAGGCCGGCTGGTCGATCGGTGACGTCGACCTGTTCGAGGTCAATGAGGCCTTTGCCTGCGTCGCGATGTTCGCGATGCACGACCTCGGCATCCCGCGCGAGAAGATCAACGTGCATGGCGGCGCGACCGCGCTCGGCCACCCGATCGGCGCCAGCGGCACGCGCATCATCACCACGCTGATCGCCGCGCTGCAGCGCCACGGCAAGACGCGCGGCATCGCGAGCCTGTGCATCGGCGGCGGCGAGGCCACCGCGGTGGCGATCGAGCTGGTCTGACGGGACGGCACCACCCCCCGTTGCGGCGGGGGTGGCCACCCATCACCTCCTCGCCAGAGGTCGCGCGCGAACGCGCGGCCAGCCGGCGACTCGCCCATCGTCCGGCGCTTCGCCCAGTCTGTGCCGCCTTGGCGATGCCGGCGCGTGGGCCGCTACGCTCCTTTAACATCTTGATATCCGGCGCCTTATCGGCGTCCCCTTGCTTATCCCTCCGTTTCGAGTCATGTCTTGGAAAATGACAATGTTGTCATAAGGCAACGAAACAGGGAGAGATGGCGATGCGGAAGGTGAAAATCGGGGTACCTCTTGTCGGTCTGGCGGCGGTCGCCGCGGCGGCATTTGCGGCGGGGACCTGGGGCGGCGGCGGTAGCGGCGGACAGCAGGGCGGCCCGGTGCTGCTATCGGGGTCGGGCGGGACGATGTCGCTGCTGTCGGGCGGGCCGTGCGACGCCACGCTCGGCACCAATTCGCCGCTTGCGTGCCAGCTCACGAGCACGCTCAGCGGCACGGTCACCTGGTCCTTCGTCGCCAACGCGCCGATCGGAATGGGAATCCAGCCGAAGTCCGGCCAGGTCCGCTGGACCCCGGCCGCGGGTCAGGCACGCACCCAGCCCTATGTCGTCACCGCACAGGCGAGCAACGGGTCGCAGACTGAGAACATCGACCTGACCGTCACCGTCAATGCCGGGGCGGCCGATCCCGCGGGCATCTATGTCGCGACCAACGGCAACGACGGCAGCGGCGCCGGCACCGCGGCCAATCCGTACAAGACGCTGAAGAAGGCGGTCGCAGTGATCGGCACCTCGGCGGGCGGATCGGCGCGCACCATCTATGTCCGCGGCGGCGAATATAAGAACAAGGAATTTGGCGATCCCTGGACCGCGCGAAGCGAGTCGAGCCTGGTCCGCATCAAGGACAAGGACGGTACGAGCACCCTGCCCTACACGCTGCGTCCGTTCGGCAACGAATATGCGAAGCTGAGCAGCGACGTCACCGCCATCTCGATCCAGGATTCGGACTATTGGACAATCCAGGGGCTCGAAATCATGGGTGGCGCGCAGGCGATCGACACCAATGTCTCGATGGCTTTGTGGTGGACCGAGGGCGAGGACGCCAAGCGGATCACCGCCGGCGGCATTCAGAACAACGGCAGCGACCACCTGACGATCCGCGACAATATCGTCCATGATTTCCCGCACGGGGGGATCAACAACCGCGACATGGAATTCCTGACCGTCGAGAACAACATCGTCTACAACAATGCGTGGTGGACGATCTCGGGCACCAACGGCATCTCGTCGGTGTCGATGTTCACGACCACGGGCAACGAGAATCTCGAGACGGTGAACATCAAGGGCAATCTGGTGTTCGGCAACCAGTCGCTGATCATCTCGCACGTCTTTGCGAAGAACAATGTCAAGCTGGAGGTCGACGAGGGCGCCGGGATATTGCTGCAGAACGAGGGCGTGACCGACGTCACCCCAGGCTCGTTCGATAACAAGATCCGCGTCGAGGACAATATCCTCGCCTATAACGGCAAGAGCGGGGTCGGGCTGAACGGCATCGACGAGGTGACTATCAACCGCAATTCCTTTTACCGCAACGCGCGCGTCGTCGCCAATGGCGGCGACATCGCCGCGCGCGCCTCGGTATTCGGGGCGGTGACCAACAATCTGTTCGACCCGCGCTCGGACCGCTGGACGATCCGGTCGTTCAACAACAATTTCACCAATGTCGGCGCCAATGCCACGACCGGTACCGCGCAGGACAATTTTTCCGCGTCGGGGCTGGAAAGCATGATGGTCCTGTCGTCGATCTTCGCCGACGCAGCGAACGGCGATTTCGCCCCGGCGGGGTCGACGCCCGACTGGATGGGGGCGAGCGAGACGGTGCGCGACGCGATCGCGGCGAAGCTCGCCGAATATGGCATCGTGATCGCGTCGCCGACGCAGACCGTCGATATCGCCGCGATGAAGCTCCGAATCTTCCAGGACTGGCCGGTCTATTATTCGGTCGCGCGCAACGGCCAGGGGGTGATCAAGCTCGACGCGAACGGCAATCCGCTGCCCTTCATCCTGCACGATCCGGTTACCGACCGCGACTGGACCTATGCCGAACGCTGCGACTATCCGGGCATGACCTGCAGCTGATCGCGAGGCCGCGGCGCGGCGGGCGGGAAAGTTCCCTGCCCTCGCCGCGCCGCGACATCCGTTCGTCGTTATGGTGCGACAATTTGCGACACTAATGTCCTGAAAATAAACGCGGCATTCCGCGTCCGTTCAAATCGACTCGCCTATTCCGGCTTCAGTCATCGGGCAGATCCCCTCCCCCTGACCGACTGAAAAGGAATGGCACAATGAAGAGCAAATTTCTCACCGCCGGCCTGATCGCCGCGATGATGGTTCCGGCGGCCATGCCCGTCGCCGCGCAGGCGCAGACGCGCGAAATCCGCAAGGATCGCCAGGACGTCCGCGAAGAGCAGCGCGAGCTGCGCGACGCCCAGCGCCACGGCAGCCGCGGCGACGTCCGCGAGGAGCGCCGCGAACTGCGCGACGCGCGTCACGACCTGCGCGACAGCCAGCGCGACTGGCGCCGCGACACGCGCTACCAGAATTATCGCGCGCCGTTCCGCTATCAGCAGTTCCGCGTCGGCGCGACGCTCCGCTCGAACTATTACGCGCCGAGCTATCGTCCGACCTGGGACAGCCGCTGGGGCGTGCCGCGCGCGGGCCGTAACCTGACCTATGTCCGCCACTATAACGACTTGCTGCTCGTCAACGAGCGCAACGGCCGGGTGGTCAAGGTCTATCGCAACCACTTCCGCTGGCGCTAAAACCAGCGGGTCATGGGGAGGGCCGGACGGGTGGCCGTCCGGCCCTTTTCCTGTGGATTTGGCGAATCGCGGCTTAGGGGTGGGGAGCGGACGTACTTAATCCTCCCTGTCGCGAAGCGATGGGGAGGGGGACCATGCGAAGCATGGTGGAGGGGTGCGTGCAGCCGAACTCGGCGTATGACCTCCCGCACCCCTCCACCACCCTGCGGGTGGTCCCCCTCCCCACGGCTTCGCCGCAGGGAGGATTAAGATGTCCGCAACCGCCCGAAAGCCGCCCCTCAATCGCCCCAGATATGATCGGTTTCGATCCAGCCGCGACGCCCCTTGACGTCGAGCATGCACCAGCCGTTCGCGCAGTCGCTGATCTTGCCGACGACGCCGGGTTCGGCGCGATAGAGGACGGGTGACGCGCTGCTCGCGGCTTCGCGCAGCGGGCGGATGTCGCCGACGACGATCGCGGTGCGCGTACGGCTGAGCAGCCGCGCCGCCATCCAGCCCTGCGTGCCGTCGGGATCCTCGATCTTGCGCCAGGTCTCGTGCCGCGCGACGACCTTTACCGGCAGGTCCTTGCGGCGATATTCCCAGATCACGGGCACGTCGGGCGACGGCCCCTTGCGCATCCGCGCCTCGTCGACGCTGATCGAGGCCCAATAGGGGAGTTCGGGGTCGGACTGCGCCGCTGCCGGTCCCACCACGGCAAGGCTCAGCAAAATCACGGCGAAATGTCGGCTGGTCATCGCTGATCCTTGTCGCAATCGTCCCGCTTTTTCAACCGGCGACGATAGCCAATGCGCGGCGGCATCCACAGGTTGCGCGCAAACCGCCCCCTTGACCCCCCGGCGCGCGCGCGCTCTATCGGCGCCATGCCCGATTCATCCCGCCCGCGGCGCCCGCGCGTCATCGTCACCCGCCAGCTGATGCCGCATGTCGAGGCACGCATGGCCGAATTGTTCGACGTCGCGCTGTCGGCGCAGGACCATGCCTTCAGCAAGGACGAACTCAAGGCCGCGATCGCCGATTGCGACGTGTTCGTGCCGACGGTGACCGACGAGATCGACGCCGAGGTGATCGCCGCGGCGGGCGATCGGCTGAAGCTGATCGCCAATTTCGGCGCGGGGGTCGACCATATCGACCTCGCCGCCGCGCGCGCCAAGGGCATCATGGTGTCGAACACGCCGGGTGTGTTCACCGAGGATACCGCGGACATGACGATGGCGCTGATCCTCTCGGTGCCGCGCCGGCTGGCAGAGGGCGAGAAGCTCATGCGCTCGGGCCAATGGCAAGGCTGGGCGCCGAGCGCGATGCTGGGGCACCGCGTCGGCGGCAAATTGCTGGGCATCATCGGCATGGGGCGCATCGGGCTGGCGGTCGCGCGGCGCGCGCGCGCCTTCGGCCTGTCGATCCATTACCACAACCGGCGGCGGCTTCCCGAAGCGATCGAAGAGGAACTGGGCGCGAGCTATCATGCCAGCGTCGATACGCTGCTGCGGATCAGCGACGTGGTGACGATCCACTGCCCGCACACGAGCGAGACGCACGAGATGGTCAGCGCGGCGCGCATCGCGGCGATGAAGCCCACCGCCTATCTGATCAACACCGCGCGCGGCGAGATCGTCGACGAGGGCGCGCTGATCGCGGCGCTCAAGACCGGGCGCATCGCGGGCGCGGGGCTCGACGTCTATACGCACGAACCCGCGGTCGACCCCGAGCTGCTCGCGCTCGACAATGTCGTGCTGCTGCCGCACCTGGGCTCGGCGACGATCGAGGGGCGCGAGGCGTCGGGCGAAAAGGTCATCGCCAACATCCGCGCGTGGAGCGACGGGCACCGACCGCCCGATCAGGTGCTGGAGGGGTGGGCCTGATCTCACCCCCTGATTGGACTCGCACAAAGCCACGAAGCCACAAAGACTTTTAGCCCCGTTCGCCCTGAGCTTGTCGAAGGGCCGTTCTATCCTTGAACGTCGAAGAAGAACGGTGCTTCGACAAGCTCAGCACGAACGGAATAGAGAGCTTCTTTGTGGCTTCGTGGCTTTGTGCGAGACTCAAATAACCGACGCCCGCAGATCAATCCCCCGTCAGAATCCGGTCGACGAGCTGCTTCACCGTCGGGGTGAAGTTGTTCGAATAAAAGGGATCGGTCTTGAAATTGAACGCGGCGTGGCCCGCGAACATCAGATTCTGCTCGACGTCGCCGCCATGCGCGATGTCCTGCAGCGTCTTCTGGATGCAGAAGCTGCGCGGGTCGGCGAGGTAGCCGGTCGAATAATCGTCATGGTCCTTCCACGCCGAAAAGCCGCAGTGCGACAGGCAGCCCATGCAGTCGGCCTGGTCCTTGCGGATCATCGCCTTGTCGTCGGGGGTGACGAAGACGACGGTGTTGTCGGGGGTCTTCAATGCGTCGGTATAGCCTTCGGCGAACCAGTCGCGCGCCCGCGCCCGATCGTGCGGGGTCACCCAGAAATTCTTGCCCTTCACCCCGACGTCGAGCTGGACGATATGATCGCCCGCTTCCTGTTTCGAATAGGGAATCTGGCGTTCCGAGCGCGCCTCGAGGTCGCGGAGGAACGGGTTGCGCACCGCGCTCGAATAGAAGCCGGTGGGCGAGAAGCGATGCAGCAGCACGTCGCCGTCGTCGAGGGTGCGGAGGCGATCCTTCCACGGCTGCGGGATCGGGCTTTCCTCGGTCAGCAGCGGGCGCGTGCCGAACTGGAAGACAATCTGGCCGAGTTCGGGATTGTCGATCCAATTGTCCCAGTCGCGCAGATACCAGACGCCGCCCGCCATCACGATCGGCACGCTGTCGGCGATGCCCTCGGCGCGCATCGTCTCGCGCAGCGCCTTGACGCGCGGATAGGGGTCCTGCGGCACCAGCGGATCTTCGGCGTTCGACAGGCCGTTGTGACCGCCGGCGAGCCAGGGATCCTCGTAGACCACCGCGCCGAGCAGGTCGGCGACCTTGTGATAGGCACGCTTCCACAGCGCGCGGAAGGCGCGCGCCGAGCTGATGATCGGCAGGTACATGACATTGTGGCGCTGCGCGATTTCGCTGAGCTTGTACGGCATGCCCGCGCCGCAGGTGACGCCGGCGACGAGCCCCTTGGTGCGTTCGAGCACGCCCTCGAGTATCTGCTGCGCGCCGCCCATTTCCCAGAGCACGTTGATGTTGATCGCGCCCTTGCCGCCCGAGACGTCATAGGCGCGCTTCACCTGTTCGACCGCGCCGTCGATGCCGTACTGGATCAGCTCGTCATGGCGTTCGCGGCGCGTCAGCGCGCGGTAGATCTGCGGGATGATCTTGCCCTCGGCGTCGTAGCTGTCGGCGTTGACCGCCGACACGGTGCCGATTCCGCCCGCGGCGGCCCAGGCGCCGCTCGACATATGGTTGGTCGCCGACACGCCCTTGCCCCCCTCGACCAGCGGCCAGACTTCGCGGCCGCCATACAGGATGGGCTTCAAACCTTTGAACACGTGGAACCTCTTTCTCTCGCCCGGCTGCGTTTCGCGCTCAGGCCCCCATTTGCCGCTTCCGTAAGCGGAAGGCGGCGATGAAAGTCAATGGACGCGCGCTATTCCCCGGAGAAAAGGCTGCGACCGTCTAAGGCGCGACCATAGAGGCTTTCATAGGCGCCGACCATGGTTGATTCGTCGAAGCGCTCTGCGGCGGCATGGCGGTTCGCCTCGCCCACCGCGCGGCGGAGCGCGGCATCGGCGGCGAGTTCGGCGAGCGCGGCGCGGAAGCCGGCCTCGTCGGCGGCGACATAGGGCGCGTTTTCGGTCGAGACCATCGAAGCGACATCGCCGACATCGGGGCTGGCAACGGGCAGCCCCGCCGCCATCGCCTCGATCACTGCGATCGGCGCCTGCTCGCTCTTCGACGAGAGCGCGAGCAGGTCGAAATGGCCGATCCAGCGCGCGGGCTCGGCCATGAAGCCGGGCATCACGAGGCGGCCCGCCATGCCGCACACCGCCGCCTCGGCGAGGATCGCATCGCGCTCGGGCCCCTCGCCGACGATCACGAGGCGGACATTGGCGGGCAGCGGCGCGACGGCGCGGACGAGGCGCGGCAGGTCCTTGACCTTGCGCAGCCCCGCGACGGTGCCGATCACGACTTCGCCAGCTTGCCGCTCGAAGCCGGGGATCGGCGCACTGGGCCCGGCGGCATAGGCGGCGACGTCGATGCCGTTGCGGATCAATTGGACGCGCTCGCCCGCGCGCCATTCGTCGGCTGCGATGCGCTGAAGCAGCGTCGAGGGCACGACGAGCGCCGCAGCGGTCGGCAGCGCGAGGCGGCGGAAGGCGTTGCGCTTCCAGTTGCGGCGGACGCTCTCATCCTCGTTGAAGCCGTCCTCGTGGTGGATCAGCGGCGGCAGGCCGCGCCGCCGCGCGAACAGGCGGTGCGCCATCACCGCATCCATCGAGCCCCAATTATAGCTGAGCAGCAGGTCGAACCCCGCCATATAGCGCGCGAGCGCGCGGTAGCGCGGCAAGCCCGGCTTGCCGTGGAGCGGCGGCGCGGCCTCGCCGGGAAAATCGACCTTGATGCCGGGCCCGATCGCATCGCGCGCGCCGAGCGCGTCGGGGACCGCGGAGAGGATCACATGCTCGGCTCGCGCCCCCATCAGGTTCATCAGCCGCGTCGCGCGGGCTTCCTTGCCGCCGAGCGAGAAGCTCGAATGGAGGTGCAGGATGCGGACCGGACGCGCCTCGTCGCTCACGCCGCGGGCAGCTCCGCCGCCCAGGCGTCGATCGCCGCCAGCGCCTCGGGCTCGTCCATCGTCGGCGCATGGCCGACGCCGGGAATCTCGACGAGCCGCGCGGTGGGCAGTTCGGCAAGCATCCTGTCGGCGGCCGGGCGCGCGAGGATGTCCGACAGCGCGCCGCGCAGGATCAGCAGCGGGATGGCGCCGAGCGCGCGATAGGCGGGCCAGAGGTCGGCCGCGGCCTCGCCGCCGTGCGGGACGCGGAGCGGCGCCGCGATCTGCTTGTCGTAATCGGTGACGATGCGCCCCTCGGGGGTCAGCTTGTGCGTCCGCTTGGTGAGGCGCAGCCAGTCGTGGATGCCATAATCGGGATAGACCGTAGCGTTGAGTTCGGCGACCGCGCGCGCCGCGTGGATCCACGTCGGCTGGCTGCCGCCGGTGCCGATATAGTCGCGGATGCGCGCGAGCCCCGCCTCCTCGAGCTGGGGCCCGACGTCGTTGAGCACCGCACCGACGAGCCGCCCGGGCTGCGTCGCGGCGAGGATCATCGAGACGAGCCCGCCGAGCGAGGTGCCGATCGTCGCGAAACGCTGGATGCCGCGATCGTCGAGCAAAGCGACGACGTCCTGCACATAGGATAGCGGGACATAGGTCATCGGATCCTTGGCATAGGCGCTTTCGCCGCGGCCGCGGAACTCGACGACGATGACGCGGCGGCGCTCGGCGAGATGCGGCGCCAGCGCCTCGAAATCGCGGGCGTTGCGCGCGAGGCCGGGCAGGCAGAGGATCGGCAGCATCGCCTCGACCGGCTCGGGCGGGTCATAGACACGCGCGTGCAGGCGCACGCCGTCGGGCGACCACCAATAATGGTCCCACCAGCGTTCGCGATGATCCTGCCGTGCCGAAATCGCGGTTCCCCTTGCGCCCGCTGCGTGCCTGCCGCCCACGGGATTCGCCGCATCTATCGCCAACCCGGGGCGCGCGCGCAAGCGATGCTTGGGACCTCGGCTTGCCCGGTTAACCTTTCGCCGATAAGAGCAGGGGCGATGCTGCGACTGTCCCCCATCATCGCCCGCGCCGGGGCGACGTCATGACCGCCGAACTGGTTTCGCACGATCCCGCCACGGGCACCGAAGTCTGGCGCCGCGCGATCAGCGACGTCGACCACGAGGTCGAGATCGGCCGCCGCGCCTGGCCCGAATGGGCGGCAAAGCCCCTCACTTTCCGCACCGAGACGATGCGCCGCTTCGCCGACCGGGTGAAGGCCGAGGCCGAGACGCTGGCGACGCTGATCTCGCGCGAGACCGGCAAGCCGCTCTGGGAAGCGCGCACCGAGGTGGAATCGGTCGCGAACAAGGTCGATATCTCGATCAACGCCTATTCGGAGCGCACCTCGAACCGCCGGATCGAGGGCGCGATGGGGCTGCGCAACGCGGTGCGCCACAAGCCGCACGGGCTGCTCGCGGTGCTGGGCCCCTATAATTTCCCGGCGCACCTGCCGGGCGGCCATATCGTCCCGGCGCTGATCGCGGGCAATTCGGTGGCGTTCAAGCCGTCGGAAAAGACCCCAGCGACGGGCGCGATGCTGGTCGACCTGTTCCAGGCCGCAGGGGTGCCCAAGGAGGTGCTGCGGCTGGTGATCGGCGGCCCCGACGAGGGCAAGGCGCTCGCGGGGCATCCGGGGATCGACGGCTTGCTGTTCACCGGCTCGGCGCGCACCGGGCTCGCGCTCAACCGCCAGTTCGCGAACCGGCCCGACAAGATCCTGGCGCTCGAAATGGGGGGCAACAATCCGGTCGTGGTGTGGGACACGCCCGACCTGCACACCGCGGCGATCCTGGTGGTGCAGTCGGCCTTCCTCAGCGCCGGGCAGCGCTGCACCAACGCGCGGCGGCTGATCGTGCGCGAGAGCATGGCCGACCGGCTGGTCGACGAGGTTCGGCGGCTCGCCAACCGGCTGATCGTCGACGAACCCTTTGCGGCCCCCGCACCCTATATGGGGCCGGTGATCGATAACGAGGCCGCCGACGGGCTGACCGAAAGCTTCCTGATCCTGATGTCGAACGGCGGGCATGTCGTGCGCCACATGACGCGCCCGGTGCGCGACCGGCCATTCCTGACGCCGGGGATCATCGACGTCACCGACATGGCGGAGCGCCCCGACATCGAATTGTTCGGCCCGCTGCTGCAGGTCGTGCGCGTCGACAGCTTCGAGGCGGCGATCGCCGAGGCGAACAATACCAGCTTCGGCCTGTCGGCGGCGCTGATCGGCGGTTCGCCGCAGCTTTACGACCAGTTTTGGGCGAACGCTCGGGCCGGCGTCATCAACTGGAACCGCCCGACCAACGGTGCGTCGTCGGCGGCGCCCTTCGGCGGCATCGGCCTGTCGGGCAACCACCGGCCGAGCGCCTTCTATGCTGCCGACTATTGCGCCTATCCGGTCGCGAGCAGCGAATGCGAGGCGACGCGCGGCTCGATCGGCGTGGGCTTGCGCGACATCGACAAGGACAGCGAACCGCTGCCGCTGGTGCGGGACAAACGGTAGGGCGTCCCCGCCCGCAATTTTACCTTCACCCCCGTCAATAAAGCCTGCTTTGCGCTTTCAGGGCGCACCAACCATGTTCCGAAACATGGAAAAGAGTCTCCCTTCTCCGGGCAAATTGTGGCTCGTCGGCGCCGGTCCGGGCGATCCCGACCTGCTGACCCTGCGCGCCGCGCGGCTGCTTGCCAGCGCCGACCTCGTCGTGCACGACGGGCTGGTCGGCGACGGCGTGCTCGCGCTGATCCCGGCGCATGTCGAACGGATTTCGGTCGCCAAGCAGCGCAGCCGCCACACGATGAAGCAGGAGCTGATCAACGAACTGCTCGTGCGCGAGACGCTGGCGGGCAAGCAGGTCGTCCGACTGAAGGGCGGCGACCCCTTCATTTTCGGGCGCGGCGGCGAGGAACTCGATGCGGCGCGCGAAGCCGGCGTCGCCTGCGAAGTCGTCCCCGGCATCACCGCCGCGGCGGGCTGCGCCGCGCAGGCGGGCCTGCCCCTCACCCACCGCGAAGACGCCAGCGCGGTCAGCTTCGTCGCGGGCCAGTGCAAGGACCTGACCGACCAGGACTGGTCGGGGCTCGCGGGGCATGGCCGCACGCTCGTCATCTACATGGGCCTCGCGACCGCCAGCGCCATCGCCGACAAGCTGATCGCCGACGGCGTTTCGCCCGATCTGCCGGTTGCGGTGGTCGAGCGCGGCACCACCGCCGACGCCCGCGTGCTCCGCACCCTGCTCACCGACCTCGGCGACCTCGTCGCGCGCGAGAAAGTCGCGAGCCCGGCGCTGATCATCGTCGGCAAGGTTGCGGCGCGCGCCGATGCGCTCGACTGCCTCGGCGCGCCGGGCGTCGCGCAAGACATGGAAAATATAAGGGACTTCACATGAAATTGCTCACGGGCAACGACCTGAAAACGGGTTTCGTCACCTGGTGGACCGGCGCCGACTGGTCGCTGCACATCGAGGACGCCGCCGACGTCGGCGAAGCGGGCGAGGCGATCCTCGCGGTCGAGGAAGCCGCGCGCCGCGTCAACGCGCCCTACATCATCGCGGGCGAAGCGACCGCCGAGGGTCCGCGCCCCGCGCATATCAAGGACCGCATCCGCGCATTGGGCCCGACCGTGCGTCCCGACCTGACGTTGAAACCCGCCGATCCCGCGGCCGGCGACTGGGTGATCTGACATGTATAAATATGACGAATATGACCATGCGATGGTCGCCGCCCGCGTTGCCGAATTTTCGGATCAGGTGAAGCGCCGCCTCGCCGGCGAGATCACCGAGGACCAGTTCAAGCCGCTGCGGCTGATGAACGGCCTCTATCTCCAGCTCCACGCCTATATGCTGCGCGTCGCGGTGCCTTATGGCACGCTCGACGGCCGCCAGATGCGCATGCTCGCGCATATCGCGCGCAAGTACGACCGCGATTACGGCCATTTCACCACCCGCCAGAATATCCAGTATAACTGGATCAAGCTGGAGGACGCCCCCGCGATCCTCGAGGATCTGGCGTCGGTCGAGATGCACGCGATCCAGACGAGCGGCAATTGCATCCGCAACATCAGCTCGGACCAGTGGGCCGGCGCCGCCGCCGACGAGATCACCGATCCGCGCCCCTGGGCCGAACTGCTACGCCAATGGTCGAGCTTCCACCCCGAATTCAGCTATCTGCCGCGCAAGTTCAAGATCGCCGTCATCGCCGCCGACGAGGATCGCGCCGCGATGCGCCTCCACGACATCGGCATCCAGATCGTCGAGAAGGACGGCGTCCATGGCGCAGCTTTCTATGTCGGCGGCGGCATGGGCCGCACCCCGATGATCGCGCCGCTGATCAAGGATTTCGTGCCGCTCGATGACATGCTGAGCTATGCCGAGGCGTGCCTGCGCGTCTACAACCGCTACGGCCGCCGCGACAATATCTACAAGGCGCGCATCAAGATCCTGATCCACGAGCTCGGCGCCGACGAATATCGCCGCCAGGTCGAGGAAGAATTCGTCCATGTTAAGTCGCTGGGCATCGATCCGCCCAAGGCCGAGTTCGACCGCATCGCGGCGCAATTCGCACCGCCCGCGCTCGACGCCTCGGCGCTCGATGCCATCGACCGCAGCGACCCCGATTTCGCGGTCTGGGTCGACCAGAATGTCGCCGCGCACAAGGTGCCGGGCCATGCGATCGTCAACATCAGCCTGAAGCCCGTCGGCGGCATCCCCGGCGACGCCTCTTCTGCCCAGATCGACCTGATGGCCGACCTCGCCGAGACGTACAGCCACGACGAGCTGCGCGTCACCCACGCGCAGAACATCGTGCTGCCGCACGTCCGCAAGGCCGATCTCTACACGATCTGGCAGGCGCTCGACGCCGCGGGGCTGGCAACGCCGAACCTCGACCTGATCAGCGACATCATCGCCTGCCCGGGCCTCGACTATTGCAGCCTCGCCAATGCCCGCTCGATCCCGGTCGCGCAGAAGATCGCGACGCGCTTCTCGGATCTCGGCCGCCAGAAGGAGCTCGGCGAGCTCAAGCTCAAGATTTCGGGCTGCATCAACGCCTGCGGGCACCATCACGCCGGCCACATCGGCATCCTCGGCGTCGACCGCAAGGGCACCGAAAATTACCAGCTGCTGCTCGGCGGCTCGGGCGCGGAGGACGTGTCGCTCGGCACGATCACCGGCCCCGGCTTCGACGAGGACGGCATCGTCGACGCGATCGAGCGCGTCACCGACAAATATCTCGCCGAACGGAGCGAGGGCGAGCGCTTCGTCGACACCTTCCGCCGCGTCGGCATGGCCCCCTTCAAGGAGGCGATCTATGGTTGAGCGCGACGTCGTCTTCCCGCCGGAGCCGCATGCGCTCTACGAGGCGCATCGCTATTCGCCCGCGATCCGTTCGAACGGCTTCCTGTTCGTGTCGGGACAGGTCGGTGCGCGCGTCGATGGCTCGCCCGAGCCCGATCTCGCGGCGCAGGTGCAGCTGGCGTTCGACAACCTCAACGCGATCCTGAAGGCCGCCGGATCTAGCTTCGACCAGGTCGTCGACGTGACCTTGTTCATGATCGATCCCGACACGCATTTCGAGACGATCTTCCCCGTGCTCGGCGCCAATTGGGGCGAGAAGCCCTATCCGAACATCACCGCGGTCGGCGTGACCTGGCTGTCGGGTTTCACCTTCGAGATCAAGGTGATCGCGCGAATTCCGGGAGAAAATGAATGACCGACGTCGCGCTTCAGCCGGGCGAGGAGCCCTGCGTCACTCTCGACGCCTTTCTGTCGCAGTCGAACGCGACCGCGGTGCGGCTCGAACCCGACGAGGATGCGCGCGCCTTGATCCCGCATCTCGACCGGCTCGCGCTGATCGAGGTCGCCTTCCCCAAATTCCGCGACGGCCGCGGCTATTCGTCGGCGCGCATCCTGCGCGAAGCGGGCTATGCCGGCGAACTGCGCGCGCAGGGCGACGTCCTCGTCGACCAGATCGCCTATATGAAGCGCTGCGGCTTCGACAGTTTCGCGCCCGAAAAGGAGCTCAACCCGGCCGATGTCGAGGCGGCGCTGTCGCGCTGGCCCGAGCATTATCAGGGCGCCGCCGACGGCGCGGTGCCGATCTGGAAGCTGAGGCATGGCTGAGGTGACCGCCTTTTCCCCCAAAGGTAGCGAAGACCGTACGCGCGACCGCATCGACGTCGCGCCGCGCTTCACGCCCACCGACGTCATCCGCCTCAACAACCTCTTCCGCGGCCAGGACGCCGCCGAAGTCGTCGCGAGCGTGATCGGCGCGGGTCTGCTCGGCGAGACCGCGATCGTGTCGAGCTTCGGCGCCGAAAGCGCGGTGCTGCTACATCTGGTCAGCCGCGTGGCGCCCGACATGCCCGTGCTCTTCCTCGACACCGGCAAGCATTTCCCCGAAACTTTGGCCTATCGCGACGAACTGGCGGCGAAGCTCGGGCTCACCATCGTCAACCTGACCCCCGATGCCGAGGATCTGGCGAAGAAGGACGCGACCGAGCTGCGCTGGTCCTACGACCCCGACGGCTGCTGCGAGATCCGCAAGGTCAAGCCGCTCGAAAAGGCGCTGGCCGATTTCGACACCTCGATCACCGGGCGCAAGGGTTTCCAGTCGTCAACGCGCACCGGCCTGCCGCGCTTCGAGCTCGACGGGTCGACCGGTCGCCTGAAGTTCAACCCGCTCGCCAACTGGTCGCGCGAGGAACTCGACGCCTATTTTGAAGCGCAGGACCTGCCGCGCCACCCGCTCGAAGCCGAAGGCTATCCCTCGATCGGCTGCTCGCCCTGCACCTCGAAAGTCAAGCCCGGCGAGGACCCGCGCTCGGGCCGCTGGCGCGGCTGGGACAAGACCGAATGCGGCATCCACGAGGCGGTGACGCCGATCGACGACGATCCGGCGAACGATCCGGCGTTCTAAGCCGTAGTCATTGCTAGCGCGGTCGCGACGACCACCCAGATGCCGAAGCCCCCGAACCACGAGGCTCGCGTCACTCGGTAACGGCGGATCTGATCGTCAAGAAGAGGGTCTTCAAAGGCCAGCTCGACATGCTTGTCGAGAAAGTCGGTGAGCCAATGGTTCGGCATGTCTTTCGTATAGACGCCGTTGACGAAGCGCATGACGGCGCTTTCTCGCTCGATGTAGCGGAAATAGTCATACTCATCGTCCAGCCGCCGCTCGATAACTCTCGACCGAATCCATAGATGCAGATTCATCACGATCAGGAGGACAAGGGTCGTCGCGATCAGCCACCCCCATCCGATCATGATGCTTTGGACCTACTCATAATCCTCATACGCCATGCTGTCGTCGGCAAGGTCGCTGAACTTGGTCGTCTTCGCCTCGAAGTGCATGCGGATCTTGCCGGTCGAGCCGTGGCGCGACTTGGCGACGATGACTTCGGCGAGGCCGAAGACGCGTTCCATTTCGGCCGCCCATTCCTCGTGCGCGGCGTGGATCTTGACGTCGTCGCCCTCGATCGGGCGCTTGGGTTCGCGCGCCGCGACATAATAATCCTCGCGGAACACGAAGAGCACCATGTCGGCGTCCTGCTCGATCGAGCCCGATTCGCGAAGGTCGGAGAGCTGCGGGCGCTTGTCCTCGCGGCTTTCGACCTGGCGGCTTAGCTGCGACAACGCCATCACGGGGACATTAAGTTCCTTCGCCAAAGTCTTCAAACCGCGCGAAATTTCCGAGATTTCCTGCACGCGATTGTCGCCGCTCTTCGACGAGCCCTGGAGGAGCTGGAGATAGTCGACGATGATGAAGCCGATGCCGTGGCGGCGCTGAAGCCTCCGCGCGCGCGTGCGCAGCCCCGCAATGGTGAGGCCCGGGGTGTCGTCGATGAACAAAGGCAAAGTCTGCAGCGCCTGCGCGGCGCGGGAGAGCTGCTGGAACTGGTCCTTGCTGATCTTGCCCATGCGCAGCGCCTCGCCCGACACCCCCGACTGCTCGGCGAGCACGCGCGTCGCGAGCTGGTCGGCGGACATTTCGAGGCTGAAAAAGGCGACCTTGGCACCCATATTCTTCTCGGGCGGAATACCGTCTTCCTCGTCGCGGCGGAAACGCTCGGCGGCGTTGTACGCGATGTTGGTCGCGAGCGAGGTCTTGCCCATGCCCGGACGCCCCGCGAGGATCATCAAGTCGCTATTGTGCATGCCGCCGATCTTGGCGTTCATGCTGGAGATGCCGGTGGTGATCCCCGAGAGGTGGCCGCCCGAATTGAGCGCGCGTTCCGCCGCCTGCAGCGCGACGAGGCTCGCGGCGTTGAAGCTCTTGACCGTGCCCATCTCGGCCTCGCCGCCCGCGACGCGGTAGAGCGCGGTCTCGGCCTCCTCGATCTGCGCCTGCGGGTCGACGCTCTCGCTAGTGTCGAGCGCGCTGTCGACGAGGGTGCGGCCGACGCCGACGAGCTCGCGCAGCAGCGCGAGGTCGAAAATCTGCCGCGCAAAATCGCGCGCGCCGATCAGCCCCGCACCGCTGCCGGTCAATTGCGCGAGATAGCCGGGCCCGCCGACCGCCTTCATCGCCTCGTCGGCCTCGAAAAAGGGCTTCAAGGTGACAGGCGTCGCGATGCTGTTGCGCTCGATCAGCGCCATCGTCTGCTGGAAGATGCGGCCGTGGAGCGGCTCGAAGAAATGATCGGGGGTGAGCGCGACGGGCAGGTCCTCGACGACTCGGTTGTCGATCAGGATCGCGCCCAGGAACGCGGCCTCGGCCTCGATATTGCGCGGCAGTTGGCGGTCTTCCCCGGCGGGCGCCGGGGTGGGAAAGAGAGCTAATTCGGCCATAGCCATCCTCATGCGTCGGGCACCGGAGCGGCGCAACCGACGATATGCTCCGGCATATCATATCTGGGGATTGCTGTGCATAAGTCCTCACTTGCCCTTCAAGCCCGGCCAAGTAGAAGCCGAACGATATGACCGACGCCGACCCCGCCCTGCAGCGCATCATTTCGATCGAGCTCGACGAGGGATCGATCGTGTGGCGCAACGCCGACGTCGAGCAGGAACGCCGCGTCGCGATCTTCGACCTGATCGAAGAGAATAAGTTCGTGCCCCAGCGCGGCCACGCCGACGGCTATGCCGGGCCCTACCGGCTGAAACTGCGCGTCGAGGACGGTCGGCTGATCTTCGAGATCGCGCGCGAGGATCATTCGCCGCTGGAAGCGATCATCCTCGGGCTCGGGCGCTTCCGCCGTCCGATCCGCGACTATTTCGCGATCTGCGACAGCTATTACCAAGCGATCAAGACCTCGACCGCGCAGCAGATCGAGACCGTCGACATGGCGCGGCGCGGGCTGCACAATGAGGCGGCCGAGATGCTGATGGACCGGCTCGACGGCAAGATCGCGGTCGATTTCGATACCGCACGACGGCTGTTCACGCTGATCTGCGTGCTGCACATCAAGGGCTGATCATGGCGACGGGGGCCGCAGGGACGAAGAAGAAGCCGGCAAAGGCCGGAGCGGGCTGGCGCGCCGCGCTGCTGCGCTGGCTACGGCGGCTGGGTGCGACATTGCTGCTCGCCCTGCTCGCGGCGGGGCTCGCTTTGTGGTGGGCGGCGCGCTGGGCGCCGGCGCGCGACCAATATCCCTGGCAGGGCGCGACGATCGACGCCAGCAACGGCGAGGTCCATTGGGGATCGGTCAAGGCCGCGGGCGCCGATTTCGCCTATCTGCTCGCGACCGATGGCGCCGAACGCAGCGACCCGATGTTCGCCCGCAACATGCGCGAGGCGCGGCTCGCCGACGTCCAGACCGGCGCGATCCACCGCTACGACCTCTGCAGCCTCGCAACCGACCAGGCCGCCAATTTCATCCGCCACGTGCCGCGCCGGACCGACACGCTGCCCGCCGCGGTGTGGCTCGACTATGACGACCGCTGCCCCGACCGGCCGACGCGCGCGCTTTTGCTCAGCGAACTCGCGACCTTCCTCGCGCAGATCGAGGCGCATATGGGCAAGCCGAGCATGATCGCGCCGAGCCCCGCCTTCGACGCCGACTATCAGGTGACCAAGGGCATCGCGCGCACCGCCTGGCTGCGCCGCGATTTCTTCGCGCCCGACTATGGCGCGCATCCCTGGGCGATGTGGCAGGCGAACGACTATATGCGCATTTCGGGCGCCGACGGCACGATCGGCTGGAACGTCGTGCGCCCCGACGGAGACATCAAATGACCGATACCCGCGACGCGCTGATCGAGGCGGCGCGCGATGCCGCGAGCCGGGCCTATGCGCCCTATTCGGGCTTTCATGTCGGCGCGGCGCTGCTGCTCAAGAACGGCGACGTCGTGACCGGCGCCAATGTCGAGAATGCGAGCTATGGCCTGACGCTCTGCGCCGAGACCGCGGCGGTCGCCAAGATCGCCAACGAGGGCTGGATCGGCGAGCTGACCGAGGTCGCGATCGTCGGCGGGCGGCCCGAAGGCGATGCGCTGCTGGGCAGCGACCCGGTCAATCCGTGCGGGCGCTGCCGCCAGATATTGAACGAAGCCGCCGAGCGGTCGCAGACCGACGTGCTCGTGCATTGCGCGTCGGGCGACGGCAGCGCGGTGAAGAGTTACAAGCTCAGCGAACTGCTGCCCGCGGCGTTCGGGCCGAAGGATCTGGGCCTCATCGACTGACCGCTTGCGCAAGCGCCGCAGGACCGACATGAGACGGACATGGCCATTCTTTCCGACCGCTGGATTCGCGACGCCGCGCTCAATCAGGGCATGATCGAACCCTTTGTCGAGGCGCAGCGCCGCGACGGGTGCATCAGCTACGGCCTCTCGTCCTACGGCTATGACGCGCGCGTCGCGCCCGAGTTCAAGATCTTCACCAATGTCGACAGCACGATCGTCGACCCCAAGGACTTCGATCCCAAGAATTTCGTCGACCGCGAAACCGACGTCTGCATCATCCCGCCGAACAGCTTCGCGCTCGCCCGCACGGTCGAATATTTCCGCATCCCGCGCGACGTGCTCGTCATCTGCCTCGGCAAGTCGACCTACGCCCGCTGCGGCATCATCGTGAACGTCACGCCGCTCGAGCCCGGCTGGGAAGGCCATGTGACGCTCGAATTTTCGAACACCACCCCCCTGCCCGCGAAGATCTATGCCAACGAAGGCGCGTGCCAGTTCCTCTTCCTCCAGGGCAACGAGCCGTGCGAGACGAGCTATGCCGACCGCGCGGGCAAATATATGGGGCAGAAGGGCGTGACGCTGCCCAAGCTTTGATACCGCGACTTACCTGCCTCGGCTTGCTTTGACCGCATAAATTGATAACGTTCCCATAAATCATAAATGGGGATGCCGTCATGAAATTCGGGTCGGTCTTTCTGGCGCTTGTCGCGCTTTTTTCGTCCACCGCAGCGCAGGCCGAAGGCTGGCTGCGGGTGGAGGGCACGCAGATCGTCGACGACAGCGGTCAGCCCGTGATCCTGCGCGGCATGGGGCTCGGCGGCTGGATGCTGCAGGAAGGCTATATGCTGAAGCTCGGCGAGGTCGGGCAGCAGCACAAGATCCGCGCCAAACTGGTCGAACTGGTCGGCGAGGAACGCACCGCGGAGTTTTACCGCGCCTGGCTCGACAACCACACGACCGAGGCCGACATTGCGCAGATGGCGAAGTGGGGCTTCAATTCGGTGCGGCTGCCGATCCATTTCGACCAGCTCACCCTGCCCGCCGACCGGGAGCCGAAAGCCGGCACCGATACTTGGCATGCAGAAGGCTTCGAGCGCATCGATAAATTGCTCGCCTGGAGCAAGAAGCAGGGGCTTTACCTGATCCTCGACCTCCACGCTGCGCCGGGCGGTCAGGGCAATGACCTCGCGATCTCGGACCGCGACCCCGCCAAGCCCTCTTTGTGGGAAAGCGAGGAGAATCAGCGCAAGACGGTGGCGCTGTGGACCAGGCTCGCCGCGCGCTACAAGGACGAGCCGTGGATCGGCGGCTACGATTTGATCAACGAGCCGAACTGGAGCTTTGCGACGCCCGGCAAGGGCAATGGCTGCGACGAGACCGAGAGCAAGGCGGTTTGGGAGTTGCAACGGCGCATCACCGCGGCGATCCGCGGCGTCGATGCCAGGCATATGATCATCGTCGAGGGCAATTGCTGGGGCAATAATTACAAGGGCCTGCCGCCGGCGTGGGACGCCAATATGGTGCTGAGCTTCCACAAATATTGGAACCGCAACGACGCCGCCAGCATCGCCGACATCGTCAAGCTGCGGACCAGCTATGGCCGCCCGGTGTGGCTGGGCGAGTCGGGCGAGAACAGCAATGTCTGGTTCCGCGATGCGATCGCGCTGGTCGAGGGCGAAGGCATCGGCTGGAACTTCTGGCCCTTGAAGAAGATCGGCTTCAACCAGCCGCTCGAGATCGTCGCGGGGGACGGCTGGATGAAAATCGTCGCGTGGGCGACCGGTAAGGGCCCCAAGCCGGATGCCGACGAGGCCTTTGCAGCGATGATGCAGCTCGCCGAGAACAGTCGCTTTACCAACAACATTCCGAAGCCCGACGTGATCGACGCCATGTTCCGCCAGCCGCGCGATGCGAGCCCGAAGGCCTTCGTGTCGCGCAAGCTCGGCGCGACGCCGCTGACGATCCGCGCGGTCGACTACGACCTCGGGCCCGCGGCGGTCGCGTACAACGACACGGTCGATGCGAACTACCATGTCGCCACCGGCGGCGAGCGCACGCCGTGGAACAACGGCACGACCTTCCGCAATGACGGCGTCGACATCGCCCGCGAGGCCGACGGGACGCCCTATGTCGCCGACTTCGTCAGCGGCGAATGGATGCGCTACGCGCTCGATACGGCTGCACCGGGGCGCTGGAACGCTATGGTCCGCGTCCGCTCGGCCAAAGGCGGGCGTATCGCGCTCGGCAACAAGGAAATCGCGGTTGCGCCCGGCAGCGGCTGGCAGAATGTCGCCGTCGGCGATCTGTCGCTCGGCGGGGACACCGGCGCGCTGCTACTGCGCGCAGTCGATTGCAGCGACTGCCAAGTCGCCGATATCCGGCTCGAACCGCGCTAATCCGCCCTTTCTTGATCCCCGGCCCGGTTTCCGGCATGTTCCCCCCGTCCTGGAGGGGTTCATGACATGAAAGATCGAAGCGACCATCGGACCAGCGAAGGCCGTCGCGACCCGAAAAACTGGACTGCGCCGCAATTGCGCAGCGTGGTACCGGCACGCCGGACGCGCGGCGGCAGCGGCGAACAGAATGGCGATGTCGACGACGTCATTTACGACCTGTCCTGACGCCGCCGCCCGATCCCGGGAACCTCCTGCGGCCCCACGCGTCCTGACTGCACAAGCGGACGGGGCCCATGTGGAGGATCATCCATGTCCATGATTGCCGTGTTCATCGGACGGCTGTTCATCGCCGTGATTTTCGTCGTGTCGGGGATCAACAAGCTGATCCACGTCGCCGACACCAATGCCATGATTTCGGCCGCGGGGCTCCCCGGCGGACTCGCGATCCCGACCGGGCTGTTCGAGCTGATCGCGGGCGTGTGTATCGCGCTGGGCATCGCGACGCGGCTGTTCGCCATCCTGCTCGCGGGCTTCGTGCTGCTCACCATCCTCTTCTTCCACCGCGAATTCACCGATCCGCTGCAGGCGATGGCGGCGATGAAGAATCTCGCGATCGCCGGCGGGCTGCTCTGCCTCTTCGGTTACGGCCACACGCGCTGGAGCTACGACGCGCTGCGCCAGCGCCGCCGCGACGAGCTGGCAAAGCACCAGGCGCAGTCGCGGCTGACCGAAGCCGAACTACGCGCCGCGCGCGCCGAAGGGCGTGCCGAGGCGGCGGGCGCGCCGGTCCCGGTCCGAAAGCCCTTCTGGCGGCGCTGACGCCTTTCGCTTGGCAAGCCGACCGCCCTGCGCTAGCCTCCACTTAACGTTTACGTAAAGGGAGAGCTGGCCATGGCGGGAAGCCGCGAGTTCGACATCATCGTCTATGGCGCGACCGGTTTCACCGGGCGCCTCGTCGCCGAATATCTGGTGCAGCATTATGGCGGCCGGGCCGACGCCCCCAAATGGGCGATGGCGGGGCGCAGCGCCGACAAGCTGGCCGAGGTGCAGGGCCTGATCGGCGCGCCCAAGGACATACCGCTGGTGGTCGCCGACGCGAGCGACCCCGCCAGCCTCGACGCGATGGCGGCGCGCACCAAGGTCGTGCTGACTACCGTCGGCCCCTATCAGCTCTACGGCAGCGACGTCGTCGCGGCGTGCGTCAAGGCGGGCACCGCTTATGCCGACCTCTGCGGCGAGCCCGGCTGGATGCGCGAGATGATCGACGCACATCAGGACGCGGCGAAGGCGTCGGGCGCGCGGATCACCTTCAGCTGCGGCTTCGATTCGATCCCTTTCGACCTCGGCGTGCTGTTCCTGCAGGCCGAAGCGGTGAAGCGCCACGGCAAGCCTGCGCCGCGCGTCAAAGGCCGGGTGCGCAAGATGGCGGGCAGCGCATCGGGCGGCACGATCGCCAGCCTGACCGAGACGCTGAAGGCGGTCGCCCGGAAGCCATCGCTCGCGCTGCTGCTCAAGTCGAGCTTTGCGCTGACCCCGGGCTTCGAGGGGCCGTCGCAGCCGAGCGGGCTCATCCCCGAATATGACGGCGCGACCGGCACCTGGACCGCGCCCTTCGTGATGGCGGCGATCAACACGAAGAATGTCCACCGCACCAATTTCCTGCTCGGACACCAATGGGGCGCCGACCTGGTCTATGACGAGATGGTGATGACCACGATCGGCGACGCGGGCAAGGCGATGGCCGAAGCGATGGCGAAAGCCAATCCGTTCGGCGAGTCGAAGCTTCAGCCCGGCGAGGGGCCGAGCAAGGAAGAGCGCGAGAACGGCTTCTACGACATCCTCTTCATCGGCGAATATCCCGACGGGACGAGCATTCGCGCCAGCGTGCAGGGCGACCGCGACCCCGGCTATGGCTCGACGTCGAAGATGCTTGCCGAAACGGGGATCGCGCTGCTCGCGAACAAGGGCGACGGCGGGGTGTGGACGCCGGGCGCTCTGCTCGGCGAGGCGCTGATCGACCGGCTGACCGCCAACGCGGGACTGACTTTCCAGATCGAGGACTAAAAACCAGATGACCGACGCTCCCAGCGCGCTCGACGCGCTGCTTTCGACGCTGCGCACCGAAGAGGGCGCGGCCAGCGCGCATATCGACGAAGGATGGATGCAGGGGCGCACCGCCTATGGCGGGATCAGCTCGGCCGTCGCGCTCGCCGCGACGATGGCATTGCACCCCACCGAAACGCCGCTGCGCTATGCGCAGATCAGCTTCGTCGGCCCCGTCGGCGGCGACTGCAGCGTGGAGACGCGCGTGCTGCGCCAGTCGAAATCCTCGCTGTTCGTCGATGCCGGGGTGTCGAGCGACATGGGCTTCGGCACCGCCGCGGTCTTCGCCTTTTCGGGCGACCGGCAAAGCCATATCGACCACGACCGGCTGGCCATGCCCGCGGCGCCCGCCCCCGAGACGCTGGCGCCGGTGCCCGAGCACAAGGCGCGCCCGCCCTTCACGCGCCATTTCGACATGCGCCCGACCACCGGCCCGCGCTTCGACTGGAAGAGCGAGGTCGGCGACTATCTGACCTGGGTGCGCTTCGTGGAGGAGCCCGCGTGCCATCCGATGATCGCGCTGCTCGCGATGGGCGACGCGCTGCCTCCGGCGGCGATGGCGCTGTTCACCGAGTTCGGGCCGATCAGCTCGATGAACTGGACGGTCAATATGCTGACCGGCACGCCGACGACCGACGACGGCTGGTGGCTGCTCTCGGCCAGGACCGCCTATGCGCGCGGCGGCTTTTCGGTGCAGGACATGATGATCTGGAACCGCGCGGGCGAGGCCGTCATGAGCGGCAGTCAGGGGATCGCGATCTACGCCTGAACGGGCAGCACGATCGCGGCGCCGAGCCCCTTGGCGTCGGTGCGGTTCGCGATCGCCAGCCGCCCGCCCTCGCCCTCGGCCAGCGCATGCGCAATCGCGAGACCCAGCCCGGCACCGCCGGTGGCGCGGTTGCGCGACGCCTCGCCGCGCGCGAAGGGCTCGATGAGTTCGCCGATGCGCGCGGGGTCGATGCCCGGCCCCTCGTCGCGCACGACGAAGCGCAGTTCGCCGCCCGCGACCTCGACCAGCAAGGTCGCGCTGCCGGCATAGGCCAGCGCATTGTCGACCAGATTGCGCAGCGCGCGGCGGACCAGCAGCGGCCTTCCGGTGAGCGGCGGCAAAGGCGGCAGCGCGTCGGGTCCGACGACCGGCTTGCCCATCGCGCGATATTCCTCGCCGAGCTGCGCGAGCAGCGTCGCGGGGTCATAGACCGCGGGCGCTTCCTTGCCCGCGCCGCTGCGCGCCACCGCCAATATGTCGCTCAACATAGCGGTCATCTCGTCGATCGTCGCGATCATCTTGTCGCGGAGATTGTCGTCCTCGACCGCCTCGACGCGCACGCGCAGGCTGGCGAGCGGCGTGCGCAGGTCGTGCCCGACCGCGCCGAGCATGCGGTCCTTGTCGGCGAGCATTGCGCCGATCCGCGCGCGCGAGGCGTTGAACGCGCCGATCACGTCGCGCACATCCGAGGGCCCTTCCTCGACCAGCGGCGGCCCGTCGCCCATCGGATCGCGCCGCACCGCATGGGTCAGCGTCCGCAGCGGCTGTGCCGCGCGCCAGGCGATGAACAGGATCGGGACGAGGATCAGCAGATAGAGCGACAGTGTCTGCCAGATCAGAAAACCCTGCAGCCTCTTCCCCTCGGCGGGGAGCCAGCTGCGCACGGTGACATAACGCTCGCCAATCTTTGCCGAGACGATCGCGGTTCGGGCGGGACCGTGCAGTTTCGCCTGCTGCGGTCGCTGCGGGACGACCCATGCATCGACGTGCTGCGCCGCGAGCCCGGCCTCGGCGAGTTGCCCCGCGACATGCTCGGCCAGATGTGGCGCGCGCTGCGCCCGCAGGGGCGGCGCGAACGGCTGGTCGTCGACCAGCATCTTCGGCAGACGCTTCCTGGGCCCATCGTCATCGGGCCGGGCGCCCCCGCGCCGGTCGCGTTCGAGCGCGTCGATGATCCGCGCCACCGCCATGCCGCCGCCGTTCGCCAGTACCTGCTGGCGCTGCCCGCGCACGAGCAGGGTGTAGTTGATCGCCTGCGCGACGAACAGCGCCGCCGCTACAGCCAGCACCAGCTGGCCGACGAGGCTACGGGGCCAGAGGCGCAGTTTCACGCCGCGCCGCCCAGCCGCTTGACCTCGCAGGCGAGCGTATACCCCCCGCCCCACACGGTCTTGACCAGCTGCGGATGCGCGGGATCGACCTCGATCTTCTTGCGCAGGCGGCTGACCAGATTGTCGATTGCGCGGTCGAAGATGTCGGCCTCGCGCCCGCGGACGAGGTCGAGCAGCCGGTCGCGGCTCATCACCTGCCGCGGGTGACGCACCAGCGCCTGCAGCAGGTGATATTCGCCCGACGACAGCGCGACCTCCTGCCCCTCGGCGTCGACGAGCACGCGCTCGACGTCGCGCAGCACCCAAGGCCCGAAGGCATAGCTCGCGCCGCCGGGGTCGAGCGTGCGCCCGCCCGCCTGCGTCCGGCGCAGCACGGTGCGGATGCGCGCGACCAGCTCGCGCGGGTTGAAGGGTTTGACGACATAATCGTCGGCGCCGATCTCGAGCCCGATGATCCTTTCGGTATCTTCGGCGCGCGCGGTGAGCAGGATGACCGGGATGCTGCTCGTCTCGCGCAAATGACGGGTGAGCGACAGCCCGTCCTCGCCGGGCATCATGATGTCGCTGACGACCAGGTCGACGCTCTGCGCGCGTAGCACCGACCGCGCTTCGGCGGCATTGGCCGCGGCGGTGACGGTCAGCCCCTGCGCGGTCAGATATTCGCTCAGCGGCTCGCGGATCGACGGTTCGTCGTCGATCAGCAGGATGCGGGGCGCGTCGTTATCGGTCATCGGCCGTCCATAGCTTCGAAATAGTTCGCCCACCGGCAGCGGAGCCGGTGGGCGATAGCTGGCAGGGCCGGCGGGCAAAGGCAATGCCAGGGAGGGGGAGATAGCCGCCCTCGCCCGCCGACCCCGCCAGTTCAGTTGGCGGGGGTCGCCGCGGGCGCGGCCCGCTTGGCGCGCCATTCGGCCCGCTTTTCCTTCATCGCCGCGCGCTGCGCCTGGCGCTCGTCGGCGGTGACCTGGCCGTCCTTGTTCGCGTCGGCCGCGTCGAAGCGTGCGAGCGCCGCGGTCTGGAATTCGGCGGCGCTGATCGCCTTGTCGCCGTCGGTATCGGCCTTCATCATGCCACCGCGCATGCCGTGGTGGCCGCCGCGCTTGCCGTGATGGCCGCGCATGCCGGGGCCGCGCTTGCCGGGCTCGCCCGCCTCGGCGCGCTTCTCGCCGCGTTCCGCGCGTTTCGCGGCGCGATCGGCGGCGTGCTGGTCCCATTCGGCCTTGCTGATCTGGCCGTCCTTGTTCGCGTCGAAACGTTCGAAGGCCTTGGCCTGCATCTCGGCGCGCTTGGCGGCGCGGTCGGCCCGGTCGAGCTTGCCGTCGCCGTTCGCGTCCATCTTGGCGAACATCGCGGTGGCGCCCGCCTGCACCTCGGCGCGCGTCAAAACGCCGTTGCCGTCGGCATCGGCCCTGGCGCCGCCGGGCGCGGCGAGAACGGGCACGGCGATCAATGCGGCGCCCAAAGTCAGAAGCGAAATCTTCTTCACGTAACGAACTCCTCATGGGCAGTCCGAAAGGGAAAGGACTGCGATGAGGGCGGTCTAGGCGCCGTCTGTCCCAGCGGCATGCCGGATCGGCGCAATTTTGTCGCAAATTGTCGCAGGATCGCCGCGCCGTTCATGGCGGCGCAAGGCGCGTCAACCGCCGCGGGCGGCGCGCGCCTTTTGGTCGGCGCGATTCCACAGCGCCGCGCCCAGGATCACCGCCAGCATCGGATAGGCCCAGAAGCCCTGCCCCGCCGAATAGACGCGCGGCACGATTTCGGGGGCGGCGAGCTTGGCCATATGGGTGATCACGTTGATCAGTTGAAAGGCCGGCAGGCACATCGGCCAGTAGCGCCGGCTGCGCAGCGCCTGCGCCATATAGATCGCCAGCAGCACCAGATCGACCGAAACGACCGACAGGCTGAAAATCTCGAACCGGGTACGCGACAGGTACAGCGCGACCGCGGTCATCACCGACGCGATCGCCAGCACGACGATCGCAAAGCGGCTCTCGCCGTCCCCGATGCGCAGCACGACGACCAGCACCGTGGCCAGCGCCACCAGGTAAAGCACCCCCCAGATCATGTTCACGTCCTCTCAATAGACATGTTGTGATCACGACCTGGGGGAATGCCCTCAGGCCGTCGCTGTCCTGTCGACGGCGAGGATCGGATCCGCTTCGGCGAGGGTCCCCGCCGGCGGCAATGTCTTTCCGAGGTCGCCGACACCGACGATACGGTTGCGCAGCCCCATCCTGTCCTTCACGCTGGTCAGTTCGTGGTGCAGCGCGACGACGCGCGCGCGCCCTTCGAACAGCCCGGTCACCGAGGCGTGCAACAGGTTGAAGCTCGTATCGCCCATTACGGACGACAGCTTGGCCGATGCCTGCGCCTGCGGCAAGATGCTGACGAGTTCGCCAGCGCGCGCGATCGCCTCGTCGATCGCCTTTTCATATTGGTGCAGCTTGTCCGCGACCTCGTTCGCGGCGGCGATGCGTTCCTTGAGCATGTTCCCACTCCCCGGACCGCCCGATCGCGGCCGTTCAGGGAGACGAAATGAGCCTCGAGATTCCGACGAGCCCGTTGACGAGCACGCCGAACGCGATGACCGATCCCATCGCGATGGCAAGGGTGACCAGCAGCCGTTGCCAGACCGAAAGCCTGTTTTCGCCCCCGAAGAATTTGGCGATCGGATGATCCGGCTCGAGCCAAGCCCCCCCGCTCCCGGAATCGGCAATCGATCCGGTCTTTCGAGGCATGGAGGGTTCGAGATCGCCGGGGCCGTCGCCTTCCCCCGCCGATGCCCCCTTGTCGGCGGCAATCGGCCCGCTGGGAAGGCTCACATTTTCATATACCAAATTGGTATCGGACGACGCCGGCGGATTATCGAGGGGGATCGGGGGGTTGTCGGCGAGCATCTTGGCGGCGACGAAGCGCGAATTGGTGCCGAGCTTGCGGCAAGTCGCCTTCAACCTTGCATCGACGGTGTGCGGCGACAGGCCGAGTTCGCGCGCGATCGCTTTCGACCCCAGCCCTTCGCCCACCAGGCGCAGGCATTCGATCTCACCCTCGCCGAGGCTTTCGATCAACCGCTTGGCATCGCTGTCGGGATGCGAATCTCGTGTCATTCCAAACGACTTGCCCCTTTGCCGGGACGCTTTGCGCGACCTGATTGCCCGTTACCATGCGTCGTCACGCTTCGGTAACCCTAATTGCGACGCTTCCGTAGCGCATTTTCGACCAATTACAGGGCGCGCGGGCATGCCGGTCTGGGCGTCGGGGTACCGTATCGGCGGGTGGCGGCGCCAGAAACAGGCCAGAAACAGGTAAGCCCCGTCGCATTTCTGCGGCGGGGCTCCCTAGGTTCCGTCCTGAGACGAGAACCAAATCCACTCTTTCTTTCGATCAAGTAGGCCTATGAAACGCTAGGGAATGCCGTTGGTTCCCGCGAACGCGATTTTTTTGCCGCGCCGACGATCGCTTGTGCCGGCTTCCCGCCACCACCGGCCGGCCACAAGGCCCCCGCCGCGACCGTCCGCGTTGAGGCAGCGCTGAAGCCGAATGCTCTTTCAGCGGTTGGGATTGAGGCTCGCCATCACGCCCGCGGACGACTTAATTTGCCGCCTCTTGCTCTCGCCTTCGACAGCCACTAGCCCGAATTTCTGGCCATAGCCCAGCATCCATTCGAAATTATCGAGCAGCGACCAGTAGAAATAGCCGCGCACATCGGCGCCGCGTATCATCGCTTGCCGGACGCCGGTGATCGCAGACTCGATAAAGGCGGCGCGCCGGGCGTCGTCCTCGCCCACATAGCCGTTCTCGGTGACGATAATTGGCACCTTCCAGCGCCCTGCGATCCAATCGCACACCGCCCCGATCGCCTCGGGCCGGTCCTCCCAGCCCATCGTCGTCGGCACGCCGCCCGCCGCGATGCCGACGCTGCCGTCGGCGCGGCTCGTCATGCGCGAATAGGTCTGGATGCCGACGAAATCATCCTCGCGCGCGGCGTCGAGGAAGGGCGCGTACCAGGTTTCGCGCCGCCGGTCGCGCATCGCCTCGGCGCCCGGCTCGGCCGCCTCTTCGTGGATCGCCAGCGTCATGCCGACCGCGAGTTCGGCGCGCTCGGCGCGGATCGCTGCGCGCGCGGCGCGGTGCGCGGCGAGCCCGTTGCCGAAGATCGCCTCGGCATCGGCGTAGAGGAAGAAGGCCGAAAGCGGTCCGCCGAGCGCGCGCTCCGCCGCCGCGCGCTGCGCGGCGGTCGCGCGGGCCTGGAAATAGGGCGCCGCCATCGCGGGCAGGTTGAGCTCGTTGATAGTGCAGACCAGCGCGATGTCGTCGAGCGCACGCACGACGCGCGCCGCCTGCTCGGCGAACAGCGAGGGGAAATCGGGCGCCGCGAAACCGCCGCGGCGCGCGAGCCAGCGCGGCTGGGTGAAATGGTGGAGCGTCACCACCGGCGCGATGCCCCGCGTCAGGCAGGCCTCGACCATGCGCCGGTAATGATCGAGCGCCGCTTCCGACACATGGCCGCGTTCGGGCTCGATCCGCGCCCATTCGACCGAAAAGCGATAGGCGTTGAGGCCTAAGTCGGCGACGATCGCGATGTCCTCGGCATAGCGGTGATAATGGTCGGCGGCGTCGCCCGACGGCTCGAGGAACAGCGAGGGCGCGGCATGTTCGAGCGCCCAGCAGTCCGAATGGACGTTGTTGCCCTCGACCTGATGCGCCGCGGTGGCGGTGCCCCACAGGAAGTGCGGCGGCAGGCGTCCGGTCATGCGCGCGGATCGCGGCTGGAAAAATTGAAGATATAGGCGCGCCGCGGCCGGTCGGTCGTGCGGTTGCCCGAGGTGAAATGCGGCGTCCCGTAATTATGCACCGTCGCGCCCCCCGCCTTCAGCGGACAGGCGACCGCCGTGTCTAGGTCGAGCGCCGCCTCGGGATCGCGAATCGCGAGCAGCCGCTGGCTGTAATCGGCGTCGCCGCCGGCAATATAATGGTCGAGCAGCGGCGCACGATGCGCGCCGGGGATGAAATGCATGCAGCCGTTTTTTTCGTCGACGTCGTCGAGCGCGACCCAGAACTGGACATATTCGTCCGCCGGGATCGCCGTTCCCGCGGGGGTGAAGGGCATTTCGGCATAGCTGTAATCCTGGTGCCAGGGCGTCGTCGCCAGCTGTCCGGGCTCCTTGTAGATCAGCATGTCGAACACCGGCTTGGGGTCGGGGACGCCGAGCAGCGCGCGCGCGATGTCGCGCGCGGCACCCAGCGCTTCATTGTCGCGAAAGATCGAGTGATAGGCCGAGGGAATCATGATCTGGCGCGTCGTCAGCCCCAGCGGATGGTCGGTCGCGCTGACGTCGATCTCGCCGCCCAGCATCGCGTCATAGACGCGCGCGATCTCCGCGACCGCTGCTGCGCCCGCGAGCTTCGGAATGGCCAGGAATCCGTCGCGCCGGAACCGCTCGACATCGATCTGCTGCATCTCTCATCCTCTCTCGGCGACGTACCCGAACGGCCACCGCCGCCCCTCTTTAGATTAAATCGAACCATTGACAAAATGCAATATTCGGTCGAATCTATGGCATATTAAAAATAACGATAAATTTGTCGGGAGAGGGATGATGCCGAGAATGCGGAGGATTTTTGCGTGCGCGACGGCGATGCCGCTCGCATTGCTCGCGCTGGCGCCGGTTTCCGCCGCGGCGCAGGACCAGCCCGAAGCCAGCGATAGCGACGCCGACAAGGCGGTCATCATCGTCACCGCGCAACGGCGCGCCGAGGATGTCCAGGACGTGCCGATCACGGTATCCGTCGCCACCCAGCGCCAGCTCGACATCCAGAACGTCACCACGACCACCGATCTCGTCCGCGCGGTGCCGGCGCTGACCGCGACCGACCAGGGGGTTTTCCAGGTCCGCGGCATCGGCACGCGCGGCTTCGGACGGTCGGCCGAGCAATCGGTGTCGGTGGTGATGGACGGGGTCGTGCTCGGCCGCGGGCTGACCAACGCGCTCTACGACGTCGAAACCGTCGAGGTCCTGTCAGGGCCGCAAGGCACCTTGTTCGGCAAGAACTCCAACGCGGGGTTGATCAACGTCACCACCAAGGCGCCCAAGCTGGGCCAGACCGAGTTCATCGGCCATTTCAACATCGGCAATCGCGATTATATCCACGGCTATGCGATCGCGAACCTGCCGCTCGGCGATACGGCGGCGCTCCGCATCAGCTATCGCCATACCCGCACGGGGAAAGTCGTCTTCAACGAATTCTACGACGAATGGGACCGCAACACCGACGACGGCGTGCGCGCGCGGTTCCGCTGGCAACCGAGCGATCGGCTGACCATCGACCTGTCGGGCGACTATCAGCGCCTCGCGAGCAACGGCGTCAACGGCTCGGCCGACTTCGCCGGCGTCGGGGTCCAGGTCGAAGCGCCGAAGGGCTCGGCGCTCGAGGCCACGCTCGCGGCGTGCGGCATCGTCGCGAGCCCGCGCAACAACAAGACCTGCGGCGACAGCCTGCGCGTCGCGGGGGTCGACGAGGGCGACACCTATGGCCGCGAAAACTACGGCGGATCGCTCGCGATCGACTGGGAGTTCGCCGACGGGCTGACCTTCACCTCGATCACCGCGCTGCGCAAGACGCGCAAGGGTGAATTCGGCGTCGACGCCGACCTCGCCGGCGAGTTCGCCGATACGGTCCCGGCGAACCTGCTCGACCGCAACCTGATCCCCTATAATTCCAAGACCTGGAGCCAGGAGGCGCGCATCGCCTCCTCCACCGCCAATGCGCTGAGCTTCGTCGCCGGCGTCTATTATGCGAAAACCGACACGCTCGACGTGATCGATCAGAGCGGCACGCTCGGCTTCAATCTCGGCGGGCTCGAGTTCCGCCGCAACCCCACCTTCATCATCAACCAGCGCGATTATGCCGCCTTCGGACAGATCGACTGGCGAATCACCCCCGCGCTCAAGGTCTTCATCGGCGGGCGCGTGACCCACAACGACCTGAAGGACTATAGCTTCAACTCCTTCGATCGTTCGGTCACCGTCGGCGGCCCCTATATCTATACCGGCGACACCGGCTTCTTCTCGGTGCTTCCGGTCAACAGCTGCACGCTCGCCGGCGGCCTTCCCTTCGCCGAGCTCACACCGGCGCAGCGGGTCCCCTGCCCCGCGGGCACCAGCCTCACCGAGCCCGCGCGGGTCAAGAAGACCGGCTTCAGCGGGACCGCCGGCATCACCTATGAGCTCAGCCCCGATACGATGCTCTTCGCGCGCTATGCCCGCGGCTACAAGGGGCCGTTCCTCAACGAATCGGTGACCTACACGCCCAGCCTCGCGCAGCAGCCGCTCAAGGTGAATCCCGAATATGTCGACTCGATCGACCTCGGCATCAAGACCCGGCTCTTCGATCGTTTCGCCTTCAACCTCAGCGCCTTCTACAGTAAGTTCGACGGCTATCAGACGACGATCTATGTCCCGCCGGTTCCGCCGCAGGTCGTCATCAACTTCATCCAGGGCAACGCCGACGGCACGACCACCAAGGGGATTGAGGCGTCCTTCTACGGCAATCTGACGCCCAATTTCAGCCTGTCGGGCGGCATCATCTACAACGAGGCGAGCTACGGCAAGGACTTCCGCGTGCCCTGCACGACCGATCCGAGCGGCGTCTGCCCCGCGCTCCGCCAGCTGCCCTTCGCACCGCGCTGGAAGGCGACCTTCGCGGGCGAATACAAGCGCGCGATTACCAAGAATATCGAGGGTTTCGCCCAGTTCGACCTCGATTATTCGGACAAATATAATTACGGCTCGAGCCCCGGTAATCCGACCTCGCCGTCGCGCTATCTGCTGGGATTGCGCGGCGGATTGCGCTTCAGCGAAGGCCGCTTCGGCGTCGCCGCCTTCTGCCGCAACTGCCTCGACAAGCGCTATCCGATCACCACCACCTTCGACGGTTTCGCGGGCTTCAACGGCGCCTTCACGCCGGCCACCCCCGGCGGCCCCGCACCCGTCGGCGGCTCGTTCGTCCAGTTCCTCACGATCGATTCCTATCGCGTGTGGGGCCTGACGCTCGACGCGAGTTTCTAGGCCTCATGGTACAATCGATGAGCCCTTCCAGTCCACCCAACACCCGCGACGGCAGCACCGCGCCGCCGCGGCTGCTCGCCGGTATCAGCTTCCTGACGCCGGCCGAGCTGCCCGACTGGTCCGCGGGCCCGCGCGGCGACCGCGCGGCGATCTATGCGACGCTCAAGGCCGCAGGTTACGAAGCGATCCAGACATTGGAACCGCAAGCGGCGATCGACGCGGGGCTGATCCCGACGGGGATGATGCGCATCTTCGACGATATCGGCCAGATGCGCGACCAGGCGATGCGGTGGCGCGACGCGGGCTGCGACTGCTCGACCGTCCAGCTCGGCACCGGGCTCGAAAGCGACGCCGAAATGCGCCGTCTTGCCGGGGCGCTGCTGGCGATCGCGCACGAACTCGGCCACCCCATCTATCTCGAGACGCACCGCGCGACGATGACGCAGGACATCCGCCGCACGCTCGACCTGATCGCCGACCTGCCCGAACTGCGCTTCAACGGCGATTTCGGCCATTGGTACATCGGCCACGAGCTGACCTATGGCGACATGGACATGAAGTTCGACGCGATGCGCCCGGTGTTCGAACGCACGCGCTTCATGCACCTGCGCGTCTCGTCCAACGCCTTCGGCCAGCTCACCGCGAGCGACCCCGCCGAGGTCCGCCACCTCGACTATTACCGCCGCATGTGGACCGCGAGCTTCGAGGGTTTCCTGCGCAGCGCCGCGCCCGGCGACTATTTCGCGGTACACCCCGAACTGTTGCCCGCGCGCGCCTTCTATCCGAAGATGGTCCGGGGACCCGACGGCGAATGGCGCGAGGAGAGCGATCGATGGACCGAGTCGGCCTTTTTGATCGCGGTCGCGCGCCAATGCTTCGCCGAGGCCGAAGCCGCGCTTTGCGCCGCATGATCCGTGCGGCGCTGGCGCTGATGTTCACCGCGCTGGTATCGCAGCCCGTCCAGGCCCGCTCGCTGGGCGGCGAGCCGGTGACCGTCACGGCCCCCGCGGGATCGCTCGAAGGCCGCATCCACGACGGCGTCGATGGCTTTGCCGGCATTCCCTATGCGGCGCCCCCGGTGGGCGACCTCCGCTGGCGGCCCCCCGCCCCCGCGCCCGCCTGGACGGGCACGCGCGCCGCCGCGGACTTCGGCAACGACTGCCCGCAGGTGCGTTTCGACGGCGACGCGACGCCCTCGACCCAGGCGATGAGCGAGGACTGCCTGTTCCTCAACCTCTGGCGCCCTGCCAAGGCCGCGCGCAAGCTGCCGGTGATGGTCTATATCCACGGCGGCGCCTTCGTCGCGGGATCGTCAGCGTCGCCGACCACCGACGGTGCGAACCTTGCGCGGCGCGGCGCTGTCGTCGTCAGCTTCAACTATCGCCTCGGCCGCTTCGGCTTCTTCGCGCACCCCGCGCTCACCGCCGAGGCCGGGGGCAAACCCGACGCCAATTTCGCTTTCCTCGACATGATCGCGGCGCTGAAGTGGGTGCAGGCGAACGCCACGGCCTTCGGCGGCGACCCCCGCAACATCACGATCTTCGGCGAATCGGCGGGCGGCGCGGCGGTCGATTTCCTGATGGCCTCGCCCGCGGCGCAGGGCCTGTTCCACAAGGCGATCGTCATGTCGGGCGCCAACCGCGAACCCTATGCGCGGCTGAACGCCGACCGCGCCGCGCGCATTTCGGGTGAGAAGGCGGGCGCCGCCTTCGCCGCCAAGGCGGGGCTGACCGACCCCGATCCCGCCACGCTCCGCGCGCTTTCCGCCGACGTCGTGCAGGGCCAGCTCGCGATGTGGGACATGCAGGCCGACCGCTTCAACGGCCCGATCATCGACGGCCGCACCGTGCTCGCCGATCCGGTCGAGCGCTTCGAGACGGGCGCGGTGCCGCTGATCCCCTTCATGGTCGGTTCGACCGGCGCCGAGCTCAGCGAGCAGCCCTATGCCCCGGCGATGATCGAATATCTGAAGAGCCAGAACGACGCCGCGGCGATCGCCGAGCTCGTCCGCGCCTATGGCGACCCGCTGCCGCCGGCACTCGTCGACCATTATTTCTTCACCGAGGGCGCGCGCGGCTTCGCGCGGATCATGCACCGCCATGGCGCGCCCGCGTGGCTCTATGTCTTCGACCATGTCGCCGAGGCCGACCAGGCCACGCGAAAAGGGGCCGCGCACGCCTCCGACCTCGCCTATCTGTTCGGCAACCTGCCCGCGACCGCCGGGCCGTCGGACCGCGCGGCGGCAAAGCTGATGGGCGACTATTGGGTCAATTTCGCACGGCACGGCCGTCCGAACGGCGCGGGCCTGCCCGACTGGCCGCAGCTCGGCAGCCGCGACAATCTGCTGCTGATCCGGAACGGGTCCGCGACGATCGAACAGCGGCGCGACGCCGCGCGCCTCGACGCCGTCGAACGCGCGGCCGCGATGCGCCGCGCCAGGGAGAAGAGCACGCCATGACGCAGCACAAGCTGAGCACTGCCAAGAAGATCGGCTTCACCCTCGGCGACTATGCCAGCAACCTCTATTGGCAGAGCGTCTCGATCTTCCTGCTCTTCTTCTACACCGACGCCGTAGGCATTCCCGCGGGGACCGCAGGGCTCATCTACATGGTCGCCTCGATCATCGACGCGCTACAGGATCCCGTGATGGGGTCGATCGCCGACCGCACGCGCAGCCGTTGGGGCCGCTACCGGCCCTATATCCTGTTCGGCTGCGTGCCGCTCGGCCTTTCCTTCGTGCTGCTCTATTGGCGCCCGCCCTTTTTCGAAGGTACCGCGCTGATCCTGTGGATGCTGTTCACCCATGTCGTGTTCCGCACCGCCTATACCGTGGTCACCATCCCCTACACCTCGCTGAACGCGCGGCTCACCGACAACAGCGACGAACGCTCGACGATCGCCGGCTGGCGGATGATCTTCGGCGTGCTCGCGGCGCTCACGATCATCTATTTCACTTTCCCGCTCGTCACCCGCTTCGGCGGCAGCAACGCCACGACGGGCTTTACTTGGGCGGCCGCGGCGTTCGCGGTGATCGCCACGGCAATCTATCCGCTCGTTTTTCGCATCACCCACGAGCCGCCCGAAAGCGGCGGCGACGAAGCGAAACTCGACATGCCCGGCTATTGGCGCGCGCTCGCGCCGAACACCGCCTTTTGGGCGCTGATCGCGGCGACGGTCGCGGCGTTCGTGTGCTCGGTCGCGCTCGGCAAGTCGGTGCTCTATTATTTCAAATATGTTCTCGAGGACGAACCCGCCTCGCGCACCGCGCTGATCGGCATGTCGGCGACCGGGCTTGTCGCCATCCCGCTATGGGTGTGGATCACCAAATATATCGGCAAGCGCAACGCGTGGTTCGCCGGCACTGCAATCGGCATTGTTCTGCTCACGATCTTTGGGCTCTTCGATTTCGACACGCCGCTCGTCATGACGATATGGCTGCTCGTCTGGAGCCTCGGCACGCTCGGGCTGGCGCTGACCTTCTGGTCGATGCTGCCCGACACGGTCGAATACGGCGAATGGAAGACCGGGCAGCGGACCGAAAGCTTCATCTTTGGCCTGTTCCAATTCTTCCTGAAAGTCGCCCTGGGGGTCGGTGCCGGCCTCTTAGGCTGGCTGCTCGAACGCGTCGGCTATGTCGCCAATGCACAGCAGTCGCCCGAAACGATCACCGGGATCAAGGACATCATGATCTGGCTGCCGGGCCTCGGCTTCGTGCTCGCGGGCCTGGCGATGATCTTCTACCCGATCCGCAAGGGCACCCACGAGGCGATCGTCGAGGAGCTGGCGGCGCGCCGAGCCGCCCCAACTGCGCCGGATGCATAAATTAGATCGAAAATAGCCTTTATTTGATCTATTAGATATATTATGACGCCTCACGAGGAGATAGTCATGGATGCCGAAGCGCGCCTGAAGGCCTGGAACGAGCATGGATTTTTCGTGATCCGCGGCCTCGTCGATCCGGCCGAGGCCAAGGCGGTCGAGGACGAAGTGATCGCGCACATCCGCGCGCATCCGCCCGAAGATCATCCGGGCGAGACCCTCTACCAGGCGGGGGCGAGCGACTATGCGATCTTCCCCGAGAAGGAACCGAGCCCCGGCGCGGTGAACCCCGAGGACCGCATCGCCAAGGTCTTCAACTGCCACAGCGAGGGCGCGACGCGGCGCATCGCCGAGAGCGCGGCGGTCGCCGACGTCGTCGAGGGCCTGCTCGGTCCCGACATCGACTGTTTCCAGAGCCAGTTCATCTTCAAGAACCCCGGGGTCATCGGCCAGCCCTGGCACCAGGACAGCTATTATTTCCGCTTCGACCGCCAGCCGCAGGTCGGCGTCTGGCTCGCCCTCAGCCGCGCGACGCTCGAAAATGGCTGCCTGTGGGTGCTGCCGGGGTCGCACCGGGGCTCGATCCACGAGCATGTCCCCGACCGCCGCCCCGCCGCGAACCGCGCCTATACCGAGATCGTCAGCGAGGACGACAGCGCACGCGAACCCGCGCTGATGGAGCCCGGCGACGTGCTCTTCTTCCACAGCTTCCTGATGCACATGTCGACCGACAATGTCGCCGACGAGCGCCGCGCGGCGATGGTCTATCACTACGGCCGCTCCGGCACCCAGCCGGTGAACGCCGAAGCCGCGGCGTCGCTCGCTCCCGTCAACCGCTGGATTCCCATCCGCCGCAAAAAGGCCGAGGCCGCATGAACGCCCCCTATCGCATCCATCCGCAGAACAAGGATTTCACCTGGACCGACGCGCCCGACGCCGGGCTGCGCCGCGTGACGCCCGAACAGAAGAGGCAGTTCGACGAACAGGGCTATTTCATCCTGCAGGGCGCCTTCACCGACGCCGAGCTCGACACCGTCGAGGCGGCGATCGACCCGCTCGAGCATCGGCACGAGCGCGCGATCCGCGCCAAGGAGGAAGGCCGCGAGGGGATTTCGACCGCCGACGCGATCACCTTCACCGGTCATATCGTCAAGCAGTCGCCGATCCTCAAATCCTTCGCCGCGCACGAGGTCATCGCCGACGTCTGCCACGACCTGATCGGCCCCGACGTGCGCCTCTATTGGGACCAGTCGGTGTACAAGAAATCGGGGGTGCCGCAGGAATTCCCGTGGCACCAGGACAATGGTTATACCTTCATCGAGCCGCAGCAATATCTCACTTTCTGGATCCCGCTCGTCGATGTCGATGTCGAGAACGGCTGCCCGTGGATTGCGCCGGGGCTGCACAAGCTCGGCACGCTCGAGCATTGGATCACCCCGATCGGGCTCAAATGCCTCGAGGAGGCCGAGGACGCCGTCCCCGCGCCGGGCAAACGCGGCGACATCATCATCTTCTCGTCGCTCGCGCCGCATCGCACCGGCCCGAACCTCAAGGCGGGGACTGTGCGCAAGGCCTATATCCTCCAATACGCCCCCGACGGCGCCGAGGCGTGGACGCGCGAGGGCGACCGCGTGCCGCAGACCGACCCCGACCGCCAGTTCCCGATCCTGAAGGGCGGGAAACGCCCGTGACCCGCGACGAACTGGACGCCTATGCCGAAGCCTTCCGCCGCGACGGTTTTGTCCATGTCCCCGGCGTGATCCCCGCGGACGAGCTCGCCGCCTATGCCGCCGCGGTCGACGAAGCGGTAGCCAAACGCAAGGCGAACGATACGCGCACGCTCGACGAAAAATCGCCCTACGAGCAGAGCTTCCTCCAGTGCCAATATATCTGGGAGGATTTCCCCGGCGTGCGCCCGCTCACCTTCCACCCGAACGTCGGCGAAGTCACCGCCGCGCTGCTCGGCGCCGAGCGCGTGCGGCTCTGGCACGACCAGGCGCTCTACAAGGAAGCCGGCGGGCGCGAGACCGAGGCGCATCAGGACCAGCCCTATTGGCCGATCGTCGAGCGCGACACCGCGACCGCGTGGATTCCGCTGATGAAGGTCGACGCAGCGATGGGCTGCATGGGCTACGTCCCCGGCTCGCACCGCGGCGAGGCCGAATATGTCGACATCTTCGGCACCCCCGGCGACGGCAAGCGGCTGGTCGACAAATATGCCGATACCCCGCCGGTCTTCATCGAATGCGCGCCGGGTGACGTGATCTTCCACAACGGTTACACCACGCACATGGCCAAGGCGAACCGCTCCGACCAGACGCGCCGCGTCTACACCGCGATCTACTTCGCCGACGGATCGCACCGCGGCGGCCCGCGGCCGCACCCGTCGGTCGACCGCGACGCGATTCCCGACGGCGGGGTCATCGACGGCGGCGCGACCCCCGTGACCTGGCCGCTCGCAGGCGGACGCATTCCCGATCCCGAGCCGTGGCCCGAGGCGACCGGCCTCGAATGGCGCGAGCGCGCCGAGCGGCTCGGCATCATCCCCAAGCGCGCATGACGCGCCTGCCGATCCGCCAGCACGGTCCGCTCTTCCTCGACGCCGACGGCGGGCAGGTGATGCTGCGCGGAGTCAACCTCGGCGGCGACTGCAAAGTGCCCCCCGGCCAAGGCACCCATGTCTTCAGCGACTTCGCCGATCACCGGACGGTATCCTTCATCGGCCGCCCCTTCCCTCTCGAAGAAGCCGACGAGCATCTCGGCCGCATCGCCCGCTGGGGGTTCAACACGCTGCGGCTGCTGACCACATGGGAGGCGGTCGAGCATGCCGGGCCCGGCCTCTACGACACCGCCTATCTCGACTATTTCGCCGAGGTCGCGCGCAAGGCGGGCGAGCATGGCCTCCACCTCTTCGTCGACTTCCACCAGGACGTGTGGAGCCGCATGTCGGGCGGCGACGGCGCCCCCGGCTGGACCTTCGAGGCGGTCGGGCTCGACTTCGCCAAATTCGACGCCGCGGGCGCCGCGCACGTGATGCAGGCGCGCTACGACTATGCCTCGCCCGAAAAGCTGCAGGCCGCCTATCCGCGGATGAGTTGGGGGTCGAACTATCGCCTGCCGGCCAACGGCATCATGTGGACCTTGTTCTGGGCCGGGCGGACGGTGACTCCCGACTTCCTGATCGACGGCGTCAATGTGCAGGACTATCTGCAGGGCCATTATCTCGGCGCGGTCGACCAGGTCGCGCGGCGGCTCGCCGCGATGCCGCACGTCCTGGGCTTCGACAGCCTCAACGAACCCAGCCTCGGCTGGGCGGGACAGCCGATCGCCTATCGCCACCTCGCGGCGTCCGACGCCAACCCCGAACGCCCGCGCATCGGCCCCGCGCTCGCGCCGCTGGACGGGCTGGCGATGGCGCGTGGGCTTAGCGTCGAGGTCCCCGTGCTCACGCGCGACGCCGCCGGCGCGGCGGTGCCGACGACGACGCAGCTCTTCAATCCGGGCGGCGTCTCGATCTGGCGCGAGGGGGCGAGCTGTCCGTTCGAGACGGCCGGCCGCTATCGCATCGAAGACGGCGCCGCGGTCGCGACCGGCGCCGACGTGATCGCCGCGATCGACCCCACTGACGATATCTATCGCCCCTTTTTCAACAAGGTCGCCGACACGATCCGCGCGCACCAGCCCGGCTGGTCGCTCTTCGCCGAGATGGACGTCTTCGCGCATCTGGCGGGTCGCCGCTTCCCCGCCGACCTGCCCGACCGCACGGTCAACGCCAGCCACTGGTACGACATGGGCATGCTCTATCTGAAGCGCTTCGACCCCGCGAACCACCGCGACGCCGCGACCGGCCGCGCCGAAACCTCGCTGGGCGCCATCAGCGCGCGCTATCAGCGCCAACTCGGCGGTTTCGCCTCGGAAGGCGCGGACTTTGCGGGCGGCGGCGCCCCGACGCTGATCGGCGAATTCGGCATCCCCTACGACCTCGACGACGGCGAGGCCTATGATCGCTGGGCGGCGGGCGAACGCGCCGTGTGGGACCAGCACGAGGCCGCGCTGACACTGATGTACGACGCGATGGACGCGCTCGGCCTCCATTCGACGCAGTGGAACTACACCGCCTCGAACCGCAACGACCTCGCCGTCGGCGACGGCTGGAACCAGGAAGATCTGTCGATCTGGTCGATCGACCAGCAGACCGGCAGCGGCGATCCCAGCGACGGGGGTCGCGCGGTACCCGGCTTCAGCCGCCCTTGGGTGCGCCGCGCCCAGGGACGCATCCGCGGCGTGGCGTTCGCGCTCGAAACACGCCGTTTCACCGCCGAGATCGACGCCGATGCCGGCATCGGCGGCGTCACCGACCTCTATGTCCCGCTTGTCCATTATCCGGCAGGCTTTGTCCTACGCTGCGAAGGCGTGCCCGCCGAGGTCGAACTCGATCCGGCCGGCCAGCGCGCGGCGATCCGCGCGACCGCAAGCGGGCCGATGCGGATCGAAATCCTGCCCGCGGGATGATCAGACGGCGCGCGGTCGCCCGCGCTTCTTCTTCGCGCTGCCGCGCAATTTGCCCTTGATCGCATCGCGCACCGGCTGGCTCGCGGCGAAATAATCGTCGATCAGCGCCAGCGTCCGGCCCGTATCGCGCGCGACCAGCGCGTCGACGATCGTGCGGTGCATCGTCAGCACCTCGCCGTCGGCGCTGCGGCGATCCTCGCTCGGATCGGCGAACAGATTCACATAGCGTTCGAGGCGAAAGCCGATGTCGCCGAGCAATTGCATCAGCAGCGGCGAGCGGCAGCCGGAGACGAGCGCGCCGTGAAATTCCCAATAGGCGCGCTGCCATTGCTCGCGCGCCTCGGGCTCGCCGTCGGGTTCGACGACCTTCGCCTTCGACGCGCGGTGCAGCTGGACGACGACGCGCTCTTCCCATTCGTCGTCGGCGAGGTCGATCGCCATCTCGATCGCGAGTTTGTACAGCCGCTGGTACACCGACAGAACATCATCATAATCGGCGAGCGACACCGGCGCGACTCGATAACCCTTCTGATGCTCGTGCACGACGAGTCCGCTCTCGGACATCAGCAGGATCGCTTCGCGGATCGGACTGTGTCCGACGCCGTAGAATTGGACGAGATGCTCGACCTTCAGCCGCTCGTGCGGCTCGAACACGCCGCGCACGATATCTCGCCGCAGCCAAAAAGCCGCAGCTTTCGAAGGATTTTGTGCAGGATCGAACGGACCCGATACGCCTTGGTCCGAAAAGGTCGAAATCGATGGAATATCGGTGGTCACGCCGTTTTCCATACGGCAAATCCGCCGCATGTCTAGTCGATCGCTTCTGCTGGCCGTTTGGCGACTGTCCGCTTCGACCCAAACGGAACGGACAGCGGAAGTCGCTGGGCATCCGGAATCGAAAGCCCCGCCGTCCCATCCGGACGACAGAGCTTTCCAATTCACGCGGGCTTAAATCTGAGCGAAACCGCCGTCGACGAAGAGTTCGACGCCGTGGACATAGCTCGCGGCATCCGACGCGAGGAACGCCGCCACCTTGCCCATCTCGCGCGGTTCGGCGAGGCGACCGAGCGGCACGCCGGCCGCGAGCCCCGCCTCGAACTCGTCCCAGCCGGCATCGCCGCCCGCGACCCCGTGCAGGCCAGGGGTCCGCGTGCCGCCGGGGGCGAGGACGTTGACGCGGATCTTGCGATCCTTGAGGTCGAGGATCCAGCCGCGCGCGACGTTGCGGATCGCCGCCTTGGTCGCGCTATAGACGCTGAATGGAACGCCTACGGTCTGATTATCGCAGAATATGGCGAATTTCCGGGCCATGTCCAGACGAATACGAACATCATGGGATGAAAGCTTGGAGGTAGCGGGAATCGCGTTCCCTGCTACAAACCCCAATTATCCTATACAATCACAAGCACGATGAATCAAAATACCCCCAATCCTACCCCCAAACTTGCTGAATGAAGGCGGACTAAGACGGCCGTTGACGAACGCAGCTTTGGCCGCCTCCTTCCACGTCACGCCTACAATATCAAGTGCTCAACGCGCGATCACCCGTACGAATCTGAAACTAACATATTGATAAATTGATATAATTTGACCGCCCTACAGAAATTTGCTATACTGCCTGCGCGGCATTTGGCCCGCAATTTCAGAACAAGAGCATGTTATGGGAACGTCAGCGAAGGTGCTGACGCCGCGAGAGCTTGGCCGTGTGTTGGAGCATGTAGGGCAAAGAGGCGCGGCGCAGCGAAATAGATGCATCGTCTTGCTCAGCTTTAGGGCAGGACTTCGGGCCTGCGAGATCGCAGGCTTGAGCTGGGACATGGTGACCGGACCCGACGGTCGTATCTCTACCATCATCGCGGTCAGCGGCTCCATCGCGAAGAACGGTCGGGGGCGCAACGTACCGCTTCACTCGGAATTGAAAGCAGTCCTGGCTACACTTCGAGCTGCTCAGGGACGCCCAACGGCGGGGCCGGTCGTGCGATCGCAGCGAGGCGGTCATATGTCGGCCAAGAGCATCGTAAACTGGTTCACCGCCCTGTACCGCCAACTCGGTTTTGATGGATGCTCTTCGCATTCGGGGCGCCGAACCTTCATTACGCAGTCTGCAAGGTTGCTGACCAAGGCCGGCGGGTCGTTACGCGACATCCAGGAGCTTGCGGGCCATCGCGCCCTTACTACCACCGAGCGCTACATCGAAGGCGACCGAGAGGCGCAGCGCAAATTGATCCAGATGCTGTGATCACCTTGAAGCGATTTCGCCGGATGGAATTGCATCTGCGAAATGCCGGCTTCGCCCACGACATCGACTGGTCGGAAACCGTTCCGCCGGCCACGAGCCCAGAAGAATTTGCTGATCATGCGATCTACGTGATTTGCAATTCGGGTATGAAGAACAGTGTCGCAGAGCCGATCTACGAAGCCTGCATGGCGGCGCTGCTGAGCGGCAAGCGCGTAAGGCGCGTTTTCGGGCATCCCGGAAAAGCCAAAGCCATTCAAAAGATTTGGCGTGATCGCGAGCGTCTGTTCGTTGCTTATCTGTTTGCAACAGACCCGATCAAATTCTTGCAGCGGATCCCCTGGATCGGTCCCGTCACCAGCTATCACTTGGCGAAGAATCTCGGCGCGGATGTCGCAAAGCCGGACGTGCATTTGGAACGCCTTGCCCGCCGAGACGGCACTACCACCCACCGGCTGTGCCAGCGCCTCTCTCGCGAGACGGGTTATCGGGTCGCGACAATCGATACGGTGCTGTGGCGAGCATGTGCCGAAGGCTTGCTCAACTCCACCACCTACGAGCGCATCGGCTGGAAGGCAGCATTCAATCCCAGCAAGCTGGTTCCACGGGACGAAGGCTAGCGTCGTCAACTGAGCGCCGAGTTTGCGGCAGACATTTCATCAGCAGAAGAAGGAGTACGGACTATGGATTCCGAGAACGGCTGCACATGCGCGACGCCGCCGCGAGCAGAACGGATCGCGAGGCTCAACGACAGGCTGCGACAACGCGGCGAAGGCGGGAGCCTGATGGTCACCGCGGGCGTGAGCGCCCTTCCCGACTTCGACCCGCTCGCTCTTGCATTGGCGCTGTCGAAATACACGGCGTTCGATGAGGAAAATGACCCCCACGGCGAGCGCGATTTCGGAGACCTGCGCTTGTTCGGCGAGGATATGTTTTGGAAGATCGATTATTATGATCTGGAAAGAAAGTTCGGATCCCCTGACCCAGCGGACGAGGCCGTTACGTCTCGCGTGCTGACGGTGATGCTGGTTTCAGAATATTGAAGGCGGTCATCGTGCGCTGGAACCAACGTCCAGAAGCTGCAGCGGTTCGACGTTCAACGCCGCGGCCAAACGCTCAACCATGTCAATCGTAGCGGCGTAGCGTTCCCGCTCCAGCGCACTCACATAGGTCCGGTCAATCCCGACGCGATGCGCCAACTCTTCCTGCGACAGCCCTTCGGCCGACCGCAGGCTGCGCAGATTCCGAGCCAATATGGTCCTCAAAGCCATACCGGCAACCTGATGCCAGTGTAGACTTTTCATCCACGGAGTATACTCAACAAAGTGCGGGCAGACACTGAAGGAGATGATAGTGAACAGATACATTTGGTCGTTAGCGGTCGTCGTGATGATATCGGGATGTTCAGGCCCTCCCGATTCCGCGGTCGATTTTCAAACGGACGAACCCGCCAAGCGGATCGCAAGCGACATCCTCACGCGCAACGACTTGGTGGCGCGCGCCGGCTTGGTGAAAAACCACCTCGCGAGCATGGAATCGGAGTCACTGACCTTCTGCAACAACGATGCCGAAGATCGGACCATCAAAGCGAGAATTTTTTCGGAGTTCGGCGACAACATGACCTCGGGCCGGGAGATGCACTTCTGCGTGACCAAGCATGGCGACATCCGCAAGATTGGGGAACAGGCGGTGGACATGGCTCGTCCGGACAGGTTCATCACCTGGGCGGACATAGGTGGCACGCCTGTCGCGATGGCGCCTGCACCCGCGCCGGCACCCTTTGCCGCCCCGGCTGAGACCGAGTTGGTTGAAGGAGATGTCGGACCGTATCCGGAACCTCTTCCGAAAGTCGATCCACAAGGTCCGAGAAACTGGCAAGAACTTATGAAGGAGGAGGACAAAAAGGTCGAGGAGTTCCAACGCCGGGTAAAGGCCGAGGCGGCCGACGAAGCGGTCCTACCCGATGAATGAACAGAGGCCGGCTGTACCAGCAAACTCGGCAAAACGACCTTACGCAGCGCTCATGGTATAACGGCACTTTTGCCATACGACTGGCCGTTTGCCGTCCGGCAGCTTTCGCCCCCGGCGGTAAGAGATTTGGCGCACGCCCTTCATTTTTCGCTTGACTTGTACCCCATCGCTCCTGGACACCAGGGCGCCGTGGCGCTTGGTGCTCGCCGCAGTTGGGGGAACGCATGGGTACGCAGACATTCATAGACCTGTTTGCAGGTTGCGGGGGACTGTCGCTCGGCCTCCGAAGGGCAGGATGGACCTCGCTATTCGCCGTTGAAGCGCACCCTGACGCCTTCGCTACCTATTCGCACAACTTGATTCGCGAGGCCGGCGCGTGGCCGGAATGGCTTCCCCATGAAGCCATGCGCATTGAGCAGCTGATCAGCGACCACCGCCGGAACCTCAAGAAGCTTAGGGGCCACGTAGATCTGGTCGCCGGTGGCCCACCCTGCCAGGGATTCTCGACCGCGGGCCGGCGTCGGGCTGACGATCCAAGAAACCGCATGGTCCGGCACTATCTCGATTTCCTTCGCCTCGTCGAACCGCGACTCGTGCTGCTCGAGAATGTCCGCGGCTTTATGACGATGCAACTTGACGATGCAGGTAGTTATGCCGCGCACGTCACCAAGGAACTCGAGGGAATGGGATATCGAGTCTGGAGTGAGATGCTCGTCGCCTCTCAATGGGGCGTTCCGCAACGCAGGCCGAGGTTCTTCGTGGTTGCCTCGCGCGACAAGGGGCTAGAGGGCATAGATCCGTTCCTGCGCATGCGGGTCGGCCGTCGCCAATTCCTCGAATCGCGCGGGCTGCCCATCGACAAGGAAGTTGGCGTTGCGGAGGCAATTGGCGACCTCAAGACAAGAGGCGCCACCCTCGTCCCCTATCGCGGCGGCGACGGCGGATTCATGGAGATCGACTACGCTGTACCCCCTGCCGCGACCGGCTATCTCGCGCTAATGCGGAACGGTGCGTCCGGTAGTCCAACGGGGCTTCGCCTCCCACGGCATTCGAGGATCGTCACCGAGCGGTTCAACAAGATCCTGAAGACGTGCCGCTCAGGCGTTCCGCTCTCGTCCGAAGATCGGAGCCGTCTTGGAATGCAGAAGCGCTCGCTCACCTTGTTGGCGGCCGACAAGCCTTCCTGCACGGTCACGACGCTACCAGATGACATGGTACACTATCAGGAACCGCGTATCCTGACGGTGCGAGAATGCGCGCGCCTCCAGTCCTTCCCTGACTCGTTCGAATTCCTCGGTCCATACACGACCGGTGGAGATCGGCGCCGCGAAGCGTGCCCTCGATATACGCAAGTCGGAAACGCAGTCCCGCCCCTGCTTGGCGAGGCGATAGGCGAAGTCCTACTTGCCCTCGGCAGCCTCGCTCAGAACGGCGGAGATCGCAGCGAAGTTGTCGAGATGGCGTGAAAGATCCTTCCGCATCTTCGATAGCCCGACCTTGTTGAGTTGCTTGCCACTTGCGTAATTGATCACCCACCCATCGACATCCCGCGTCTCGACGATATGGCCGAGCGCGTTCCGCGGCTGGATAACTTCCTCGACATAAGTTCCCAAGACTGCGAGGTGCGACTCGCATGCAGGATGGACCGCAACGACCTTCTGCACCGAGAGGGTCGCGACCTCGTGCAGGATTCCGCTGTTAAGTGCGCGACTACCCAAGCGACCCTCAAGGTCCTTGAGCTTGCCATAGGCTTTGGCGTGGCTCCCAGCGGCACCCGCTACCTTGGTATCGATGGCAGCAACCAGTTCGGATTGTGCCTTGGCATCCATCTTCGCATGGGCGAGCCGAACCACCTCGCGCATTTGGTCATCCGCCCGTCCGGCCGACACGACAGCTAACCCCCGCATGGCCTCGAGCCGTGAGAGGCGCTCGACGACATGATTGACATGGTCAATCAGCTTGGCCCGGAGTTCGTTGCGCCGTGCGCAATAGACGCCATCGATGGCCTGATCCTTGACCATGTCGCGGAGCCGGTCGGTGGCCTGGCCGCTGTAGAAGATGATGTCGGTGAACCCGAAGCTGTTGCGAATGCGCCTGGCGACCTCGTCCCCCTTCGGCTGGCCTTCACCCAGGTCCCAGTCGACGACGACCAAGTCATAGTCGTGGAACTTTTCCTGATAGGCAGACAGCTCATCGAGCCTGGACGCGTCTCCTTGCTGGTCTAGTTCGAGCAACAGGCCGTGCTTGGCGAGTTCGCGTCGCATGCCGGTAACGGCTTGCTGGACGCCGTCCATCTGGTTCTCGAACCAGAGTACCTTGAATTCGAGCCGCATCCCCCTCCCTTCCTATCAATCCTTCTGCCGCGGAAGCCTGACGATGAATCTTGTTCCCCTACCCTCGTGTTCGGGATCGAGCGCGATCGAGCCCCCCATCTGCGACAGGACTTGAGCTGCATGGTACAACCCTAGACCGGAGCCGGACTCTGCGCCGCTATATCCCTTGTCGAAAATCCGGGCGCGATCGACGCGATCGCCAATGCCACGGCCATTGTCCTCGATGAGCATCTCGAGCGCGGATGACTTGTGGACGCGACGCACCTCGAAGTGAATCTTGGTGGCCTTCGCCTTGCGCGCGTTGCTCATGAGGTTATCGATGACGATCGCGATATCGATCGGTTTGAACTTCGATACAATCGCGTTGCCGCCGTCATCAAACGTGGCAAATCGCTCGCCCTCGAAGAGCGAGGCAACATTCATGACATATTCGGACATGTACTGGACGATGTCGATGTTCGCCTGGTCGGCATCGAGCTTGAAATTCGCCTGCGTCGCAAATCGCGTAACGGCCAGAATGCGGCTATTCTGGAAGCTGATGTGTTCGAGGTCAGCAGCTAGTTCTACCGGATCTATGGGATCGCCATCGGCAATAGCGCGGAGATTGTTCGCTACCGCGTCTTGGATGGCAGTCGCGTAGATCACGACTTGGTGGTGGAGAAGCGTGAGCGTCTCGCTATCGCGCGCTTCCAAGCTCGTGAGCAAAAGCGATCGCCGCTGCTCGTCCTTGAACTTTTGTTCTGCATCATCGGCTCGTTTCGCCTCGGCGCGTGCCTGTGCCTCCGCTGCAGCTCGCCGGCGAGTTTCTTCCTTAGCCTTCGCCTCTGCCTCCGCGGCGGCCGCATTCAATTCTGCATAGCGGCGTCTGGAGCGTTCGATCCGCTCGAGCAGGCGCACATCGCCAGTGCGCTCTGCTACGACGGAGAGGCCTTCCATTGCCCGCTCGAACTCCCCGGCGCGGTCGCTGATGGTATCGATCAGTTCGGTGTCATATTCGAGCAACTCGACGCCCTTGCGACCGACGAGGTTCTTGACGACCTGAATAATGCGCGACCGCGCATCGTCGGTGGTCAATCCACTTGCATCCGAACGCTCGGCATCAAGCGAGTCCGCCCAGGTTACGTCGACGACATATCGTTCGAGCCGCGTGAGCAGGTTGCGTAGCACCAACTGTTGCAACGCCTCGGTGCGAGGCCCCTCGACCAGCCCGTTGTCGCGGCTCGAGGCCTCCATAAAGAAGCGCTGAGGAGCGACGATGTCGATGCGACCCAGCAGGTCGCGCGTTCCGAGATAGCGGGCATAGCCCTGCGCTTTTCGCCGATCGATGCCGAACTCGTCATTGCCTTCCTCACCAATGGGAAAGACGCGAAAGCCATTGAGGAATAGGAATACCGAACCAAACTTTACGGGCTCTATCCCCATCCGGCGCGTAAAGGTCGCCTTCGCGCTCCGGTTTAGGTAGAGGAGATCGGCTGAGATCTGCGCGCCCTCCAGCTCGGGATAGGGATTTTCTTCCCTGACCCTATAGATCAACCGATCCCGGTCGCGGAGCGTCGAGTGGATGACACCACCCTCCAGCTGCACCGAAAGCTGCGTCGTCTTGCCCTCGAGGACGTCGAGGATCGTGTTTGCAACCGGCCCATTGACGATCGCCTCGGGCTTGCCTTTGGCAGCCTTGTCGCCCTCACGCTCGGCAGGAGCGTGGAGAAAAACCTCCATCTCGCCCTTCGGCGCAAAGGGATCGACGAGCTTTGCCAGATAGTCCTTTAGCTTGAGCAGCTTGTTTCGGTCCCAGACCTCCCGTAGCGACGATATCTCAAGGATCGTCGTTCCGTCGCGGGGCAAGGAGACGTCCGGAACCGGCGGCAGTGCGCTGGCAGGTTCCACGGCAACCCCGATCGAACCGAACTCGTCTTCCGGCCGGCCCTCGAAGTCCTCCCAGTTGACGATTAGCCGGTTGCATGCTCGCTCCCCTTCCTGACGGCTGTGCAGGACGAGCGACTTGCCCAGGCGGTCACAAGAGAAGCGCCCGATGCCCTTGTTTCCGGCATATCCGCGCCTCACCGCGATCTTGTCGCGGAAATCCTGCGAGAGCCCATCATCTTCTTCGCCCGTCGCCTTTGCAGAAAAGGCAACGAACAACCACTTTTCGAGGAGGTCCTCCTCGGACATACCCTTGCCATCATCGACGATCCACAGCGTACCACCCGCTAGGACGATATCCACGCGGCGCGCATGGGCATCGAATGAGTTCTTGACCAGTTCGAAGACAGCCACGAAATCATTCGTAATGAGGTCGCGACCGATGATGTCCTTGAGGGACGAACTGATGCGAAAGTACCTAGCCAACTACTACTCCCTCCCAGCAATACGATAGCAGCTACGATGGCGGAGTCGAGCATGGAACCTGAAGCGAAGCGTCGCCTGATGGCGCGCTTCCGCTCGCAGGATACCAAGCCCGAAATAGCGGTTCGCCGCTTACTCCATCGGCTCGGGTACCGCTTCCGCATCCATGTTGGCCGCCTTCCAGGCAAGCCAGATATCGCGTTGCCTAAGTATCGTACCGCCATCTTCGTCCACGGCTGTTTCTGGCACCGGCATGCGGGATGCAAGGTCGCAACCGTTCCCAAGACCAGGCAGGACTTCTGGCAAGCAAAGTTTGAAGGGAATATCCAGAGGGATCGCCGCAACGCCTCCGAACTCGAGGCGATGGGATGGCAGGTCATCATCGTCTGGGAATGCGAAACCCGAGACATCGATCGCGTTGCCGAGGCCCTGGAATCGGCACTAAGATCACGTAGCAATGCCCGCCAACTCGGGTCCGGAACTGCGAGCGAAGGTGACCGCTAGGAGAGTACAACTATGGGCAGGGAACTCGAACTCATGGCCCGGGAAATCGACCCGATGGCCTGGAAGGCGTGGGAAAACACGCCCGAGATCCAAACGCGAAGGACCATCTCGATCGAGAAGGCAAGGACAGCATTGCGGCGCATCCGCAAGATAGGCGACGTTGCGCTGTCGCGTGGCGCTTCCGCCATCTCAGGTGCCGAAGAAGCCCGAGCAAGCGAGGTCGCACAGGCGACTTGGGCCGCCATAGTCGACGCGATCACGGAGCGCAGGGAATAGGTTCGGCTCCGCCGGCGCTGCTACGGTCTAACGATCATATGCGCGCCGTCCGCACCTCGACGGTGATCCCCGGAAGGTCGAAGACCGAAGCGCCATCGGGATTCCCTTGGCTGGGACCGCAGTGCGGCGGTCGCGACATCGCGGCAACGAAGCCCTCGCAAGCGGGATCGCGCACTGCTTCGGTCAAGGAATGCCAACTCGTCCACGAAGCGCGAGCGTCATATCGCCCCTCGCCGGCAAATCGACTGGAATGCCTAGCCATCACCAGCATGCGGGGCACAGCGTCGCTGGCCTCGCCCCATCCATAGGCCTTGGCAATCTCCGCTGAGGTACGCCCGTCGATCCAGGCATGGACCTTCGCGACCCATTCGTTGCCCTTCGTCAGCAGATTGACCCGGCGACTTTCCCGCTCCGCAAGGCTGAACCCGTAGACGTCGTACCACTTCAGCTGGACGAACACGACGTCGCCGGTCTCGTGGTCGAGCACGACCGCATCGGCATCGGTTAGCGTCGAGCCGTCCTTGCGACGCAGCTTGAGGCCGGTTCCGAGTACCATGTATCTCGGTTCCGGAAGAAGCTGCCGAAGCTCGCTTCGAAATATATTCTCGCGACCGTCGACGATACTGTCCCAGTCGCGGCGATAGTTGCGGCGCAAGTGCTCGAGCAGGCCAGCGTGGGGATTCAAGAACCCGCCGAACATCGGCAGCAGTACGAAGTCCTCGCCGGCATCGATGTAGTAGGGCAGCGGAATCTCGTGCCGCGCCTCGCTATAGGCGGCCCCATCGGCGTCGAGCGTCAGCCCTTCCATCAACTGGCGCGCGCGCGCCGCGTCGTCGCCCCGCTCCTCAAGCACATCAAGAATGTCGCCTCGTCGCGCGTAAACGGTCATGAGGTTTCGCATGTCGAGCTTCGGCTTGCGTCGATGCAGCATGCCGGCGGCATCGATATGGTGCAGGACGGTGCCGAGGGCGTTGGTCGAAGCCTCGGTCCATTCCCCAAATGGCCGACCGCCGATGACGCCGGTCGGCGGCAACGCTTCGGCTTCGATTATTCCGGCCGCCTCTATCCTGGCCTGCGATCGATAGTGGCCGATCAGGAAATCGTCGTTGTCGTAGCCGATGAACCATCCCATCGCTGCCTTGCCGTATCGCCTCAGCCTCCGGCGAACTTCGGGTAGTTCGCCAGAGAGGTTTGGAAACAGCGCCCGGGCATCCTCCCGCGAACGATTCTTAGCCGCGTGCCCCAGGGCCGTCTCGGCCATCTCCTCGTCGTTGGGCAAGAACTCGATAGCGATCCTGTCGCTCGCCAAGACCCTCGCAGTGGCAATGCCGTAGCGCTCCATCGCTGCCCACCGGATCGCCACTGCGAAGCGCCCACAATTCAACAGATGGTTGTCGAATGCGGCAGAAAGGTTAGGGTTGCTGGGAAACCATGGGATAGTTCCTGGCATGCCGCGCACGGCTCCGAGCAGTGGGCGAAGGGATGTAGCCGCGCCGCGCAACCTAAGCCAGGCGTGCGTCGTGTCCGGTCGCCTTGCGTATCGATTGGTATAGGCAGCGACGTCGAGCGCACGGACCAACGATATCAGGAGTTCGCGTTCGTAGCCGAGCCAGCTTGCGGAGACGGCCGCAACGTATCGGTCGCGCTGCTCGATTAGTAGCTTTTCGGCCAACATTCCAACGGCTACCTGCTCTGCTAACCAGGAAACTTCGCTCGCAAATCGTCGAAGTTTAGAAAAAATGGTGTAAAAACTTCCTCCGAAAGCGGTGCATCATCGAGTGCTATCCGTTGGCCATTAGTGAACGGGTGATGAGGAACAATATACGTTTCAAGGAACCATGTCTGATAAGACTGACAGACAATGTGTATGTCACCAATCATTTGAAGCACGTCCTCCATCAACCGCGCGAGCGCTGCCTTAGTGGAGTCGAGTCCGCAAAGCTGCGCTAATGCTCCGAGATGAAGCGTCTCTGCACTCATATATAACGTCGTTGCGAAGAACTGGCCGTGATAGTCTGCCAATTCCTCGTCGCCGATCTGTGCCATCGCAGAGCGCGCGAAAGTGTGATCGCTATGAAATCCCATCTTGTTACGCAAAATGCTGAGCGGCGCGTTCCCATTTGAGAAATAGCGACGTACCCGTCCTACTGCTTCGACAGCTTCCGAACCAAGCTCTGTTTCCCACGAACGAGAGAACTGGCCTAGTTTCCTAAACAAAGAGGAACCCTCATGAAGGCGGCTTGACAGCATGCGCAGATTGAGGAGCTCAAACGCAATCTGACCATCCATATCGTAATGAGAACGGCCCGATTTTGGTTTGTTCCTAGCGACTAGCATCTGACGGATAAGTATGATGCAATCGTTCCACAACTGCCCAATCATTAGATAGCCGAGCCGCGTGTCCTCAGGCGCCCGCGCGAAGAGGTCTTGGCGAAATGCGAAGCGGAACGTTTCTGCCATTATATCTTTCCAAAAGTTGTTAGATGCGCCTGTCCTCACGCGATATCTAATGCCGGTTATTGCGCGTTGGGACGATGGAAGACGCTACTTAGGGCAAAAGCCCAATTATGCCATAAGCAGGATGTCCACCTAAACTCAGATGGGGCTTTAGTCCCTGTCGTCGCGGACACGTCGTCAACGACGTGTCCGCACCCGAGCTGGCCGCAGTATTTTCGCGCCCGCTCTCGTGCGTGATCTTTTCCGCACCGTCTTTGCACGGCGAGTTTGCGTGACGGGCCTCTGCTTCGGAATGGGCGGCCGCTTTGTGCTACCCCGGTTACCGTCGGGGTGCCACACAGGCTCTGGGCGTTCGCCACCGCGTAGCAATCGAAACGGCTCGTATTTTTCCGTGCCAGACTTCACGCGGTATTTCTTCCAAAACTTGGTGATGTTCACCGCTCGCTCTGATGTTTCCTTTTTGAACCGCCGCGCCTGCCAACATCTCAGTTGGCGACGCCATTTGTTACACCAACAAATTCCTTCAGGACCGACGCCAAACACCATCTCAAAGAGCGGCAGATATGCCAAACATTCAAGGATTCTAAGCGCCAGCCTGTTTGAGTAACCCTTTTGCGTGGGCTGAAACATAAAATGCTCAGGCTTCTTTTTCTGAGGTTTGCGAAATTTTGCGTCGTGCGGGGCCTTCATGAGGTAGCCGGCAACCCGCTCTATATTGCTCCTATCTTCAAGCGAGTCTTCGAGCAGACCTTGCACGACGAGCGGCGGACAGCCAAAATCTGCTCTCCATGCAGAAGATTGTGCTACGGCACGCTCCCATGCGGCGTGATCAATTGGCGAACGTGCCCAGACGAGCGCATGCACATTTGCCATCAGCGTTTTTCCTTTACCCTGCTCAGGATAGTTGGTGAGCGCTTGCACCTCGATCACAGCAATGCCGTTCAGGCCTGCATCCCTTATGGATTTAGAAACCTTATTACGAATCGATTGGATGTTGATCGCCGCAGTCCTGTCCGAACAATTCCAATCGCTGTTGATAAACGTAGAGAGGGCAAAATATGTGCCTTGTTTCCCGCGCGCGGCGCGCTCCACCGAGCGCCCGAACATTTTCGACATCAGGCTGACAAAGATGGTGCCTGCTTTTAACCCGGCTCGTAGGTCGGATCGAAAGATCTTTTCGCGAGCATAATCTTTGCCAATGATCGCTTGGAAATCTAGGCGACCTTTTTCTGAAACCTCGCAACTGTCGAAGGCTCTCGAAACCTTCCGTTCGAATTCTGCATAAGATTTGCGCAACTTTTCTATCGCGCAAACACCATCTAAGTGTCGCATCGTCATAAACCTCGATATTTTTTCAAAGCGAATTCAACGCAGGCATGTCGCCCTGTCGTCAAGAGAGGGGGCCTCAGCACTTCATTCAGCCTGTCCACCCCTTACTACAACATCGGTAAGCAGCAGATAAGAGAGCGCTTTTTGAGCCCGTGAGAATCTCGAAAGATCAGAAGTCTGAGGTTTTTATCAGAGATCGCTCCAGCAAATTTTTCGCACTCTCGAAAGAAACGAGAGTTCGGCTGCCGATCTTAGCCGTTTCAAGTTCGCCTCTGTTGATTAGCTGATAGGTTTTTGTGCGCGCGATCCCAAATCGACGACAAAACTCGCGTATTGATATGAAAAATGGATCTTCCATTGCGTCCTCCGTTATCAGGCAGGGTGCCCTTGGACGCCGGAGAATTAGGCAGAATGTTCGACTTTGCCTGTACGACAATGTCCGACAATGTCTCTAAACGAGCTAAGCTTGATCTCTAAGAAGGAGCCTTTCGGCGGCATGGATCGCTGCTTGCGCAACCGGATAAGCGGTGCTCCGCGCCAACGGCAAATCATGCTTTTCGGCTAACTTCGTATCGATAATTTCGACTAGCCTATTTGCGCTTATGCCCTCGAAACCCGTATCATGATAACATATCAAAAGTTCAGTGATCCAATCTGGCCATAAGCTTGAAGGTTTTCGTCCACCTTTTTTCGATTTTTTATTGGCTTGTGGTTCTATTGAGCCAGTCACTATCTTAAGAATATCTTCTTTTGCGAAACGAACCCCTAGAGCAAAAACCCGGATAGGAAGTTGCGGGGCATTTTTTACCATATCGCTCGCTCCGGCTGGATAACTGACGATGATCAGCCCGTTATACCAGTCCCATCGCTTGAGGTCCGACTTCTTGATATCTTTCCAAATCGCTCCGCCCAACATACCTGGCGGAGAGACGCTGACCGCTAAAGCGTCGCCATATTGCGTGCTGGAAACAACGGGCCGAGTCTTTTCAACGCGCAGTTTATGCCAATAATCATCAGTAATGACCGGCGCAGGTTCTTCCTCATCCCATTCCACCACAAGTTGCGGCTCAACATAGGGCCTTCCAACATCGATCCCTATTGCACACCACCAGCAGTCCGCTTTGATGGAACAGTCGACTAGCCGCTCGACTATAGCTCTTTTTGCGGCGCGGTCGCCGCCGACATAAGGAGATATGAGATGAACTGCCTGCAAAGCGCCAATCATCTCCCGTTGCGCAGCCATTTTTTATCCCCAAAAACCGAGCAAATTTCTCAAGCCTACTCAGTGCCATCCTATGCACTCGAATAAAGTGGCTCAATGGATTATCCTTTGATGAAGTCGCAAACAGCTCCGTGTAGATAGAGGTTTATCGGCCTCGAAGTATTCCGATTGGGCAATGGCTTCCCTTAACCAACGACCGAAGCCCCCGCTTCTAGCCGTAGGCAGTCCAAATAGTCGCTCCACCACTGCGCCATTTCAACGCGCTCCTGCCAATGGGCGCCGCGGTGATAAGCGGCGCGCACCTTGTCTCCATCCGCGTGAGCCAGCGCCCGCTCAATGGCGTCTGGATGCCATTTTCCTGATTCATTTAGGAGAGTCGAAGCCATCGCCCGAAACCCATGCGCGGTCATTTCCCGGCTGGTATAACCCAGCCTCCGCAAACCCGCATTGATAGTGTTTTCGCTCATTGGCCGCGATCGAGACCGTATCGACGGAAAAACGTACCCGCTCGGGCCAGTGATCGATCGCATTTCTTTGAACAACGACAACGCTTGACGTGACAGCGGCACAAGGTGCGCCTTGCGCATTTTCATCTTTTCGGCCGGGATGGTCCAAAGCGCATTGTCTAGATCGATCTCGCTCCATTCAGCATGGCGCAACTCGCCTGGGCGGACGAATACATGCGGCGCGATCTGCATTGCCAGCTGGGTATGCCCCTGCCCATCATAGCCATCGATCGCACGCAGCAGTTCTCCGACACGGCGTGCATCAGTGATGGCTCCGTAGTGCGTGACCGTTGGCGCGGTGAGTGCGCCGCGTAGATCGCGAGTGGGGTCCGAGCCCAAGCGAGCGGTCGCCACAGCATACCGGAACACCATGCTTGCCAATTGCAGGGTACGCCGCGCACTTTCGAGATTGCCCTTGCCTTCGATCTTACGAATTGCACCCAGAATGTCGGCGGGCTCAATCTCAGAAATGGCCAATCGTCCAATGCTGCCATTGAGCAGAGACAGGAGATATTCACTCCGGGTCGCCGTCGCTGCCGCCCACCCCTTCTCACCATCACGCCTGCGCTTGGCGCAATATTCGTCAGCGATGGCGGTGAACGTATCCGCCGCCTGTATACGTGAACGCACTTTATCGCGCTGCTTCTCGCGGGAAGGATCTTTGCCCAAGGCGATCATCGCCCGCGCTTCATCGCGTCGCTTGCGGGCATCGCTCAGTCCGATCTCAGGATAAGCCCCGATAGACAGGAGTTTCTCGCGCCCATCGATGCGATATTTGAGCCGCCAAAGCTTCCCGCCTGCGGGCGTCACCAGCAGAAACATGCCCGCGCCGTCCGTCAGCTTTATCGGCTTTGGGCCGGGTTTTGCGTTCCGAATTGCCACGTCAGTCAAAGCCATTTGCTTGCTCAGCCTCCCCGGAGCCTGCCCCACCCAATACCCCCAAGCGCGGGGGTATCGCATTGACGATTTACCGACACCCCCCAATCATACCCCCACCGAGCTACGGCTGTGGGCGAACGTGAGCGAACGCTTGCGGCTCAACATGCCTACTATACTGCGGTTTTCTAGGAAGTGTCCAGACGAAAGCGGACGTCAGCGGACAGGGGCCTGGAGCGGGTAGCGGGAATCGAACCCGCCTAGCTAGCTTGGAAGGCTAGAGCATTACCACTATGCTATACCCGCTTCGCCAAGGCCGCGGCGATTGCCAGTTTGGCCGGGCGGCGTCAAGCGCCGCAAGCATGCGCGGCGTTGAGAACATCGTGGCAACATGCTAGGTGGACGGCGTGGAAGACGCCGAAGACCAGGCCCTGCCGGACGCCGACACGCCCGTTCGCAAGATCATCCATGTCGACATGGATGCCTTTTACGCGTCGGTCGAACAGCGCGACGCGCCGCACCTGCGGGGCAAGCCCGTCGCCGTGGGCGGCTCGTCGCGGCGCGGGGTGGTCGCGGCGGCGAGCTACGAGGCGCGCAAGTTCGGGGTGCGCTCGGCGATGCCCAGCGTGACGGCGAAGCGCCAATGCCCCGACCTCGTCTTCGTGCCGCCGCGCTTCGAGGTGTATCGCGACATCTCGCACCAGATCCGCGCGATCTTCCGCGACTATGCCGACGAAGTCGAGCCGCTGTCGCTCGACGAGGCCTATCTCGATGTCTCGGCCGACAAGGCGGGGCTCGGCAGCGCGACCGCGGCGGCAAAGGCGATCCGCCGCCGCATCCGCGAAGAGACCGGGCTCACCGCCTCGGCGGGGGTCTCGTACAACAAGTTCATCGCCAAGCTCGCGTCGGACCAGAACAAGCCCGACGGACTGACCGTGATCCCGCCGGGCAAGGGCGCGACCTTCGTCCAGACCTTGTCGATCCGCCGCTTCCACGGCATCGGGCCGGTGACGGCCGCGAAGATGGAAGGGCTCGGGGTCTTCTCGGGCGCCGACCTCGCGGGCAAGGATCCGCAATGGCTCGCCGAAAATTTCGGCAACAGCGCCGAATGGCTGTTCAACCTGGCGCGCGGGATCGACCACCGGCGGGTGAAGTCGCACCGGCCGCTGAAGTCGCTCGGCGGCGAGCGCACCTTCTTCAACGACCTGATCACCGACACCGAAATCCGCGAGGCGCTCGCGCATGTCTGCGCCGTCGTGTGGGACCGCGCCGCGAAGAAGGGTGCGCGCGGGCGGACGGTGACGCTGAAATTGCGCTACGCCGATTTCAAGACGATCACGCGCGCGAAGTCGGTGCCCTCCCCCATCCTCGACGGCGCGGCGCTGCTTGCGGCGGGCGAGGCGATACTGGCGCCGCTGTTGCCGACCGAGCAGGGAATCCGGCTGCTCGGGCTGACCTTGAGCAAGTTCGAGGGCGAAGAGGATGACGACGATGGCGCCGAGACGAAGGGGCCGGCCGATCTGTTGAGCCTGATCTGACGTCGCGATTCGGGCTCGCACAAAGCCACGAAGCCACAAAGAGGGCTGTCCCAACTCCGTTCGTGCTGAGCTTGTCGAAGCACTACCCTTCTAACGACATCGAACAAAGAACGGCCCTTCGACAGGCTCAGGGCGAACGGGTTCTGAGATTCTTTGTGGCTTCGTGGCTTTGTGCGAGAAAATTACTCCGCCAAAGCCCCCAGCCGCCGCTCCTTCGTCGCGGTAAAGCGGATGTCGGGATTGCGCTGGGTGATATAGCCGACCTCCCAGCCGTCCTTCGCCATGAACACCGGCGCGCCGTCGCGGTCGGTGGCGCTGGCGCCGCGGTGTTCGGACTGGAACGCCTTCAGCTTCGCCGCGTCGTCCGACGCGATCCAGCGCGCGGTCTCCCAGGGCGACTGCTCGAGCTTGGCCTCGACCTTGTACTCGGCGTCCAGCCGGCTGATCAGCACTTCCAATTGCAGCTGGCCGACGACCCCGACGATCATGTTCGACCCGATTTCGGGGTAGAAGACCTGGATGATCCCCTCCTCGGCCATGTCGTCGAGCGCCTTGCGAAGCTTCTTGGTCTGCGTCGGATCGACGAGCGCGACGCGGCGAAGCAGTTCGGGCGCGAAGTTCGGCAGGCCGGTGATGGTGATGTCGGTGCGCTCGGACAAGGTGTCGCCCACACGCAGCGTGCCATGGTTCGGAATGCCGATGATATCGCCCGGGAAGGCCTCCTCGGCCATCTCGCGATCCTGCGCGAGGAACAGCATCGGGCGGCTGATCGCGATCGCCTTGCCCGTGCCGCCCTGCATCAGCCGCATGCCGCGCTCGAACTTGCCCGAGCAGAGGCGCATGAAGGCGATGCGGTCGCGGTGCGCGGGGTTCATATTCGCCTGCACCTTGAACACGAAGCCGGTGACGGCGTCGTCGGTCGGCTCGACCGGCGCGGGATCAGCGGGTTGCGGCTGCGGCCCCGGCGCGTGCGCGGCGAGCGCGGCGAGCAGGTCGGTGACCCCGAATTCCTTGAGCGCCGAGCCGAAATAGACCGGGGTCAGGTCGCCACCCCGGTAGGCTGCGCCGTCGAAGGGCGCGTAGCAGGCCGAGGCGAGTTCGGTCTCTTCCTTGAGGTGCGCGAGCGCCCCCGCCGACAGCTGGGCCGCCAGCGCGGGATCGTCGAGCCCCTCGACCTTGACGCGATCGCCCTCGTACATCCGCGACGCATCGGCGCCGGGCTTCATGATCGCGGGATCGGCGAGATCGTAGATGCCCTCGAAGGTGCCGCCCATGCCCGCCGGCCAGTTCATCGGACACACGTCGAGCGCGAGCCGGTCGGCGACCTCGTCGAGCAGTTCGAAGGGCGGCAGGCCTTCGCGGTCGACCTTGTTGATGAAGGTGATGATCGGCACCGAGCGCAGGCGGCAGACCTCGAACAATTTGAGCGTCTGCGGCTCGATGCCCTTGGCGGCGTCGATCACCATTACCGCGCTGTCGACCGCGGTCAGCGTGCGATAGGTATCCTCGCTGAAATCCTCGTGCCCCGGGGTGTCGAGGAGGTTGAAGATGAGGCCGGCGTGCTCGAAGGTCATCACCGACGAGGTCACCGAGATGCCGCGCTGCTGCTCGATCTTCATCCAGTCGGAGCGCGCACGCCGCGCCTGGCCGCGCGCCTTCACCTCGCCCGCAATATGGATCGCGCCGCCGGCGACGAGCAATTTCTCGGTCAGCGTCGTCTTGCCCGCGTCGGGGTGCGAGATGATGGCAAAGGTGCGGCGTTCGGGGTGCGGAGCGATCATGGCGCGCGCCTAGCAGCGGCGGCGCGACGTGGGAAGAGGCTGGCATTCGGCGATTGCCCGCGCCGCGCATCTCTGGCATCCTCGCGGGCGAGAGAGATGGAGGCACCTATGTCGCTGTTCCCGCGGATTCAAAGCCCCTGCCCCTATAAGGGCAAGCTCAGCGACATCATGGACGGCGATATCTGCCGCCTCTGCCACCGCGAGGTGCACGACATCACCGACCTGTCGAACGCGGCGCGCCAGGCGCTGGTCGCGGGATGCAGCGACGAGATTTGCGTGAGCTACAAGGTCTCTGCGAAATCGGCGCTCGCCGCGATGGCGCTGGGCGCGAGTATGGCGACCCCCGCCTATGCGCAGGTCGACGAACTGCTTGCGACCAACCTCGCCGAGCCCGAGAGCGGCGAATATTGTTATGAGGAGATCATCGTCGGCGGGCTCAAAAAGCCCGGCGAGGTCGAATGGCTGACCGCCGACCTCGAGACCGACCTGCCCGAAATGCCCGTGGTCTATGACGACGAGCCGGCTGCAACGACATCCAAGGCCAGCACCGCCGAACCGGCCGACGCGCCGAAGGATGATCGCGAGCCGCTGGTCAAGGATCGTCCGGCCGCTTCCTGACTTCGGAAATCGCGCGCCATTCGAGCAGCGCCGCGACCTGCCGCGCCTCGACCATCGCTTCGGGCTCGCCGTCGCTGAGGCTCAGCGCGATATGCGTTGCGTCGAAACCGTTCAGCGAGATGTCGAAGCTTTTCCAGCGCCCGTCGACGAAGGCGATCACCCAGCTGTGCGGCATATAGGCGTTGCTCGCGCCATGGTAGCGGCCGGGCGAGAAGACGAGCCCGTGGACGACGCGCACCGGGATGCCCGCCGCGCGGCCGAGCGCCGCGAGCACCAGCGCATCCTCGGTGCAATCGCCCGCGTGGCGGCGCCAGGCGGTGCGCGCCGAGAGATAGCCCTCGAAATCGATCCGCGGCAGCCGCGCGCGCGCCGCGGCGCCGAGGCGGATCATCACCGCTTCGTCGTTCCGCGCGCCGCGCCGCGCGTTTGCGGCCTTGTCGCGAAAGGCCGCGTCGCCGCTCTGGATCCACGACGTCGGCCGCGTCCAGCGCGCGGTCTCTTCCGCCGTAGGGGCAGTGTTCGGCCCGCAGTCGCCGCAGATATCGACCTGCCAGCCTTCGCCCTCGCGGCGAGCGCGCTGCTCGCCGGTCTCGGGAAAGTCGAAGGGAATGTCGGCAAAGCCACCGAAGGCGTAGCGGATCTGCGCCATCGCCGCGCGCTGGGTGATATGGACGCCGGGCTTATGCTGTTCGTGCGCGACGATGCGGCCGCGCGACAGCAATTTTTCCGATGTCGGCGGTCCGTCGTCGCGGCGCCAGCTGCGCGAACTGCCGAGCAGCGGCTGCGTCGCCTCGGCGAGCTTGCCGTCCTTGTAGGTCAGCCAGCGCACCGACTGTAGCCGCCCGCCGACCGCGGCGGTCAGCACATAGCCCTGCCCGGGTCCGCCGCGCGGCGCGACGCGCATCTCGACGGCGCGGAATTGCAGCGCGATCGGGTCGAATTCGGCGATCGACCAGCTTTTCGTCCCCGCCGGCTCGCCCAGCAGCGGCGCCAGCGCCTCGGGATCGCCGATCGGCAGCGCGGGCATCGCCGCCGCGACCGGATGGCGCCGACCGTCGTTCGTCACCTGTCCCTTGAGCAGCGCGCCGTCGCGATCGAGCTCGACGCTCAGCAACTTGCCGTTCACGCGCCGCTGCCATTGCCAGCGCTGCGGCGAACCGTCGGCGCCCAGCGCGAGGCGCCACAGTTCGTCGATCTCGGTCGCGTCATGCCCCGATACCGTGAAGGCGCTCTCGCCCTGCCGGAGGATTTCCTGCCCGTCGGCGGCCGGGGCCGTGCGTTCGCTCTGCTGGCCGATCAGCTGGCCGCTTTCGCCGTGCAGCGTGAAGCGGACGTCGGTTGCCGCTCCTTGCGCCGCCGCCGAAGTCGCTGCGCAGAGCATAAGCCCGAGGAGCGCGGCCGCGCACCCGGGGCGGCTTCGGAACGCCGTCGCTATCACCATCGCGCGCTGATTTCCCTCTCCCAGGCCACGCCTTACCGTCGCGTCCGGCGCGCAGACTGTCAAAGGAAATGAAAGGCTGGATTCGCAGCCCGAACGCGCGCAAATTGCCGCGATGCGATCGTCCTTCCTCGCCGCGCTGCTCGCTGCCGCGCTCGCCCTGCCCGCTTCGGCGCAGGCGCCCGACCTCACCGGCGAATATCAGCTCGCCGAAGGCCCCGACGTCGGCGGCGGCCTGCTGATCTCGGCCGACGGCACCTATGAATATGGCCTCGCCGCGGGCGCGCTCGACGAATTGTCGCGCGGCCGCTGGGAGCGGCAGGGCGCGGCAATCTGCCTGATCACCGATCCCAAGCCGGTGCCGCCGGTCTTCGAAAAGGCCGAGCCACTCGCGGTCGAGGGCAGTATCCCGACCATCCTCGTCACCTGGCCGAACGGCGAAGCGGTGTCGGGCGTGACCTTCAGGATCGGCTTCGACAGCGGCGAGCCGGTCGAGGATTATACGCAATATAATGGCTGGACGCTGCCCGACGACGAGAAGCGCATCCCGCGCTGGATCGAGGTGGTCGAACCGATCTACGACATCCGCGCACCGCGATACGAGCTCACCGAGGCCGACCGGGGCCGGCTGCACGTGCGGCTGATCCCCAACGATCTCGGGCTGATCGACCTCACCGGCGCCTGCATCGAGGCGCGCGGCGACCGCGTCGTCATGCGCCGCAAGGAAGGCGAACTGCGCTTCGTGCGTTACGAGGCCGAACCCGCGATCGAATAGCGGAGGACCGTCGGCTATGGGATGGAAAGCTGCCTTTTCCTTATTCCAAAGTTCAGGAAAGTTCAGCCCTGTGCGCCTTCCCTCAGGGTCTCAGCAGCCAATTTTGTCGATGGGGGAACGAGTCGGGATCGATGCTTGCATAGCCGAATAATGTAGGAAAGCCTTTTTTTAGAACGGCGGCAGTTTTGGGGTGGGGAGCAGACGTTCTTAATCCTCCCTGCGGCGTAGCCGTGGGGAGGGGGACCGCCGAAGGCGGTGGAG
>NZ_LNSB01000029.1 GCF_001468285.1 Sphingopyxis sp. HIX | reverse complement strand
AGCTCTCCCCGCCCCCAAAGCCCCCTCGGCCCGCTTCGGCCGCACCGTCCCCGCCATGCCGAGCCGGTCGAAGCATCGAACGGATCCAGCCGCGCGAGCCGGAAGACGGCTGGACCAACGTCGAGAGCTTCGAGCCCGAGCCGGCCCAGACCTGCTACTCGGTCGGCCCCCTGATCCTCGACGACGACTGCGTGAAGGCGCTCGCCGGCTGGGCCATGGTCGTGGGCGACGAGGACCGCGTGATGCTGAGCGGCGCCAGCGAGATACCGGCGTCGTGCGTGGTACGGATTGTTCGGTTGGTGGAGGAAGCAGGTAGAAAACAATAGGCAAGTGCCGTTGAGGAGGACATAATATTGTGAAATTGCGCCGCGCGTATAGGAAACGGCTACATGAACCTCGACGATTATCAAAAAAGCGCAATAAAAACAGACACGTCTGTGGGAGATTCAGCGTCGAGATATCTACTTTTGGGACTATTCGGTGAAGCAGGTAGCGTACTGTCGATCGTCAAAAAGCAGGATCGCGATCGCCTCACCCCACAACACTATTTTTCTCTTGCCATGGAAGAGATTGGGGATCTTCTATGGTATTTGGCCGTGGTTGCGCACCACGATAAGCTCACTCTAGGAAAAATTGCCAAGCCCTTGGCGCTTCCACGTGCCAGTCGATTAGCGGCAAGCAAGCTTGGCTTTGGAGATCTACAAGAGCCTCGAATGACCCTACAGGTCATTCCCAGTAAGTTTTTGGAATGGGCCTTGGTCGATCTCGCAGATTCCGTGGGTAAACTCGTAGTCGCTCAGCGAACTTACCTCAAAAAAGGCGAGCAGAAACCCCTACTTGAGGCCTTTACCGAGGTGGTCCGGAGACTCGTGATCGTAGGGAATCGCGCAGGCGTGAGCTTAGAGGAGGCTGCCAGAAAAAATCTCGCAAAGACGGCCGAGAGGTGGCCCGAGACCCGCGAAACCGGATATCCACCACAATTTGATGCCGGATTTCCTTCGTATGAACGCCTCCCCCACCAAATGAAGATCGACATAATCCAAATATCAAAGAGTGAAGACCAATACTTCGTCTATCAATCTTGCAATGGTATAAATATAGGAGATCGACTTACTGATAACATAGAATTTGACGATAATTATAGATTTCATGATGTATTTCACTATGCATACGCAGCCGTGATAGGATGGTCGCCAGTATTACGTTCAATTTTGAAAAGAAAAAGAAAAAGCGTCGCAAAGGTGGATGAATCTGAAGATGGGGCTCGAGCAATACTAATAGAAGAGGGCATATCAGCACTTGTTTTCAATGAAGCAAAATCGGATGGCACATTTTTTTCCAACGTGGAAAGAGGAAAGCTAAGCTTCGACTTACTCAAAACAATAAAGATATTCGTAAGGGGCTATGAAGTCGAGCACGTGCCATATTGGGTTTGGGAAGAAGCAATTTTGCAGGGCTATGAAGCTTTTCGCTATCTGGTGAAGCATGGGAGAGGTAGGATTGTCCTCGACTACAAGCACCGCAGAATCACAGCAGGTCCCATTCCATGAATCCCGCAGAATTCATCTCGTCCCTTTCGTCGATATCGATGCCTAATGTATTTAATCCATGGGCTCAGAAATGTGAAATAGCAGACAAAATTGATTCGGTGGACATAAGAAAAAGAAATCTTCAGATGACGCTCGAAAGGGCCTTAGACTTGAAGGTTGACTCAATTTGGATCGGCCGAGACCTTGGATATATGGGCGGGCGAAGAACCGGTTTAGCCTTAACTGATGAGGCAAATCTGGGACGATTCTCAAAGCTCTATGGAGGACTTCCGCTCGATCGCGCGACCTTCGGACCATTGGCAGCCGAACGCACTGCAGCGATGGTATGGGAGACGATATCAAACCTCAACGTCCCGATATTCACATGGAATGTTTTCCCGCTTCATCCACACGCTCCGGGTAAGCCTATGACAAATCGCTGTCATAAGCGTGGAGAACGTCGGCAAACGTTCGATCTGCTTCAAGCATTGATAGGTATGATAGAACCAAAGGTTATTGTTGCGCTTGGCAACGATGCTGCCAGTGGTCTAGAAGAATTAGGCGTTTCATCAATAAAAGTACGCCACCCCAGCTATGGAGGCAAAGCTGATTTCGTCACAGGCGTTGCCAAACTCTATGGCGTTAAGGCGAATGAGCTCAGCCAGCCAAAACTGATATGAACATAGACGTTCCGCATACGAGTGTGATATGATCATGGTATGTTCGCATAGAAGTGCCAGGAGGGCAAGATGGCGACAGAGAAAAGAGCGTGCATCGTGTACATCGAAGCGGACGGGTGCAATCCCGCTAAGACCGCTAGACGGCTTGAAGCGCAGGGATATAGCGTGACTTTATGTCCAGTGTCCGCCGAGCAGTCTAAAGAAATCGCTCAAGGACATTTGGATGAGCTACCTCAAGAGATACGAGATGCTATAATTGCAGCCGATCTTTGCGTATTTTTGATTTCCAAAAGCTGCGAAGGCAGCAGTGAATATGGTGCCGCAGCGGAATGTGCAGTGACTGGAGGCGCCGACATTGTCGGTATTTGGCCTGAGGGCCAAGAAGAGACTCCACTTCCTCTCGCTCTCATCGATTATGGATGTGATGTGATGGGGGAGAATTCTCTGGAACTTGATGGTGTGCTATCAGGTGCCAGCGACGCTTGGGAAGACTCCGCAGGGAATCCGGCAAAAAGCGCCGAGAGCGACCATCAAAAAAAGTGCTAGTTCTCCAGAAGTGACGACGTACTCATACTTGGTAGCCCGTGATTGGGGCTTCGCGCCAAATCCATTTTTTGGATACTGCACAATTGCTTGCTGCAAGCCGACCATAAGGCGCGTTGCCAAGGAAGGCGACTTGATCATAGGAACTGGAACAAAATCTAAAGGACGAAGCGGTCAGTTAATATTTGCCATGCGAGTTACAGAAAAAATATCCTTTGAGGAATATTGGGAAGACCCAAGATTTTTCAGGAAAAGACCGATAATGCACAAAAGTCGCATGCTTAAGTATGGTGACAATATATATAGGCCAGATGGAAATGGAGGATTTACTCAACTCTTTTCTCATCACAGTCTTTTTGACGGCAGCACAAATCACTTCAATAGAGAGAAAGATACGGGATCAAATAATGTTCTCATTTCCGATGAGTTTGTATATTTTGGCGAACGGGGCCCGATAATACCTGATCACCTGCGAGACTTTGATGGCGTGGATATTTGCGCACCAACGCAGGGGCACATCAGCAACAAGATTTCCAAGGACATGGAAGACGCAACCATCGAATGGCTTGAAACTATGGGATGGACTGGCTTCAGCGGTAGGCCATCAAATTGGTCTAAATCCTTGGACAAGCCTTAAGCATCATCCCCCATCCGCAGCGCGGCGATGAACGCCTCCTGCGGGATGTTCACATTGCCATATTCGCGCATCCGCTTCTTGCCCTCTTTCTGCTTTTCGAGGAGCTTCTTCTTGCGGGTCGCGTCGCCGCCGTAGCATTTGGCGGTCACGTCCTTGCGCAGCGCGGCGATGGTTTCGCGGGCGATCACTTTCCCGCCTATGGCTGCCTGGATCGGGATCTTGAACATGTGCCGCGGGATCAGGTCCTTCAGCCGCTCGCACATGCCGCGGCCGCGGCTTTCGGCGCTGCCGCGGTGGACGATCATGCTCAGCGCGTCGACCGGCTCGTTGTTGACGAGGATGCTCATCTTGACGAGGTCGCCGGGGCGGTGGCCGATCTGGTGATAGTCGAAGCTTGCATAACCGCGGCTGATGCTCTTCAGCCGGTCGTAGAAGTCGAACACCACCTCGTTGAGCGGCAGCTCGTAAGTGATCTGCGCGCGGCCGCCCACATAGGTGAGGTTCTTCTGGATGCCGCGGCGGTCCTGGCAGAGCTTCAGGATCGGCCCGAGATAATCGTCGGGCACGTAGATCACCGCCTCGATCCACGGTTCCTGGATCTCGTCGATGCGGTTGGGGTCGGGCATGTCGGCGGGGTTGTGGAGCTCGATCTCCTTCGCCGCCTCGTTCTTGGTGTGGCCGAGCTTCAGCTTGTACACCACCGACGGCGCGGTGGTGATCAGGTCGAGGTCGTACTCGCGGGAGAGCCGCTCCTGGATGATCTCGAGGTGCAAGAGGCCGAGGAAACCGCAGCGGAAGCCGAAGCCCAATGCGGCGCTGCTCTCCATCTCAAACGAGAAGGAGGCGTCGTTGAGCCGCAGCTTCTGGATGCTCTCGCGCAATTTCTCGAAGTCGTTGGCGTCGGTCGGGAACAGGCCGCAGAAGACGACCGGCTGGACTTCCTTGAACCCCGGCAGCGGCGCCGCGGCGGGTTTCTTGGCGTCGGTGACGGTGTCGCCGACGCGCGCCTGCGCGACGTCCTTGATCTGCGCGGTGATGAAGCCGATCTCGCCGGCGCCGATCTCGGTCAGTTCCTCGCGCTTGGGGGTGAAACAGCCGACGCGGTCGATCAGATGGGTGGTACCCGCCTGCATGAACTTGATCTGCTGGCCCTTCTTGAGCGTGCCGTCGACGACGCGGATCAGGATGACGACGCCGAGATAGGGGTCGTACCAGCTGTCGACGAGCATCGCGAGCAAGGGCGCCGCGGCGTCGCCCTTCGGCGGCGGGATCTTGGTGACGATCGCCTCGAGGCATTCCTCGATACCGATGCCCGACTTCGCGCTGGCAAGCACCGCATCGTCGGTGGGCAGCCCGATGATGTCCTCGATCTCGGCCTTCACCTTGTCGACGTCGGCCGCGGGCAGGTCGATCTTGTTGATCACCGGCACGATCTCATGGTCGTGCTCGATCGACTGATAGACGTTCGCCAGCGTCTGCGCCTCGACCCCCTGCGCGGCGTCGACGACCAGCAGCGCGCCCTCGCACGCCGCGAGGCTGCGCGACACTTCATAGGCGAAGTCGACATGGCCGGGCGTGTCCATCAGGTTGAGCTGATAGGTCTCGCCATTATGCGCTTTATAGGAAAGGCGCACGGTCTGCGCCTTGATGGTGATCCCGCGCTCCTTCTCGATATCCATATTGTCGAGGACCTGCGCCGACATCTCGCGCGCGGTGAGCCCCCCGGTGAACTGGATCAGCCGGTCGGCGAGCGTGGATTTCCCGTGATCGATGTGGGCGATAATGCTGAAATTGCGGATATGCGAAAGGGGTGTGGTCATGCGCGCGCCCTAGCAGCGGATGGGCGCGCTGTCAGCAGGGAGTGGCGGGATCGCGCGTGCGGCACGATTTTCGACCGGCGCCGGGGCAAAGTTCAGGAAAGTTCAGCCCTGTGACGCGGTATTTTTGCGAAGCTTTCTCCCTTTTCGGCTGGCTGAGCGGCATGCTCCAGTCGCCGGCGGCCGACAGCCATCGTCGCCCCCCGATTGCGCGAATGGAACGCTGATATCGGCCGAATCAAAGAACGAAAGAAGAACATGGCACAGCGGAATTTATTAGGAAAGGGGTTTTTTGCGGCGGAGATGTGAAAGAAAGCCGTCACGCGAAGAGCCGAATGAGATCAAGTCGAGGCCAGCGCCGCCAAGCGGTCGAGTTCCATTTCAAACTGGCGCCAGAGGAACGTCGCTTCTTCCGGCGGAAGGACCTTTGCCTTGATCGGAAAGCTGACACGGTGATGGCGCATGGTCGCTTCGTCCCACGGCGAACTACCACGGGCGGATTTTGCCGTTTCCAATATTTCGTGCAGTTCAAGACGCACCGGATGAGATCCGACGAATTTCGACGGGCTTTCAAATTCGCCCAGATCGAAGCCCAGCTGACCCGAAGATTGCGACACCGGTTTTCCTTTTTCAACCAAGCGGGCGGCCTCTAGAATTTTCGCTTGCCGCCGTTGATCGACGGCTCGCGCGCCAGTTTGCGGCGAAGCAGTGCGAGCGGCCCGTCGGGCCCGACCAACGTCGCCGACAATCCCAATATATCGATGAGGAACGCTTCGTCCAGCGCCGCACGTTCCGTATCGAGATCAATTTCGTTGAGCGGACGCATCGGCACGTCTGCGCGTTCAGCGAGCAGCGCAGCCGACCGGTCCAGTTGATCGTCAGTGAGCGCCAGAGGGTCCAGCAGCGTGAATTTGGCGAGCGCTTCCTTGCCGACGTTGCCACGACCCGATTGCTGCTTGTTCGCCTGCCACCAATGCAACAGCAGGCCGAGCGACGAGTTGCCCCACAGCACGGCCGCAGCCTCATGCCGTGCGTCGGGGAATTTCAGCCCCATCCACGCCCGACCGCCGATTGCATGGCGCCGCGTATATTGCATCGCCGTCGACTGGCTGTTGAACTGGAAGTTCTGATTGAAATGGAGATGCGACGCGCTGGCCCAAACCAGATTTACCTTGTCGAGGATCACCGCCTCTTCCTCGGCATCCTTGCCGGGACGCACGATCCCTTCATTGTCGGCCTCGAAGCACAGCGACCGTTCGCGATCGGCATCGTGGGTCCACAATATCGGATAAGTGACGGTTTCGGGCGCTGCCGTGGGGTGCAAGGAAAAGGGGCCCCTGATCTTGCCACCCGCCCCATTCCAGTTGATGTCGGCGTGATAAGGCCCGATCTGGGCAATCAGATCGGATACCGGGCGCAACGGCAGAATTTCCTCGAGCGGCGCGGCCATGCCGGCAAGCCAGATTCGGCCTTCGCCGATCAGGCGCCATGCCGATTGCGCGAGCGACAGATCGGCAATGCGGCAAATGTCCCACGTATCGCCACTGGGAAGCGGCCCCTGCATGGCTTCGCCGACCTTGTCGCTGCCGATGCTGATGGCCGTGCCACCAAGGGGCGGGTCCTCGATCTGTCGAATCGAACCGTTCGCGACCAAGCGCTTGATCGCTTTCGCCACCGCGTAACCGTCCAGCGGCGTCGTCGGGCGATCATCGAGGACGACATAGGTCGCGCGCACCACGCCGTCATTCGGCGTCGTCCGGCGGACGGCCATGGTCATCGCCTCGGCCATGCCGGTATCCGCCGAGAAGGACGTCTCCCTGCGTTGCTTGCCGGTAATGCTCAACAGGATGACGTCGCTATAGTGGCGCGCGAGACGGAGCCGGGCAGCATCCCACGCCTCACCCGACATGAGGCTGAGCGGCGTGATGAGACCCAAGGTCCCGCCCGCCTTCAATTTCCGGTGGGCCAATTCGATGAAGCCGGTCGCCTCGCCGGCTTGCCCGTCGTAGCAATGGCCTCCCTCGAGTCCTTGCAGGAGCTTGTCGAAGGCCTTCTTCATCTCCTTCTGTTCGTCCTTGTCCGCCGAGAAAGCCGCGAACATGGGGTTCGGCACGCCCACCTTGGACGCCTCCTGACCGGTCGGCCGCGTGAAGGGCGGATTCATGATGACGAGGTCGAAGCTTTCGTGCGCGACGCTGACGAAAACATTCTTTGTGCTTTTGCCCTTTGCGCCGAGCCCCTCGGCGGCGACGGCGTCCATCGTCTTCTGGCTCGCCAACAGGTCCAGCGAACCCAGAGCAACCCGGTCCCCGGCTTGCGACCCATAGGGCACCGTCATGATCATGCTGTCGGTATAGGTGATCTGCGGATGGACACCCGAAAGCATGGCAGCGGTCAAGTGGGCGGCCGCCGGAAGCACGTCGGCCCCGACCAACGTCGACCCCATCATCGACGCGTGCAGATGCTCCGAATTGCCGCCGTGCAGTTCGTAATATTGGCCAAGGCGGGTGTAGGCGGTCGAAAGCAAGGTACCCGTGCCGCATGCAAAGTCGCCGACCTTCAGCTTGGCCAAATCGTCACCATCGGTCCAGCTTGCGCCGCGGGGCGTATGATGCCGGTCCAGCGCCAAACCCACCATCAGCGCGGCGGAAGCAGGTGTCGTATAATAAGCGGCAAGGAATTTCCGGTCGGCAATCAGCTTCTGGAAAACGGCGCCGGTCAGGTCGTGACTGCGCGTCAGGCTGTTTTCGACGAGCTTCGATGCCGTATCAGCCAGCGTATCGGACAACATCTTGGCCAAATCGGCAGGGATGACCTCGAAAATCCGGCAAGCGATATCGAAAATCGGCCAATAGTTGACGTCCAGAATCCTGCGCCATTCCGCGATGATGTGCCTGCGCGTGAGTTCACCCGATCCGCGCATTTCCTCCAAGTTACGGATCGATTCGAGCTCGCCGGGGCCGTGTGCCAAATTTTCGTGAAACATGAAGGCATTGGCCAGGATTGTGGTCGCCATCCGCCGGGTCTGTTCGCTGTCTTCCTGGCACAGGGCCTGGGCGATGCGATCAAGCGCGGGTTGGTATTTTTCTTCGATCCCCGCCAACTGGCCTGCCGCCTGGCTGACGCCGATCATCAACTGATCCGCCGCGCTCTCTACGATCGCCGGGGGGACGGTAGCGGCCTGGGCGAGGACCGACAGGTCCCAGATGCTGCCTTTGATCCACCCCGCCGCGGGCCAGCGCGTGTAGCTTTCCGGCGAAATCCCGGTGAACAGCGCGAATTCGAAATCTTCGCAGGCATCCACTGCAACCGCGAGATCCCCGCCACCCACAGTGCGCAAATGCTGGGGCGATCGTACGGCAATGGACGACAGAATTTGCCGCCCGTTCGACTTGAGCCTTTCACCCAGCCGGGACTGCGCCTCGACTTCGACCGTCACGGCCGGCAGTACTTCGGTTTCGACCACAACCGGCGAGACGCCGGGTTCGGTGACGAGAATGTCGGGTCGGCGGTTGCTGCCGGTCAACGTAGCCGTATTCTCCGACCGAACCACGCCAGGACTGTTCCAGCCATGGCGCGTCGCGCGCAGTGCGAGCGCGATGGCATCGTTAATCGTATGTTCGGTCGTCGCCACGCAATCCCCCGCTCGTTTTACCGTGCTAGACGAAAGCTTTGACTCCGCCAAGTGTACCGGACCTGCGCCCTGCGCGGCCTGCGTCGAGATGCCACCCGTCCGAACAGGGCAGCGACGCCCCACGCAAGAAAAGGGACTCATGCGATCCCCAGCCACCTCTCACAATCGGCCCTAACCCGCGCATCGGCGTCCCGCAGCCCGCGTTCCAGCACCGCCGCCCTGCCCGCGCCCTCCTCCACCGCCGCCAGCGCGGCGAACGCGTTGGCGCGCACGCGCGGGACCGGGTGCGCCCTGGCGAAATGGTCGGCCACATCCTTGCCCTCTTCGGTCAAATGCACGGCGCAGCGGAGGAGCATCTCCGCCGGGGTGATCGTCGGGCGGCGCGCGATCGTGCCGTGCTCGAGATCGACGATATATTGGTCGCGCCAGGGGAGATGCTCGCCCTCCTCCATGATGTTGAGGCTGACCGAGAGGCGTTCGGGCGGGCACTGGCTGTGGATGTCGCGGTGGGCGCGATAGAGCATCGTCTTGCCTTCGCCGAGCTGGCTGCGCTCGACGAATTTCAGGTTCAGCGGTTCGCCGAGGCGGCCGTCGATGGCTTCGGGGTCATAGTCGTAATAGTCGCTGACATAGCCCGGGCCCCAATAGCCGGTGGTGAGGAAGCTGAAATTATGGTCGTGCGGCAGGCCGTAGGCGAAGGCTGCTCCGCCGCTCGCGGCGTAAGCGGCATCGGTCGCTGCGGGCCAGAGGTTGGCGCGCAGGAAATGGCCGCGCGGGCTGCGGTGGAGGAGGAAGACCTGCGCCGAATAACGGCTGAGGCCGAGCTGGTTCGCGAAGCTGGCCTTGAGTTCGGCGACGATGTGATCGGCGAGGAAGTCGCGGTTCTGCGCGAGGCCGGCGAGGAGCGCCGCGGCGCGGGCGAGGCTGGCTTCGTCGGCGAGGTCGACCCGGCTTTCGTCGAGGCGCGCGGCGACTTCGGCGAGGTCGAGCGCGGGGCCGGGGGGCGGGTCGATCAGGCGGGGCATGGCTCGGCATTCGGCGCGGCGTAGAGCGCCAGCGTCGCGGTGGCGGCGGCGCGGACTTCGGGGTGCGGATCGTCGGCCGCCATCTGCACGAGGCGCGGGTGCGCGGCGGCGGGGGCGAGCGCGACGAGGTCGCGCATCGCGGCCCAGCGGGCGGCGAAATCCTCGGCCTGCGTCGCGGCGAGGAAGAGCGGCGCGGCGGCGCGGCGCTCCATCGCGCGGAGCAAGGCGAGCGCCATCTGGCGAAAGCTGCTGTCGCGGCGCGACGCGGCGACGTGGACGAGGCGGCCGCTGGCGATATCGTAGGCGCGTACCGGGAGCTGCGACGGCGGGCGGACCGAAAGGTCGAGGAGCAGCACGTCGCCGCTTGCGCCCGCGAGGGTGAAGGTGGTGCGCGTGGTGTCGAGTTCGAGGAGTTCGCCCGTGCGCAGCGGGCGCGGCGGGTCGCTGGTGCAGGGCGCGGCGCCGGCCGCGGTGAAGGCGCCGGCCGCCTCCGCTTCGGAGAGCGCAACATGGTGAAGTATGAGGCTGGCGCCGCCGGCGGCGAGGACGCGGATCGCGGCACGGCCGGGGACGAAGAGCGCGGTCGCGGGCAGCGCGCCGGCGATCTCGAACGGCAGCAGCTGGAGCGAGAGGCGCACCGCGCCGCGCTCGGCGAGGATCAGCCCGCCCGGCGCGCCGCCGCTGCCGACGACGGGCAGCGGCGGACGCGCAAAGGGATCGGCGGCGAGCAGGGCGAGCGCCTCGGCGAAGCGCGTGGTCAGCCAGCTTGTGTCGGCGAGCCAGGGACGCAGAGGCTCGACCGCGCGGACGGGGTCGGCGACGGCAGCGGCCGCGGCGAGCGCGGCGGCGAGGCCCGCGGGGCGCGAATCCTCGCTGCGCCAGCGCGCGGCGAGATCGGCCTCGGCGGCGTGCATCGCATGGCAGCGCGCCGCGTCGGCCCGCGGATAATGGTCGTGACGGGATCGCATCGCCTGCGCCCGGCGCGGGCACGGTGTGGGGCCGTACCCGCGCGCCGGCTCAGTCGTTGATGATCAGGATGACGGTGACCGACACCTCGAAAATCGAGGGTCCCTGCGTCGCGCTGGGCGCGACGAGCGAGCCGAACAGCCCGACCATGGTGTCGAGCAAGGGCAAGGCAGCGATGTCGATGGACGGCAGATTCATATGTCCCTCCCCAGGGCAGCGCGGCGCAGATCGGCCGCGGGGACAGCGTGCGGAGCGCGGGCCGCGGATACCAATGAACTTATCGTAATCTTGCCATGTCGCTCGTCGAACGGCGGTTGCCCGCGCGGGGGCGCCCCATAAGGTGCGGGGCCTTGCCTCGGGGAGACATCACATGCGCCGCGCCGCCACTTTCCTGTCCATCCTGCTGCTCGCGATCCCGCCGGTCGCCGCCGAGACCTTGCTGATCGGCAACAAGGGCGAGGACACGCTGAGCCTCGTCGCGCTCGATACCGGCGCGGAGGTCGCGCGGCTGCCGACGGGGAAGATGCCACACGAGATCGCGGTGTCGCCCGACGGCACGCAGGCCGCGGTGGTCGCTTATGGCGGGACGACGATCGATGTGTTCGATATCGCGGTGAAGGCGAAGCTGAAGACGATCGACATCAGCCCCAACCAGCGGCCGCACGGGCTGCTGTGGCTTTCCGACGGGCGGCTGGTCGCGACCGCCGAGGGCAGCCAGTCGGTCGCGGTGGTCGCGCCGGGCGGCGCCGTGACCTCGATCGCGACGGGGCAGCAGGGCACGCATATGATCGTCGTCGCGCCCGATAATCGCACCGCCTATACCGCCAATATCGCGTCGGGCACGGTGAGCGTGCTCGACCTCAAGGACGCAAAGAAGCTGCGCGACCTCGCCATCGGCGGCAAGCCCGAGGGGCTGGCGCTGGCGAAGGGCGGGCGCGAATTGTGGGTCGGCGACCTTGATGCGCCGCGCGTGTCGGTGTGGGATACCGCGAGCGGCGAGAAGGTAGCCGAACATGCGGTCGACCCTGTGGCGATCCGCGTGCTCGCGAGCCCCGACGGCAAGCTGATCGCGACGAGCAATATCGCGGCGGGGACGATCAGCCTGTTCGATGCCGAGACGCGCGCGCCGGTGAAGACGATCATGGTGTCGGGCGAGCAGGCGAAGGGGCAGGTGACCCTGCTGTTCAGCGCCGATTCGAAGCGGCTCTATGCCGCCGAGACGGGGCACGACAAGGTCGCCGAGATCGACGTCGCGAGCGGCAAGGTGCTGCGCCGCCTGCCGGCGGGCAAGAATGGCGACGGACTGGCGATCGCGCCCTAACGCGCCGCCGCCCGCTCGAGTTCGTCCCACACGGGCAGATTCGCCTCGCGCAGCGCGGCGAGCATGTCCTCGACGTCGACGGGCTCGCCGGTCGCCCGGTTGCCGTCCATGGTCATGAGCGCGACCGAGCCGGCACCGACGCCGACGATCTGCATATACTGGTCCTGGTTGATCGACACGGTTCCGAGCACGGGACTGCCGCCGAACCAGTGCAGGCCGGTGGCGCTCTGGTCGGCGAGCCGGGCCAGCAGCCACCCGACGATCCGCACCGGCTCCTCCTCCGCCTTGTCGAGATAGTTCGCGGAATGGCGGCGCATCAGCGCGCCCACGGCCTCCTGCAATTCGGCGGGGGTCGGCGCATCGGGCTCATCGGGCAGCGGACGCGCGAGCAGTTCGCGCGCGACGGCGATTTCGGGCCGGACGCGCCGCGCTTCCGCACAAAGCCGGTCGCGACGCAACTGCCGGTCGCGGCGTTTCTGCGCATCCCCTTCGCGGAGGTAGCGGCGAAACTGCAACAGGAACGCGCCCCAGAGCAGGAGCGCGGACAGCGCCAGCAGCGAACCGGCGCCGAACAATAGCCAGACCCAAAGCCGGCTGTCGGGCGCGCATCCGAAATCCTCCGGCGGACAGGGGCCGGACAATAAGGAACCCGCCCAGATCGCCGCGCAAAGGCCGACGGCGCCCGTCGCCGTGCCGCGCAAAAGCCGTTTCAGCATGCAATCTCCGCTCGCTACGAGCGGGGGGATTAGGGCGTATGTCTATAGAATCCGATAATATCGCGGGCGCGCGGTTGCCCCCTAGAGCAGCGCCGCGCGAAAGGCGGCGAGGCGCGCGACGGCTTCGTCGAGGGTTGCATGATCCTTGGCGAAGCAGAGACGCAGGATGTGGCGCGGGGCGTCGCCTTCGAAGAGCGCCGACACCGGGATCGACGCGACCCCGGCCTCGCGCACCGCACGCTCGGCGAAGTCGCGGTCGGCGAGCATGATGCCCGAGGCCGCGAGGTCGATGCAGAGGAACCAGGTCGCGGCGTTCGGGAGCACGACGAAGCCCGCGCGTTCGAGCGATTGGGAGAGATGCCGGCGTGCCGCCGCCCAGCCTGCGCGCTGCTCGGCGAACCAGGCGTCGGGCTTGGCGAGCCCCTCGGCGACCGCCCATTGCAGCGCGGGGGGCGTGGTGAAGGTCAGGAACTGGTGTGCGCGGCCGAGCGCCTGTGCGAGATCGGGCGCGGCGGCGAGCCAGCCGACCTTCCAGCCGGTGAGCCCAAAGATCTTGCCCGCCGAGCCGATCTTGACCGCGCGGCGTTCCATGCCGGGCATCGCGAGCAGCGAGCGATGCGGCACGCCGTCGAAGCGGACGTCCTCCCACACCTCGTCGCAGATCGCGGTGAGGTCGTGGCGCCGGCAGAGGTCGGCGATCATCGCGAGTTCGGCTTCGCTCGCCACCGTGCCCGCGGGGTTGAGCGGGTCGTTGAGCATCGCCAGCCGGGTGCGCGGCGTGATCGCGGCGGCGATCCGGCCGGCGTCGTAGCGCCAGCCGGGCGGGCTCAGCGGTACCGAGACGGGTACGCCGCCGGCGCGGCGTATCATCGGGGCATAGCTGTCATAGGCGGGCTGGAAGAGCAGCACCTCGTCGCCCGGATGGACGAGCGCGAGGATCGCCGCGGCGAGCGCCTCGGTCGCGCCCGAGGTGACGACGACCTGCTCGCGGGTCAACGCCAGCCCCTGCCGCCGCGCGTAGAAGGCAGCGATGGCATCGCGCAGCTCGGGCAGGCCGGGCGCGGGCGGATATTGGTGCGACTTTTCGGCGAGCGCCCGCGCGGCCGCGTCGACCATATCGGGGTGCGGCCGCCCGTCGGGGAAGCCTTGCCCGAGGTTGATCGCATCGTGCGCGCGGGCGAGCCCCGACATATGCTCGAAGATCGTCGGCGCCATCGCCGCGTAAAGGGGATGGATAGGGGTCATGCCGCGGGCGGTGCGAGCCAGAGCGAAAGGCCCGGCGGCGGATCGGCGGGCGGTGCATCGGCGGGATGGCGCACGGCGTCGGCGCGCGCGCGGTCGAGGATCGCGGCGGGAATCAACGCCGGGTGGAAGACATGGTCGGCCTCGCCGAGCAGGCGCGCGGCGCGGAGCGTGAGATCGTCGGGATCGAAGCTCGCCAGCGCGATCGTTTCGAGGCGTGAGGCCGGCGTAGCACCATCGGCGGCGAGCCAGGCGCGCACGCGATCGGGCGCGCCGTCATCGAGCGGATCGAGCGCACCTCCGGAGGCCAGCGCCGCATCGATGGCGCGGCGGCGATCGGCTGCGGCGGGCCAGCGCGCTTTCATCGCATCGCGCGCAGCGTAGAGCGCCGACGCCAGCGCGCCGAGCCGCGCAGGGAGCAGCGCCTCGATGCGCTGGCGCACCGCCTTGGCGAGCCCGGCCGAGGCGCCGCCTGTGCCGATCGCGATGGTCACCGGGGCGCGGTCGACGATCGCGGGGGTGGTGAAATCGCAGAGGTCGGGGCGGTCGACGACGTTGACGAGCAGGCCGCGCGCGCGGAGGGCAGCCGCGGCGGCCTCGGCGCCCTCATCGAGCGCGACGAAGGCGAGGCTCGCGCCTTCCACCCATGCGGGGACGATGCGGCCGCCTGCGCGTTCGATCAGCCGCGCCTTGGCCTCGGCGGCTTCCCCCTCCCCGACCAGCACGACCGTGCGGCCGCGCAGGTTCAGGAAGATGGGAAGCTGCTCCATCGTCAGTCGATCCAGTCGGGAACGCGTTCGGCGGCCATGATCGTGCCCGCGGCGATGCGGTCGGCGACCACGGCGTAGCGGTCGCCGTCGACGAGCACCTCGGGCACCAGGCTGCGGCTGTTGTAGGTCGACGCCATCGTCGCGCCATAGGCGCCCGCGCTGCAGAAGACCGCGAGGTCGCCCGCCTCGACCTTGTCGATCAGCCGGTCGCGCGCAAAGGTGTCGCCGGTCTCGCAGACCGGCCCGACGATCGACGCGGTCATCGTCTCGCCCGACGGCTCGACCGCGAGGAAATCGTGCCAGGCGTCGTAGAGCGCGGGCCGGGCAAGATCGTTCATCGCCGCGTCGACGATCACGAAGGGGTGCGTCGCGCCGGGCTTCACCCACAAGGTCTCGGTCAGCAATACCCCCGAATTGCCCGCGATGACGCGGCCGGGCTCGAACATCAAAGTGACGTCCCAGTCCCTGGTCACGCGCGCGACCATCGCGCCATAATCGGCGGGCGACGGCGGAATGATATTGTCGCCGGCCCGATAGGGCACGCCGAGGCCGCCGCCCAGGTCGACATGGGTGATGCTATGCCCTGCGCTGCGCAGGTCGGCGACAAGCTCGCCGACGCGCTTGAACGCCGCCTCGAAGGGAGCGAGGCTGGTCAGCTGGCTGCCGATGTGGACGGCGATGCCGCGCATGTTGAGCCCCGGCAGCGCGGCGAGGCGGGCGAAGATTTCGGGCGCGGCGTCGATGCCGACGCCGAACTTGTTCTCGGCCTTGCCGGTCGAGATCTTGGCGTGGGTGCCCGCGTCGACGTCGGGGTTGACGCGCAGCACCGCGGGCGCCGTCATTTCCTTGCGCAGCGCGATTTCGGCGAGCGCGACGCCCTCCGGCTCATGTTCGATGTTGAACTGGCCGATGCCGCGGTCGAGGCCAAGCGCGAGTTCGGCGCGGGTCTTGCCCACCCCCGAAAAGACGATGTCCTCGGCCGCCATGCCCGCCGCGAGCGCGCGCTCGAGTTCGCCGCCCGAGACGACGTCGGCGCCGTAACCCTGCCGCGCGAGCACGCGCAGCACGCCGAGATTGGGGTTGCTCTTGATCGCGAAGGCGAGGTGCTTCTTCGGCACGTCCTTCAGCCCGTCGCGGAACGCCTGCGCATGGCGCTCGAGCGTCGCGCGCGAATAGACATAGACGGGGGTGCCGATGTCCTCGGCGATCCGCGGCAGCGGAACATCTTCGGCGTGCATGACGCCGTCACGTAGGTCGAAATGATTCATCTGAAAAAGTCCTGAGCTCAGCCCGGAGGCGGCAAGTCGAAATCGTCGGGTTCGCGTTGCTCGGATCGTTTGAGAAGTTCGTCGCTGCGCGCCGGCTTGGCCTGCGCGTCAGGCGTCGTAAGCTCCTCCGTGGTCGGCGCGCGCTTGGCCCCGACGGGCAAGGGCGCGGGCGGGTCGCCGGCGATCGGCTTCAGATCTTCCTTCTTGCCGCACGCGCCGAGCGCGCCGGTGAGCAGCGCGCCGCCGAGGACGGTCAGGACAAGGTGGCGCGTCGCGTTCATCATTCCTCCAGCGCGGCGCGCGCCGCGGCAATGGCCTGCCTTACCCGTTCGGGCGCGGTGCCGCCATAGCTTGTTCGGCTGGCGACCGACGCCTCGACGGTCAGCGCCGCGAGCGCCGCGGGAGTGACCGCGGCGTGGATCGCAGCGGCTTCCGCGGGCGGCAGCGCCGACAGCTCAACGCCGAGCTGCTCGGATCGTTTCACACAGGCGCCGACGATATGATGCGCGTCGCGGAACGGCACCCCCGCCTCGCGCACCAGCCAGTCGGCGAGGTCGGTCGCGGTCGAGAAGCCCGACGCGGCGAGCGCGCGCATGCGGTCGGTGCGGAACGCCAGCGTCTCGATCATGCCGGTCATCGCGGCGAGCGACAGCGCGAGCGCGTCGAAGGCGCCGAAGACCGTTTCCTTGTCGTCCTGCAGGTCCTTCGAATAAGTGAGCGGCAGGCCCTTCACGATCACCGACAGGCGCTGGAAGGCGCCGAGCAGCAGGCCCGCACGGCCGCGCACCAGTTCGGCGGCGTCGGGGTTGCGCTTTTGCGGCATGATCGAGCTGCCGGTCGACCAGGCGTCGGGCAGGCTGACGAAGCCGAAGGGCTGGCTCGCCCAGATCACGACTTCCTCGGCGAGGCGCGACAGGTGGATCGCGGCGATGGAAGCGCTGGCGCAAAATTCGAGCGCGAAGTCGCGGTCGGACACGGCGTCGATGCTGTTCGCCATCGGGCGGTCGAAACCGAGCGCGGCGGCGGTGGCATTGCGGTCGAGCGGGAAGCTGGTGCCCGCGAGCGCCGCCGCGCCGAGCGGCGATTCGTTGAGGCGCTTCGCAGCGTCGGCGAAGCGCGAGCGGTCGCGGCCGAACATCTCGACATAGGCGAGCAGATGGTGGCCGAGCGTCACCGGCTGCGCGACCTGGAGGTGCGTGAAGCCGGGCATGATGCTGCCCGCATGTTCCTCGGCGCGCGCGAGCAGCGCCGTCTGGATCGCCTTCAGCCCCGCGTCGATGCGGCTGCAGGCGGTGCGCACCCACAGCCGGAAATCGGTCGCGACCTGGTCGTTGCGCGAGCGCGCGGTGTGGAGCCGACCCGCGGGCTCGCCGATGATTTCCTTGAGCCGCGATTCGACGGTCATGTGGATGTCTTCGAGCGCGAGGTCGACCGGCACGCCGTTCGCGGCGAACTCGCCCGCGATCTGCGCGAGGCCGGCGTCGATCTTCGCCGCGTCGTCGGCGGAGATGATCCCCGCGGCGCCGATCATCGCGGCATGCGCGCGGCTGGCGGCGATATCTTCTTCCCACAGGCGCTTATCGACCGGGATCGACGCGTTTATCTCTTGCATGATCGCCGCGGGACCGGCACCGAAGCGGCCGCCCCACATGCTGTTGCTGTTCGGAGAATCCGCCATCCGCCGCGTCCCAAGCCTCTATTCGTTGATTCCGGCGCTGCTGCTGGCCGGATCGATCGCGGGCTGCGATAGGGAAAAGGCCGGCGGGGAGCAACCCGGGGCGGGCCAAGCAAATATTTCGGCTTCCGAAGCCAAGGGCGGGGTCGAGACCTTCAAGCACCAGGTGATCCGCACCGAAGCGGGCAAGCCCGCGCCCGCGGTGAGCTTCACCGGGCCCGACGACGCGCCGGTGACGCTCGCGGCGTTCCGCGGCAAGCCTTTGCTCGTCAATCTGTGGGCGACCTGGTGCGCGCCGTGCGTCGCCGAGATGCCGACGCTCGACAGGCTCGCCGCGGCGCAGAAGGACAAGCTGACCGTGGTCGCGGTCGCGCAGGATTTGCAGGGCGCGGCGGTGGTCGACCCGTGGTTCGCCAAGGCGAAGCTTGCGGCGCTTCAGCCCTATATCGACCCCGACAACCATCTGCTCGACGTCTATAACAGCGCGCTGCCGACGAGCATCCTCTATGACGCCGAGGGGCGCGAGGTGTGGCGCGTGATCGGCGCGATCGACTGGCAGGGCGAAGAGGCGAAGGCGCTGCTGGGCGAAGCGGGCTTCTAGCCCCCGGCCGCCGCCGCCAGTTCGACCAGCGCGCGGCCGAGCGCCGCGACCTCGGTCGCGCCGCGCGATCCGGCGAAGAAGCTCGCCGAGGCGCAATATTCGGCGCCGCGGCCCGGCACCACCGCGGCGAGCGTCCAGATGCCGATATGCGTATGCCCCTCGTCGAGCGCATAGCCCGCCTGCGCGGCGAGCCCGACCTGCGTCGCATAATCGGCGAAACTGACCGGCTTCTCCCAGCGCACGCCGGCAAAGCGCCGTGCGATCTCCGCCTCGTCGGCCGCCTGCGCCGCGGCGAACGCCCGCCCGACCGCGCCGCCGCCGAGCGGCTGGCGCTGCCCCTGCGCGAGGTGGATACGCAGCACGGCATTGCTCTCGGCATGCGCGACGAGTTGCAGCCGGTCCTTCGACGCGACCTGCCACAGCCCGGCGGTGACGCCATGCTCCTGCGCGAAGCGCGTCATCAGCGGGCGCAGCCGGTCGATCATCCGCCGTGCGTCGCCGTCGCGTAGCAGCCCCGAGCGCGCCCAGCCGTCGGCGAGGCGATAGCGCTTGCCCGGCGCCTCGCGCACCACCGCGCCCTCGGCGACGAGCGTGCCGAGCAGGTTGAAGCAGGAGGATGCGCCGAGCCCGAGCGCGCGGCCGATGTCGGACAAGCTCATCGGGTCGCGCTCGGCGAGCAGGCGGAGTAGCGCGAAGGCCTGCGATACCGATCTCACTTCACCAGCCATGGCTCTCTTTTCACAAATATGAAAACGATATTCTTTATATTGAATATCGCGGAAAGCTCAACTAGCCGGATCGCAATCGTCGAAGGGAGAGTCGCATGGGCATGCTGGACGGCAAGGTGGTCGCGGTGACGGGCGCGGGACGCGGCGTCGGGCGCGAGATCGCATTGCTCTGCGCGAAGGAAGGCGCGGCGGTCGTGGTCAACGATCTGGGCGGCAGCGCCGAGGGCGAAGGCGCCGACCTCTCCCCCGCGCAGGAAACGGTAAACGACATCAAGGCGGCCGGCGGCAAGGCGCTGGCGAACGGCGCCAGCGTCTCCGACCCCAAGGGCGCGGCGAGCATCATCGAGGATGCGGTGCAGCACTTCGGCCGCATCGACGCGGTGGTGAACAATGCCGGCATCCTGCGCGACCGCATCTGGCACAAGATGAGCCATGAGGATTGGAGCGCGGTGATCGACGTTCACTTGAACGGCTGCTTCAACGTGTCGAAGGCGGCGACCCCCTATTTCCGCGACCAGCAGTCGGGCAGCTTCATCCACTTCACCTCGACCAGCGGGCTGATCGGCAATTTCGGTCAGGCTAATTATTCGGCGGCGAAGCTCGGCATCGTCGGCCTGTCGCAGTCGATCGCGCTCGACATGGCGCGCGCCGGGGTGCGCTCGAACTGCATCGCCCCCTTCGCGTGGAGCCGGCTGATCGCGACGATCCCCGCGACCAACGAGGCCGAGGCGCTGCGCATCGAGCGGATGAAGACGATGACCGCCGACAAGATCGCGCCGCTCGTCGCTTTCCTCGCCAGCGACGCGTCGCAGGAAGTGTCGAACCAGGTCTTCGGCGTGCGCAAGAACGAGATATTCCTTTTCTCGAAACCGCGCCCGATCCGCTCGATGCAGAAGAATGAGGGCTGGACCGCGCAGGCGATCGCCGACGAGATGCTCCCGGCGTTCCGCGGCAGTTTCGCCAATCCGGCGGAGCGTTCGGGGGACGTCTTCGGCTACGATCCCATCTGATGGCGATCGACCCCGACTACCTCCTTTCGATGCCGCCGATCGTCACGCGGCAGGTGCTCACGCCGCGCGACACGATCCTCTACGCGCTCGGCATCGGGGCGACCGAGCTCGATTTCCTGTTCGAGGAACGGCTGAAGGCGCTGCCGACGATGGCGGTGACGCTCGGCTATCCGGGCTTCATCTGGCGCGACCCCGCGCTCGGCGCGAATTGGCAGAAGATATTGCACGGCGAGCAGTCGACGATCCTCCACGCGCCGCTGCCCGTTGAAGGCGAAATCGTCGGATCGACGGTGGTCGAGGCGCTCTACGACAAGGGCGCCGACAAGGGCGCGCTCGCGATGGTGACGCGCGAGATTCATGACGGCGCCGGCACGCATCTCGCGACCTCGCGCTCGATGACCTTCCTGCGCGGCGACGGCGGCTTCGGCGGATCGGCCGAGGGCGTGCCGGTGCCGCACGCCATTCCCGACCGCGCGCCCGACGCGGTGGTGACGCTCACCACCGCCGCAAACCAGGCATTGATCTATCGCCTGTCTGGCGACCTCAACCCGCTGCACATCGACCCCGATGTGGCCAGGGCGGGCGGCTTCGAGGCGCCGATCCTGCACGGGCTCGCGACCTATGGCGTGATCGGGCGGGCATTGCTCGCCGCGCGCTGCGGCAATGAGCCCGCGCGGCTGAAGCGGCTCGACGGCCGCTTTTCGTCGCCGGTCACCCCCGGCGAAACGATCGAGACCTCGATCTGGGACGAAGAGGGTGGCAAGCTCGCCTTCCGCGCCCGCGTGGTCGAGCGCGACAAGATTGTTTTCACCAACGGCTATGCGGAGACGGCATGAGCGAGTTCGGAATCCTGTCCTTCGGCGCCTATGTGCCGATTACCCGGCTGCAGCGCAGCGCCATCCATGCGACGAACAGCTGGTTCGCGGGCGGCCTGCGCGGGCTCGCCAAGGGCGAGAAAGCCGTCGCCAACTGGGACGAGGACAGCGTCACCATGGCGCTCGAAGCCGCACGCGATGCGCTCGACGGCATCGACCGCGCGAGCGTGCAGCGCGTCGCCATCGCGTCGACCACGCTGCCTTTCGCCGACCGCCAGAATGCCGGCATCGTCAAGGAGGCGCTGAATCTGCCCGACGCGGTTGGCGCGCTCGATGTGGCGGGTTCGCAGCGCGCCGCGACCTCGGCGTTGCTTGCGGCGCTGGGCGGCAACGAAACCACGCTGGTGACGGCGGCGGAAATCACGACGCCCAAGCCCGCGTCCGAACGCGAGATGACGAGCGGCGATGCTGCCGCCGCCGTGCTCGTCGGCACCGGCACGCCGATCGCGACGCTCGTGGCGAGCCACAGCGTCACGATGGATTTCGTCGACCATTTCCGCGAAGCCGGCGAAGCGCATGACTATGACTGGGAAGCGCGCTGGGTGCGCGACGAGGGCTTCGCGCGGATCATGAACCCCGCGATCGCGGCGCTGCTGAAAAAGGCCGGGGTCGAGGGCGCGGCGATCGACCATTTCCTCGTCCCCGTCGCGGTCAAGGGCGTTCCCGAAATGCTCGCGAAGAAGGCCGGTATCGGCGAAGGCGCGGTCGCCGACACGCTCGGCGCGAACCTCGGCCATGCGGGCGCGGCGCATGCGCTGGTGATGCTCGCCGGCACGCTCGAAAAGGCGAAGCCGGGCGAGCGCATCCTGCTCGCGAGCTTCGGTCAGGGCTGCGACCTCATCCTGTTCGAAGTCACCGGCGCGATCGGGTCGGTGAAGCCGCGGCTCGGCGTGTCGGGCTGGCTGGCGCGGCGGATCGAGTCGACCAATTACGCCAAATATCTCTTCCACCGCGGGCTGCTCCAGCTCGACCGCGGCGCGCGCGCCGAGCATGACAGCAAGACCGCGCTGACCGCGCTGTGGCGGGGTCGCAAGGCGGTGCTCGGCCTCGTCGGCGGGCGTTGCACCAAGACCGGCACGGTGCAGTTCCCGAAGAGCGAGGTCAGCGTGGGCGGCAACGACCATGCGGTGGGGACGCAGGAAGATTATCCGCTCGCCGAGGTCCCCGCAAAGGTGATGACCTGGACCGCCGACGCGCTCACCTACTCGCCCGATCCGCCCAGCTATTATGGCAATATCGACTTTGTCGGCGGCGGGCGCATGATGACCGAGTTCACCGATTTCGCGGGCGATGCGCTCGACGTCGGCGCCGATCTGCGGATGATGTTCCGCATCAAGGCGTATGACGAGAACCGCGGGTTCCGCCGCTATTTCTGGAAAGCCGCGCCGGCTTTCTGAGAGGAGACGACAAATGGCCAAGGGTATCCGCGACAAGGTCGCCATTCTGGGCATGGGCTGCGCCAAGTTCGGCGAACGCTGGGACAAGGACGAGGACCAGCTGATGCTCGAGGCCTATGAAGAGGCGATGGCCGACGCCGGGATCGAGGCGAGCCAGATCGACGCCGCCTGGCTCGGTGCCGCGTTCGACGCGCAGAATATCGGGCCGAGCGGCATCCCGCTCGCGGTCGCGCTGCGCCTGCCCGACATCGGCGTCACCAAGGTCGAAAATTATTGCGCCAGCGGCACCGAAAGCTTTCGCGGCGCGGTCTATGCCGTGGCGTCGGGCGCGTGCGACATCGCGCTCGCAATGGGCGCCGAGAAGCTGAAGGACACCGGCTATGGCGGGCTGCCCGTGCGCACGCGCGGCACGACGCACGACATGGTCGGGATCACCGGGTCGGCGCCGGGCAATTTCGCGCAGCTCGCGAGCGCCTATCGCGGCGTCCATGGCGTCAGCAAGGACGACCTCAAGCGCGCGATGGCGCATGTCTCGGTCAAGAGCCACGCCAATGGCGCGAAAAACCCCAAGGCGCATCTGCAAAAGGCGGTGACGATGGATCAGGTGCTGGGCGCGCCGATGATCGCCGAACCGCTCGGCCTGTTCGACTGCTGCGGGGTCAGCGACGGCGCCGCCTGCGCGATCGTCACCACGCCCGAGATCGCGCGCGCATTGGGCAAGACCGATATCGTGACGGTGAAGGCGCTCCAGCTCGCGACCTCGAACGGCTGGGAGATGCAGGCGCAGGGGTGGAACGGCAGCTATTTCCACACCACGCGCGTTGCCGCGACGCGCGCCTATGACGAGGCGGGGATCACCGATCCGCGGTCGCAATTGAGCCTGATCGAGGTCCACGACTGTTTCTCGGTCACCGAGCTGGTGACGATGGAGGATCTCCATATCTCGAAGGAAGGCCAGGGCTGGCGCGACGTGCTCGATGGATTTTACGACTGCGACGGCGCGATCCCGTGCCAGATCGATGGCGGGCTCAAATGCTTCGGCCACCCGATCGGCGCGTCGGGGCTGCGCATGATTTACGAAAATTATCTCCAGATCCTCGGCCGCGCGGGCGAGCGCCAGCGGCAGGATAATCCGGTGTTCGCGCTGAGCCACAATCTCGGCGGCATGCCGAACCAGAATGTGTCGTCGATCGCGATCATCGGGCGCGCGGATGCGTGAGTTGAGTATCCGTCGCCCCCGCGAAGGCGGGGTCCGCTGTGGGTTTGCGCAGCGGCGAAGAGTAAGGCCGACTGCGGCCCCCGCCTTCGCGGGAGCGACGGCGTAATGTATAACCTCCTCCCCAATCTCTCGGTCATCGAGGCGTCGTCCTTCGTCGCGTCGCCGACCGCGGGGCTCTATCTCGCGCAGATGGGGGCGGAGGTGATCCGCGTCGACCAGATCGGCGGCGGACCCGATTTCCGGCGCTGGCCGGTCACCGAGAACAACGACTCGCTCTATTGGGAAAATCTCAACCGCGCGAAAAAGTCGGTCGCGCTCGACCTTGGGCGGCCCGAGGGACGCGAGCTGCTGCAGGCGCTGGTGCGCGCGACCGGCCAGTTCGTCACCAACTTCCCCGTCGGCGGTTTCCTGTCGCACGAGACGCTCGCGGAGGGACGCCCCGACCTCGTCACCGTGCGCGTGATGGGCTGGGCCGACGGCTCGCCCGCGCTCGACTATACGGTGAACAATGCGGTCGGTTATCCGATGCTCACCGGCGCGGGGCCCGAGCCGGTCAACCATGTGCTGCCCGCCTGGGACCTGCTGACCGGCGCCTATGCCGCCTTCGCGCTGATGGCGGCGATCCAGCGCCGCACCGCGACCGGCGAAGGCGGCGAGGTGCGGCTGCCGCTGTCCGACATCGCGATCGGTACGGTCGCCAACCTCGGCGGCATCGCCGAGGTCCTGTACGGCGAGGCGAACCGCCCGCGGCTCGGCAATGCGGTTTACGGCCTGTTCGGGCGCGACTTCGTGACGCGCGACGGCGAGCGGACGATGATCGTGGTGGTAACGCCGCGGCAATGGGCGAACCTGATCGCCGCGCTGGACCTCGGCCCGGCGGTCGCGGCGATCGAGGCGGAACGCGGCGTGTCCTTCGCCAAGGACGACGGGCTGCGCTTCGATCACCGCGACGTGCTATACCCGCTGTTCGAACAGGCGATCGCGGCGCGCGATCATGCCGACCTCGCTGTGGTGTTCGACGCGGGCGGGATCGTCCATTCGCCCTATCGCACGATGCTCGACGCCGCGAACGACCCGGCGCTGGTCGCGGACAACCCGATCTTCGGCGCGGCAGCGAACCCCAGCGGCTTCGCCTATCCCGCCGCGGGGGCCTTTGCGACGATCCCGCAGGCCGACCGCCGGCCACCCGCCCCCGCCCCGCGCAATGGCGAACATAGCGAGGCGGTGCTCGCCGGGCGGCTGGGGCTTTCCAGCGGCGCGATCGCCGCGCTCATCGACGAGGGACTGGTCCACCAGGCATGACCCAGGATTATACCGCCATCCGCGAAGAGGTCGCCAAGCTCTGCGCGCAGTTTCCCGGCCCCTATTGGCAGGCGAAGGACCGCGCGCGCGAATATCCGAGCGAGTTCGTCGCGGCGCTCGGAGAGGCGGGTTATCTCGCCGCGCTGATCCCCGAGGAATATGGCGGCGCGGGCCTGCCGCTGTCGGCCGCCGCCGCGATCCTCGAGGAAATCCAGCGGCAGGGTTGCAACGGCGGGGCGGTTCACGCGCAAATGTATGTGATGGGCACGGTGCTGCGCCACGGGTCGGAGGAGCAGAAGGCCCGCTACCTGCCGCGCGTTGCGACCGGCGAGCTTCGGCTGCAGGCGTTCGGCGTCACCGAACCGACGAGCGGAACCGACACGCTGAGCCTCAAGACCGTCGCGAAGAAGGATGGCGACGAATATGTCGTCAACGGCCAGAAGCTGTGGACCAGCCGCGCCGAGCATAGCGACCTGATGATCCTGCTCGCGCGCACCACCCCGCGCGAGGAAGCGGCGAGCCGCACCGAAGGCCTGTCGGTCTTCCTCGTCGACATGAAGGAAGCGCTCGCCGCGGGCACGCTGTCGATCCGCCCGATCGACACGATGATGAACCATGCGACGACCGAAATCTTCTTCGACGCTATGCGCATTCCCGCCGCGAATTTGATCGGCGAGGAGGGCAAGGGTTTTCGCTACATCCTCTCGGGCATGAACGCCGAACGGCTGCTGATCGGTGCCGAGTGCATCGGCGATGCGAAGTGGTTCATCGAGAAGGCATCAAGCTACGCGAAAGAGCGCGTGCTGTTCGGGCGCCCGATCGGGCAGAACCAGGGCGTGCAATTCCCGATCGCGCGCGCCTATGCCCAGATGCGCGCCGCCGAACTGCTCGTCCACGACGGCATCGCCAAATATGAGGCGGGCGAAAATGCGGGGGCCGAAGCCAATATGGCCAAGATGCTCGCCGCCGAGGCGAGCTGGGCGGCGGGCGAGGCGTGCATCCAGACGCATGGCGGTTTCGGCTTCGCCGCCGAGTACGACATCGAGAGGAAGTTCCGCGAAACGCGGCTCTATCAGGTCGCGCCGATCAGCACGAACATGATCCTGTCTTACGTGGCCGAACATGTGCTGGGCATGCCGCGCAGCTATTGAAAAAAGGCGGGCCGCGAAGGGCCCGCCCAGTGTACGGCCGGGGACTTGGGGGTCATGCCGGCCGCTCCCTTCCTTTCAGAAAATCAGGGCTCGTTGCGCTCGCGCGCCGACGCCGGCGCCGGGCTCGCTTCCTGCGCCTTGGCCTCGTCCTTGAGCTGGCCCTTGGTCATGCCGGTGACGAGCACGTCGCCCGAGCCGGCGAAGTTCGCGGCGGGGAGCGTCGCGAAGCGGTCGCCGACCTCGACGGTCACCGCCTCGACGACACCGCGCCCGGTCTGGCGCACGCTCTGGACATAACCGATCGCCTTGCCGCGCGCGTCGGTCACCGTCATGCCGGGTTCGACCGCGAACATGCCGCCGCCGCTCGCCGCGCCGCTGCCCGCGGCGGCGAGCTGGCCGAGGCCGCCCTGGAAGCTGCCCGCCGCCGAGCCGGTGCCGCTCGCCGTTCCCGACACGCCCGACAGCGCGCCGCCGGCCTGGTCGCGGACGCCGCCGGCCGCGCCGCGCGCGGTGCCGGTGACGGTCGAGGCGGTGCCGCGCGCCGTGTCGATGGCGCCGCGGCCGGTCTGGCCGACGAAGTCGGTGCCGACCGCCTGCGCGTCGAGCGCGCCCTGGCCCGACGCGCCGCCTTCGCCCGTGCCGCTGCCGCCGACGGCATTGCCGAGCAACTGGCCATTGCCGTTCGCCGAGCCCTTGCCGTGGACTTCGCCCTGTCCATTGCTCTGGACGCGGCCCGAGCGGCGATCGACCTTGGCCTCGCCGCGGCCCGAACCGGTGAGGTCGCCCGCCGAACCGAGCGTGCCGCCGACCGGGCCGCGCGGCCCGCCGAGCGTACCGCCCAGAGTGCCGCCGAGGCCGCCGGTCAGCCCACCGCCGCCACCGCCGAGCAGCTGCGCCGAGGCAGGCGCGGACAGCGCCATCGCCGAAGCGGCGAGCGCGAGGGTCGAAATGAGGATGCGGTTGGCCATAGGTCTTCTCCTGAACTTGCGGCCCGCAAGCCGGGCCTGGCAGGAGAACGACGGCGCGTCCGATTTTCTTCCCGAAAAGTTCGGGAGGCGCGATTCAGCGGCCGCAATCGCCGCAGATCAGCCCATGGCCATAGACATTGTCGCGGCCCTTCTTGCCGAGGTCGCGCGCCTCGCCGATCAGCGCGGTCACCGATTCCTCGACGCGGCCGACGACCGGCGCGGGATAGAGGCGCACGAGCCGCCCCGCGACGAGCGGCGCGGCGAAGGAGGTGCCGCGCAGCCGGTCGGTGGAGTCCTCGCTCGTCGCGGCGAGCACGTCGGCGCCGGGCGCGGCGAAGTCGACCGGGGTCTTGCGCCCCGCCTCGGGCAGCGCGCGGCCCTTCGCATCGACCCCGGTTACGCCGAGCACACCGGGATAGGCGGCCGGAAAAGCGGGCGGCGCCGCGGGACCGTCGTTGCCGACCGCCGCGACGATCAGCATGCCGCGCTGCTGCGCGCGCGACACCGCCGTGCGCAGCAGCGCATTGTCGGGGCCGACGAGGCTGATCGTCGTCACCGCGACCTTGCCCTCGACCAGCCAGCCGAGCCCGCGCGCGATCGCGCTGGCATTGCCGCCCGCGGGGTCGCTGCCATAGACGTCGGCCGCGCGCAGCCGCTGCCCCGGCGCCGCGCCGCGCACCGTGCCGCTGCCGACCAGCAGCGAGGCGACCGCGGTGCCGTGGCGGCTCGCGGCGGGCGCGCCCTTGGCAAAGCCGCGCTGCTCGACGCGCCCGGCGACCGAGGGATGCGCCGCGACGCCGCCATCGATCAGGCCGAGCGACGTCCTGCCGCCACCCGCCGTGCTCGCGAGCGCCGCGCCGGGCAGGACGCGACCCGAACCCGGCACGCCGCTGGGGAAATAGAGATGGTCGGCGTCGATCTCGGCTTCCGGGAGCAATTTGCCGAGCTGTTTCTGCGCGCGCGCGAGGCTGCGCCCCTTGGGCACCGCGAAGCGCACCACCTCGAGGCCCAGCCCCTCGATCCGCTCGCGGTCGATCACCGCGAAGCCCGCGTCCGCGGCGCGCGCGGTCATTGCGGCGTCGACCCCGGTCGCGACGAGCACCCCGCGCACCGCGGGCTCGCCATTGCGGTCGACCTCGACCCGGTCGCCATGGTCGCGCAGCAGCCCGGTGATCCGGTCGAGCCGCAGCCGCTCCAGCGTCTCGCGCGTCGTCGCCAGCGGGTCGATGTCGAGCCTTGGCAGCGGCGGGATGATCCGCCCGGCATCGGGCAGCGGCACCGCGATCTGCGCCTGTCCGGCGCCGGCGACCAGCATCATCGGAAGCAGAAACAGGCCGGCCAGCAATCGCATCATTCATCCTTGTCGCAGCCGGAGACCCTCGCTCCGGAATTTTTTTAGCAGGATAGGGAAGAAACGATAGAAGGCGGTCGTTTCTTCCCCGCACGGCAAAAAGGCGGACATGCGCTTCGAGGACCAATTGATCGACATCCTGCCGCGCCTGCGCCGTTTCGCGCGCGGGCTGGCGGGGAGTGCCGCCGATGCCGACGACCTGTGCCAGGCCGCGATCGAACGCGCGCTGAAGTCGCAGGGCCAATGGCAGCAAGGAACGAGACTGGACAGCTGGATGTACCGCATCACCCGCAACCTGTGGATCGACGAGCGCCGCGCGAGCGGGCGCCGCGGGGTCCATGCCCCGATCGACGAGGCGGCCGTGCAGGTCGCGGGCGACACCGCCGACAGCGTCGAGGCCGGCACGCTGCGCGGCGACATCGACGGCGCGATGGCGCGCCTGCCGGACGAGCAGCGCGAGGTCGTCATCCTCGTGCTCGTCGAAGGCTATGCCTATCGCGAGGCGGCGGAGATATTGGACGTGCCGATCGGCACCGTCACCTCGCGCCTCGCGCGCGGGCGCGACACGCTGATGCACCTGCTCGGAGAAGCCGCATGACCTATGACAAGGCCATCATCGCCGCCTTCGTCGATGGCGAACTCGACGACCTGACCGCGCGCCGGATCGAACGCGAGGCGGCGACCGACGCCGCGCTGGCGGATGAGATCGCGCGCCACCGCGCGCTCACCGATCGGTTGCAGCGCCACTATGGCCCCGTCGCCGACGAGACGATCCCCGACGACTTGCTGAAGCTGCTCGCGCGTTCCGAGGCGGAAGCTCCTGCCCCCGCGGCCGACACCAGCCTCGCCGCGCGCCGCGAAGCGAAACGCACGCGCTTTGCGCCGATGCACTGGGGCGCGATCGCGGCGTCGCTGGTGCTGGGACTGGCGCTGGGCACCCAGCCATGGGGCGCGCCCGCCGATGTCGCGACCGAGGGCGGCGCGCTGGTTGCGTCGGGCGCGCTCGCGGCCGCGCTCGATACGCAGCTCGCATCGAACCAGGGCGCCGACGCGCCGGTCCGCATCGGCCTCAGCTTCCGCGACCGGGCGGGGCGTACCTGCCGCAGCTTCGAAGGCGCGGCGCTGGCCGGAATCGGATGCCGCAGCGACGACGGCTGGACGCTCGAACGCACGATGCCGGGAAACCGCCAAGCCGATTACCGCCAAGCCGGTTCGGGCGACCTCGCGGCCGCGGCGGCGGCGATGATGGCGGGCGATCCCTTCGACGAGGCCGCCGAGCGCAAGGCCCGCGCCGAAGGCTGGCGCTGAACCTCCGGAACGCGGACAAGAGAAAGGGCGGGCGCCCCATGTGACACCCGCCCTTCCCTTGCGACCCGGAAGTCTCCTCCCGGGGAGCTCGTGGCGCGGCTCAGCCGCCGACCGTCACGCGGCCGGTGCGATAGCCCTTCTTGCGCATTTCCTTCACATAATCCTTGTCGGCGTCGGAGACCTCGACGGTCCATTCGTCCCACGCGTCCCAGCGATCCTCGCGGTCGGTGGCGTGGCGAAGGTCGCTGACCAGCTCCTTCTCGGCCTCCAGGATATCGGCTTTGTAATTATACCAATATTGGTTGTAGGCGCCCGCGATCGGCTTCGAACGCACCGGCGGCGGGTCGAAGCCCGGGGGCATCGAGCCATAAGGAACGGCGGCAAGGGCGCTGGCGGGGAGAGCCAGGCAGACTGCCAGGGTGGTCCACTTTTTCATCGTCCATCTCCTGATAAACACGCCCGGATGATGCGGGTCGCAGGGAAGAACGAGCCAGCGCGCCGATTTCTTCCCGGTTCGACCAAATTTTTGCACGGTCCATGGCGGTGAAACGTCGGTAGATGGTACCTTGAAATTTTTCCAGTACCTGTCACGTTTTCATGAGACACTCTGGAGTCGGGAGGAAGTCATGCTTCAAGACGTCACTGAATTTAATGAAATAGAAATTTCGTCTGACCTCATCGTGATAGATACACAAGACTTTGAAATTATTGCACAACAAGAGGGAATATATCTTTCTATTCGTTGTCGGGTAGTATCTCCGGTAAGGGCAGCCGTAAACTTCGGCCGAACGGGAACCATAGCCTGGAAAAAGCAGGCCGACGAAACATACTCGCCGATCGGGAAAATTAAGGGAGAAAGGGAGGGCGGGCAGCTTATGGTTGCCGTTGACTTGAAACCAGAGTTTGGGATTGTTACGATTCTAGCGAAAGTTACGAGCGAACTAAAATCCATGCAGCTTAGATCGAGAAATCAATACGATCCTATTATTGTTGGATCCCCAAAAGATGAAATTATCGCCATTCCGAGAACCAAAGACGGACAAAAATCCGGAATTCGCGGTATAAATCGTACATCGAGCAATGGCGATGTGTATATTGATCTTTACATAGCAGATGACGATATACCGGTCATAAGTTCTGTAAATACCGGGGCAGATTTTTGCGCAATACCAGATGACTATGCATCTAATTCAAACTCTTATTTTAAGCATGATATACCCGAAGGAACTATGATCCGACTGGTAGGCAGAAATAGCGGCACCGATGCTGCCGAATTAGGAATGACAGTGGTACCATTGGCATTTTAGATCAACCGGGGTGCGCTTCGTCCCCGACCGACGAGCGGAGCAGGCCGCGAAACACCTCCTGCGCGTCGCGTTTGCCCTGCGTCACGTCGTAGACGTCCCGCGCGATCGGCATCGCGAGCCCGTGCTTTTCGGCGAGCGCGATCACCGTCGGCGCGCTCTTCACCCCCTCGGCGACCATGTTCATCCCCGCGATGATGTCGTCGATCCTGCGCCCCTTGCCGAGTTCGACCCCGACGTGGCGGTTGCGGCTCAAGGGACTGGTGCAGGTCGCGATCAGGTCGCCCATGCCGGTGAGCCCCGCGAAGGTCTCCGCACGGCCGCCCATCGCGACGCCGAGCCGCGTGATCTCGGCGAGCCCGCGCGTCATCAGCGCCGAGCGGGTGTTGTCGCCCGCGCCGAGCCCGTCGCCCATGCCGACCGCGATCGCGATGATATTCTTGAGCACCCCGCCGAGCTCGCAGCCGAGCAGGTCGGTGTTGGTGTAGACGCGGAACAGCCCCGAGTGGAACACCGGCTGGAGCGCGCGGACGACGATCTCGTCCTCCATCGACAAGACGCTCGCCGCCGCCTGTCCGCTCATGATCTCGCGCGCGAGGTTCGGGCCGGTGAGCACGCCGACGGGGTGGCCGGGCAGCACCTCCTCGATCAGCTCGGTCATGCGCTTGCCCGAGGAAAGTTCGAGGCCCTTGGTCAGGCTGATGACGGGTACCCAGGGGCGGAGATGCGCCTTCGCTTCCTCGAGCACGCCGCGGAAGCTGTGCGAAGGCACGCCCATGACGAGGACGTCGGCGCCCGCGACGACCTCGGCCATGTCGTTGGTGGCGCGCAGCACCGACGGCAAGGTGATGCCGGGGAGATATTTCCTGTTCTCGCGGTTCGCGTTGATGCTCTCGACCGTTTCGGCATCGCGCGCCCACAGGGTGATCGGCGCATTGCGCGACACCACCGCTGCGACCGTCGTACCCCAGCTGCCCCCGCCGAGCAGGCCGACCTTTAGACGCATGAACCTCTCCCGTGTTTTGGGGGAGAGTGGCGAGAGAACGGCGGCTTGGCAAGATGACGATCCTCCCCACGCGAAGCGATGGGGAGGTGGCAGCGCGAAGCGCTGACGGAGGGGTCGATGCCGTCAGGCGTCGGTGCAAGGCCAGACCCCTCCACCACGCCCTGCGGGCGCGGTCCCCCTCCCCAACGCTTCGCGATGGGGAGGATCTAATGCTGGTCCAGAAAGCCCTTCATCACCGCGGCCGTGGCCTTGGGATCTTCGATCATCGGGACGTGGCCGACATGTTCGAAGATATGGCTTTGGCTCCCCGCGATGCCCGCTTCGAGCACCGGCACGCAGCTGACGTCGAGCAGCCGGTCGTGGCGGCCCCAGATGATCAGGGTCGGCGCCTCGACCTCGCCCAGCCGGTCGTTGAGCGGATGGTCGCGGCCCTCGGTCGCGATGACCCAGAAGATCGTATCGAGCTGGTCGCGATATTTGAGCGCGTCGGCGTAGAAGACGGGCTTGAGTCGCTTGGGCAGATAGGGCGGCTTGTGCACCACCATCGCGACCAGCCGGTCGGCATCCTCGAGGCTGGCCAGCACCAGCGGGTTATAATCCTCGTTCGCGGCCTGTTTCTGGAGGTCGCTCTCGTCCGCGCCATTGATCCCGGCGTTGTTGAGCAGGGTCAGGCTGGCGAGCGCGTCGGGATAGTCGAGCGCGTAGCGCAGCGCGATCCAGCCGCCCATCGAATTGCCCGCGACGTGGGGGCGCTGGAGCCCCAGCGCATCGGCGAACTGCTTGAGCCGCGCGGTCTGCGCCGCGATATCATAGGCAAGCTCGGGGTTGCGCTCGTTCTGACCGAAACCGGGCAGGTCGGGCGCGATGATGTGGTAATCGCGCGTGAGATAGGGCGCGATCATCGACCAATTGTCCTTGTCGCCCGCAAAGCCATGGACGAGCAGCAGCAAGGGTTTCGACGGATCGCCGCCCTCGAGATAGGGCCAGTCGCGGCCGTCGACGGTCACATGTTTCTGCACGGTGCGGCCGCGCTTGCGGAGCGCCCAGCGCCCGAAGGCGACGAGGCGGCCGGGGAAGAGGAAATAGAGCAGGGCCAGCGTGATCAGCGGCGCGAAGATCAGGACGAGGAGGATTCTCATGCGGATTTTCCTTGCGCCACATGCGCGTCGAACCAGCCGACCAGGTCATCGAGCACCGCATCGCGCTCAGGCTCGTTGTAGATTTCGTGGAACAGGCCGGGGTAGATTTTGAGAATCTTGTCGGCCGACGACACATGGTCGAACAGATATTGCGACCCCGCGACCGACGCGAGGCTGTCCTTTTCGCCGTGCTGGAGCAGGATCGGCAGGGTGATCCCGGGTGCCCCGGCCTGCGCCGCCGCCATCGCGTCCATGAACTCCTTGCCCAGCCGCGCGCCGATCTTGCCGGTGTAGACGAGCGGGTCGGCGAGATAGGCGGCGACCACCGCGGGATCGCGGCTCACCCCGTTCGCGTCGAGCGCGAGCACGCCGAGGCGCGGGAAAAAGCGCGAGAGGAAGCGGCTGATCCAGATGGTGAAGCGCGACGGCGGCGCGCCGGGGACGATCGCGGGGCCCGACAGCGCCGCACCGACGAAGGCCGACTGGCGTTCGATCAGGAACAGGGTCGAAATCAGCCCGCCCATGCTGTGGCCGAGCAGCAGCCGCGGGGTGTCGCCATGATTGACTTCGACGAGGGTGAGCAGTTCGGCCAAACCGTCGGTGAAGGCGGTAAAGCGCGGCACGAAACCCGGGGTGCCGTCGGACCTGCCATGGCCCCAATGGTCGATCGCGTAGACGGCATAGCCGGCATAGGTCAGCCGCTTGGCGACATGCTCGTAGCGCCCGGCATGTTCGGCATATCCGTGCGCGAGCAGGACGACCGCCTTGGGACGCCCCGCGGGCAGCCAGTGGGTGATATGCAGCTTCGCGCCCGCGCCGGCCGATCCGGCGGGCAGGATCACCGCGCCGTCGGCCACCTCAGCGCACCGCCTTTTTGAGCGCGGCGCTGCGGTGCCCCGGACCGTCGTCGCCGGCCTTGTCGAGCTTCGCCAAAATGCCTTCGAGCGCGCGGCTGATCGCGGTCTGGGTGCGGACCATCTCGACCTTGGGCCAGGCGGTGCGCTGGCCGGTGTCGATCAGCTCGTCGATATCGTCCTGCGCCAGGTCCGACAATATCTTGGTCGGCGACCAGAATTTGGGCGGGCGGATGATGTTGATGTCGCCGGTATATTCCTGGTTGATCACCGAGCGCGCGAGATTGGCGACGCTGTTGAGCGGCGGGATCAGCTCGAGCGGCTTCTGGAAGATCACCATGTTCGCGTTGAGCCACGCCTTGAAGGTCGCCATCGACGCGTGTTGAATGGCCTCGATCGGCGCCATCTGCTTGCGCGTATCGCTGGCGAAGGGCAGCGCGATCGGGTTCGCCTGGCTGACGATATGATGATTGACGCCGTACAGGCGCTCGAGCCGCTTCGTCGGGATATCGTGGGTGACCGAGCCGTCGACCCAGCGCCGGTCGGGCTGGTAGGGTACGCGCGCGCCGCTGTCGTCGCGCGCCATCAGCATGACGGGCGGGAAGACCCCGGGCACCGCGCAGGATGCGAGCACGGCTTCGCGGATCAGCACATTGGGCGCGGTGATCGCATTGAGGAGACGGCCGTTCTGGTGCTTTTCCGCGGGCGCGACCGAGACGTTCAGATGGCGGCCGCTGACCTCATAGGCCTCCTGGAAGGTCAGGTCGGGGATCAGGTCGGCGAGCCGGTCGCGGACCTCGTCGGGCGCGAGGCGCCGCGTGTCGGGGCTGCGCGCCGGGTTGGCGAGCCGGTCGCTGGCGAGGAAGGCGCCGATGTCGGCATTCTTGCGCGTGCACACAACCGCGGCCACGATCGACCCGCCGCTGGCGCCCGACATGATCGCGGGCAAGACGCCCTCTTCCCAGAGCGCCTTCACGACGCCGATGTGGAAGAAGAGGAAGCTGCCCGAGCCCGAGAGCAGAAGCGCCGAGCGGCCGTAGCAATGCTGGGCGCGGCGGAAGAAGTCGCGCTTCTCCTCGCGCCCGATGCTGCGCGATGTCGCGATCGAGCCCAGCGCCGACACCACCTCGGCGACATAATCCTCGATCAGCTTCTTGGTGCCGAAGCGCGCTTTCGCATAGAGCCGCTCGTGCCCCATGCCGTCGATATTGCCGTGGATGCCTTCGTTGAGCACGAAGAGCAGCCCCTTGACGTCGCCCGCCTTCGACAGGCTGCGCAGCTTTTCGAGCCGGCCGCGGATCGCCTTATAGTCGAAATGCTTGCTCTCGTCGGCGTCGCGCCACGCCTGCATCCCCGATTTCCGGTCATGCTCGCGCGCGGCCTTCGACCAGGCGGCGTAATCGGACGCGGTCACGAGATCGCGGTCGGCGCTGAGCGTCGGGGTGAAGAGCATGCGGTCGTCCTGCAAGACATGGTTTATTTTTTCTGAGTCTTGCGGGTTGCGTTGCCTTTGGCAACCGGTTTCCGCGCGGGCTTGGCGGGTGATTTCGTCCCGCTTTTGGCCGGCGCCTTCGCCGCAGGCTTGGGTTTGGCGGCAGTTTTCGGCTTTGCCGTAGCGGCTTTGGGCTTCGGTGCAGGCTTTTCGGGCTTGGGTTCGGCGGCCATCAGGTCGGCGAAACTTTCGTCGATGCAGGTGCGGAAAAAGGCGATGTCGGGCATGATCGCGCGCTCGCCGATGATCGAGAAGGCGATGCGGCCGTTGTAGCTGGGGGTCGCGACGAACAGCCCCATATTGTTCGCGAGCGGCGCCATGCCGTGCTGCTGCACGAGCTGCGCGCCCGCGAGATAGAGCGGCACCTGCGCACCCGGCACGTTCGAGATGAAGAGGTTGGTGCCGCGCACCGCGAAACGCTCGCTGGTCAGGATGCGCGCGACCGCGGCCATCGTCGCGCCGGGGATATGCTGCGACAGGTCGGTCATGATCCGCGCGCTGACGCCTGCCTTGGCTTCCTTCGCCTCGACCGTATAGTCGCGGATCGCCGCGAGGCGGTCGAGCGGATCGGCGATGTCGGTGCGCACCGGCACGCTCATCGCCGATACCTGGTTGCCCGGCGTACTCGCCTTGCCCGCGCCCTTTTCCTTGCCGCGGAGGTTGATCGGCGCGACCGCGACGAGGCTCTCCTTCGGCAGTTCCTTATGCTTCGCGAGATATTTGCGCAGCGCCCCGCCGACGGTGGCGAGCACGACGTCGTTGACCGTCGCCCCCGCCACCTTCTTGCGGATCGCAGCGACGTCGGACAGCGCCACCGTGGTCGCGTCGAACATCTTGTGCGGCCCGACGGGCGCGTTGAAGCGCGTTTCGGGGACCCCGGCGGTCATCCCGCCCTCGGCCATCGACTTGCGCGCCGAGGCGACGATCGCGGGCGAGACCTTGAGCAGCGCGTTGACGAACTTGACCGGCGACTGCATCGACGCCGACCAGGCGCGGGTCAGCGTCTCGGCGCTCGACGGCGCGCGGCCGAGGTCTTCGGACGGTGGCGGCTCGGCAATCGCGGGCGTGCCCTGCGCGTCGATGTCGCTCATCGCGATAAAGGCGTGCGCGCCCGAGGCGCCGTCGACCGCGGCATGATGGACGCGGTGGAGCATCGCGAAGCTGCCCTTCGGAATGCCGGGAATGCGGTCGAGCCCCTCGATGATATAAATGTCCCACAGCGGGCGGTTCATATCCATCGGCTTCGAGAAATAGCGCGCGACCGCGATGCAGAATTGCCGCCAGTCGCCGGGCTCGGGCAGGCGCGCGTGGCTCATATGCGCCTCGATGTCGAAATGCTCGTCCTCGACCCAATAGGGATGGTCCATGTCGAAGGGCAGGCGGTGCAGGCGGCGCTTGAACAGGGGCGAGGTGTCGACGCGGCTTTCGACGTGGCGGATGATGTCCTTGAAGCGCACGAAGCCGCCCGGCGCGGTCGAGGGGTCGTAGATGTACACGCCCATGATGTGCGTCAGATTGTTCGCGGTCTGGGTGTAGAGGAACTGGGCGTCCTGCGCGCTGAGCTGTTTGAGCATCCTATCCTCCCACTTTGATCGTCATCCCGGCGAAGGCCGGGATCTCACCCTCGCACCCCGACGCACCGGCGAGATCCCGGCCTTCGCCGGGATGACGGAAGAGGTGGATGGGCTTGTCAGGCATCATTGGTTCCCGGCAATCGGTCCGCGAGCGCCAATGTCGACAGGCGCATCGATTCCATGACGTTGGCGAGGCCGCGCAGTTCCATCAGCAGCGCGCGGCGCGCGGCGAGGATGTCGGGGCTCGCGGGCTCGGCGAGCCCCATATGGCGCATCAAAGACAGGCCGTTGGCGAAGAGCAGCTTCCCGATCGCCGCCTCGCTGCTGATCCGGCGCAAGAGATAGGCCTGCCTGCCCTCGACCAGCGCGGCGGCTTCGAGCGCCTTTTCGTCGACCGCCTCGCCCGGCCGCGCGCGGGACAATATGTCGGCGACGACCGAATAGGCCTCGGCAAAGGAGAGCAACACCGCATGGCCGACGAGCGGCTGGCAGCGGCGGATGAGCTGCGCGACCCCGCGGTCGCCGCTCGCGAGCCGCTTTTCCCAGGCCGGGTCGATGCGCGCGAGTTCGGCCTTGATCGCGGCATGATGTTCGTCGCGCGGCGGATAGAAGAATTCGAATTTGAACAGGTCGCGGAGGCGATCGACATGCGCCCAGAAGGCCGCCGTCGCATCGCCGCTGTCGGCATCGCGGAGCTGGAACAGCGCGATCTCGATCATCGCGCGGTCGAGGAAATGATGGACGACGATGTTGCGATAATAGCTCGCCATCGGATGATGTGCGGGCTCGATCGAATAGACATTCTCGCTGCCCGCCTCGTAGCGGGTGAGCAGGCCGCTCTCGACCAATGTATCGACGGTGGCGGACAGCGCGGCATCGTCGCCGCTTTCGAGCTCCTTGCTGAGCCTGATGCCGCGCGCGCGCGCCCAGTCCTTGAGCGCGCCGATCGTCATCAGCAGTTCGGCGGCGGTGGCACCGCGCGGCGCGGTGCCGAGCAGGATCAGGCACATCACCGACGAGACGGTCAGCGGGGTCACCCGATTGGCCTCGACCGCGACCGAGAAGGCGATCTTCTCGAGCGCGCGCTTGTCGTCGGGGCCCGGGGCATCCTCGATCACCACCGGCTTGCCGATGTCGAGCCGGATGCGCCCCGAGGGCTTCTTGAGGTTGCGCATATAGCCGACGAACCAGCCAAGGCTTTCGGCCTTCTTGACGCGCCCGGTCTGCTCCGCGGCATATTCCTCGACGTCGAGGATCAGGTCGAAGCTGGTGACGAAGGGCACGAAATGCACGCCCTTGGTGCCTGTCGCATGCGCGGCGTCGAGCACATATTTCATCAGGCCGTATTTGGGCGGCATCAGCTTGCCGAGCCGCGAGCGCGTGCCCTCGAACGCCCAGCTCAGGGGGAAGCGCTTGGCGAGCAGCCAGGCGATATAGTGCCGCAGCACCAGCTTGTAGACCGGCTGGTCCTGGAAGCTGCGGCGCACGAAGATCATGCCCGAACGGCGATAGAATTCGCCCATCACCGCGATGTCGAGGTTCGCGCCGCCGAAGAGGTGGAGCATCGGCAGGTCGTTTTCATAGGCGAGCCGGCTGGGGGTCGCGCCGTCGATATAGGTCTTGTGGGTGAAGAGGATCGCGGTCGGATGCTCGCGCAGGATCGATCGCAGCCGCGCGAGTTCGGCGGCGTCGATCTCCATCTCGGGCGCGTAACCGCCGAACATCATGCGGTCGACGCGCGCGCGGAGGTCGAGGAACAAGGCGGAGGGCCGCGCGATGACCTCCTTCATCAGCGGCCGCGCCTCGCGGTAGAGGTCGGCGACCGGGCGGCCGAGCGTTTCGGCGAGGTCGGCGAGCGCGGCGCGGAACTTGGGATTGGTGCGTAAGGAGTCGGCGACGAAGCGCGGCACCTTGTAGCGCGTGCCGCGCACGCCTCGCTCCGCGACGTCGAGCGCGAGCGCCGCCTGCCGCGCGACGAAACCCGCGAATTCGGGGCTGTCGCTCCCCTCGCCGTCGCCGCCGCCGGTTTGCGCGCAATAGCGCTCGCGCAAGCTGTCGAGCGAGGCGGCCTCGCCGACCAATATCTGCGCGCGGCGCCGGTCGCGGAGCAGGATCAGCCGCGAGCGGAGCGGACCGGGATGGCGCGGATCGCCGAAGATCAGGTGGCGGAATTTGAGCGCGCGGTCGCGCTCGAAGCCCGGGATGCGCCAGGCGACGCGCAGCGGCACGACCTGCCGCGACGGCGCCCCGCCGAGCCGCGCGCGCAGCATGTCGACGGGCAGCGCATGATCGTCATCCTCGATGGCGAGGCTCGCCCACTGCGGTGCATCGTCGCCCGCGGTCGCGTGGATCCAGTCGAGGAGCAGCTGCCGCTCGACGCCGTGGCGCGCGTCGATGATGTAAAGCCGCTCGGCCGCGTCCTCCGCCACGATGGTGGTGCGGGGCGTTCCGTCGGCCACGCTCTAGCCTTGCCGTTTCAAGGCAAGTCGAACGTCGCATCGGCTCGAACACCAATCTCGTCCAACCAATCCCGTTTGTCCTGAGCTTGTCGAAGGACCGCTCTTCTCGTTTCCGTCGGCCGAAAGAAAGGACGGCCCTTCGACAAGCTCAGGGCGAACGGAGGAAGGGATCATCACCTATCCGGTCTTTCCCTTGCGGGCCGCGGGTTTCTTCGCGGGCGGCTTCTTCTTGGCCGGGGTCTTCTTGGCCGGGGGCTTTTTGGCGGTCGCCTTCTTCGGCGCCTTTTCGGGCTTCGCCTCGGGCACAGGCTCGGTCGCGACCGATTCCGCCACCGTCTCCTCGGGCTGGCCCAATGTGCGCAGGAACATGTTCCTTACGTCGCGGACATGATTGTTGATCGTCCGCGGCGTCCACCCCGACGTGTCGACCGGCGGCAGCACGGTGACGCGCACCGTGGCGGGGCGCATCACGAACTCGTTCTTGGGCGCGACGTCGGTCGCATTGTGGATCACGATCGGGACGATCGGCACGCCGGCCTGCATCGCCAAATGGAACGCGCCCTTCTTGAACGGCTCGAGCTTGGGAGTCAGGCTGCGCGTGCCCTCGGGCGAGATGCAGATCGACTTGCCCTCTTGCCTGATCGCGTCGACCAAAGGCTCCATCGCCTTGATCGCGCTCTTGCCGTCGGCGCGGTCGACGAAGACGGTGCCGCCCCATTCCATCAGCTTGCCGAGGATGGGGATGTCCTTGATCTCCTTCTTGCCCACCCCGCCCATGTCGCGGCGGATGAGCTTGGCGAGGATCATCACATCGGCCTTGCTCTGGTGGTTGAAGATGAAGACGCAGGGGCGCGAGGACCAGAGATGCTTCTCGTCCTCGACCTCGAGCTCGACCCCGGTGATCGCGGTCGCGAAATCGCCGAACAGTCCGATCGAGAAATTCGCCGCCTCGCGCTGCGAGCGGGTCAGGGCCCAGATCGGCAGGCCCGCGGCGAAGGCGCCGACGAGCGAGCCGGTGGCATAGATGGTGCGCGTATAGTCGACCCACGACGGCGTGCCGCGGCTCGCGAAGCGCTGCACCGGCCAGTTGCGTTCGTCGGCAATGCCTTTGAGCTTCATGTTCGGGTTGAGCGGGCGCGGCTTGCCGACGCGTTCGAGCAGTTCGATATCGTCGTCGCTGTCCGAGTAGAAAAAGCTCTGGTCGAGATCGAGGCCATATTCGGCAGCGAGTTCCTCGGCGGCGATCACCTTGCCCTCGCCGAAGCACAGGGGCCGGATGATGTCGCCGGTGAAGACGCCATCCTCGATCTCGTATGCCGAGCATTTGATGTCGCTGATGCCGAGGTCGCGCGCGGTGGGTTCGATCTGGTAGATCGTCGCCGACGAGATGATCGCGACGCGGTGGCCCTTCGCCTGGTGCGCCTCGATGATCGCGCGCGTCTCGGGATAGATTTTGCGCGCGATATGCTTCTTGTAGAGTTCCTCGCCGAACTGGGTGAAGCTCTCTTCCTCGACGCCCTTCATGAACTTGGCGGCGGCGGACATCAGGCCCGAGAAGCCGAGCTGGCCGAGGCTGTGCTGCGCGACGACCTGCGCGGTCTCGGCGATTTCCTCCACCGACATTTCGCGGCGCTGGAATTTCTCGCGCAGCATCGCGGTCGCCGAATAGCCCGAGATGATCGTGCCGTCGAAATCGAAGAGCGCGGCGATATGCGATCCGGGTTCGGACGCGAGAACTTCTTCCAGATGCGGCTGCGGTCGTGGCACAGCGATCTCCCCACCGACGGCTATATTGCCGCTTATCCCTGCACGATGGCAGGTAAAATGGGGTTAATCAATGGCGCGAAAGGGCGGCCGCCTCGCGCGCCAATGTCTCGATCCGGGCCGGGTCGAGCGGGCCCGACGGGACGACCCAGCTGCCGCCGACGCACAGCACGGCTTCGAGCGCGAGCCATTCGGGCGCGGTCGCCAGCGTGATGCCGCCGGTGGGGCAGAAGCGCGCCTGGCCGAAGGGCCCCGCGAGCGCCTTCAAGGCCGGGATGCCGCCGCTGGTCATCGCGGGGAAGAATTTGAAGCGGTCGAGCCCCAGGTCCATGCCGCGCATGATGTCGCCGGCGTTGGCGGTGCCGGGCAGGAAGGGAATGCCGCTCGCGACCGCCGCCTGGCCGAGATTGTCGGTGAGGCCGGGCGAGACGATGAATTCGGCGCCGGCGTGGATCGCGGCGCTCAGCATCGCGGGGTTGAGCACGGTGCCCGCGCCGACGACGGCGCCCTTGACGCTTTTCATCGCGGTCAGCGCATCGAGCGCGGCGGGGGTGCGCAGCGTGACTTCGAGCACCGGCAGGCCGCCGGCGACGAGCGCTTCGGCCATCGGCACCGCATCCTCGACGCGGTCGATCACGATCACCGGGATGACGGGCGCGAGCGCCATGATCTGGTCGATGGACTTGTCGGTCATTCTTTCACTCCGTTCGAAATCTCAAAACTCCGTTCGCCCTGAGCTTGTCGAAGGGCCGCTCTTTCTTTCGGGCGTTGCAAGAAAAAGAACGGTGCTTCGACAAGCTCAGCACGAACGGAAAAAATTAAAGCACCGCCTCCATCGCCGCGAGCACAGCCGACCCGCCCTTTTCGGCTTCGTCGGCGTGGTGGCGGAACAGCGCGAACAATTCGCGGCCGACGCCCAGCGCGGGGGGCGGTGCGACGGCGGGCGTGCGCGACGCCCATATGGCTTCGTCGACGAGCGCGGTCGCCTCGCCGTTGCGCGCGCAGACGCGGACGACGTCGCCATCCTGCAGATAGGCGAGCGGGCCGCTGACGCCGTCGGGGCCGGGCAGCGCCTCGGGCGAGAGGTGGATCACCGCGGGGACCTTGCCGCTGGCGCCCGACATGCGGCCGTCGGTGAGCAAGGCGACGCGAAAGCCCTTGTCCTGCAGCACGCCCAAGGCAGGCGTCAGCTTGTGGAGTTCGGGCATGCCGTTGGCGCGCGGGCCCTGGAAGCGCACGACGACGACGACGTCGCGGTCGAGTTCGCCCGCCTTGAACGCGGTGAGCACCTGGTTCTGGTCGTCGAAGATCCGGCACGGCGCCTCGATCGTCCAGCGATCCTCGGCGACCGCGCTCGTCTTGATGATCGCGCGGCCGAGGTTGCCCGCGAGCAGGCGCATCCCGCCGTCGGGCGAGAAAGGCGCGGTGACGGGGCGCAGCATCGTGTCGTCGCGGCTTTCCTCGGGAGCGGCTTGCCAGACGAGCTTATCGTCGGCGAGCACGGGCTCGGCCGCATAATCGGCCATCGTCCCACCGACCGTGAGCACATCGCCGTGGAGCAATCCCGCGTCCAGCAGCTCGCGCACGACGAAGCCGATCCCGCCCGCGGCATGGAAATTGTTCACGTCGCCCGCGCCGTTCGGATAGACGCGCGCGAGCAGCGGCACCGCGTGGCTGAGTTCGTCGAAATCCTGCCAATCGATGACGATCCCCGCCGCGCGCGCGATCGCGGGCAGGTGGATCGCATGGTTGGTCGAGCCGCCCGTCGCGAGCAGGCCGATCGCGGCGTTGACGATCGCCTTTTCGTCGATGCAGCGCGCGAGCGGGCGATAGTCGTCGCCGTCCCACCCGATTTCGGCGATGCGGTGCGTCGCGGCGCGGGTCAGTTCCTGGCGCAGCTTGGTGCCGGGGTTGGTGAAGGCGCTGCCGGGGATATGCAGCCCCATCAGCTCCATCATCATCTGGTTCGAGTTGGCGGTGCCGTAGAAGGTGCAGGTGCCCGCGCCATGATAGCTTGCCGCCTCGGCCTCGAGCAGTTCGTCGCGGCTCGCCTTGCCCTCGGCATAGAGCTGGCGGACGCGCTGCTTTTCCTTGTTCGCGAGGCCCGAGGGCATCGGGCCGGCGGGGATCAGGATTTGCGGCAGGTGGCCGAAGCGCAGCGCGCCGATCAGGAGGCCGGGGACGATCTTGTCGCAGATGCCGAGCAGCAGCGCGCCCTCGAACATCGCATGGCTCAGCGCGATCACCGTGCCCTGCGCGATATTGTCGCGGCTGAAGAGCGACAGGTCCATGCCCGCCTGGCCCTGCGTCACGCCATCGCACATCGCCGGGACGCCGCCCGCGACCTGCGCGGTGACGCCGACCTCGCGCGCGAAGAGCTTGATCTGCTCGGGGTAGCGTCCGTAAGGCTGATGCGCCGAGAGCATGTCGTTGTAGCTGGTGACGATCCCGATGTTCATCGCCGCGCCGGTACGAATGACGCTCTTGTCGTCGCCCGCCGCCGCAAACCCGTGCGCGAGATTGCCGCACGACAGACTGCCGCGGTTGGTGCCGGCCTCGCGCTGGCGGTCCATCAGGTCGAGATAGGCGGCACGGCCCTTCTTGCTGCGCTCGACGATCCGTTCGGTGACCCTTGCAATCGCGGGGTGAAGGTCAATCATGCCAGCTCGCCCCGTCGCGTTCGATCAGCGCGATCGATGCGCTCGGGCCCCAGCTGCCCGCGGTGTAGCTTTGCGGCGTCAGGTCGACCGCGGCCCAGGCGTCGCGGATCGAATCGATCCACTGCCATTGCGCCTCGACCTCGTCGCGGCGCACGAACAGGGTCTGGTCGCCTTCGATGAAGTCGAGCAGCAAGCGCTCGTAAGCGATGCGCCGCCGCTCGCCCGCGAAGCTGTGCGAGAGCGAGACGTCCATCGTCACTTCCTTCAGCTTCACCCCGTCGCGGTCGAGCCCGGGCTGCTTCGCCATCACCTTGACCCGGATATTCTCCTCGGGCTGCAGGTTGATGATCATGCTGTTGGCGTCGAGCTTCGCGGCACCGACGCGCGCGAAGATATTGTGCGGCACCGGCTTGAACTGGATCAGCACCTCGGACTTGCGCTCGGGCATGCGCTTGCCGGTGCGGAGGTAAAAGGGCACGCCCTTCCAGCGCCAATTGTCGATAAAGGCCTTGATCGCGACGAAGGTCTCGGTGTTCGACGGCCGGCCGAGCTCGTCGGCATAGCCCGTCACCGCCGCACCGCCGACGGCGCCGCTGGTATACTGGCCCTTGACGCTGTGCGTCTTCACATCCTCGGCCTTCATGCGGCGGAGGCTGCGCAGCAATTTGACCTTTTCGTCGCGCACCGCGGTCGAGGTGACGCTGGCGGGCGGCTCCATCGCGATGATCGCGAGCAGCTGGAGCATATGGTTCTGCACCATGTCCTTAAGCGCGCCGACGCCGTCATAATAGGAGACGCGGCCTTCGAGGCCGACGGTCTCGGCAACGGTGATCTGGACATGGTCGATCGCCTGCGCGTTCCACAGGGGCTCGAACAGCATGTTGGCAAAGCGCAGCGCGAGCAGGTTCTGGACGGTTTCCTTGCCGAGATAATGGTCGATGCGGAACACATGGTCTTCGGCAAAGGCGTCGCCGACCTCGGCATTGACCGCGTGCGACGAGGCGAGGTCGTGGCCGATCGGCTTTTCCATCGCGATGCGGCATTCGGTGCAGGCGATGCCCGCGGCCTTCAGTCCCTGCGCGATCGGCCCGAACATCGAGGGCGGGGTCGACAGATAGGCTCCGATCGGGCGGCCGAGCCGGTCGCCGAGCATCGCGGCGAGGTCGTCGTAACCCGTCCCCGCGCCGGCATCGACGGAGCAATAGTCGATGCGGCCCAGGAACGCCGCGACGGCGGCATCGTCGAGCCGCTCGGCGGGCAGATGGTCGGTCAGCGCCGCGCGGACCAGCGTGTGCGCGGCACCGCGGTCCATCTTCGAGCGGCCCGAGGCGACGATCGTCAGTTCGGGCGCGAGCAGCCCGTCGAGGTGGAGGTTATAGAGCGAGGGAAAGAGCATGCGCTGGGCGAGGTCGCCCGTCGCCCCGAACAGGATCAATGTCTCGACTTTGACGCTCACGATCGTCCCCTTGGATATCCACGACCGGAAATGGCGGACGGGCGGTCCGATTGCAACGCGCATACGTAAACGCGGGGGCGGTCCATGAGCGAGGCAAGATCATTACCTGCCGGGTAATCGCAATGATGCAGCCAAGCGCGTAGTCCGCCTGGCGAGACGAAGCCGAGGAGGATCCCATGCACAGACGCGAAGCCTTCAAACTGGTCGCCGGCGCCGGGGCGCTCGGGCTGACGATGGGCAGCTCGGGTGGCGCTGCTGCCGCCGCGCCCAAGGACAAGGCCGACCATGTGACCGCCGCCGACGGCACAAGGCTGTTCGTGCGCGACTGGGGCCGCGGCAAGCCGGTGCTGTTCCTCGCGGGCTGGACGCTGCCGTCGGACTTCTGGGGTTATCAGATGGCCGCGGTCGCGGAGGCCGGCATGCGCGCGGTCGCCTATGACCGGCGCGGGCATGGGCGCTCGTCCGACCCGGGGCGTGGCTACGATCACGACACGCTCGCCGACGATCTCGCGCGCGTCATCGCGGCTCTGGGGCTCGAGGATGTGACGCTCGTCGCGCATTCGATGGGCGGGACCGAGGTCGCGCGCTATTTCGCGCGACACGGCGGGCGCGGCGTCGCGAAGGTCGTGCTCGTCGGCACGATCACGCCGTATCTGATGAAGGCGGCCGACAACCCGCACGGCATCGATCCCGCGATGCTCGCCGCGCTGCGTGCGCCGCTGGCGACCGACTTCCCCGGCTGGATCGCCGCCAATGCCAAGCCCTTTTTCGTCCCCGAGACATCGGCCGCGATGATCGAATGGGGCAAGGGGTTGATGCTGCAGACCTCGCTGCTCGCCGCGTTGGCGATGGCGCGCGCCAATGCCGAGACCGACTTTCGCGCCGATGTCCGCCGGATCGGCGTGCCGACGCTGCTCGTGCACGGCGACAAGGATGCTTCCGCGCCGCTGCCGCTGACCGCACAGGCCACCGCCGCGCTGATCCCGCAGGCCCGGCTCGAGATTTTCGAGGGCGCGCCGCACGGCCTGCCGCTGACGCATGTCGCGCGGCTGGGCCGCACGCTGCTGGACTTCGCCGCCGGTAGCTGAGCGGCGAGTAGCGGCTGGAAATGCCGCCCGCGCTCGCTTAGGAAACGGCGCGATGAGCGACGCGCCGCCTCCCTATGATATCATCGTGATCGGCGGCGGCGTGAACGGCGCCGGAGTCGCGCGCGATGCCGCGGGGCGCGGCGCGCGGGTGTTGCTGATGGAGGCGGGCGACCTCGCGCAGGGCACGTCCTCGGCCTCGACCAAGCTGATCCACGGCGGGCTGCGCTACCTCGAACATTATGAATTCGCGCTGGTGCGCGAGGCGCTGAAGGAGCGCGAAATACTGTGGGGCATCGCGCCGCACATCATCCACCCGCTGCGCTTCGTGCTGCCGCACCGGCCGGGGCTGCGACCGCGCTGGCTGCTGCGGCTGGGGCTGTTCCTCTACGACCATATCGGCGGGCGCAAGAAGCTGCCCGCGACGCGCTCGATCGATTTGCGGCGGCACGCCGCGGGCGCGCCGCTGCAGCCGCAATATGTCCGCGGCTTCGAATATTCGGACGGCTGGGTCGACGATGCGCGGCTGGTGATGCTCAACGCGCGCGACGCCGCCGAGCATGGCGCGAAGGTGCGCACGGGCACGCGCGCCGAGCAACTTCGCTGCGAGGACGGGCTGTGGGTGGTCGAGGCGAGCTGCGACAATGGCCATCGTTATCGCTTCACGGGGCGCAGCGTCGTCAACGCCGCGGGGCCGGCGGTGCTCGATCTGCTGCGCCGCGCCGATGCCGAGCCCGACCACAGGATGCGGCTGGTGCGCGGCTCGCACATCGTCGTGCGCAGGAAATTCGATCACGACTATGCCTATTTCTTCCAGTTGCCCGACGGGCGCATCTTCTTCGCTATCCCCTATGAGCGCGACTTCACGCTGATCGGCACCACCGACCTCGACCATGAAGGATCGCTGGGCGAGGTGAAGGCGAGCGACGAAGAGATCGCATATCTCTGCGAAGGCGCGAGCCTCTATTTCCGCGAGCCGGTCGTCCCCGCCGACGTCGTGTGGACCTATTCGGGGGTGCGACCGCTGATCGAGGACGGATCGGGGCGGCCCGAGGCGGCGACGCGCGGGTACCGCATCGACCTCGACCGCGACGAGGGGGCGCCCTTGCTCACCATCTATGGCGGCAAGATCACCAGCTATCGCCACGTCGCCGAAGCCGCGGTCGATGTGCTGGCGGGCGAGATCGACGCGCTGACGGGCAAGCCCTGGACCGGCAGCAAGCCCCTGCCCGGCGGCGATTTCCCGACCGATGGCGCTGCGGCACTCAAGGCTGAGATCAAGCTCGCGCACCCCTTCCTGCCCGCACCCAGCGTCGATCGTATCGTCAAGGCCTATGGCACCGACGCGCGCATCTGGCTCGGCGAAGCGCAGGGCTGGGACGACCTCGGCGGCGAGATCGCGCACGGGCTGAGTGTCGCCGAACTGCGCTGGATGGTGACGCGCGAATGGGCTCGGTCGACCGACGATGTCCTGTGGCGGCGGAGCAAGCTGGGGCTGCATTTCACACCGGGGGAGACCGCTGCCCTCGCCGAACATGTCGAGCGCCTCGTTGCCGAAGCCCGGCTCGCCGATCCCGAATATTTCGACGGGCGCATCAATAACTGACAAAGATTGTCAGGTAGGTGCGCGTAGCCGGCACTCCCAATCAAAGGGAGATGCAGGATGATCGACATGGATATGACGCGCCGCGGGCTGCTCGAAATCGCGCTCGTCGGCGGGGGTGCGGCGATGGCGGGATCGGCGGCAGGGCCAGCGCAGGGCGGCGGTGACTGGGATTTCCTCGTCGGACGCTGGAACGTCCGCCACCGCAAGCTGCGCGAGCGGCTGGTCGGCAGCAGCGACTGGATGGAGTTCGACGGCAGCAGCGAAAATTGGCCGATCCTCGGCGGCGCGGCCAATGTCGAGGACAATGTCTTTTACACGCCGGGCGAGACCTATCGCGGGGTCGCGCTGCGCGCCTTCGATCCGGCGACGCAGACCTGGGCGATCTGGTGGCTCGATTCGCGCGCGACCGACCGGCTCGACGTGCCGGTGCGCGGGCGCTTCGAGGACGGCGTCGGCACCTTCGTCGCCGAGGATCATTGGAAGGGGGCGCCGGTGATCGTGCGCTTCCGCTGGTCGGACATCGCGCCGCAGTCGGCCAAGTGGGAACAGGCCTTCTCGACCGACGGCGGTGCGACGTGGGAGGTCAATTGGGTGATGCACTTCACCCGCGCCTGAGCCCTCAGGCGACCAGCGCGTGCGCGTCCGCGCCGGCGGGGAAGTGCGGCGCGCCGGTCTCGTCGTGCACCGCCGCCCACACGGCTTCGGCGACATCGGCCTCGGTGGTGAACAGCGCGGGCTGGGCCATGCCGGCGAGGATCGGCTCGGCGTAGGTCCAATAGGGTTCGGGCAGGACATCCTCGAGCCGGATTTCGGTGTTCGCGGCGAAGGCGGTGGTGGGGCCGTAACCCGGCTCGACGAGCTTGACCGCGATGCCGAGCGGCGCGAGTTCGTGCGCGAGGCTGGTGGTGAAGCCCTGGATCGCGCTCTTGCTGCCCGTATAGGCCGCGGCGAAGGGGAAAGGCGCGAGCGTCGCCGACGAGGTGACATTGACGATCACCCCTGCGCCGCGTTCGCGCATCCCGGGGATCACCGCCTGCGTCATCGCGATCGTGCCGAGCGTGTTGGTCGCATAGACCGAGCGGATCTTGGCCATCGGCGAATGTTCGAGCGAACCGAACAGGCCGATGCCAGCGTTGTTGACGAGCACGTCGATCGGACCCGCGGCGTCGATCGCGGCGGCAATGCTCGCGTCGTCGGTGACGTCGAGGGGGAGCAGGCGGAGATTTTCGGAAGCTGCCAAGGGTGCCGCGGCGGGATTGCGCATGGTGGCGACCACTTTCCAGCCGCGGGCGTGGAAATGGCGGGCGGTTTCGAGGCCATAGCCCGAGGAGCAGCCGGTGATCAGGATCGTCTTCATGAGGGTGGTTCCTTGTCGTTGGGAGGACAAACCTCTAGACCGCCGCATTGGGACTATCTATAATCCATCATCCATATTTCTTTTGCGATCGTCCTGACATGCTCGACCCCCTTTCCGATCTCATCGCGCTGCTGCGCCCGAGCACCATCTTTTCGAAGGGGATCAGCGGCGCGGGGGCGTGGGCGGTGCGCTATTCGGATTTCGGGCATCCGGGTTTCTGCACGGTGCTCGAGGGATCGTGCCGGCTGGCGGTCGACGGGGAGGAGGTCGTGACGCTGGCGGCGGGCGATTTCGTGCTGCTGCCCGCGACGCCGGGCTTCACCATGTCGGGCTTCGAAGCTGCCGAGCCGGCGCTGCTCGACCCGCATGCGACGGCGGGGACTACCGGCGAGGTGCGGCACGGGACACAAGACGGCCCACCCGACGTGCGGATGATGGGCGGCTATTTCGCCTTCGCCTCGCCCGACGCCGGCCTGCTCGTCGAGCAATTGCCCGCGATGATCCACCTGCGCGGCGCCGAACGGCTGGGCGCGCTGGTCGCGATGCTGCGCGAGGAGACCGGCGCCGGGCGGCCGGGGCGCGACCTGCTGCTCGCGCGGCTCGTCGAGATCTTGCTCGTCGAGGCGCTGCGCGCGGTCGGCGGCGACGCAGCGCCGCCGGGGCTGCTGCGCGGCCTCGCCGATCCGAGGCTCGCGGCGGCGATCCGCCAGATGCACGCCGAACCCGCGCGGGCGTGGACCACCGCCGAGCTGGCGAAGGAGGCGGCGCTGTCGCGCTCGGCCTTTTTCGAGCGCTTCGCACGCACCGTCGGGGTGCCGCCGATGGAATATCTGCTCGGCTGGCGGATGAACCTCGCGAAGGACCTGCTCCGCCGCGGCGCGGGGCGGATCGAGGAGATCGCGCTCACCGTGGGTTACGGGTCGGCCAGCGCGTTCAGCACGGCGTTCGCGCGGCAGGTGGGGATGCCGCCTAAACGGTTTGCGGGGATGGCGGGCAGTTGATCCTCCCCTTGGCGAAGCCATGGGGAGGTTGCAGCGCGAAGCGCTGACGGAGGGGTAATATCACCACCGTCCAAACCCCTCCACCACCGCCTGCGGCGGCGGCCCCCCTCCCCAACGCTTCGCGATGGGGAGGATCTTTAGCTACGCCGCCTCGGCTTCCACCTCGGCGGGCAGGCGGATCATATAGTCGAACGCCGACAGCGCCGCCTTCGACCCCTCGCCCATCGCGATGACGATCTGCTTGTAGGGCACGGTGGTGCAGTCGCCGGCGGCGAAGATGCCCTTCTGGCTCGTCTCGCCGCGATGATCGACCTCGATCTCGCCGTGGCCCGACAGCGTGACGCTGTCTTTCAGCCACTCGGTGTTGGGAACGAGACCGATCTGCACGAACACGCCTTCGAGTTCGATCTGGTGCGGCGCGTCCTTGCCCCGATCCTTGTACGACAGGCCCGTCACCTTCTCGCCGTCGCCGAGGACTTCGGTGGTCAGCGCCGAGGTGATGATCTTGACGTTGGGCAGGCTCGCCAATTTCCGCTGGAGCACGGCGTCGGCGCGCAGTTCGCTGTCATATTCGATCAGCGTGACATGCGCGACGAGGCCCGCGAGGTCGATCGCCGCCTCGACGCCGCTGTTGCCGCCGCCGATCACCGCGACGCGCTTGCCCTTGTAGAGCGGGCCGTCGCAGTGCGGGCAATAGGCCACGCCCTTGTTGCGATACTTGTCCTCGCCCGGCACGCCGAGCTGGCGCCAGCGCGCGCCGGTCGAGAGGATGATAGTGCGTGCCTTGAGCGACGCGCCGCTCGCAAGCACGACTTCATGCAAGCCGCCCTCGACCTTCGCGGGGATCAGTTTCTCGGCGCGCTGCAGGTTCATGATGTCGACGTCATAATCCTTCACATGCTGCTCGAGCTGCGCGACGAGCTTCGGCCCTTCGGTGTGCTGGACCGAGATGAAATTCTCGATTCCCATCGTGTCGAGCACCTGCCCGCCGAAACGTTCGGCGGCGATGCCGGTGCGGATACCCTTGCGCGCCGCGTAAATGGCGGCCGCGGCGCCCGCAGGGCCGCCGCCGACGACGAGCACGTCGAACGCGTCCTTCGCCGCGATCTTTTCGGCGGCCTTCGCCTCGGCGCCGCTGTCGAGCTTGGCGAGGATCTGTTCGAGCTCCATGCGGCCCTGGCCGAAATTCTCGCCATTCAAAAAGATCGTCGGCACCGCCATGATCTTGCGCGCCTCGACCTCGGCCTGGAACAACCCGCCGTCGATCGCGGTGTGGGTGATGCGCGGGTTGACGACCGACATCAGGTTGAGCGCCTGCACGATGTCGGGGCAATTCTGGCACGACAGCGAGAAATAGGTTTCGAAGTGGAAGTCGCCGTCGAGCGCCGCCACTTGCTCCAGCACCTCGGGCGCGACCCTGGGCGGATGGCCGCCGACCTGCAGCAAAGCGAGGACGAGCGAGGTGAATTCATGCCCCATCGGGATGCCGGCGAAACGCACGGCGACCTGCGCGTCGCTGGCGCGGCGGATGAGGAAGCTGGGGCGGCGCGCGTCGTCGTCGGCCTGCGTCACGCTGACCATGTCGGAGAGCGCGGCGATGTCGCCCAGCAGGGTCGCCAGCTCGGCCGATTTGGCATCGTCGCCGAGCGACGAGACGAGTTGGATCGGTTCACGAAGATTCGTGAGGAGGCCTTGAAGCTGCTGCTTCAGATTGGCGTCGAGCATGGGGAGAGCTCCTGCGAGAGGGGGAGAGAAACCGTGGGGCGGCGATCGTGCCGCCGCCCCTCCGGCCTTGTGCGGTCAGCTTAGATCTTGCCGACGAGGTCGAGCGAGGGGGCGAGCGTCTCGGCGCCCTCTTCCCACTTCGCGGGGCAGACTTCGCCGGGGTGGCTGACCCAATATTGCAGCGCCTTGATCTTGCGGAGCAATTCGGCGGCGTTGCGGCCCACACCCTCGGGGGTGATTTCGAGCAGCTGGATCTCGCCATTGGGGTCGAGCACGAAGGTGCCGCGGTCGGCGAGGCCGACGCCCGGGCGCAGGACTTCGAAATTGTTCGAGATCGCGTGGTTCTGGTCGCCGACCATATAATAGTTGATCTTGCCGATCGCGGGCGAGGTGTCGTGCCAGGCCTTGTGGCAGAAATGCGTGTCGGTCGACACGGCATAGACCTCGACATCCATCTTCTGGAGCGTCGGATAGATGTCGGCGAGGTCTTCGAGCTCGGTGGGGCAGACGAAGGTGAAGTCGGCCGGGTAGAAGAAGAAGACCGCCCATTTGCCCTTCACGTCGGCGTCGCTGATGTCGACGAACTTGCCGTCCTTGTAGGCGGTCGCGTTGAAGGGCTTGAGGGTGGTGTTGAGCACGGACATGGAGAGCCTTCCTTTGTTGTTGGAGGCTCCCCCTAGCCATATATGTTGCAGTGCGGAAAGTGAAAAACTCCGGCGCTTTGATCGAAAATTCCGATCAGGCGCAAAGCGTCGCCGCCGGCGCTTTATTTCGCGTTGCCAGCACGATGGAGAGTCCGGCGAGGGCCATCGCCGCTCCCGTCACCGACACGACGGGATAGTCGAAGCCGAGCCCGATCACCGCACCGCCCGCCGCCGCGCCGATCGCATTGCCGAAGTTGAAGGCACCGATATTGACCGCCGAGGCGAGGTTGGGGGCGTCGGACGCCGCCTCCATCACGCGCATCTGGAGCGGCGGCACGATCGCGAAGGTCGCGACGCCCCAGACGAAGATGGTGAGCGGCGCGGCGAGCGGCGAGGCCATGGTGAGCGCGAAGACCAGGAGCGTCGCAGCGAGCGCTGTGAGCGAGACGATCAGCGTGCGGTCGATCGAGCGGTCGGCGAAGACCCCGCCGAGCCAGTTGCCGAGCGTCAGGCCGAGCCCGTAGATGACGAGCATCGCGGTCACATAGAGCGTGCCCGCCCCTGTCGCGTCGCGCAGGATCGGCGCGATATAGGTGAAGACGGTGAACATCGCCGCCGAGCCGATCGCGGTCAGCGCGAGCGCGACCAGCACGGTGCCGCGGCGCAGCACGCCGAGTTCGGCGAGCATGTCGCCGCCCGCCATGTCGCTGAGGTCGGGGAGCGCGAAGCGCAGCGCCGCCATGGTGACGAGCCCCCAGATGGCGATCGCGCCGAAGGCGGTGCGCCAGCCGAAACTTTCGCCGATCCACGGCGCTAGCGGCACCCCGACGACATTGGCGAGAGTCAGCCCCATGAACATCGCCGCGACCGCACTCGCGCGCTTTTCGGGCGGCACGATGCTCGCCGCGACGACCGACCCGACCCCGAAAAAGAAAAAGGCGCCATGGTTGAGCGAAGTGATGACGCGCGCGACCATCAGCGTCGTATAATCGGGGGCGATCGCCGACAGGAAATTGCCCAGCGTGAAGATGCCCATCAGCAGGATGAGCAAAGTGCGCCGGTTCATCCGCGCGGTGGTGAGCGTCATCAGCGGCGCGCCGAGCAGCACGCCGAGCGCATAGGCCGAGACGAGCAGCCCCGCGGCGGGGATCGACACGCCGAGCCCCGCGGCCATGTCGGGGAGCAGTCCCATTGGCGCAAATTCGGTGATGCCGATGCCGAACGCCCCGGTGGCGAGCGCGAGAAGCGGAAAATTGACCTTCATGACCCTGTGTCCTGCCCTTGTTTGACGCAAGGCGCACAAATGGAGCCGCTGGCGCTCGCTGTTTAGAGCTTGATCGCGCCAAAGATTTGTGCGTCTAACGCAAAGATGGACCGAAGCCGCGCCAACCGCACCGGCGAGATGGAAATCTTTGCCACCGCCATCGAACAGGGCAGCTTTTCGGCTGCCGCGCGCCTGCTCGGCCTTTCGCCCTCGGCGATCAGCCGCGCGGTGTCGGCGATCGAGGCGCGGCTCGGGGTGCGGCTGCTGCTGCGGTCGACGCGCGCGCTAACGCTGACCGCCGAGGGCGAAGCCTATCTGCGCGCGGCGCGGCGCATCCTGTCCGACCTCCGCGATGCCGAACAGGCGATCGCCGACCAAGGCGCGCCGCGCGGACGCCTGCGCGTCAGCGCCTCTCAAGCGCACGGACGGCTGGCCGTCGTGCCGCTGATCGGCGACTTCGTCGCGCTCTATCCGCATATCCTGGTCGACATCAGCCTTGCCGACCGGATCGTCGATGTCGCGGGCGGACAGGCCGATGTCGCGATCCGCTTCGGCCCGCTCGCCGACAGTCCGCTCACCGCGCGCAAGCTGGGCGAGAACCGCCGCATCATCGTCGCCGCCCCCGCCTATCTCGAACGCCATGGCACGCCGCGCGTGCCCGAGGATCTGCACGCGCATAATTGCCTGAACTTCAACTTTCGCCGCGCCGAACCGGTGTGGCCGTTCCGCGACGGCGCGCGCGACTATGCGCTGGCGGTGCAGGGCAATATCGAGGCGAATAATGGCGAGACGCTGGGGCAGCTCGCCGCCATGGGCGTCGGCATCGCGCGCGTCGGCACCTTCAGCGTCGCCGAGGAAATGGCGCGCGGCGCGCTGGTGCCGATCCTCGAGGACTATAATCCCGGCGATGTCGAGGCGGTGCATGCGGTCTTTGCGGGCGGAGCGAACACGCCGGCGCGCGTGCGCGTCTTCGTCGACTTCCTCGCCGAACGGCTGACGCACTGATGGCGACGGCGCCTCCCCGCATCGCGGCGATCGGCGACGAGGCGCAGCCGCTTTGCATGCTCGACGATTTTGCGCCCGACCCCGGCGCGCTGCGCGATTTCGCCGCGGCGGCGGCGTTCGAGGCCGCGCTCCACCATTATCCGGGCGTCCGCGCCGCGCTGCCCGAGGGCTATTTCGCGGCGCGGCTGCCGGCGATCGCCGCGGCCGTGGCGCAGGCTTTCGGGCGCAGCGGACCGGTCGAGGTGATCGACGCGAGCTTTTCGATCGTCTGCACCCCCGCGGAGGCGCTATCGATGCCGCAGCGGCTGCCGCATGTCGACGCCTTCACCCCCGACCGCATCGCGCTGGTCCATTATCTGTCGGCAGACCATGACGGCACCGCCTTCTTCCGTCACCGGTCGACGGGGTTCGAGACCGTCGACGAGGCGCGCCGCGACCTCTATTTCCGCCAGCTCGACACCGAGCTGCGCTACGCCGGGCCGCCCGCGCCGGGCTATGTCGCGGGCGATACCGTGCAGTTCGAGTGCATTCATGTGGCCGAGGCGCGCTTCAACCGCGCCCTGCTCTATCGCAGCAGCAACCTCCACAGCGGCGCCATTTCGCCCGGTGCGGCATTGCCCGCGAACCCGCGCGACGGGCGGCTGACGGTAACGGCATTCTTGTCGGTCGGGGCCTAGGCCGGAGGCGATTCAGCACGGTCCGAATGCCGAAAGAAAGGGTGCCGATCCCCGCTCGGCACCTTGCGCACGCCCGCCCCTCTCCCGCTGGTCAGCTCGGCCCTCAAAAAGACGAAGTGAGCCGGACGCCATGGGCGCACCATATGGCGCCAGATCAGGGTGCGAGCGAGCGATCGCGGCCGACCGCGGCCTTGGTCCTCAAAAAGGCGTCGGAGATCAGCTTGTTGGGCTTGGTCAGCAGCTGGTCCGCCTTGGCGTAATAGGCGAGCGCCGCGCCCGGCTCTTCGGGCAGCAACACTTCCTGGCACGCCCCCATATTGTAGAGCACCGAGATATTGTTCTGGTTGTGCGGCTGGGCGTAGAGCGTCTCGAACAGGGCGCAGGTTCGATCGAGCCGGCCGGCGCCGGCAAAGGCGAGCGCGCCGGCGAATTGTTCGTTCTCGGCCTTCGAGAATTTCCCGACCTTGTCCATGAAGGTCACCGTCACCGACCGGTTGTAAGGGGCGATATCGAGGCGGATCTTCTCCGCCGCCTCGGCGCGCAGCGCGCCCAGCAATCCGTCGGGCGACGAGATTTCGGGCTTCATCTCGCCATCCTTCTTCTTGCCGCCGAAAAGGCCGCCGAACACGTCGCCCAGGCTGGCGTTGCTCTGTAGCTGGCCTTCGCAAATCGTATATTCGCCCTGCGCCGATGCGGTCTGCGAATAGACGACCTGGCCGTTGCTGACCCGCATCGCGCGCGGGGTCACCGTATATTGGCCGACCACCTTGGAGCAGGGGATCTTGCGCGTCGTCTGCCGTTTGCATTTCAGGAAACCGCTGCTTTCGGCGCAGACGGTCTCCTCGCGGTTGAAGTTGGTGGTGGTGATCGATGCCGCGCTGACCGTGCCGGTGAACACGATCTTCACCCCCAGTTTTTCGCCCTGGCGGATCGCCTGCGCCACTTCGGCGCGCGAAATGTCGGTCCCCGACCGGTAGTTCATGCTGTCGAGCGTCTTGACGACGAAGAGGCTGCGGCCGTCGAGCTGCGCCGACTGCAGCACGCCCGCCAGCGTCGAGGCGAAGATATCGCCGTCCTTGCCGTTGAAATTCAGCACGGCGATCGATTCCTGGTCGGAAATGCCTCCGAACTTGGGCTCGAAGCGCGCTTCATAGGTCGCCGTCTTCTGGGCAAGCGCGGGCACCGCCGCACCGCATGCCGCGACCAGCCCCAGCCCCATCGCGACTCCTCGCATCACCGCCACTCGAACTTCTCCCCCTATTTGCGCAAGATGACGATCGACGTCGACGGCCCCCGCTTGACCAAAAGCTTGATGCGACCCTGCGCGCCCATCGCGCCCGAAAGCTGCGAGGCGGGCGCCACGGAACGATCCGGGCTCGCGCTGTTGATGCTCATGATGATGTCGCCCGGGAACAATTGCCCCGATGCGATCCCGCGCGGATCGACGGCGTCGACCGCAATCCCGTCGCCTCCCGCGCCACGAACATGGATGCCCAGCTCGGCGACGGCCTCGGCCTGGGCAAAAAGGCCCGGCGCGGCTGCGGGGGCGCCGAAATCGGACAGGCGCGCGCGCGCCAGTTCCTCGAACCGCCCGCCGGCATAGCGGCTGATATAGGAGTCGCAGGGTCCGCGCGTCGCGCCGGTCTTGCACAGGTCCCAGGCTTCGGTCTCCATATCCACGACCCGCGCCGCGGGCGCCGAGCCCGGTTTCGGCGGGACGAAATAAAATTCCTGACCCGACAGCGAGCCATATTGGAAAGGCTCCTGCTCGCCCGAGGTTTCCTGCAGCACATCGTCGCGCACCTTGCGGAAGACGAAGCTGATCTCGAGCCCCGGCTCGATCAGGCGGCGCGCCAGCGCGCGGGCGAAGGGGCTGTTGCCCGACGTGCCGTCGGCCGCGGTCTTTCCCGCCTTTGCGGCATAGACGACCAGGCTTTCGCCGACCGGCTCGACCGCCGCCAGTCCGCGCGACACGGCGCGGGTGCCGCCCAGCGATCGGACCATCTTGGCATCGAAGGGATTGTTGCGGCACGCGTCGAGAATCACGATGCGCAGCCGCCGCGTATTCTCGACCATCTGCATCAGCGTGTCGAGCTTGACCGCTTCCATCTCGGCATCGCGGTCGCGCGCGAGCCGGGCATCGACCGGGATCAGATAGTTGGTGTTGTTCAGTTCCATGCCGTGACCGGCGTAGTAGATCAGCGCGACATCGGCCTGGTCGGCGAGCAGGCTGAAGTTGCGCAGCGCGCCTTCCATCTGCGCGCGCGTCGCATCCTGCACCACCGCGACGTTGCTGAAGCCGACCGCGGTGAGGGCATTTTTGATCAGATTGGCATCGGCGGGCGGATTGCTGAGCGCGGTCGCCTGCTCGTAGCGCGAATTGGCGATGATCAGGGCGACATTCTTCGGCTGCGCGGCCGCGGGCGTCGCGGACAGGGCGAGAATCGCGGCGGGCACCGCAAGAAAAAACAAAATAATGACGCGCAGGCGGCTGAGCATCTGCCGGAATCCCCCTTGAACCGGATACCCGTCGACAAGTTTTCGTGACCCCGCGAATCCTATATGGCGCGCGGCGCTTCTCCGCAATCGCGATCGTTCCGATTATACACCGTTTCGAATGGCATAGCGGAGCTCGCACGGCGCACGGGCGCCGTATCCAGCCGCGCTCCGGATACCCGCCGGGCGGTGCGCGCGAAAAAATTTTCGCACTTTGCGCACACCCCCTGCGCCGCCCACCCGATGACAGGACAGAGGCATCCCGCCTCCCACCGGAGAGACATCATGACCATCATTCGCAACGCAACCGCCGCCCTCGCCCTCGTCGCCGCTTCGGTCGCCTTCGCGGCTCCCGCCCACGCTCAGGCGGCCGCCGCCTCGGGTCAGTCGCGCCAGGCGTCGACCGACATCGCCGGCAACGTCAACATCAAGGCCAAGAGCAATGTTCAGGTCGCGGTCGCCACCGGCGACGGGGCTCGGGCGCGCGCCGATCAGGCGACGATCTTCGAGGATACCCGCATCGGCGGCAATGTCGACATTGACGCCAAGAGCAACGTTCAGGTCGCGGTCGCCACCGGCAAGGGTGCCATCGCCTCGGCGACGCAGGCCTCGATCGGCGCTCCCAAATATTGACCGGTTCGGGACAGCCTCCGGCCTCGCGGCCGGGGGCTGTCTTTGTTTCGGTGGCCCATCCGGCTCAACATTCGCAAAAGACATCCTAAAGACGCCGTATGAAGATGGCGCGACGGATGTCGGGGCCGCCAATGGACCGCCTCCCACCGGAAGCACCGATATCGGTATGCCGGCGACCAATTCAGCCCACAGGAAACAGGTTTTGACGGTCGACACCAGTGTGGGCGCTCCGCGCTGTAAATAGCGGAACCTGCACACGCCGGATAATATGAGAAATTTTTCGTTGAGATCGAAAGGGTGCCTCGATAGCTATTCGACGCAATCGGGGGAATAGCATGGGGCAGCTCGGACCGGACGATCGCTATTGGCTCGAGTCCAACTGGACCATTTCGAGCCGATCGATCCTCGGCATAGTGACGCCACTCGTCGACGAGGTCGTCGATTCGATCGGGCGCGACGGGAAGCCGGACGAGGCGCTTTGGACGCGCTTCGTCGACCGGGCCGCGCGCGCGCTCGACAGGACCCGCGCGGCGCTTGCCGCCAACGAAGGGCGCCGCGCCGGCGCCGCGCCCCCGCGCAGCACGATGTATGCCGCCGCGATCAGCCTTTTTGGAGATGCCGAACCGATGCGCGACGAACTGGTCAGAGCCGGCGAACGGCTGACGGGCCCCGACGGCCCGGCGGTCGTCTGGGGCTGCCTGCGCAGCGGCCTCTATCGCATGCGGCTGCGCGCCTCGTCCGACGTCGAGAATCGCGCCAAGACCTGGCGGCGCCTGCAGCCGATCCTCGCTCTGCTGCGTAACGAGCACGGCTGGGACGATCATCGCGACGATCCCCGCGAACGCTATTCGAAAGCGGTTTGCGAAGCCGTCGCCGACCATGTCCGCGATCATTTCCCGGCCGACAAGAATCTGCCGCGCGAGCCCGACACGGTGAGGGCCTATTTCGTGCAATTCTGCGACGATTATTACGAACCCGAAGATGTGTTCGATGTCGGCGCAGCCGATGTCGAGATGCTGCCCGATTTCCAGCGCGGGCTCGCCTATCTCAACGAATGCCGCGGCGAACTGCCCGAACCGCATGGCGAAATCTATGCCGTGTCGCTGCATCGCGGCGACACCACCGTCTCGGCCTTTTGCCTGAAGATCGGGATGAGCCGCCGCAAATTCCACCATATCCGCGAAAAGGCCGAGGCGCTGCTCAGCGATTGCGTGCTCGGCAAGCTGCGTGCGCGGATGCTGGAGGCGGCGCGATGAAGATTTCCGAAGCGCAGGCGCTCGCCGAGATATTGAACCGCCAGCATGAGACGCTCGAAGAGGCCGAAATCGCCGAGCTGGAGCCGCGGCTTGCGGACTATGCGCGCGGCGCCCCATGGCGCGACGACGATGCGGCGCGCGTCTGGGCCTCGCCCTCGGCGCGGCGCGCCTATCTGGGCGCGCGGCGCGCGGTGCTCGCCGAACTGGAAATGCGTTGGGCCGATCGCCGCTTCGATCGCAGCTTCGTACGCATGGCGGCCGACGACGGCGATCCCGACGAACTGGTGCTCGGCGAAGCCGGGGTGACGGTCCGCATCGTGCGCGCGCCGGGATCGGGCGACTGGCTGGTCAGCGTCGCGCTGTCGCCCGACGCGCTGGCGCTGATCCCCGCCGGGACGGGCGTCCGCATTGCGGATTCGGGCGGCGTCACCTGGTTGTCGGGGCTTCCCGACCGCGACGGCGGCGTCGACGCCTTCTGGGACCGCGACGAATCGCCGATGACGCGGCTCAGGACACACAGCCTCACGCTGGGGTTCGTCTAGGTCATGGCGGGCGGCGTCGTCGAAATCCGGTTTCCCGTCGTGATCCTGGGTGAGGCGATCCTGACCGCCGTGCGCGCCGAGCCGATGCCGACGCTCGACGGGCAGGAGCGCTTCGCGGTCGGCCACCAGCATCCCGACGCGCTCGACATGCTGGCCGACGCGCGCGCAGGGGAGCCCGATGCCCGCCGCCTCGACGGCGTGATGATCCGTTTTCTGCGCCGCGATTTTTCGGGCCGCTCCTTCGGGCTCGCACTCGCACTCGCCGACAAAGGCGCGCGCCATGCGCCGCCCGCGGCCCCGGTCATCGCCACCGGCAGCATCGCGCCGGGCGGGCGCGGCACGATCGAGCCGATCGACGCATTCGAGGCCAAGGTCCGGCACATCCTTCGCGCGCTCGAACAGGCGCCGCCCGCAACCCCGCCGGTCTTCGCCTTTGCGAAGCGCAACCTGGACGCGGCGGACGAGGCGACGCGCGCGGCCCTGACCGCGGCGGCGCAGGCGGGACGCATCGTGCTGCGCCCGGCCGAGCGGATCGACGATCTTGCCGATTTGTGGACGGCCGCCGCCGATCGGGCGCCACAAAAATGGTCGGCGCGCAGAATGGCGCTCGCCGCCGCCGGGGCGTTGCTGCTCGTCGTCGCGGCCGGCTATGGCTGGTCGATGCTGCGCGCCGCGCCGCTGCGCGATTGCGAAGCCGCCCTTCGGGCGCTCGACGCACCCGGCGCGGCGGACGAACCCGCGGGAATCGCGGCGGCGGTCGAGCGCTGCGGGGCCGCGGCGCGCGCGCGGCCCGATTCGGGGCGAATCCTGTTTCTGACCGGCCAGGCGCATGCACTCAACGGGGGCGCGCGCCTCGCCTCCGCCTATTGGCGCCGCGCGGCGCTCGCCGGCGATCCCGACGGGCTGGCGGCGCACGGCCGCGACCTGTGGCTGTCGGGACCCGGCGATCCCGCCTCGATGAAAATCGCACTGGGTTTTTTGGAGCGGGCAGGCGAAAAGGGATCGGTGGCGGCGGTGGAGGACATGGCTCAAATCCATCGCGAGGGGATCGGCGTCGCCGCCGACCCGCGCCGGGCCGACGACCTGCTGCGGCGCGCGGCGGATATGCGGGGGGATGAAGAATGATGCGCTGGTCGGCCTTGCCTGTTTGTGCGCTGCTCGCTGCATCGGGCAGCGCCGCGGCACCCGACGCGATCGGCCTGTCGGTGGCGCTCGACCGACCCGCGGGCGTCTATGCCCTCAAAGACCGGGTCCACCTCGACATATCGGTCGCGCGCGCGGCGGCCGTCCGCGTGTGGCTGCGCGATCCCGCGGGCGACACCAGTCCGGTCATCCCGGCAACCGAAACGGGCGAGCCGCTTCGGCTGCGCGCGGGCGAGCGCGTCCGGTTGCCGCGCGGCGGCGCGGGCTTTCGCATCACGCCGCCGGCCGGCCGCTACGAATTTCTCGTGGTCGCGACGGGCGATGCGGGCGGCGACCGCTCGCTGCTCGACGCGGGCTCGCGCCTTGCCGGCCAGGCCGTCCGCGAACAGCGTACGATCCGCTTCACGGTCGAAAAAATATGACGATGACCCGGGGGAAAATCCGCACAGGGCGTGAAATGCCCACCCGAAGAACGGTAGAGGGCACCGCACCGGTCGCCTGTGCAGGAGACGATCGATGAAAAATCGGGCTTTTTGGCTTGCGGGGAGCTTGCTCGCGACGACCGCCCTCGCCGCGGCCGCCCATGCCCAGGCGGCGCGGGTCAGCGGCGATGTCAGGCTTTCGTCGAACGTGTCGCAAAGCGTCGCGATCGCCGCCGGGCCGGGATCGCAGGCGCGCATCGAATCGGCCAATGTGCGCGAGGGCGCGACGGTCGACGGGTCGGCGACCGAAAGCGCCAGCGGCAATGTCCGCGTTGCGCTCGCGGCCGGCGCGGGGTCGCGCGCCTCGATCAGCGAGGCGACGGTGTGCGGCGACGTGCATGGCGATGTGCGGCTTCACAGCCGCATCGGAACCGCGGCCGCCATTTCGCTGCTGCCCGGCAGCAGCGCCCGGATCAGCGCCGCGACGGCGGGGCCGGGACGCCAGGGCAGCGCACGCTCGCTGGTGTCGGTCGGCACCGTCGTGGCGGTCGATTTCATTCCCTGGGCATCGTCGAACATCGTTCTCGGTTCGACGCGGCGCGGCTGTTGAGGAGAAGCATCATGCGGCATTCGGTCATCGGCTTCATCCTCGCGATCGGGCTGGTCACGCCCCATGTGGCCCAGGCGCAGGCGGCGGCGCTGGCGGCGCCGCGCAATCCCGTGCGGGTTCGCGTTCCCGACGTGCAGCCCCCGCGCGCGAAGGAGGTCGACCTCGGCACCGAGGCCTCGGGCGCGCCGATCGAAATCGCGAACACGACGCAGATGCTCCACACGATGGCGGGGCCCGACGTGTCGTTCGTCCCGCAATTCGTCCGCTGCGACCCGCGCACGCTGCCGCGCGGCGACGAGGATAATGACCCGCGGTCCCAGCCGCGACCCGATACGCTCGCACTGGGCCAGGAGGGCCAGATCGTCCTCGCCGACACGATCTATTTCGTCGGCACCAGCAATGGCGAGCAATGCCCCGCGATAGGAAAGACGAGCAAGCTTCCCCCGCATCTGCTCGACATGGTGCGCTGACCCGATGACGATCGTACACCGCACGCTCGGAACGCTTGTCGCCGCGGCGATGCTCATTCCGTCGGCCGCGGCGCAAAAGCGTCCGAGTCCGGGCCGGCCGTCCAATGTTCCGGTCAATGCCCAGAGCGCGTTCGATCCCGCGCTCTCGTGCATGGACGAACTCTTGTCGCGCAGCAGCAGCGCGGGTTCGGGCTTCTACCTGATTCCGGCGGGAATCGACGATCCCGACGGCAAGGGCGGCTTTACGCGCGACATGATCATCGGCGCGGCGACCAAGATGTCGCAGCGCAGCCATTTTTTTACGATCGCCTTCGATCCCGACAACTTGCCGGAAAACAGGAAGGGGGGGTTTCTGCGAACCGCGGGATCGCTGACCGGGCTCGACCAGCAGGTCAGCACGAAGGACGGCGGCGGCGGCCTGTCGATCGCATCGGTCATCGGCGCCAATGCGACGAACCGGACCGGTATCTCGAACCTGACGGTGTCCTTCTATCTGCTCGATGCCAACCAGAAGCTCATCGACGGCACGTTCAGTTCCGCGACCCTGACGCTCGAATCGAAGAGCAAGGCGCGGCTGGTGAGCGGCGCGCTCAGCTTTCTCGGCGGCTCGCTGTCGATGAGCAGCAGCGAGACCGATGGTTTGCATGCGGGGGTCAAGGCGCTGATCGACCTCGCGATGATCCAGGCGGTCGGTTCCTTCATCCAGGTGCCCTATGCCCAGTGCCTCGCGGCGGTCGGTTCGGCCGACACGCGCGCCGCGCTCTGGGACGAATATCGGAAGATGAAGCCCCCGGCGCAGCGCGAGGCGATCGTCGCGGCGATGGTGCGTCGCGGCCTGGCCCCGGCCAATCCCACCCCGGTGCAGTTGCGGCAAGCGATCGCGGCGTTCGAACGCAGCCAGGGGCTACCCCCTTCGGGCGAAATTCGCTTCGAACTGTTCGAAAAGCTCCATCAGATAGAGGCCACCCCGGCGCCGATGAACCGGCCCGCGACGGGCCGGCCCGCGGTGCATGTCGCGGGCGCTCCCGGTCCGTTCCGCTACAACACGGGCGACCTGCCGCGCGTGGCCGCGACCGACAAGCTGGCCTTCCAGGTTACGGTCGCCGAACCCGCTTATGTCGCCTGCTATTATGCCGACGCCGACGGCAAGGTCACCCGGCTCTTTCCCAATCCCGGGCGGCCGGCGTACCGTCTCGCACCGGGGGAAGTGCTGCGCATGCCGGGCGACCAGGATCCCTATGTGATCCGTGGCCAAACGCGCGGTGTGACCGAATGGGTGACCTGCCTTGCCGCCAGCGACGATTTCCTGCCGCGCATCGCACATGCCGTACCCGACGCGGCCTTCACCCCGCTCGAACGCTTCGACGGGCCGGATGCGCTGATCGAGGCCGCGACCAAGGCAGCCCCCGACTTATCGGTCGATACGCTGACCTATATTGTCGAATAAGGCCGATCAGAAACAGATGTCGACGCGGCGGTTCTGAAATCCCGTCGGGTCGCCGGGGTCCGCCAGGACGCTGGATCCCATGCCCCGGGCCCGGACGCGGCCGGGACCAACCCCGGCGGCGATCAGGCGGCGGGCGACGGCTTCGGCGCGCCGCTGCGACAGCGGCAGATTGACTCGGTCACCCCCGCTTGTGTCGGTGTGGCCGCGTATGATCAGCGACAGATGGGCCAGGTCGGGGGTGGTCAGCGCGCGCGCCAATTCGCTCAGCGTGGCCGAGGTCTCGCGATCGTCGGCGATTCGGGCCGATCCCAGTTCGAACAGGATTCCGTGAAAATTGGCGGCGGCGGTGCAGGTTTCCGCGCTCGGCGCGGGTCGCGGCGGCGGAGCGGGCACGGCCTTGGGCGGCGGCGCGATATGTTCGGGCTTGCGCCCGCTATCGACGCCATTCTCGAAGGAAAAAGTGCGGGTGGCACCCGGCGCCTGCCGTGGTGCGGCTGCCTCGCTCCCGACCGTCGCGCGAATCCTTTCGGCCAGTTCTTCGGCGCTATATTCCTGCGCGGCCCCGGCCGAAGGCAGCGCAAGTAAAAGAGCACAAATAATAGCCCGCCTTTTCATGACACCCCCATATTGTCCGCCGCTCGCACGACCATGTTATTCGGATACCCCCATCGACCGCCACAAAAAAGAAGTTGGCGGACGCCGTATGAACAGCCAGCCGGATTCTGCTCTCGAGCTCCCGCGTCGGACAAATTTGCGAAGCGCGGATCGCCGCTTGACATCAATGATCGCGTTTCGAAATTTTCGCACCTGCCGAAATGGCAAAACGCGAAAGTCTGGCGCGCCCGGCAGGATTCGAACCTGCGACCACCCGCTTAGAAGGCGGGTGCTCTATCCAGCTGAGCTACGGGCGCGTGCACGAGGCTGTGGATCGCGCGAATAGCGTGGTTTGCGTGAGGATCAAAGCGCGTTAAGCAGCGGTTCGATGACCGAGCCCGCAGCGACCCCAATCCGCACCAGTGCCGCCGCCGTGCGGCATTTCCGCTATTACGACCTGCTGATGGCGGCCTTCGTCGCGATCCTGCTCCTCAGCAACATCATCGGCGCGTCGAAACCCAGCTATATCGTGCTGCCGAACGGCGCCGAATGGGCGTTCGGCGCCGGCGTGCTCTTCTTCCCGATCAGCTACATCATCGGCGATGTCCTGACCGAGGTCTATGGCTATGCGCGCGCGCGGCGCGTGATCTGGACGGGGTTCGCGGCGCTCGCGTTCATGGCGTTCATGGCGTGGGTCGTCGTATCGCTGCCCCCCGCCAAGGGCTGGCCCGGGCAAGAAAGCTACGAGTTCGTCTTCGGCAACAGCTGGCGCATCGTGATCGCGTCGATGCTCGCGTTCTGGGTCGGCGAATTCGCCAACAGCTATGTCCTCGCACGGATGAAGATCTGGACGGCGGGGCGCCACCTGTGGATGCGGACGATTGGCTCCACGGTCATTGGCCAAGGACTCGACAGCTTAATTTTCTACCCGCTAGCCTTTTACGGGCTTGCCGGATGGCCACCGGAGCAGTTGTACGAGGTTGTGTTGTTCCAATGGCTCTTCAAGACCGCGTGGGAAATTGCACTGACCCCGGTCACCTATGTGGTCGTCGGTGCGCTGAAACGCCGCGAGGGCGTCGACGTCTTCGACGAGGGCACCGACTTCACGCCCTTCAAGGCGAAGGTGTGACCGCGTGACCGACGAGGCGACGCTCCTCTATCAGCAGCTCAAGCTGGTGCTGATCGACGGCAGCGGGCTCAGCAAGGATGCGCTGCACATCTACGCCGGCATGGCGGTCTATCTGCTAATGCGGCTGGGGCTCCGGCGCCCGGCCTGGCTGGCATGGATCGCGGTCGTCGCCGCGGCGCTGGCCGGCGAATGGCTCGATATCGAGGGCGAATATCTGCGCGGGCGGCTCGCGCCCGACACCGCGCACTGGCACGACATCTGGAACACCTGCCTGTGGCCGAGCGTGCTCGTTATCGTCGAGCGCTGGTGGCCGCAGCGGACGGCGGCCGAGCCGCTGCCGTCAGGCGAGGACGCCGAGCGCGGCCTCGAACAGGCGTAGCCCGTCGGTGCCGCCGTGCGCGCGGTCGATCGCGCGTTCGGGGTGCGGCATCATGCCGAGCACATTGCCGGCATCGTTGAGCACGCCCGCGATGCCCCGCGCCGAGCCGTTGACGCTGTCGGCGTAGCGGAAGGCGACGCGCCCCTCGCCCTCGAGCCGGTCGAGCGTCGCGGCGTCGGCGAAATAATTGCCGTCGTGGTGCGCGACCGGAATGTCGATCGCCTCGCCCGCCTGATAGCCCGCGGTGAACAGCGACTGGCTGTTCTCGACCGTCAGCGGCACGGTGCGGCAGACGAAGTTGAGCCCCGCGTTGCGCATCAGCGCGCCTGGGAGCAGCTGCGCCTCGGTCAGCACCTGGAAGCCGTTGCAGACGCCGAGCACGGGCACGCCGCGCGCCGCCGCCTCGGTCACCGCGGTCAGGATCGGCGACCGCGCCGCCATCGCACCCGAGCGGAGGTAATCGCCATAGGAGAAGCCGCCGGGAAGCGCGATGAAGTCGATGCCCGCGGGAAGTTCGCTCTCGCGGTGCCACACCATCGCGGGCGCCTGGCCGGTGACCGTTTCGAGCGCGACCGCCATGTCGCGGTCGCAGTTGGAGCCGGGAAAGACGATGACGGCGGTCTTCATGGCTCTGTTTCCCTTCAGGCGCGCTGGATGCGGTAGTTTTCGATCACCGTGTTCGCGAGCAGCTTGGCGCACATCGCGTCGAGATCGGCGTCGCTCGTGTCGTCGGCGACCTCGAGCTCGATGAAGCGGCCCGCGCGCACGTCGCTGACGCCGCCGAAGCCGAGGCCTTCCAACGCATGATGGATCGCCTTGCCCTGCGGGTCGAGCACCCCGGGCTTGAGCGTCACATAGACCTGGACTTTCATGGGGTGCGCCTTTGGTTGCTTGGGGGGCGGAAATGATGCGCGCGCCTATGCCCGCGAACGCCGCGAGGGGCAAGCGAAAGCTCCCACCGCGATGCGCAATTTGCATGTCGGGCGCGCGGGTCGCCCGAGACGTCACCCGCGACGCGCGCGGACGCTCAGCCAGGGATCCCCGGGGCGGCCGGTGCAGCGAAGCATGTCTTCGACGATCCAGCCGGCATCGGCCAGCACGGCGCGCAGCGCGGGCTCGCACCAATAGGTTTCGGTGTAACGCAGCGCCCCGTCGACCGACACATGCTCGCCGTCGCCCGCGCGCACCCGGCCCGCGCCGCCGAGCGCCGCCACGAACATGTCGATCTCCGCTGCTACCCATAAGGGCATCGCGGCGGCTTCGGCGGCATAGTCCACCGCGGCCCGGTCATCGGCGCGCACGGTGTCGCGGTCGGTGCTCATCCGTTGCTCCTTCGCTCGGGACATAGCCGAGTTTCGATCGGACGTCGCGGCGCGCGAATCGGCGCGGATCGACCATGGCATCCGGAAGCACCCGGTCCCTCGCGAGCACCTGTTCGGAATGCGAACCAGTCGCAACTTTCCTGTTGCGAGTCCGTCGCACTATCCCTACATCGGCGTTGTTGAGAAGGATTCGCACATGGTCGTCTGTGTCTGCAACGCAATAAGGGAGAGCCAGCTGCGCGACGTCGCGCGGAATGGCGAAGTGCGGTGCGCGAAGGCGGCCTATGCGCAACTGGGTCGCAAACCCAAGTGCGGCCAGTGCCTGCCATTCGCTCGCAATATCATCAGCGACGTCGCCGCGACCGCCTGATTTTTCTCGGTTTTCCGCCATTTTTGACCTTGGCCTGAAGGGGTCTGGGGCGGTATGATGCGCCCATCCCACTCCCGAGACAAAATGACAGGACTGACATCATGAAGGGCGACGAAAAGGTCATCGATTTCCTCAACGAGGCGCTCAAGAACGAGCTGACCGCGATCAACCAGTACTGGCTGCACTATCGCATGCTCGACAATTGGGGCGTCGCGAAGCTCGCGCATTTCGAGCGTGAGGAATCGATCGACGAGATGAAGCACGCCGACAAGCTGGCCGACCGCATTCTCTTCCTCGGCGGCCTGCCCAATTTCCAGATGCTCGGCCGCCTGCGCGTCGGCGAAACGGTCGAGGAGATCCTGAAGGCCGACCTCGCGCTCGAGGAAGAGGCGATCCCGCTGCTGAAGGATGCGATCGCGCATTCGGAAAGCGTGCGCGACTATGTCAGCCGCGACCTGTTCGCCGACATCCTCGAGAGCGAGGAACATCATGTCGACGAGCTCGAGAAGCAGTTCGAGATGATCGAGCGCATGGGGCTGCAGAATTATATCCAGCTCCAGTCGAAGCCGGTCAGCGACGACTGAGAATTGCGCGGGCCATGCAAGGCCGCCCAAACGGACGAATATCGGGAGGCGCCTTCGGGCGCCTCTTTTTTTGCGATTGCGTTGATTGCAGGCTGGGGCGCGCCGGCGGTTTTGGGGTGGGGGGGGACAACTTAAT